>JAPOXR010000052.1 GCA_026706985.1 Paracoccaceae bacterium | reverse complement strand
AACACAGAATCCAAGAGAAAATCAAAAAGGAATATTTTCAAACGCGATAGCCCTGCTTGTCACCTGCCTTCGAATTCAGGCTTGCGTTTTTCAATGAATGCCAGCACGCCTTCCTTAAAATCCCGGGTCTTTCCGGCTTCACCCTGAAGCCTGGCTTCAAGAGCGATCTGTTCATCGAAACTGTTGCCACTGCTTTCGCGGATCGCAAGCTTGATCCGTCTGTAGGCTTCGGTCGGTCCTTCAGCCAGAATCTTTGCCCTTTCCCGCCAATGGGTTTCAAAATCCTGATCCGGCACGGATTCCCAGATCAGTCCCATCTCGCTCGCTTCGCGGGCTGACAGCCGGTTAGCGAACAATGCCGTTCCCATGGCCTTGGCCATGCCGATATGGCGGGGAAGGAACCAGGTTCCGCCGACATCCGGGATCAGACCAATACGGGTAAAGGCCTGCAGAAAGTAAGCGCTCTCGGTTGCGATAACCACATCCGCGGCCAGTGCGAGATTAGCACCCGCACCGGCTGCCGGGCCATTGACCGCTGAAATTGTCGGAATTTCCAGATTGCTGATTGCCTGCAGGATCGGGAAATATTCGTCGCGAAGGGTTCTTTCGAGATCGGCGTCCGCCGGATTGACCCGGTCGCCGAGATCCTGTCCCGAGCAGAAAGCGCGCCCCTCACCCGTGATCACGAGAACTCTGCCCAGCTTGGCGGATTGCCTGACGGCATCGGCGATTTCACCGCGCATCTGGCTGTTCAGCGCATTCATGACATCCGGCCGTGCCAATGTGATGACGGTAACGCCGGCTTCGGACTGCATCCGGATGGTCTCATATTCCATAAACTTTTCTCCCAGTATGGTGCCGAATTGACAGGTTCATCCTGTCAGTTCCTGAATTTTCCGTTTCTCGGCCTCGCTCAACTCCTGCCGCTCAGACGGTCTGCCACGCCCTCTTCGCCGCACATATACCGCGGCGACCCCCAGTGCGGTGAGCAGAAAGGCGGGTCCGGCGAGATACAGTATCAGGTTGCTTCCCGATGCCCGTGGCCGCAGCAGCACAAATTCACCGTAACGCCCGGTCACATGCTCGAAGACCTCGTCGTCGGTCAATCCGGAAACCAGCAATTCCCGAACCAGCAGTCGCAGATCCTCCGCCAGCGGCGCGTTGGAATCATCGATGGATTCATTTTGGCAGACCAGACAGCGTAGTTCCTTCGAGATAGCCCTCGCTCTTTCCTCGAGTGCCGGCTCCGGAAGAATCTCATCGGGTTCCACCGCCGCTGCCGGAATGGCGGTCAACAGCGCGCAGATCAGGCTAAGCCGGAAGAAAGGCATAATGTTAGTCCCGCACGGGAGTTGACTGCCGTGCCCGTCGCCCGGCGCCGATACGAAGGCGGCGGTCGGACAGGCTGATCAACCCACCCGCCGCCATCACGAGCGCACCCAGCCAAATCCAGTTGGCGAGTGGTTTGATGTAGGATTTCACAGTGTAGCCGCCACCGGGGTGGATCTCGCCGACCACGAGATAGATGTCGCGCCAGAAGCCCATATCGATCGCGGCTTCGGTCGTCTGTCGCCCGGCAGCCGGGTAATGCCGCCTCTCCGGCAACAATGTGGTCAGAGTTTTTCCGCCCTGCGTGAGTTCGAACTCGGCGCCGAGCGCCAGGTAATTCGGCCCCTCACGTTCGAAACTCTGTTCAAACCGAACGGAATAGGAACCGAGTTGAAAACTGTCTCCCGGCCTCGCAATTCGGATATCCTCGATCTCCCAACCGGTCACAGCGGAAATACCGGCGATCGATATTCCAAGACCGGCATGGGCAAGGGCTTTGCCCCAGTCAGCGCCGGGCAGTCCGGACAGCCGGGCGAACGCAGCCCGGATTGAAACGCGTCGTGGACGTATCCGGTGCCAGATATCGAGGAACGCTCCGCTGACCAGCCAAATTGCCAATGCCAAGCCGATGGGAGCCAGAAATTGTGCCTCCGGTTGCAACCAGTAGATGGCGAGTCCGGCGATGACTGCAGTGACCAGTGCCATACGCATGCGCCTCAGTCCCTCGGACAGCGAAGCTCGCTTCCACGGCAGCACCGCACCTACCGGAAGCACCAGCACCAATCCGATCATGAAAGGGGTAAAGGTTGAATTGAAGAATTGCGGCCCGACCGACATGATGCGTTGAAACAGCAATTCAGCGATCAGCGGCCAGAAAGTGCCGAGAAAAACAACGAAAGCGGCTCCGATCAGAAGGATATTGTTCAGGATCAAGGCGGATTCCCGGCTGACCAGGGCGAAGGCGCCGCTCGGCACGAGAGTTGAGTGGCGAAAGCCGTAGAGCAGCAGGCTCCCGCCTGAGAAAAGCCCTAAAATTGAGAGTATGAACAGGCCCCGCCCCGGGTCTGAGGCAAAGGAGTGAACCGATGTGATGATGCCGGAGCGGGTCAGAAAGGTACCGCTCAGGGAAAGGGAAAATGCGAGTATCGCCAGCAGAATGACCCAGCTTTTCAAGCATTCCCGCTTCTCCGCCACCATGGCCGAATGCAGCAGCGCCGTGGACAGCAACCAGGGCATGAAGGAAGCATTTTCCACCGGGTCCCAAAACCACCAACCGCCCCATCCCAATTCATAATATGCCCACCAGGATCCGATCGCGATGCCGAGGGTGAGAAAGATCCAGGAAGTCAGCGTCCAGGGGCGTACCCACCGTGCCCATGCGGCATCGGCGCGTCCGGAAATCAGGGCGGCGACGGCGAAGCTGAATGAAACCGAGAGGCCGACATATCCCAGGTAAAGTAAAGGTGGATGCACCGCCAATCCCGGATCCTGCAGCAAGGGCTCAAGGCCTGCCCCGTCGGCTGGCGGCGGAAGCAATCGATTGAATGGATTCGATGTCAGCAGAATGAAGGCGAAGAATGCGGTCGAAATCGCTGATTGCACCGCGAGCACAAGCGATTTCAATCGCAGTGGCAGGGGCCGGCCGAAGCAGGCCACGAACATTCCGAATAATGTCAACACCAATACCCATAGGAGCATTGAGCCTTCGTGATTTCCCCAGACGCCGGCGACCCGGTAAATCAGCGGCTTGGCGGAGTGGGAATTTCCGGCAACCAGGGAGAGGGAGAAGTCGGAGTTGATGAAGGCGTGGCACAGTGCCAGGAACGCGAACAGGGTCAGTGCGAACTGCAGTGCAGAAGCCGGCATGGCGAACCGCATCCACCGATCCCAGCCGAAATAATACCCCACCGAAGGCACGACGCATTGGCAGAGCGCCACCAGGAAGGCCAGAATCGCAGCGAAATGTCCGAGCTCGGTAACCAAATTCCTGTCTCTATTTCCGGAGTTCGACAGGCGGGCGGAGTGGCCGGGCCGTCAATTCCCACCTGGTTGGAACAGACCCCTTTCCTTCAAAGCATCCGCAACCTCTTTCGGCATATAGGTTTCATCATGCTTGGCAAGCACCTCAATGGCAACGAATTCAACACCATTGTAGCTGCCATTCGCGATAACACCCTGCTGCTCGGCGAAGAGATCCGGCAGAATTCCTTTGAAGATTACCTCAATGGAGTGGTCACCATCGGTGACGGCAAAGCGGATGGCCTCCGGCGTGCTGCGGATGGAACCCACCGCAACCAGCCCCCCGAGGCGGAAAATCTCTTCCGGGGCCGGGGCGTCGTCGATCACATCCGAGGGCAGGCGAAAATAGGCGATGCCGTCGCGGAACCCGTAACCGATCAGGGCGACGGATACGGTCAGTAATGCCGCTGCCAGCAGAACAAGCTGAATCCGGCGCCGTTTCCTGAGGCCTTGCATCGGTCAGGGAAACAGGGGCACTGATTGCAGCGCGGCCGTCTCCGGAAGACCGAGCATCAGGTTGGCGTTCTGAACCGCCTGTCCGGAGGATCCCTTGGTCAGGTTGTCGAGGGCCGTGAATATGATCGTGCGGCCTTTCCGCCGGTCGGCAACGCAGCCGATATGAACATAATTCGATCCGCGCACATGCCGCGTTGACGGGTGCTGACCCAATGGCAGTACAGAAAGAAACGGCTCATCGGCATAACGTTCAGCCAGTACCGAATGAATTTCACCGGCTTCGCCACGCACATAGATTGTCGCCAATATTCCTCTGTTCAGCGGCAAAAGATGCGGCGCGAATGTAACCCGGACGGGCTTTCCAGCGGCGCGGCTCAATTCCTGGTCGAATTCCGCAAGATGCCTGTGCGCGGCGACGTTATAGGCTTGCACGCCTTCGGACACTTCCGAATGCAGCGTCGCAACCTTTGCGGCTCTGCCGGCACCCGACACGCCTGTTTTCAGATCGATGACAATGTCACCGTAATCGATCACGCCCGCGGTCATCAACGGCAGCAATGCGTAAAGCCCGGTCGCGGCATTGCAGCCTGTGCACGCCACCAGCCGCGCCGCCGCAATCTCACCGCGGTAGAATTCGCTCAACCCGTAAACCGCGTGCTGGAGCAATTCCGGCGCCGCATGCTCCTGTCCGTACCAATGCAGATATTGTGTTTTGTCACGCAGGCGGAAATCAGCCGAGAGATCAACTATTCTGAGCTTTGCCGGAAGTTGCCGGATCACCGTATGCGAAGCACCGTGCGGCAAGGCGCAAAACACAAGATCCAAGTCGGAAAAGTCCAGCCTGTCGAACTTCTCCAAAACCGGAAGCTCAAGATTCCGCAGACCCGGAAACACTTCATGCGGATGTTTTCCGGCGTTCCGGTCCGCCGCCAGGGCGGAGATTTTCAATCCCGGGTGAAGGCAGATAATTCTGAGCAGTTCGGCACCGGTATAGCCACTGGCTCCGATGATCGCGACCTTCTTCATGTTTCAAATCTCCCTGCCGGTACCGGTATCTGCTCGAATTCAATGCAGCGATGCAGAAAGCGCGTTGCCTTGATTGAAACCGAACCGGGATCTCCCGAAGTTACGAATCTTTCTCTGGCCCTGCCGCCCTTCAATTCCGGATGCCGTCGCAGATAGTCGGCGAGACTTTCGGCGACAAGTTCGGGTTGATTGTATATCGGCAACGGGCCAAGGGCTTGCCGGAAGGCATCCTCCACATAGGGGTAATGCGTGCAGCCGAGAACCGCCGCCTGCGGATTTGGCATCCGCCGCAGCAATGCTTCCACATGCACCTGCGCAATGGCATCGGCCAGCATCAAGTCACCATCCTCTATCGCGTCAACAAGACCGGCGCATGGCTGCGCTTCAACATCCACTCCAACGGCACGGAAAGACAATTCGCGTTGAAATGCCCGTGAAGCCACCGTCGCCGGCGTTGCGAATAGGGCCACGCGCTCAATGGCGACCTGTCTCGGTGGTGAAACATCGCCCCAGCTGCGTTCCGTGAGCTTCTCGATTGTCGGCACAAACACACCGAGAACGCGTTTTCCGTCCGGCAACCATTCTTCCTGGATCCGGCGCAGCGCCGCCGCCGATGCGGTATTGCATGCGAGAATCACGAGATCGCATCCAAACCTCCAGAGATGCTCTATTCCTGCACAGCTGTAGCGAAAGATCTGGTCCTGACTGCATACACCGTAAGGCGCGTTTCCATTATCGCCATAATAACAGAATGAAACCCCGGGTAGCCGCCGCGCAAGCGTTTCATAGATATTCAACCCACCCAGTCCGGAGTCAAATATTCCAACGGGCATAGTGCTACCCCGTTTCGACTGCTGCGCCGGTCAAGGTGAGTTTCAACTTTTCAGACTGCCGGCACCGGGAGGACGGATTGAATGCAGCGAAGTGTAACCAGACTCTGCAATGTGCAGGAGCGTATGGCCCGGAATCACCGTTTCGAGAACTGGAAGCTCCGCCTTGCTTTGCGCTTGCCGTATTTCTTGCGCTCCACGACACGCGCATCGCGGGTAAGGAATCCGGCTGCCTTCAATGCCGGTCGGAAAGACGGTTCATAAAGCTGCAGAGCTTTCGATATGCCGTGCTTGACGGCACCCGCCTGTCCGGACAGGCCACCACCTCTGACCGTTGCCATGACATCAAACTGACCCTCCACGTTAACGATCTGGAAAGGCCGGCGAAGGATCATCTGCAACACCGGGCGAACGAAATAGGCGGAAAGGTCCGAGCCGTTGACGGTAATCCGCCCGGTGCCGGCCTTGAGCCATACCCTGGCAATCGCATTCTTACGCTTTCCCGTGGCGTAGGCTCGGCCCAACCCGTCGCGTTCCGGCTCCCGCCGGGTTTCCGCGGCCTCGGTGACTTCAATGTCGCCCGCCTCCGGAGCGTTTCCGAGTTCCTCCAGGGAATTCAGAGTTTCACTCATTGTGCCGCCCTCCGGCTATTCTTTATGTTCATCGCCGCCATCGCAATGGATTTCGGCTTCTGCGCATCATGCGGATGCGAAGATCCCGCATATACCCGCAGATTTGTCATCAGCTTCCGCGACAGACGGTTGCTCGGAAGCATTCTCTGAACCGCCTTGGTGACAATCCTTTCCGGATGCCTGCCCGAGAGAATTTGTTCCGCGGTCCGCGACCTGATGCCGCCGGGATAGCCGGTATGGCGGAAATAGGTTTTCTGCTTCCGCTTGCGACCGGTCAATTGGACCTTTTCGGCATTGATGATGATGACATGATCGCCGCAATCCACATGCGGTGTGAAATAAGATTTGTGCTTGCCTCTCAACCGTGAAGCCACAAACGCCGACAGGCGTCCGAGCACAATTCCCTCCGCATCAATCACAACCCACTCTTTGGCAATGTCAGCGGGTTTCGCTGAATAGGTCCGCATATCCGCACTCACTATGTTGAACCACCCGGCTCCTCTAGCGGTATTTTTTGTGAGGTCAACCACAAACACAACTTAATTGTTGATTTATCACACAAAAGGACTGTTGTATTATATTACCACAATGATTTCCCGATTCTATCGAGTGGTATCCACCGGTATGGAGTAGGTAACCCCGGCGCGCGCGACCGGTTCAGCCATGCCGGCGGAATAAATCAGAACATCGCCGACTGCCAACCGTCTCCCCAGCTTCAGAAGTCTGGCATGCGCGAGCAAATCATCAGGCGCCGGTCTGCGCATGAAATCAATCGAACAATTGGTGGTCACAGCAAGTTCCCTGGGCCCGATAGCAGCCAGAACCAGCACGTAGATCGAGACATCGGCGAGGAGAAACATGGTCGGCCCGGCCACGGTTCCACCCGGCCGTAGATTTTGACCCCCTACCCGGTAGCGGATTTTGCCGAAGCCGTTTCCCAACTCTTCGATGTGAATCGAATCCGAGACCTGCGGAAAATGGATTGCCAGAAACCGGTGCAGTTCATCGACACTCATTTTCGCCGGAGAGCGCATTGATTCATGAAGCCTGCAAGGCAAGTCCGACACCATGAAGATCCGAGAATTTCTCTTCCAGATATTTGATCAGCGGCAATTCCGACACTTCCCCGCCGGTGGCCCGCCGTATCAACTTCAAAGGCTGAAAGACTGCCCCATATTGCTGTATGTTGGTTTTCATCCACTCGACCGCCGGCATCGGATCGCCTTGCCGCAGATAATCATCAAGATCCGGAATGTCCCGGCGCAGCGCGTCATGCAGGCAGCCGCTATAGATATTGCCGAGAGTATAGGTTGGAAAATAGCCGATGAGCCCAGCCGCCCAATGGATATCCTGCAACATTCCGTGGGACGGGCTGTCGACGGCAAAGCCGAAATCGGCAGCGAACTGTGAATTCCATGCCTCCTCAAGATCATTCACCTCCAACTCACCTGCAATCAATTTCCGTTCCAGATCGTAGCGCAGCATAATGTGCAGATTATACTGAATCTCATCGGATTCGGTCCGGATATGGCCGCGTTGGAGCCGGTTGACATGGGCAAAGAACTGGCGCTCATCTTCAATGCCGAATTCGCCGAATGTGGCACCCAACTTCCGGTACAGCCAGCTGCAATAGGCGCGGGAGCGTGCGACCTGGTTTTCAAAGAAGCGCGACTGGCTCTCATGAACGCCGAAGGAGGCACCACCGGCGACCGGCATGAAAGCATAATCTTTGAGGATGTTCTGCTCATAGATGCCGTGCCCGGTTTCATGGATGGTTGAATAAAGGCAATTGTAAGGGTCGCTCTCATCCACGCGGGTGGTGATCCTCACATCATCGCAGCTGCCCGAGGTGAAGGGATGTGCCGATTGGTCAAGACGGCCCCGATTCCAGTCATAACCGAAGGAACCGGCAATAATCCGTGCCAGCTCCAACTGCCGGCTGCGTTGAAACCGGGCGCTGAGTTCCGGCGTCCTGGCACCGGTATCGATCGCCGCATCACGCAGATGTTTCAACCGGTCGTGAAGGCGGCGGAAAAGCCCGTCCAGCCAATCGGAAGGAATTCCGGGTTCAAAAACTGATAGTAATGCCGCGTATTTGTCCCCGCCCTCGGCAAGGTGGGATGCCTCCTCGCGCTTAAGCCGGATGATCGTCTTCAAATTGGGAAGAAAGACCGAACTGTCCTCGGACTTCCTGGCCTGCTGCCAGGCGCTCACGGCCATCACCGTCTCACGCGCGATCGCAACCGCCAAGTCAGCCGGGACTGCCATCGCGCGTCGCCGCCTGACCCGCAGCAAGCGCAGGTTGGCGCCGGCAACTTGGTCTGAACCGGTGCCTCCGGCGGCAGCGATCAAATCCCCGAACTCATTTGAAACCATGCGGTTATGGATAACCCGTGTGAGTGCGCTGATCTGCTCTGACCGCTGTTCGACGGCCTGTGGCGGCATGAAAGTTTCCTGGTCCCAACCGGCCAGCTCACCGAGCTGCTCCAATGCAGCCGTCTCGCGGTGGAACCGCAACAGCATTTCATAGTCACTCGAATTACCTTCGGTTCTGGTGCCGCTGTTCATTCGGGAATCCTTTTCTGAGCCGGAGCGTGTTTCAGCCTCGGCGGATCAATTCGGGATACATGCAGATGTAACGCAACCGGATTGCGGCGCTGAAAACAATGATGGCGCCGAGCTGATGTAGAATCGCCGTTGGTGTTGACGCGGCATGGAGAGATGTCAGAATTCCAAGCGTGCTTTGGCCCAGGATCAGACCCAGCATCCAGGTGAAACCGCGCTTTGACTGCAGGCGCGCGCTGCTCCGGCTCATCCACCAGGCTAGAGCCGCGGAAAGCACGGTCAGATAGCCGATTGAGCGGTGCATGAATGTCACCAGGGAGAGATTTTCAACAAAATTTGTCAGAAATGGTGTGTTTGAGAAACTGTCGGCGGGGAAGAACTCACCATTCATCAGCGGCCAGGTCGGAAATGCGGCACCGGCATCATTGCCGGCTACAATGCCGCCTGCCAGGATCTGCAGAAAGACAAGGCACATCAATACAAGCGAGGGTAATTCAAGTGTTCCTTCCCGCTCCCGCCGCGCCTGCAAATGGACATGGTGATCACGGCTCAGATGCTGAAGCTGCCAAAGCAACAACCCGGTAATGGCGAATGCGAGGCCGAGATGAATGGCCAGCCGGTAAGGTGCGACATCCAGCGCATCCCCGGTCAATCCGCTGGCCACCATCCACCAGCCGACCGCGCCTTGAAGCGCAATCAATCCGCCGATCACGGTCGATCCCATAAGGCGGCGGGAACGTAATTCCCGGCGGCATGCGAACCAGGCGAATCCGGCAAACCATACAAGGCCGACGAGACGGCCGAGTTGTCGATGCGTCCATTCCCACCAATAGATGGCCTTGAAGCTGTCCAGATCCATTTCCGAATTCTGCAGTCTGAATTCGGGAATGACCTGATATTTGGCAAACTCCGTGCTCCAGGCGATGTCACTGAGCGGCGGCAGAATACCGGTCAACGGTTTCCATTCGGTGATCGAAAGTCCGGAGTCGGTGAGCCGGGTAAGACCACCCAGGAGAATTGTAGCCAGCGTCAGCAGCAACAGAATGGCAAGCCAAATCCGTATGGCGGAAGTGCCACCCGGCCCCGTGTCCGGCACCGGGGTCTCCCGCCGGTGATCGACTTCCTCAAAGAGTTTCCGGCTCTTACTCACCACAACCCCCATCTGCCTGCATGACCGCCGGTGCTTCGCTACCGCCACTCGGCGTCCGGCGCTGCAGCGCGCGCCGCACACCGTGCAATGTCCTCACCTCCGGGCCGGACAACTCCATCCTCATGAAAAGGTTTTTCAAATTCTGCCGCATTCCCGGCGATTTTTCCGGTGGCCAAAAAAACCCGGCACGATCCAGATCCTGCATGAGCGTATGGATAAAGTGTGACTTTTCACCTGCATCCGCCGGCACTGGAGCGGATTGAGATCGAGTGTCGGAATGCGCCGCGCTCCGCATCCATTCATAAGCCAGCAGAAACACACACTGCGCCAGGTTGATCGATCTGAATTCCGGGTTCACCGGAACTTCAACAATACTGTTGGCATATACCAGTTCAGAATTTTCCAACCCGGTGCGTTCCGGTCCGAAAAGGATCGCGGGGCGCTGTCCGGCCCGGATACGCGAACGGAGTTCGGTCATCGCGCCTTCCGGCGGTATCACCGGCTTTACCAGCTCCCGTTTCCTTGCGCTTGTCGCCACCACATAGGAAACGCCTTCCAGGGCAGACTCCACATCCGGATAGATGGAAGCCGCATCCAGCACCCGTCCGGCACCGCTCGCCATCGCGGCGGCGGCGGGGTTCGGCCAGCCATCGCGCGGGTCGACGAGGCGCAGCCTCCGCAGCCCGAAATTCAGCATACCGCGTGCCGCGGCTCCGATATTCTCACCAAGCTGCGGCCTTACCAGTATGATTACCGGCTCCTGGGCCATTTCGGACACGGGTATTGTCGCTCCTTTGCACCGAATGGCGGTCTGATACCGGTTACGCTCATCTGCGGCAATCGCGGCGCGGAGTTTTGTCACCGCCTTGCGGCACAGAGTGAAATCTTCGTAATGTCCGGCTGTTGATGCAATTTGGAATACAGGCTGATGGTTGCCCAACTCTGTCTGCTTACCGACAGCGAGTTCCATCCCGGGAAATTCTGCGTCGGATTGCAGCGGGCGATGGAGCATCCGCGCGTTGCCAGCATCCGGCTCGGTCTCTCAGCGGACGCCGACGATGATCTGAAACAAGCTTCCGAAATACTGCTGCGGATGACTGACGGACAAAATCTGTCGGTACTCGTTGAAAATCGTTCCGATTTGGTGCGGCCACTGGGATTGGACGGTGTGCATCTGAGCGGTGGGCCGGGTCAGGTCCGCTCGGCCCGTGCACTCCTTGGTTCCGAATACACGGTCGGTGCCAATTGCGGCACCACAAGGCATGCGGGGATACGGGCGGGCGAAGCCGGCGCGGATTACGTATCCTTTGGGCCGGTTTTCCATACCGGGCCGGATGGTCGGGAAGTGGCGCGGCCGGAACTGTTCAGATGGTGGCACGAATTCACCGTGCTTCCGTCGGTCGCGGAAGGCGGACTTACCGCCAATACCGCCCATCAGCTGTCAGACTGTGCCGATTTTCTGTTGATTGAACCAGGGGTTTGGCGCTCGGATGACAGCAGCCATGGGCTTGCCGGATTCTGAGGGCACCGGGGTGTATGCGGCACCGCCAATTTGGGTATTGGTCTTTATCAGCCGCAGCATTTGCCATAGAAGACGCACATTTTAGAGCCCCGATTTATTTGACGGCTCTACGCGGAAGGATGAATATGACCGGACAAAAGCGGCGGGGCTTACTGATAATTCTATCTTCGCCGTCCGGTGCCGGCAAAACCACTCTTGCGAGAAAACTCACCGAATGGGACCGCTCGGTCACGTTTTCGGTTTCCGCGACTACCCGCCCTTCCCGCGAAAGTGAAGTGAATGGTGTTGATTACCATTTCTGCTCTCCAAAGGATTTCGCAGCGATGAAGGATCGTGGCGAATTGCTCGAATCGGCGGAAGTATTCGGCTATAATTACGGCTCTCCCTTGAAACCGGTGCAGCTTGCGATCGCCGAGTCGTGTGACGTGGTTTTTGATATTGATTGGCAAGGTGGGTTGCAGATCAAGAATTCAGAGTTCGGCGGCGATTCGGTGGCGATTTTCGTGCTTCCGCCGAGCATGGCGGCATTGCGGGACCGCCTGCGGGATCGTGGTAAAGACTCTCCCGTGGCAATCGAACAGAGAATGGCCAAGGCGAAAGACGAAATCCTGCACTGGGCGGATTATGATTATGTGTTGGTCAACAGCCGGCTGGACGCCGTGTTCAGGCAGATTCAACAGATTGTGCAGGCGGAAAGACTGCGCCGTGATCGCCAGATCGGGGTATCGGATATGGTCAGAAAATTGAGGGATGAAGCCGGGGGTTAGCGGGAGTGGGAATTTACGCGCTGCACGGCATAAGCCCGAAACTCCCTTCCGCGGAGCGCCACTGGCTGGCACCGGACGCAAATCTGATCGGAAATGTCATCCTCGGGGAGGATGTATCAGTCTGGTTCGGCGCGGTTTTACGCGGCGACAATGAACCGATTACCGTAGGCCGGGGATCAAATATCCAGGAGGCCTGCATTCTGCATACGGATATGGGCTTTCCGTTGATAATCGGAGAAAACTGCACGATCGGCCACCGGGCCATGCTGCATGGGTGCAGGATCGGCGACAACAGCCTGGTCGGGATGGGAGCGACAATTCTGAACGGCGCCGAGATTGGCGACCATTCGGTCGTCGGAGCATGTGCGTTGGTAACCGAGAACAAGCGGTTTCCTCCATATTCCCTTCTGCTTGGTGCACCGGCCCGGATTGTGCGTGAATTGAATGAAGGAGAAATCCAGGAATATTCGCAGCCAGCGGAGCATTACCGGGAAAATATCGCGCGCTACCGGAAAGGGTTGACGGCATCAAAATCTGACCATGCTTGAACTCAACACATTGCTGGAACCGGGGATGCTGGTTCTCAATCCGGACCAGGAGAGTTGGGGAACCGGGCAGGTTCAATCCATTGTCGGAGACCGGATCACCGTAAATTTTGAAAACACTGGAAAATTGGTCATAGACGGTTCGCAGGTTCTGCTTGAGGCTGCGCCGGAGCCTGCGGATGCAAAGGGGGAGCAGACGGCGGCAAACCCGTTCCGGCAAAGCGCATTATGACGGAGACCGGGTCACTCAGCGTCCGCCTGACCGGGTCCGAACAGGATCTGCTGGCTTCGCAGCGCTTGCGCTACAAGGTGTTCGTCGAGGAACTCGGCGCATCCGGACCCGATGCCGATCATGCAAGGAAGTTGGAATCTGACCGCTTTGACGTCCATTTCGATCATCTGCTGCTCGTGGATTCAAACCGGAACCAAGATACCCTGGAGCATGTTGTCGGGGTGTACCGCCTGCTCCGCCACGATGTCGCGGCTGAGGAATGCGGGTTTTACTCGGCGTCGGAGTTCGACCTGTCACCGCTTGTTCGGTCCGGGCGGAACCTGGTCGAACTCGGCCGCTCCTGTGTGCATCCGGATTATCGTGGCGGCTCAGCGATTTTTCACCTTTGGAACGGCTTGGCGGATTATGTTCTCAGTCATGAAATCGAGATCATGTTCGGTGTGGCCAGTTTTCACGGCACAGATACAACGAAACTGTTGAATCCGTTATCCTACCTGCATTGCCGTCATCTGGCACCCGAGTCGCTGCGGGTGAGTTCGTTGCAGGTAAACGCTTTGCCACGACGGATACCCTGTGATCAGGTGGATGTGAGCGCTGCCCTCAGATCCATCCCGCCGCTGCTGAAATCCTATCTTCGATTGGGTGGATTTGTCGGAGAAGGAGTATTTGTTGATCATGACTTCAATACAACCGATGTGTGCCTCATTCTCGATACCCACAGGATGATGGAAGGAAGGCGCGAGCGCTATGTCCGTGTGAGGGGTGCTCAGTGACCGGGAAAGCGCCGACGGAGAGCCGGGAAAGCGGTTTCATCCGCTGGATTCGATTCCTGTTCCGATGGCTGTTCATGGCCATTGTCATCTATGGATTGCTTGTGCTCTTTCTCATCATACGGCTCTTTGAATGGCCCTGGGGCCGGCCACTGACGCCCGGCATTACGCAGCTTGCCTGCAAGGCAAGCCTGAGAATCATGGGACTGAAATCGATTCAGCTTGGCTATCCGATGCAGGGCGGCGGCATCATCGTGGCCAACCATATCGGTTGGCTGGATATTTTTACCCTGAACGCGGCAACCCGCCTGATCTTCGTGGCAAAATCCGAGGTTGCCGGATGGCCCGGAATTGGAATTCTCGCAAAGGCGACCGGAGCGGTTTTCGTCGAACGCGATCCGAAACGGGCATTGCGGCAACATGTGGAGTTTCGACAACGCCTTGCCGTGGGCGACAGGCTGGTGTTTTTCCCTGAGGGCACAAGCACTGACGGCCGCCGGGTACTGGCTTTCAAATCGACACTGTTCGCCGCATGTTTCGGAACCGGGGCCGGTCCACAAATCCAACTGCAGCCGGTGACACTCAGCTATTGGAACCGGCGCGGTGAACATTCCGGGGATTACGCTTATTGGGGTGAGATCGGTTTCGGTGAGAGCCTGTTCTCGGTTCTGTCAAAACCGGGTGGCGGCAGCGCCAGGATCGAATTTCACCAACCGGTGGATTTGCGGGATTTCACTGATCGGAAACAGCTGGCCGCGCATTGCGAGAATATCGTGCGCGCGGGCCTGGAACACGCGCAGCAGACTGCCGTTTAACACGGATGGGCGAATGCCGGAATCAGGCCGCCGCAACCGGGTTATCGGACGACCGTGAGAATTGATGCTTTGACAGTTCCTCGGAAACCAGAAACGCCAGTTCAAGTGCCTGCGAGGAATTCAGCCTCGGATCGCAGGCGGTATGGTAGCGGTCGTGCAGATCCTCGTCGGAGACATCGCGGATGCCTCCGGTGCATTCGGTGACATCTTTACCGGTCATTTCGAAATGCACACCCCCCGGATAAGTTCCCTCGGCGGCGTGAATTGAAAAATATTCCCGGACCTCAGCCAACACGCTGTCGAAACGGCGCGTCTTGTAACCGCTGTCGGATTTCACCGTATTGCCGTGCATGGGATCACAGCACCATACCACGCTGGCTCCCTGGCGCTCCACTGCCCGCACCAGCCGCGGCAGATGATTTGCCACTTTGCCCCTGCCGAATCGTGATATCAGGACGATTTTTCCCGGCAAGTTTCCGGGGTTCAGACTCTCCAGCAAGGACAGCAGGTCGGACACTTCCAGCGAAGGCCCGCATTTGATCCCAATCGGGTTCTGTACGCCACGACAGAATTCAACATGGGCACCATCCGGCTGCCTGGTGCGATCGCCGATCCAGATCAAATGCCCGGAGCCGGCGATGGGTTTTCCGGAAGTGGAGTCAATCCTGCACAACGCCTCCTCATATTCCAGGAGCAGCGCCTCGTGACTGGTGTAGAAATCGACACGCTTCAGGCGACCGACACGGTCAGCATCGATGCCGGCAGCTTCCATGAAATCGAGCGCATCGGTTATGCGTGCGGCGAGGCCGCGGTATTTCTCAGCCTCCTTCGCCTCGGTGAATCCAAGCGTCCAGGAGTGAACATGATGGATATCGGCATACCCACCCTGGCTGAATGCACGCAACAGGTTAAGCGTCGCCGCAGCCTGGGTATAGGCGCGGAGCATGCGGTCCGGATCCGGAAGCCGGGCATTTTCATTGAACTCGATACCGTTGATAATATCACCGCGGTAGCTCGGTAATTCGACCCCATCCTGTGATTCCGTCGCCGCCGAGCGCGGTTTGGCGAATTGCCCCGCCATCCTGCCGACCTTCACCACCGGGCATTTGGCACTGTAGGTCAGAACCACCGCCATCTGCAGCAATACCCGGAACGTGTCCCGGATGGCATCGGCATTGAATTCGGAAAAACTCTCGGCGCAGTCTCCGCCCTGTAACAGGAAGGCCTTACCTTCGCAGACCTTGGCCAGATGGCTCCGCAGGTTTCTGACTTCACCGGCGAAAACCAGCGGTGGCAGCGCATTCAACTCTCTTTCCACTGCCGACACCCGGCCCGGGTCACGATAGTCCGGCATCTGGATACGGGGCTTCCGCCGCCAACCGGATCTCTCCCATGCAACCGTCATTCCGCTCGTCCCTGCCAAATCGTGGAAGCGCGGCCTATATCATCAGGTGGATGCGTATTCCAGCGTTGAGCCGCTTCAATGACACCAACCGCTGTCGCCGGGCGGGCCGCTTGGCGGCGATATCCGGTATACCGCGCCCCTATCCTCCGAGATAAACCAAATCGTGCCGTCCGGCGCTTCCTGCACATCGCGCACTCTTTTGGTTTCAGGGATTCGAATCTGTTCGGTCTCGCGGAGCCGATCTGACAGCTCAAGCCGTGAAATCAGGTCGAATTTCAGTGATCCGACAAAGAGATTCCCTTCCCATTGCGGCCACAGGGCACCCGAATAGGCAATCATGCCTGATGGTGCGATTGAAGGATCCCAGTAATGCGCCGGTTGTTCCATTCCCTCCTTGCTGAAACCTTCGCCGATTTTTCGGCCCGAATAATGCACGCCATAGGAAATCACCGGCCAGCCGAAATTCAACCCGGGGAGGACGTGATTGATTTCATCACCGCCGCGTGCACCATGTTCCGAAATCCACAACCGCCCGTCATTGTCGAACGTCATGCCTTGCGGGTTTCGGTGGCCGATAGACCAGATTTCCGGTTTCGCTTCCGGCGATGTGGTAAAGGGGTTGGTATCGGGCACCGTGCCATCACGCCGGATGCGCAGGATGCTGCCATTATGCGATCCCGGATACTGGGCAGTGGAACGCTCGCCGCGGTCACCGACGCTCAGGAACAGGTTTCCATCTTCCGCTTCCACGACTCTGGACCCGAAATGTCGATTTCCGTTGCTCACCGGCGAGGAAATGAAAACCTCACGCAGTTTCTCCAGCCGGTCACCATCCTCAGACAGTTCCGCCACCGCCAACGCGGTGCCGGTTCCGGCTTCCCGCGCCGCCGAATAGGTCAGAAAGAGCTGGCGCGATGTATTGAAATCCCGTGCCGTCTCAATGTCGAGTAACCCCCCCTGCCCGCCGGTCTTCACTTTCGGCAGTCCCGCGACCCGGCTCCGGTGCCCTTCGAGGTCAAAGCGCAAGAGCCGCCCCCGCTTTTCCGTCACCAGGAATTCGCAACCGGGAAGAAAAGCCAGCCCCCACGGCAGTCTGAGTTTTGAAGCCATTTGAGTGACACTCACCGGCTGCCCGTCAATTTGCCGCAGATCATCCGCCGCCGCCGGCTCCGACAGCATCAAGGCTGCCGCGAGCGTAATGAAAGGGTGCGCCATTGTCGGGCTGGAGATTATGCCCGCATCCTCAGTCCCTTGGGATCGTGAGGTGATGGGGCAATAACCCTTGCGGTCCGCTCCTCACCTACCACATGGCAGGTGAGTTCGGTGCCGAATGCTGAGAATTCCTCGGCGACAAATGCCATGGCCAGGCTCTGACCCACGACATGCCCATATCCACCGGAAGTCACGAATCCGACGCGGTTCCGATCCTTCCACACCGGTTCATAACCTGTGGCGTCCGCATCCGTTGCATCGACCGCGAGCGTAACCAGACGCCGGCCGGTTCCCTGCATCCGCTCCTGGTGCGCCGCCTGTTTGCCGATGAAATCCGGCTTGGCAAAGTCGATCCATCGATCCAGCCCGGTCTCTCCCGGCCTGTAGGCCTGCATGAATTCGGCGTTCCAGATCCCGAAACTCTTTTCAAGCCTGAGCGAAAGCAGCGCATTCATGCCGATATTGCGTCCACCCTGCTCCCCGCAGACCTGCGACAAGCAGCGGTAGAGTGTTGCATGGTCAGATGCGGCGCAGTTGATTTCATAGCCGAGTTCGCCGGATACGCTGACCCTGGCGACCCGGGCACGCACCAGGCCGACATCCAGTTGACGCAGATGCATGAAAGGAAAGGCGGCGTTAGAGACATCGCTGTGGGTCAGGCGCTGCAGCGCATCGCGTGATTTCGGGCCGACCAGCGAG
This sequence comes from Paracoccaceae bacterium, assembly GCA_026706985.1. Lineage (GTDB taxonomy): Bacteria > Pseudomonadota > Alphaproteobacteria > Rhodobacterales > Rhodobacteraceae > JAPOXR01. The sequence goes on along the minus strand of JAPOXR010000052.1, from coordinate 51,155 downwards.
AAACCGACAACCCGGTCAGAAATATCCTCCACCGAAACTCCTTCCGCCAGGTGATCGTGGAACCACCGCAGATGCCATTCACGGAGATAGTAGCTTCCCATCAGCCACCATTCATTGTCATCCCAATGCAAAAGCATCAGGTCGCCGCGTAACCGACCGCTCGGCGCCAACATCGGGGCAAGTCCGCATTTGCCGATATCCGGCAGACGTCCCGCCAGGAGGCGATTGAGCCAACTCGCCGCATTCACACCCTGCACACGGAAGCGCGAGTAACCGGATATGTCCAGCAGCCCGGCCGACTCCCGCGCCGCACGGCATTCCTCTCCGATGATGTCGAACGCATTGGAACGTTTCAGTGTCGGAATTTCCTCGAATTCCGCCGGCGCGAAATAAATCGGTGACTCCAAGCCCCAATTCTCACCGAACCGGGCACCATCATCCCGCATCGCCTGATAAGAGGGTGATTTCTTCAATGGACGCCCGGCCCACAACTGTTCATTCGGATAAGTCATGACAAAACGGCGCGAGTAAAACTGGCCGGTTGTCTGCCGGATATATTCACGATTCTGCGCGAAGTCGCCGTAGCGGGCGATATCCATAGACCAGGAATCGGTTTCGGTCTCACCGTGAATCATCCATTCCGCCAATGATTTGCCGACACCGCCGCCCTGCAGAAATCCTGCCATGACGCCGCAGGCCAGCCAGTAATTCCGGGTGCCGCGGACCGGACCGACCAACGGGTTGCCATCAGGCGAAAATGTGAATGCGCCGTTCACCCAGTTCTTGATGCCGGTATTTTCGAGCACCGGGTAACGCCGGAACGCCATGTCGAGCTCATCGGAAATCCGGTCGAGCTCCTCTTCAATCAATTCAATACCATATTCCCAGGGCGCGCCGTCGATCTGCCAATGCTTATGGTCGCGCTCATAAATTCCAACCAGAATCCCTTTCTGGTCCTGCCGCATGTAGGTGAATCCCTCCAGATCCACTGTCATTGGAACCTCAAAATCCAGTTCAGCGACTTCCGGGATTGTATCGGTCACGAAATAATGGTGCTGCAGCGGTGACAATGGCAGTTCGAGACCCGCCATGCGTCCGACTTGCTTTGCCCAAAGTCCTGCCGCATTCACGACATGTTCGGTACGGACAATGCCGTTTTCGGTAATGACGTCCCAGCTTCCGTCGGCATTCGCGGACAGCTCCGTGACCCGGCAATGTTCAATGATCTCGGCACCGCGTTTCTTTGCCGCCGCGGCATAGGCGTGCACAGTTCCCGTGGTATCGACATATCCTTCCCGGTCCGCCCACAAGCCGCCGATCACGCCGTCAACATTCATGATCGGGCAACGCTCCCTGATTTCCTCCGGTGACATCAAATGGCAGTCCTCGATGCCGACTGTCTGAAAAATACGATAGGCTGACTTCAGCCATTCCCAGCGTGCCGGCGCCGATGCGACCGTGATGCCGCCAGTCATATGCAGTCCGATCGACTGTCCGGATTCCGCCTCAACCTCGGTGAGCAGGTCAATGGTATAGGCCTGCAGCGCCGCCATGTTCGGATCGGCATTCAGAGCATGGACTCCTCCCGCCGCATGCCAAGAAGAGCCCGCGGTGAGCACCGAGCGCTCAATCAGGCAAACATCCTTCCATCCGAATTTGGCCAGATGATACAGCACCGAACAGCCGACCACACCGCCGCCGATCACCACCACCCTGTAATGCGATTTCAACTCACTCTCCCGACTTTGCGCCTTGCGGCTGAATAATCCAATAATCCCTGGACGGCTTAGCCTTATGTTGAGGGATTGAGGCTGCGTCAATCGGTAACGATTTTGCCGGCTCGGAATTCCGCATCCGGCTATGCGGTTGCGCTTGCAAGTCTCTCTGTTCCGGCTCAATGGAACCGGCAGTCCGCAATGGAGAGACAAGCTCATGAAGGCCGAAACTCGGGTGTGCGTCATTGGCGGCGGGGTCGTCGGCTGTTCGGTGCTGTATCATCTGACAAAATACGGATGGAGCGATGTCACGCTGATCGAACGATCGGAATTGACCTCGGGGTCAACCTGGCACGCCGCCGGAGGGTTTCATACAATCAATGGCGACACTAATATGGCGGCACTGCAAGGTTATACGATCCGCCTGTACCGGGAGTTGGAGGAGCTGACCGGCATGTCATGCGGGTTGCATCATGTCGGCGGCATAACCCTGGCAGACACGCCGGAACGGATGGATATGTTTCGTGCCGAGCGGGCAAAACACCGCTTCATGGGACTGGAAACCCGCGTGGTCACGCCGGATGAGATCGCCGGGCTGTCTCCGTTGACAAATCTGGAAGGCATTGTCGGCGGACTCTATGATGAGCTGGACGGGCATCTGGATCCATCGGGCACAACCTATGCCTATGCCAAGGCCGCAACTATGGCCGGTGCCGAAATTGTCACCAATAACCCGGTCCTGGAAACCCACCAACTCGCCGATGGCAGTTGGAATGTTATCACCCGCAACGGCACGGTCCACGCCGAGCATGTTGTCAATGCAGCCGGACTCTGGGCACGCGAAGTCGGGATGATGGCGGGAGTTTACCTGCCGCTGCATCCCATGCAGCACCAATATCTGGTGACCGGGGATATCGCGGAATTTTCTGAACCGGGTGCAGAGCATCCGCATGTCGTTGATCCCGGTGGAGAGAACTACCTGCGCCAGGAAGGAAAGGGACTGTGTATCGGGTTCTATGAGCAGGCCTGCCAGCCCTGGGCTGTCGATGGCACGCCGGCGGATTTCGGCCATGAGCTGCTGCCCGACGAACTTGACCGGATCTCGGACTCGATCGACCATGCTTCATTTCGCTATCCGGTGTTAGAGTCCGCGGGAGTGAAACGTGTCATTAACGGGCCGTTCACCTTCGCGCCCGATGGCAATCCGCTGGTCGGGCCGGTTCCAGGTCTCCGAAATTACTGGTCCGCATGCGGCGTGATGGCAGGATTCTCGCAGGGCGGTGGCGTCGGCTTGATATTGGCGCAGTGGATGGTTGAAGGAGAGACCGAACGCGATACGTTTGCCCTGGATGTGGCGCGCTTCGGCAAATGGATCAACCCTTCCTACACTTTGCCGAAGGTCATCGAATTTTACCGGCGGCGATTCTCCGTGGTTTACCCGAATGAGGAATTGCCGGCGGCAAGACCAAACCGGACATCGCCGATGTATGATGTCTGGAAATCGGCGCGCTCGGTTTTCGGTGCGCAGTACGGCACCGAAGTGGTCAATTTTTTCGCTGAGCACGGCGATGAGCCGATGGAAACGCCAACCTTCCGCCGCTCGAATGCATGGAATGCGACACGCAGGGAGGTGCAGGCGGTACGCAACGCCGTCGGCATCAACGAAATCCATAACTTTTCCAAATACCGGGTCGAAGGCAACGGTGCCCGAAGGTGGCTGAATCTGATCATGGCAGGCCAAATTCCAACGCCGGGAAGGGTTGCCCTTAACCCTATGCTGTCGCGTCGGGGCCGGATAATCGGTGACTTCACCGTGACCTGCATCAACGATGAGGAATTCCGACTCACCGCTTCCTACGCCGCACAGGCCTTTCATACCCGTTGGTTTGACTTAAATCCAGGCAAGGATGTGCGCATCGAGAACCTGTCCGATACAATCGGAGGATTTCAGATTGCAGGGCCGCTTGCGCGCGAATTGCTTGCATCCGTCACCCGGTCGGACGTGTCAGCGGACGCATTCCGGTTTCTGGACGCCAGACGCATCGAGGTTGGGCTGGCCAATGCCCTGGTTCAGCGAATCAGCTACACAGGTGGGCTGGGCTTTGAGATCTTCGTTGAAGCTTCATCCGTGCGCGCCCTGTATGACCGGCTGTCAGAGGCCGGAATGGAATTCGGCCTGCGGCCATTCGGCATGCGGGCGATGATGTCGCTTCGGTTGGATAAGTTTTTCGGCTCGTGGCTGCGCGAGTATTCGCCCGACTACACGCCGGGTGAAACAGGGCTTGATCGATTTATCGCGTGGAACAGGAATGCCGATTTCATCGGTCGGGAAGCGGCTGTGGCTGAAAGATCAAGGGGTGCCGGGCGGCGGATTGCGGCATTTGAAGTTGATGCCGATGATGCTGATGTGCATGGATATGAACCGATCTGGATTGATGGCAGGGTTCGGGGCTTCTGCACTTCCGGGGGATATTCGCATTATGCCGGTAAATCGGTGGCGCTCGGCTTTGTGCCGTCAGACCTGCTTCGCGGGGATTTGGAGGCGGAAATTGAAATCCTCGGCGATATGCGGCCCGCCCGGATTCTGACCGAACCACTTTATGACCCGCAGGGAGAGATTATGCGCGGTTAGCCATGACAGACGGGCGATATCGGCTGGAAATCATTGTTCTTGCTGCCGGGAAATCATCCCGCATGCGGGGCGCGGACAAACTTCTGCGCCCGATTGATGGCGTTTCACTGCTTCGCCGGAGTGTCTTGGAGGCTGTGAATTCAACTGCATCGCGGACCACAGTGGTTCTTGGCTTCGCTCAACATCAACGCACCGCCTGCATATCAGACCTGCCGGTCCGGATCATCTTTTCGGCGCGCGCGACCCGGGGCATGGCGTATTCGCTGCAATCCGGAATCGTGGCACTCGGCAAAGATGCCGACGGGGTGCTGATTGTGCTGGCCGACATGCCGGCGATCACCCATGCCGACCTGAATTTGCTCCTTGCCGCTTTTACGCCCGGCAGAATCGTCGTTGCCGGCTCGGAAGGCCGCCCGGGAAACCCGGTGATCTTTCCTGCCGGGCTGTTCGTGGAACTCTTACAGCTGCAGGGCGATAAGGGTGCGAGGTCGATTGTCACCGGAAATCCGAAGCGCGTGAAAATCATTGACTTGCCGGACCGCAGGGCGTCCATTGATCTGGATACACCGGGTGATTGGAAAGATTGGGAAGGCGGCGAATAACATCCAGGCTGATGGTGCGGACGGCGGGACTCGAACCCGCACTCCCGATGGGGAAGCAGATTTTCGTACCACTTCGGCTTTCGCCGCCGCCTTGCAGCGTTCGTGGTCTGGACTATCCCTTCGCCATAGCCACCCGGCCTTAGGCGCCGCCCGTCTAGTCTCTACACCTTCCCGGCATCGCCGGGCTTGGCTCGGGATCAGCACGAAACTATGTCAGAGCCTTCCCCGAATTTGAGCGGTTCTGCGGCACCGGTTTCCCGGTGCGCACTCAATTCATTTTAAGTCTGCCGCGTCTACCTTTCCGCCACGTCCGCACAGTGCTTCATTATTCCGCCATGTCCGTGTCGGCAATCCGGTTCGGGTCTTCCCCGATGACGACGACCCGGGCAGGCCGGGCCGAAAAGACATGAATTTCCGGCCCCTTGGCATCAGTTCTCGGCAGTTCGACCGGATGGTGAATGGAGAACTCGCCGCCATCGCAACTGATCCGCATCCGGCACCCACCGGTCCCGGATGTCATCCGGATCGATTGCACGACACCCTGGAAGCTACCTGCCGCCATCACTCCGCCCGGGTTGGAAAATGCCAGGATCAGATCATTGACGTCAAAAGACAATTGCACCTTGTCGCCAACTTCAACCGGCGCCGGCGCAACCGCCAGGACAGAATCCCCACCTATACTGCAAATCGCCAAGCCATCCGGGTGCCTGCCGCTGACCTGTGCCGACAGCGTAAAGCGCTTTTCCCTGCGGCCTGGCCAGTCACGGCCGATGACCTTGCCGCGGCTGATATGCAGTGCTGTCGAGCCGATTCGCAGTAACTGGTCGGTTTGATGCGAAACAAAGATAACAGGAATCTGATGCCTGTTGATCAACCCTCTGAGATTAAACAGAATTTCATTGCGGCGGGCTGAGTCCAACGCGCTGAGCGGTTCGTCCAGCAGGAGCAATTTCGGGGCGGCCAGCAATGCCCGCCCGATCGCAACCCGCTGCCTTTCGCCTCCGGACAAGTTTTGTGTCCGCCTCTCCAGCAGGGGAAAAAGATCAAGGGATTTACAGATCTCGTCCCAATCGATACCCGAACGGCCCCGACTGCGCGTGATTCCGTAGCGCAGATTGGCGGCCACATTCATATGCGGAAACAGCCTTCCATCCTGAAAAACCAGGGTTGCGGCCCTGTGATGCGGCGGAACAAACATGCCATTGCCGCTATCCTGCCAAACCTCATCATTGAAAAGAATCCGCCCCTTGGCACGGGTTTCCAACCCGGCCAGGATCCGCAGGCAGGTGCTCTTGCCGGCACCGCTCGGCCCGAAGAGCACGGTTTCCAATCCACCGGACAACTCCTCGGAAATATCAAGGCGGAACCCGGGAAATTGTATGCCGATATCCAGCTTCAGCATTTCAAAGCCCCTGCACCCTGCCCCGCCATCCCCGGTTAATGATGTACAGCGACAGCAGGGCAATGAATGAGAACACCAATGTCCCGGCGGACAGTATATGCGCCTTCGCGTAGTCAAGGGTTTCCACGCTCGTATAGATGTCGATGGAGATCACCCGCGTACGGTCGGGAATGTTTCCGCCGACCATGAGGATGACACCGAATTCGCCTACGGAATGGGCAAATCCGAGCACCGCGGCGGTCAGGAATCCCCGCCTCGCAAGCGGCACCGCAACCGATCGAAAGGCATCTAACGGCCGGGCGCCGAGCGTTGCGGCGGCCTCCAGCGCGCCTTTACCGACGCTTTCAAAAGCGTTCTGCAAGGGCTGAACGACAAAGGGAAGGGAATGGAGAACCGTTGCCATCAAGATTCCGGCAAAGGAAAATGCCAGTGTTTCGCCGGTTACCCGAACCCAAAACGAACCGATGGGAAATTCCGGGCTGAAAAGAATCAGCAGGTAAAATCCGAAGACAGTCGGTGGCAACACAAGCGGCAATGTCGTCAGCGCCTCGATAACCGGTTTGATCCGGTTTCGGGTGTTCGCCAACCACCAGGCGAGCGGCACCGCAATCACCATCAGGCCGAAGGTTGACGCGAAAGCCAGTTTCAACGTCACGTAAACGGAGCCGAATTCACCCATCATGCGAAATCCGTTCGTACCCGAATGCCGTTATCACCGACTGGGCTGCCGGCGTTCGGAGAAACTCAAAAAATGCGACCGCGGCGGCATTTTCCTCCGCTCCGGCAAGCAGGACTGCATCCTGGCGGATCGGTTGATGCAGATCAGATGGAATGATGTGCACTGATTTGCCTTTGAGATTCGGCGTCGCTTGAATCTGCGCCAAAGACACAAACCCCGCATCAGCATTACCGGTGGAGACAAATGCGAATGCCTGCCCGACATTCTCGGCGAAAACCAATTTGCCGCGCACCTTGTCCAGGAGCCCGACTGCCGCAAGGGATTCCACAGCTGCCTTGCCGAAAGGCGCCAGTTCAGGATTTGCAACCGCAATTCTCAAGATCGCCGGGTCACTGAGAATTTCTGTTATTCCCTCACCGGTTTCCCGATCGCTCCACAATGCCATCCGGCCGACCGCATAGGTGAATCTCTTTCCCGGCACAGCTTTACCCTGCTCTGCCAGCAAGGATGGACGAAGCTGGTCGGCAGCCAAAAAGACATCAAACGGGGCACCGTGATAAATCTGTGCATAGAGGCGGCCTGTCGAGCCGGTCAACAGGGTCAATTGGTAGGGATGCGCAGATTCGAATTCCGCCTTCAACTCTTCCGCCACAAGGATAAAATTTGATGCAACGGCGACATAGGCGGATTGCAGCGTTGCGGCGGCGGGATGTGACGAAACTGCAATCATCAGCAATAGCTGCAGGCATAAAGTTGAAACTGCTCTGGAGACGCGCCTCCACCAAGCTGACTTCCGCAAAACCCTGCTCCCGGTATTCAACATATCCGGCGACAATCAAAATTCCGTTGCAGCACCTTCAGCTGCCGGTAAAGCAGAGTGATGCAATTCCGTTTGGTGCCCGAGGCGAATACCTAACTTCACGCCTAAGCCCTTGTTTGCAAGAGCGAAACGCATTTCCGCCTTTGGCTTTGTCCCACGTTATGACCATAGTTCTATAAGGGCACTTTTGGGAATCGAACTGAAGTCTCAAGCCCGTCCAGGACCGCCTCTAGCCCAATCCCCTTGACGCCGCAACCGCGCGTTGAACAAGCCTGACGTGACAAGGCGGGCGGTTCCCCGCTTTGACTCGTGACTGTTAACAGGATGATGTGTGTGGCGAGGGCGTTGTAGCGCCCTCGCCCAAATGCTCGTGAGAGGAGCAACCACATGACCCAGCCTGAACATCCAGCGCCGCAAGTCAAGAGTGCCGGAACCGGCGTCGCGGTAGAGAGCAACGTCGCCGAGCGCCTGGAGACCGCGCTCCGCGACAGCAAGTCGGCCAACACCGTCCGCGTCTACCGCGCCGTCTGGAAGAAGTGGGAGGCGCGGGCGACCGAGCGCGGCGCAGCCGTCATGTCTGCGCAGTGTCAGTGCCAAAAGAAAACTCCTCAAAAGTGCCAAAGTGAAAAAAACGGCAGAACGCCGCCTGAACAACAAGCCCTGGGAGGCATTGAGCAGGTGGTCAGTTTGAAGGAGTTGGTTGTGATGCACGACCTGAGGAGACAGGGCCTGTCGATCAGCGCGATCGCGCGGAAGACGGGCCTGGACCGCAAGACGGTCCGCAAGCATCTGGAGCGCGGGCTTGAGGTCCAGGCTACAGTCCGCGCGCGCCGCGCGAGCGGCTGATTGGGCCCTTTGAGGCGTATCTGCGCGAGCGGATCACGGCCTGCCCCGGCCTGTCCGGCCGGCGGTTGCTGCGCGAGATCAGGGATCTCGGCTATGCCGGAGGGTATTCCACGGTGACGGATTTCCTGCGCGGCGTCCGCGCCGGTCTTCCGCGGCGCTTCGAGGTCCGGTTTGAGACACCGCCCGGCTCAGGCCGACTTCGCCGAGTTCAAGGCCAGGTATGTAGTGACAATCAGGATGGTAGTTCAGCGACAATCAGGATGGGGATCTTTCTCGGGACCAAGGTTCAGGACGACCGGGCGATCGCCGCCGACTACCAACTGCATCTGGGGGAGACGGCCCTCAACCCGGACGGCACGTTCGAATCGTCCGACGCGACGGTGCGTCATCCAGACAGGACCGTCACCGGTTCGGATGGGGGCTGGGGCGGTGCGGTCTCCAACGTTCCCGACCGGTCCGGCAACCCACGCCTGGCGGCGGGTTTCAGTTCCGCGAGCTTCGAGGAGGCTGATGGCAGCGAGGGCGGCTTTTCGGGGTCTTCGTCGGACCGAGCGAGGATTTCTGGGAGTCGGGAGAGTGAGGCGGTCTGAGCGACTCTCGTGTACGAGTGCGGGTGCGGGCACTGGTGCGCTCAGTACCCAAGAAAATTTGTTGCAATACCCAAGAAAATTTGTTGCAATCCCGGCTTCGATCTTCGACCCTCGATGCAGCCAGAAAAGGAGAACATCATGGCAGACCTTCAGACCGGCGGCGACGGGGCTTCCCGGGACCCCGCCTTCCAGACGGATTTCGAACTTGGCCAGGACAACATCCGACCATTTGGCCTGGACATTCACAACCCGGTGTTCCTGATCTCGAGCCTGGTGATCATTGCGTTCGTGCTTTTGGCACTGGCGAATCAGGAGGCTTCTGCCGCGTTCTTCGGCTGGCTCCGACCGTTCCTGACCAGCCAGTTCGACTGGTTCCTGGTCATTTCGGTCGACATCATTCTCCTTTTCTGCCTGGCGCTCATCTTCCTCCCGGTCGGTTCGGTCCGGATCGGCGGCAAGGACGCAAAGCCGGACTATTCCTACGCCGGCTGGATCGCGATGATGTTCGCCGCCGGCATCGGGATCGGGCTCCTGTTCTTCGGCGTTCTCGAGCCGACGTACTACAGCTTCTCGGAAGGAGGGAACGCACGGCCCCTCGGCATCGACATCAGCGAGCCCGGCAACGAGTACATCGGCGTCGTGGGGACCATCCACCACTGGGGCCTCGGCGGCTGGTGCGTCTATGCGGTGGTCGGCCTGACGCTGGCCATCTTCGCCTACAACAAGCAGATGCCGATGACGCTTCGTTCCGCCTTCTACCCCATTCTCGGTGAACGGGTCTGGGGATGGTGGGGCCACGCGATCGACACGCTTGCAGTCTTCGCCACGCTCTTCGGCCTGACTACGTCGCTCGGCCTCGGGGCGCAACAGGTGGCCTTCGGCCTGAACGAGGTCGCCGGCATCGAGCCGTCCAGCACGGTGACTGTCCTGCTGATCATCGGCATCACTGCCGTCGCGCTCGGATCGGTGCTCCTTGGCATGGACAAGGGGGTCAAGCGGCTATCCGAGATCAACATGCTGATGGCCGTCGCGCTGTTCGTCTTCGTGTTCTTCGTGACGGGGGCGGTGGCGGCGATCACCCGCTATTTCAGCGTCATGGTCGACTACGTGACGCTCCTTCCCGCGCTGTCGAACCCGTTCGGACGCGAGGACACGAGCTTCTTCCACGGCTGGACGACCTTCTACTGGGCCTGGTGGATCGCGTGGTCGCCGTTCGTCGGCATGTTCATCGCCCGCATCTCGAAGGGCCGCACGGTGCGCGAGTTCGTCCTGTGCGCCCTGATCGCGCCGACGATGGTCTGCGCGCTCTGGATGTCGACATTCGGCGGCGCTGCGATCGACATGCTGAACGCGGGCGGCGCCGAGGGCGTTCGCGCCACGGTGATCGACAGCTACAAGCCGGAAGGGGCGCTGTTCGGGTTCCTCAGGGAACTGCCGCTCTACGGCATCGTGTCGCCAATTGCGCTGATTCTTGTTGTGATCTTCTTCGTCACCTCGTCCGACAGCGGCAGCTTGGTGATCGACACGATCACTGCCGGCGGCAAGATGAACGCGCCGGTGTCGCAGCGGGTGTTCTGGTGCACGCTTGAAGGGCTGGTGGCCATTGCGCTGCTTCTGGGGGGCGGTCTTGCCGCGCTGCAGGGGGCGGCCGTCTCCACCGGCATACCCTTCACTGTAGTGGTGCTGCTGATGTGCTGGTGCGTCTACGCCGCGCTCCGCACCGAGGAGCGATAGGAAGCCTAAAGGGCCGGGCATGTACCCACCCGCCCGGCCTTGGGAACCCGCAGCCCGGGCGCCTCGATCCGCAGCCGAGCCGGCCTGCCGTCCGCTTGCATCGGGAGGCGAATGCGTAAGGGCCGCCGGACTCCCGTTCGGGCCGCAGTCCCGTCATGCGCTGCGCGAGGCGGTTCAGGAAAGGGTACCATGTCCAGCCTGGAACTTGAGGCTTTTGTGTCCGATGCCGGAACGGCAGTCAGGATCGCCGGGCATTCCGCGCCAGATCTCAACAACTGGCTCAGGGAGCTAGGCCTGAACCTTGGCCTGCCGGTCTCTTACTTGACTTCGACGGCGTAGACTACGTCAGCGGCATCGGACTTCGAGTCATACTGATCCTTGCAAGGCGTGTTGAGGCTGAGGGAGGATCCGTCGCCCTTATCGGTTGCAGCCCGAAGTTGACGAGGTCTTCGAAATCTCCGGGTTCAAGCGAATCTTCAAGCGTCACCCTCCCTGGCAGCCGCCTTGACGGAGAATGGCTTGCCAGCAGGTCTTTGCGGCGAGGCAGACTGATGCCTTTGCCTGGAGGAGGGATTAGGAGGGCCGCGTCCGTCCCGTCTCAGGTAAGTCGATTTAGCGGAAACCTGACGCCATTTTTCGCGAAGGACGCACAGCAGAGGCATCCTGCCTTCCGGAGACGCAAGATACGCGCTGCGGTCGAGGTGGAACCCGGTCGCGTTCAAGGTCGAAGCCACCGTTCCGGAGGTCATGACCACGATGCCCGACACTCAATCGACGGTCTGCCGGGGATCACGAAGAGCGACCGCCCGAAAATCGCCTGCAAGGCGCGTCGCCATCGCGGCAACCGCGATCACGAACGAGCGAATGGACGGATCTCAACATTCGCATTGCCCCCTCCTCACCGGTGGGCTCGAAGGGCTCGCGTTCATGACTTTCCTGGAAAGGCTCGCACCGATTCGCCCCCGGAATTGCAATACCTCCCTGCCGCACTCCGGGCATCTCCGGCTGCTTCCGGTTGCCGAAGAGCACCGCCGCCTGATGCTGTGTCTCAGACACCAGAAGTTGATGCGTTACAAAGGCTGCAAGCTGCAACCCACGAACGCCAAACAGGTTGTGCCCATGAGCAAAGCCGCGGGAACGGCTTGCGCCCGACCCGGGCTGCTGTTGCGCTGCCGTTAATGTGTCAGGAGAACGAAATCATCCGGATTAGCATGGAGCGACAGTGATTCGCCTTCTGAAACCAGATGTTCGGGCGTAACCCGAAAGCTGATTTCGGAACCGCTTGCCTTCTCAACAGCAAGACAACGTCTATAGGCCCCTTGAAAGATGGAGGCATCAATCTGCACGTCAACAAGGTGTTGGGTCAGCCCGACAGACGACTCCACCTTCAGCTGTTCCGGCCGGATGGAAATGTGCGCATTCTGGCCAACTTCGAGCTTTCCATGGACAACAGTTTCTCCGAAGACCGAGCTTACCTTTGTTCTGCCGCCCTCGACAGCCACGGACTTGCAAGGGACTATGTTGCTTTCACCCATGAAACTTGCGGAGAACCGACTGGACGGACGCAGATACACTCGTTCCGGTGGACCAATGTCCTCGATCTTGCCCTTGTTGATGACAACCACGACGTCGGCGATGTTCATCGCTTCCTCCTGATCGTGGGTAACGTGGACGAAGGTTGTCTGGATGCGGCGCTGCAACAGCACCAGTTCATCCTGCATCTGCTGACGAACCTTGAGGTCCAGTGCACCAAGCGGTTCGTCCAGAAGCAGCAATGACGGTTCCACGACAATTGCGCGTGCCAGCGCCACGCGTTGCCTTTGACCTCCTGAGAGTTCGTGTACGCCTCGTCCGCCCAAGCCGATGAGACCAACTGTTTCAAGAACTTTTTCGACCGCCTCTTCGCGCACCTTCCTTGGAACCTTCCGCATTGAGAGGCCGAATCCGATGTTCTCGCTGACCCTCATGTGCGGGAAGAGGGCATAGTTCTGGAATACGGTGACAGTTGGGCGATGTGCGGGGCGTAGACTTGTGACGTCTCTTCCACCTATGAACAACGTGCCTTCGCTCGGGATGGTGAATCCTCCCAGGATTGACAACAACGTGGTCTTGCCGCTTCCCGATGGGCCTAGCAGAACAACGAACTGGCCTTCCTCGATCTCCAGGTTCAGCGTGTCCAGCGCGATCACTTTGCCGTACGTCTTCTTGATGTTTTTGCAAACAACGATGGGAGCTGTCATTTTACTTCTCTTTGCGAAAGACCAGAACTGCTGCCACGGCCATCACCAGTCCCATGGAGATCAGGAACACGAGTGTCCCCACGGCATTCACTTCCGGCGTGAGGCCGGCGCGCAGCATTTCAAAAATGATGACGGGCAATGTCGTGTCAAAGCGGCTGAGCAGGAATGCAATGATGAATTCGTCCCAGGAAAGCGTGGCCGCGAGAAAGAACGAGGCGAAAAGGGGAGCCTTCATCATCGGGACTGCGACGAACAGGATTGTCTGCAGGTCGTTCGCGCCCAAGTCGTGGGCTGCGGCATCGATGTCCTTGTGGCTGTCGCTCATCTGTGAAAAGATGATCGCGAAGGACAAGGGCAAGTTCATGATCGTGTGTCCCAGGCAAATTGCCCAAAGGGACTTGTTCACGCCAACCACGTTGAAGGTGATCAAGAGACCCATGCCGATGATCAGATAGGAGACCGTAACTGGCGCAATCAGCATGAAACGAACCGCCCCGATGAATCTCACGCGGTGGCGCGACAGGGAATAGGCTGCAAGGAATCCAAGAACTGTCGCCGCAAGGCCCGATGCTCCTGCAACCACCAAGGAGTTGGCGAGGGCATCAAGCAACCGGTCATTCTCAAACACCTCCCGATACCATCTCAAGCTTGGTCCATCAAAGGGTGGAACCGGCAGGTTCCCTGCCTGAAACGAGAAAAGCACCAGAATGACAACGGGCAGATAGATGAATCCGAGCATCAGCAGAAGATAGCAGGCTTCCAGCGTGGTTCTCGTCCGGTTGCCGATCATAGCCGATCCATCTTCAAGTGGCGGTTGAACAGAAGATAGACACATGTAACCAGCACCATGAGAACAAGGCTCATTACCGCCGCCATCGGGAAATTTGCGGACCTCTGAACCTGCAGGATTATGGCCTGTGGAATCAGCACCTCGCTGTTTCCGCCAAGTATCTGAGGAGTGATGTAGTCACCAATGGTTATCACGAACGTCAGGAAGGCGCCGACCGCCACTCCCGGAACGCTCAGCGGCAGCGTGACATGAAGGAACGTCTGCAAGGGCGATGCACCCAGGTCCGAAGCGGCCTGCTTGAAGTTCCGCGGTATCTGAATCAGGCTTGAGTAAATCGTCAGCGTCAGGAGCATCGTGAAGAAATGAACAAAGCCCAGGACCGTTGCGCCACGCGTGTATGCCAGCGTCAGCGGCTCAGCCACCAAACCGACTCGGACCAGCGCCGAGTTGATGATGCCATTGTCCGCCAAGACCAGCAGCCAGCTGTATGAGCGCACGACATATGCGGTCCAGAATGGCAGAACAGTGGTCAAAAGGATCAGTTTCTGCCATTTCTGCGGCACGCGGAACGCAAGGATGTAGGCCAATGGATAAGCGATCATCACGCTGATGATCGTTGTAAAGACCGTAACCTCGGCCGAGTTGTAGAGCGCATCGACAAGATAGTCCCGGCTGAAGAACCTGGTGTAATTGTCGAGCACCCATGTCGCCTCCATCCTGCCTCGCGTCCGTTGCCAGAAACTGACGCAGAACATGACAAGGAACGGAACCACGAAAAACAGGAATGAGTAGGCAAGTGCCGGATACAGCGCAAGCCGGGCAATCGGAAGGTTTCGAAGCAACCCTCCTCTGCTTGAAGAGGCGTCGTCAGCGGCGAGCATTTAGCCCGCCGCTTGACACCAAATTCAATGCGATCTGCAACAGCATGCCATCAGGACTGGAGAAACTCGGTCCAGATGTCAAGCATTTCGAAATCCATGTCAGGTTCGGGAAGCAGCGAGAAATGCGAACTGGCCAGGAAATTCTCTTGCTCGTCCCAACGCAATATGGCTTTCTGGTCCGCTGAAAGGCTGGCCGCCCGGCTAGCAGGCATGGCCCAGAAGCACTCCGACGTCGCCAAGGATCCCTGGCCAGCGGGGCTCAGGATCCAGCGAAGGAAATCCGCCGCCAGCTCCTTTCGGCTGCTGTCAGCCAGAATTCCGATTCCCTGGTTCCAGATCAGGCCTCCGCTGTCAGCTATCACCCAATCGAGATGAGGATTTGTGGGGATGAGGTTTGAAACCGTGAACTCGGCCCCTCCAACAATGACATCCACGGATCCGGTGACAAGGGCGTTCTGTACACTCACAATGTCCCCAACAGTCCGGACATTGGGCCTCATCTCAAGCAGACGCTCTCGGATGATGCCGAGATCGTCATAGGTTATCTCTGACGGGGTTTTGCCTATTGACAGTCCGACCATCTGCATGACCGGGAAGTAGTAGTCATAGACGCCGATCCGGCCCTTGTACTTGCTGTTCCAGGCAATGTCGCCGCGTCGCGCGTCGGCTGGGTCCACGACATTCTTGTTGTAGCAAAAGCCGTAATACCCAAACTTTTCGGGAATTGCATACACCTTGCCGTCAATCCTGGTCCAGGGTGCGTCCGCCAATCTGGGAAAGATATCGCCCCATGGCGCAATGTCTTCCGAAAGTTCTTCCAAAATGCCAAGGCTTGCAACCTGCGGCACGTCAGGGGCATCCACCACCAGCACGTCCCAATCGCCAGGAGCCGATTGCTCAAGGATCGATAACGCCGTGCCCGTGCCCTCGTAGACCTTGGAATTTACTTTCACACCATACTTTTCCTCGAACGGCAATAGCAGCTTCGTGTCTGCGTGATCACACCAGACCAGAATGTTCAGTTCTTGGGCCGCAAACGCGAGCGATGGCGTAAGGGATGACGCCGTCAGGCCCGCCGCGGTGGACCCGAGGAAACTCCGACGACTCAAGCTGCCACAAGACGACTCTGGCGTTGCGATGCCCACGCGGGCTGGGGTTATGTTCAGCATTTTGTTTTCCTCCATCTCCTGATCAATTGACAGTTGCTTGGTTGTGGTTGTCCGAACCAGTTCTGCCTCGCCTGAATTCAGCTCTTCCTATGCCCCCATCCTGGACGGCGCAACTCGTCGGAAACCGTGTTGCCATCGATTGCCGCGATTTCAGCGAGAATCCGAAGGATGACGCACACCGCCATGCGTGATGTTGAATTGCTGACGTCAAACATCGGGCAAAGTTCGGTGATGTCAAAAACGGTCGGACCGCCCGTCTTGGCTATTTTGGCGGCAACACGCATCATTTCACGTGAATCCAGGCCTCCAGGCTCGGTTGCGGTGACACCCGGCGCCGCAGATGAATCCATCACGTTGAAATTGAAGCCGACGTACTGGCCATCTGTACCCGACCACACACGCTCCGTCTGTTCCTCCATTACGCTGTCAATCCCGCGTTCCAGGATTCGGTGCATCGGGGCAAACTGCAGACCGCGCTGACGGGCAAGGTCTATCTGATCCTTGGGGTTGAACGAATTGCGTGCGCCGATATGAGCAGTGTTTTCCGCAGCAAGATTCGGCAGCTCGGTGATGCGTGCCATGGCGCAAACGGCCAAACCGCTTTCGCCGGCCCAAGTGTCCGACATGTCAAGATGAGCACCGAAATGCATGTAGCCCATCCTGCGGCCTGCCCCCAAATGATCGGACAGCGCACGCGTTGCCGGAATCGATATTGACCTATCGCCGCCGCAGAGGATCGGCGTAACGCCTGCATTGAGCACGGATCGTACCGCCTCGTAGATCTTCTTGTGCGCGAGTTCGGGGTTCACTCGCGGCATTGAAACGTCTCCGCAATCGACGGACGAGTCGTGCAGATCCACGTTGTATTCGAACCAGTATGGAAAATAGTCCAGCGAGGACAGGCGAAAATCGCGCGGACCATCCTCGCTTCCTGGCTTTCCCACATTGCCTTCATCGTATGGAACGCCGAGAAATGCGTATTTCCTGCCGGCCTTCCTGAGATCGTCCGAGTCGATTTTGACGAATGGTGCCCTCAAAAAGGAAATCTGACCCGGTGAGCGGTAGTTGTCGGCGTTTTCGTCGCCCAATGGCGAAAAAAGGTGGGAGAATGCCTTAACTGGATTCATGTGCCTGATTGTCCCTCCGCCTGAATTTCCCAGCCAGGAATTCGGGGAAGTTCACCCCGAGCCCTTAGGGTCGCGGCCCTGCTCCCCAGATAGTGATAGATCATATTGCAGGCAAGCTTCATACTCATCTGGCTGGCATCGAATATTGGTGAAAGTTCTGCGATTTCAAGGACATTTACACCGTATTCCCCGGCAATCCGAGCCAGCTGGATGGCTTCGCGTGCATTGATGCCGTAGCATTCCGGACAGCTCGTGCCGGGCATGCAGCTGCAGTCCAGCGAATCGGTGTCCCACGAGACGTAGACTGCCTCCGTGCCATTCCAGGCGCGTTCGAATATGAACCTCGTGCAGGACTCGATGCCCTTGTCGACAACTTCTGACATGGGCACGATCGGAATGCCATTGTCGATCCAGAAATCCATCCAGTCCTTCGGGTTCAGACCGTTGCGCGAGCCCATGTGCGCCATGTTCGCGGCATGGCAGTTCGGCAGTTTCAATGCCTCCGGAGGGCCGGATGCATTAGTGATCTCAATGCCGCCCCAATCGACGGCTGCATCGAGATGGCAATCTATGTGCAGATAGCCCATCCGGCTGTCGGGTCGGCCTTTGGCGAGATGGCGTGACAATGCCCTTGCACCGGGGATGGGAACCGAGTGGTCTCCGCCAACCAGTATGACATCGGCACCGCCCTCCAGACATTCGAGAACGTAGTCGCACATGTATTCCTGCGAGCGTTCGTTATTTCCTGGGACGATGGGAATGTCTCCGCAGTCGACGACCCTGAAGAAGTTCAGGATGTCGACATCATATTCGAACATGTACGGGAAATACTGGGTTGTTGCCTCGCGTACGCCTTGTGGCCCGCTCGAAGTTCCCGTACGGACAATTGTACCTTGGTCCCATGGTGCGCCGAGAAAGCAAACCCTTGCGCCAGCCTTGCGAATCGCGCTGCGGTCTGGCTCGCAGTAGGGGGCCCCCATGAACGTTCGGAGGCCCGATGCCTTGAACGCACCGTTGTGCTTCGAAGGCGAGCGCACGTGAGCATCGTGACCGGCTTCACGATGTGGCCCCAAGTGTTGGTGAGCGACTATGCTCCAGTCAGAATCAGGCATGACAGACCCCTATTGGGAAAGTACCGTAGCCAGCCGGTTGTGCAAGCGAATTTGGGCCGTTGTCGAACAGTTCGATTGACGTCAGCATCATTTCGCGTCCAGTAACGATCTCCCGAGCTGTAGTCCCGCAGTCCGGGCAACGAAAGCTGTATCGGCCCTGCGGTGCCTTGATGTCCCTGCATTGGTGACATCTGATGGTCATCGGCACCTCATCTATAAGCAGAATCGCTTCTTGGCAGCTGGTGCCCTGCGCTGCGGACCTAAAACAGAATTGAAGCGCCCGAGCCATAGCCGACGCTTCACCGAGACGCAGATTGATTTGCTTGACCCTGCCGGACCCGACCGAAGGCAGAGATTCCTCAATCAAGTCGATCAGGTGCCGCGCCAAGGCAAGCTCATGCATGCACGACTTCCTGAATTGCCGCCATCGGACTATCCGGATTGCGTAGTGGAGTTGCCCTGGCTTCAGCGATCCACTGTAGCCACAGATTCATTCCCTCGCCAGTCTTTGCAGACACTTCAAGGCAGGTCAGTTCGGGGTTGATTGCCAGTGCGTTTGCAATGGCCTTGTCTTTATCGAAACAGACGTGTGGAAGCAGATCGGTCTTGCTCAGGACCATGACGTTCGAAGCAGCGAACATGTCGGGGTATTTGAGGGGTTTGTCATCCCCCTCCGTCGTGGACAGAATAACGACCTTGGCTTCCTCCCCCAAATCGAACGAAGCTGGACACACCAGGTTGCCCACATTCTCGATGAATATCACCGCATTGTTCACGCTCGGCAGATCCTCCAAGGCATGCCCAACCATGTGAGCGTCCAGATGGCAGCCAAGTCCGGTATTGATCTGGACCACCTCTACGCCGGTTTCGCGAACTTGATCGGCGTCGTTTGCCGTCTCCTGATCACCTTCGACAACGGCGACAGGAAATTTTCCCAAGATTCTCCTGATCGTTTCGACAAGAAGAGAGGTCTTCCCAGCCCCAGGGCTTGACACGAGATTGAGTGCGAGGTGCCCTCGTTCCTCGAACCATTTGCGGTTGAGTTCGGCATAAGCGTCGTTTCGCGACAGGATGCTCCTTTCAATCTCGATCAGCTTGGCGTTTTTCGGGCTACCGTGCAACGAGGAGGGGTCGTGCATTCCGTAATGGTGCTTATGGAACTTGACCGACTTGAAACGGGATCGCTCGGATTTCCGTTGACTAGATGCATCGCATCCACATGATGAGCACATTTGCCTCTAGTCCTCACAACCAAGTCACTGCACGGTCAAATGCAGCGTTACAAAAGACGGCTAATGCCGTCAAGTAAGCAAATCAAGCCGCTCTATGTTGCGGAAAGCTGGAACTCTTCACGAACACCTTGCAATGCCAGCTGCGCCGCGCTGACCTGTTGCTCCGATGCCTCGATGTCGGCTTCTACCACTGCAAGGCTTGAGTGGGCATTGCTCACCTGCTGGTCCACGAGGAGGCTGGTTGCATGGAGTTGCGCCCGCACTTGGTCGCGCTGCGCCTGTGCTTTCCGAATCGCCGAGGAGATCGTACCGCCCTGATAGATCGGGCCGCTCAATTGGGTCCCGACGCTGGCCGTCCCGTCCCCGTCGTCGTTGAATTCCATTCCCGCTGAACCAGATATGGCAGGAAGCCTGCTGCGCGCGGCGCGTTCGACACCGATTTCCACGGCCTTTGCCTGGTACTGCAACTGCTTCAGCTGAGGGTTGTGCTGCCGCGCCACTGCGCGAGCTTCGTCCTCGGAGGCTGGCACTCTCGGCGGACCGGGCGGAGGCGACAGGGTTCCCGGGTAGCTTCCAATCGTTGCCCTGTACTGCTCCAGGTGTGGGATATTCGGGAAATCAACGCGAATCGAAAGGAAGCTAAGAGCCGACGGAAAGCCAGCCCATTAAAAAATTGCCCTGTTTTATGGGTCTGTTTAGGCACTTCAGGAAATTTTAGGATCGCTTGGGAAGTTGAGTTTTGGTGCCCGAGGCGAGACTCGAACTCGCACGACCCAGGGTCGGAGGATTTTGAGTCCTCTGCGTCTACCAATTCCGCCACTCGGGCCCAATCCTGCCCTTAAACACCGCCCGCTGCCCGCGTCAACGCAAATGCTTCCCGAAGTATTCACGAAAATCCCGGAATCACCGGTGCCACGGCCGGATCAGCCTCCGTGCAATGAGACTCTGATCCGCTCCCCGCCGGGGGAGCGGTGCAGCGGCGGTTACGGATAGAGCGTGAGATAGTGGTTTTCAATTGCGCCGGAAATCAGCTTTGCTTTCGCTCTCAGCGCGGTCAACTGCGGTAAATGCCGTTGCGACTGCCGGCGCAATTCGGCGCGGGCAGCGGCAAAGTCAAAGGTGAGGATTTGCCCTTCTTTGACGATTTGCCGCCCTGACACGAACAGATCGGTGACATTTATCCCGGTCATACGTGTGAGAAGCACTTCCGCTTCGTCAAGATCGTCGAATACGGAGTCTCTGATCAACTCTTCATAATTCAGTACAACCAGGTCACCCCGGTCACTCTGATTGACAACGTGTCGTCCGGTTTCCGTGACTGCCTTAAAGATTTCGGTGTTGCTGATGCCAGGCTTGAGACCACTTCCGCCGTGCAGCATACGGAACAGGCGCAACTCCCGCCAGATGTCCTGATCGTCATCAAATCCCATGCCATCAAGCCCAATGGCGAAGTCAAGGCCGCGGCCGAGAAAGTCTGCGACCGGTGCTGTCCCGGACCTGAGGCGCAGATTCACCGACGGGTTTGACGCGACAGTAACGCCTCTTGCGGCCAGCAATTCGCACTCCGCGGCCCTAAGCCCGACACCATGCGCGACCGTAAGGCGCGGCGAAAGGAATCCAATTCGGTCGAGATGCGCGACTACGCCCCCGGGGAACCTTTTGTTCAGCCAGGTAGGTTGTCGCTGACTTTCAAGGAGATGCATATGAATCTGGCGTCCACTGGCGGCGGAGGCCTCGGCGGTGAGCTGCAGCAGTTCGTCGCTGCACCATTGCGGCCCGATTGGCCCGAATTGAACATCAATCCCGGAGCCGGAGTGGGCCGATGCGATATGCCCGACGAGGGCAACCTGGTCCGCGGCCGGCAAAGGCGAAGGCAGCTCCTCTTCGATGAGGGAGGCCTCCTCCGGTTGAAGCGTTTTGCGGAATTCCTCCATTCCTCCATAGACCATGGGCGAGGTGTCAAGCAGCGGGCAGGACAGGGCCAGGCGTATGCCGCAATCCTTCGCGGCCTTGGCCACGGCGGCGGCTTCCGCTTCCAGTTGCCGGATCTTCAGGGAATTGTGGCAGTGGATTGTTGCGGCGCAGCCATTTCGGAGCAACCGGCCGAAGGCGACCAGGGCTTCCAAATACGGATCCGTCGGCGGCCGTAGCGAAAGACTGGCGATCCACGGCTCGAGAGCGGTGTCGATGCAGCCGAAGTCCAGTGGTCGGACTCCGAAACCGTGGTCATGCGCATTGACGGGCGGCCGCATCGCCAGCCCTTTCGCCTTTCCGCAGCCTGTGCCGATGATCTCGCATTCCCCGTCAAACTGAATGCGCACGTCGCGGTCCGCGGCGTCCCGCCCTGGTCGGGGCAGCCATCTTTCCACGTCAATGCAGTATGTCATGGCAGGGGATCCGGTTTTGGACTGGCCGTTTCATTTCAGTTTCTGATTTGCAAGCGGACACTGGGCCGTTGACGCGCGCCGGGCGGCCAACCGGGACAGCCCTTCTGCCAACACCATGTGATCCGCATCCGGCAAACGCTTACAAAACAGTTCTAATTCCGCGCGTGTCGCCGCCCGCCCTGGTTCGAGCAGTCAGCCCCCAAGTCGCGGAAGGCGTCGCTGAGTTGCCGGACCATAGCACGCACCGCGGGAAGCTGCCTGCGTTTTTTCGCGACCAGCAATCCCAGTCGAAGGCCGCGCAGGCTCGTCCTCTGTAGTGGAATTCCCACAATGGAACCCTTCCGGATTTCGTCGCGGAAACCAATCGGAGTGAAAAAGGCTACGCCCGCGCCGGAAACAATCATGGACCGCAACGCCAATAGGTTGTTAGACGCGATCAGGGTCCGGCCTGCCCGGTCGAGGAACGACAGTTCGACTTCAATCAGCGATCGGATCGGCTCATTGTCAAAATGCAGCAGCAGATCGTGCTCTGCGCACTCGGAAAGCGTGATCGAACGCCGGACTGCCAATGGATGATGCGATGCGACCATTGCCATCATCGGCATCGCGATGTCGGTCACCACTTCAGCACCGTTCGGCAGGTGTAGATTAAAGGCGATGCCGATATCCGCATCACCGTCCGCCACCAGTTGTGCGACCCGGCCGTGTCCACCGCCCTGAATACGAAAACTGACTTCTGGATTATGCTCATGAAACACGCGGACCTGCTCCGGCAGAAATCCCACAAAAAGACTGTCCAGCGATGCGATACGGACAGTTCCGGTGTTTGTGCCATGAATGGAGCTGATTTTCGCTTTCAACTGTTCGAAATCCTCGAACACGGTGTGCGCGTGCTCGAGTGTCACTTCCCCTTCCCTTGTGAGCTGCAACCCGCCGGAAAGCCGCTCAAAGAGTTGCGCACCGAGTTCGTGTTCCAGCTTTTGAATCTGCCGGCTGACCGCGGATGAGGCAATGTGCAGGGTTTCCGAGGCACCTCGAATCGATCCTGCTTCCGCAACAGCGACAAAGTAGCGAAGCGCCGCTGAGTGCATATACTTTCTTGCTTTCGATGCGGGTTCAGCTGCCGTCAGCGGCCACGCCAGTTCGGGGCACGCTTTTCCTGGAAGGCCCGCACGCCCTCCAGCCCGTCTTCACTGCACAGCGCGTCAACAACAGCCGGAAGTTTCAGGCACTGGGCCTCCGACGGTGAAAGATGCATCGTTCGATTGATTGTCTGTTTGATGGCTCGAAGTGAGAGCGGAGCCAATGCGGCGATCTGCCGGGTCCATTTCCGTGTCGCTTTGTCGATCTCTTCGATAGGAGCGATTTCGTTGACGATACCGAATCTGCGCATTTCATCAGCAGTGCAGTGGCGTCCGGTGAACAACATTCCCATTGCCTGATTGAACGGAATTTTCCGCGGCAACATGACCATACCGCCGTCCATGGGCATCCTTCCGACGCGCCCTTCCGGCAAACCGAACTTGGCGTGCTCGGCGGCGATGACGATGTCGCAGCCAAGCACCATTTCGAATCCGCCGCCGAGAGCGTAGCCGTTCACCCTTGCGACCACCGGCAGATCCAGGGAGCGGCGGAACGCAATCCCGCCAAATCCGTTTGGCTTGGATTCGAGCCAGTACGAAGCCCCTTCGGATTCAACATCCTTCATGTCAGCGCCAACGCAGAACGCCTTATCTCCGGCACCGGTCAAAACAACACAGCTGACATCCGTCCGGGTTTCCAGATCGCGCCAGATTTTTTCCAACTCGTCCTCAACCCGTTTATTGACCGCGTTCATTCGGTCCGGCCGATCGATCGTGACCGTGGCCACACGGTCGGCAACGGCGAATTCAACCGTCATGCGGCGGTTTCCGGGCAGGATGCCGGATGTTGAGGCAGGACAAGCGCATTGTGCTCTCCGAGCATTGGCGGGGGAAGCCGAATCTCCAACGGGGCCGCCGACATGTTGATCGGGCTTCCTATGACGCGGACAGGCCCATTGGGCGTCTGCCCAGCATCCACCAGCATCCCGTTGGCAGCGGTCTGTTCGTCATCAAGAGCTTCCGAAAGGGTGCGGACCGGAGCGCAGAGAACATCCACAAGCTCCAGCCGCTGCAGCCAGTGCGTGCTGGAATTCGTGGCGAATTTCTCGCGGAAAATGCGTTGCAGCTCCGCCCTGTTTTCAGTCTGTCTCTCGAAATCACTGAATCTTTCCAGTTGCGACAGATCTTCGATCTGCAGCGCCTCGCAGATGTCCTGCAACGGATTCACCTTAAACGCACCGACCATGACAATGGATCTGTCGGTTGTCTGAAACACGCCGGTCAGGGGGAACCGGGCCCAATTCAGGTCCCTGCCGCGCATCATCCGGACGGCCGCTTCCTGCATCTGCATCGCCAGCATTGAATCGTACAGGCTTACAGAGACAATCTGACCTTCGCCGGTCTTCTCGCGCTGCAGCAGGGCCAGAAGAACACCCTGCACCAGGTGCATGCCGGCCGAGTAATCGCAGAGCGCGGTTGGATAGATGGCTGCCGGATGATCCGGATCAGCCCTGCGCTCCATGACACCCGAAAGAGCCTGCGCAAGAATATCCTGGCCGCCTTTCTTGCTGTTCGGACCACTCATGCCGAATCCCGTGCCAACGGCATAGATCAAACGGGGATTGCGCTCTTTCAAGTCGTCATAGCCAAATCCCATCCGCTCCATTACGCCCGGCCGGAAATTGTTGACGGCAACATCCGCGGTGTCCAGCAGACCGAGGACCTGCGCCCGCGCACTTTCCGTCTTCAGGTTGAGGGCAACGCTTTTCTTGTTGCGGTTGAGCGAAGAAAAGACCGGGTTCCTATGGCCGTCGGGATCTTTTCCAAGCGACCAGCGTGAAAGATCTCCGATCTTTTCCTTTTCGATTTTGATAATGTCGGCACCATAGTCGCCGAGCATCTGCGTGCAGCACGGGCCCATCATGACCTGCGAAAAGTCAATCACCCGCACTCCGGACAGTGGAAGTGGCTTCATTCCGCGGCCTCCAAAACCATGGTCGCATTCGCCGATGGCGCATCGCCCGGGTCCGCACCCTGTTGCCGCATCAGCTTTTGAATCCTGGGGACATTGGCGTGGCGGACAGATGTTCCCGCATCGAGGGCAACAGTCGCGGCAATTCCCGCCGCTTCGCCCATTGCCATGCACGGCGGGATTTCGCGGCTCATTTTCTGTGCCTGCGGTGTCGCCGAGTAATGCCTCCCGGCAACCAGGAGCTGATCAATATCCTTCGGCAAAATGGACCTGTACGGCGTGTAGTAATCCCTGCCCCGGCAGACGGTGTCGGGAAAATACCGGCGCGACATCACGTCGTCCTTGGTGACGACATATTCTCCTTGCAGCATGCGCGTCTGCCGCACGCCCGTCTGGGGTGCGAAATCAACGATATGCGCGTTTTCAAACCCCGGGAAATTCTCCCGGGAGAATTCCATCAGGCGGAGAATGCGTGCCCTGCCTTCAACCTCGACCTTGCTCAAATCCTCGACCTTAAGCCCGTGCAGCTTCGGGACATGCGGACAATTCAGCCAAATGACGCCCGGGATCGGCGTCTTGAGCCACCAATAGTTCCAGCAGCCACCGATTATTTTTTTGGCTTCCCTGTCGAGTTCGGCGAATTTCTCGGGAAAACTGAACTGAAACTCCTCCGCCTTGTCGGTATCGACAGCGCCCCACCGGGAAACGGTGGAAAGTATGAACGAGCTTTCCGAGAATTCCGCGCCGGCATCCGCCGCGACATCGAGGTCGCCGGTCGCATCGATGATTACGTCACCTAACACCGCCTGAAGGCCTTCCTTGGTCTGGCAGATGACACCCTTGACCGCCCCCTCTTCCACGATGGACGCCGCAAACCAGCTGTGCATCCGAAGTTCCACACCGGCATCCGTCGTGACATCAAGAGCGACCTGTTTGAAGGCGTCCGGATCAAACGACGCGGAATAGCAGACAGGATGCGGCATTGACTGTGTGTGAAAGTCAAACAATCCCCAGCGAGACCATTTTCGCCACATCGCATCTGTCGCGCGCGCATCAGGCTGCCGGTCCCTATCCGGAGGTGCCACGCAAAGCCCTTTCGCACTCATGCGCTCAATAAACTCGGCGCAGATACCCTGCACCGTGACTTCCAAATCATTGTGCATGTCATCCAGGACCAGCACCATCCCGCCCGAGGCAAGTCCGCCAAGATAGGGATAACGCTCCAGGAGTGTGGTTTTTGCTCCGTTTCTTGCCGCCGCTGTTGCCGCCGAGATTCCGGCCGGTCCGCCCCCGACAACAACCACGTCCGACTTCGCGACAACTTTCGCCTTGCGTGTCAGTTCCGTTATCGATTCAAAATTCATTGGCCTCACTCCCAGTCAGCCCCCTCTCTCAGTGCACTTCCGGCGCTTTCCACCGGACAATCCGAGACTCTGCAAAAGATACTGTTGAAAAAATCGCAACGGCAAGCATCGCCGCGGTGAAAACGGTCGCATAGAGCAATGGCGAGCGAAAATTGTATGTCGCCTCGATAATCAGGGCCCCCAGGCCGAAATTTGATCCGATCCATTCGGCAACGATGGCGCCGATGACGCAGGTAGTGCTTGCAATCCTCAGCGCCGCAAAGAGAAAAGGCAGCGAGCTTTGAATCCGGACCTTCCAAAACACTTCCCCGTTCGACGCTGAAAGCACTCGCATCAGATCCAGCGTGGCCGGCGAAACCGCCTTCAGCCCGCGCACCATGTTCACAAGCGTGGGAAAGAAACAGATCAAACCCGCAATTATGATTTTCGGAGCAAATCCATTGCCGAAAATTAGCACGAGAATCGGCGCAACCGCAATTATCGGAATCGTGTTGATAAACACGGCAATTGGATAGAACGCACGCTCCGCCGTCGTTTTGTGCACGAACCAAACGGCAAGCAGGATAGCGATGGTGTTGCCGCAGATAAATCCGAGCAGCGCCTCGTAAAGGGTTGGCCAGAAGTTGCTCCAAAGGATTCCCGCGCTTTCCCGAAACGCGATGACGACATCAACCGGGCCGGGTGCCATGTAGGTTGGAACAGAGAACGCCCACACGATCAGCTGCCAGAGACAAATCAGGCCAACGGCCGCGATAACGGCTGGAGTTCTGCCGCGCAGCCCCGACATCGGGGCTCCGCTGGAGGTCCGGCGATGATTGGCTCTGCGGGACATTTCGGTCAACACTCTTCCAAGGATCTTCGCAAATGGCCGGTGATCTCCACAAACTCAAGCGTGTCGCGCACCGGAAGCTTTCGGGGATGAGAAAGCGGGACCGGCAGAAATTCTTTGACGCGGCCGGGATTTGTCGCCAGCACAAGCACGCTTTCACCTAGGAACACTGCCTCAGCAATCGAATGTGTCACGAATATGATCGTGGTTCCGGTCTCCCGCCAGATGCGCAGCAGTTCTTCGTTGAGCTTGTCGCGGGTAATTTCGTCCAAGGCACCGAACGGTTCGTCCATCAGCAGAACCTTTGGCCTGGTCGCCAAGGCGCGGGCGATCGCCACGCGCTGGCGCATGCCGCCGGAAAGCTCATCGGGCCAGGCGTGTTCCCGCCCCTTGAGCCCAACCAACTCCAGCAACTCGCCGGGGTCAGCCCGAATGCCGCCGCCGCCGCCGACTTCGAACGGCAGCTTCACATTGTCCAACGCGGTGCGCCACGGAAGCAGGGTCGCATCCTGAAACACAAATGAAAAATACCGTTGTCTGCGGGCTTCACTCGGTGACTGTCCAAGCACGGTCAACCCGCCATTTGAAATCGGGACCAAATCTGCCACAGCTCGCAACAGGGTCGACTTTCCGCATCCCGAAGGCCCGATCATGGTAACCAGGGATCCTTCGGTAATGTTGACGGAAACACCTGAAAGCGCGGTGACGGCGTTGTCGCCGACACCGAATTTCACATCCAGGTCCTTGATTGAAACAGCAAGGTCCCTGGCAGGGGCGCAGTCTAAGGTCAAACCGCGGACTTCCTCCCCGATTCAACGTCTGCTGGCGCTCAAGCTGCGACTTCCATCCGCGTCGCCGCGGTCGCTTCCAGAATTGACAGCGTCATGACGTCGTCAATTCCAGGAACTTCACCCTTGAACTGGTCCAGTGCCGCGTAGGTGTCGATCTGGGCGGCCCAGTTGTCACGGTTCATGTTCCCCCAGCCGTTTGCCGCGGTCGTGTCATTGAAACTGAATCCCAGCGCAATGCCGACAGCGTCAAGCTCACTTTCCCGGTTTAGGTTGGGATAGGTGTCAACAAGGATATCCACCGCTTCCTCAGGGTTGTTTCTGGCAAATCCCCATCCACGCGCCGATCCGCTCAGGAAATTCGCAAGAACCTCCGAATTGTCGGCCAATTCGCTCTCTGTCGTGTAGTAGACGTTGGCGTAAAGCTGGATGCCGGCATCCCAGAGCATCATGTCAACTCTGCCGTCACCCAGAATCTTCAGCGCGTTGGTGTTTGTCATCCACCCTGTCACGGCTTGCGCCTGTCCAGTCAGCAGCTGGTTCATGTCGGAACCCATATTCACGATTTCAACCTGGTCTTCGGCGATGCCGTTCTTTGCCAGCAAAGCGCGGAGAAGAATGTAAGCGGTCGGCTGGGTCGCAATTGTCTTGCCAACCATATCCGATGGCTGGCGAATTGGATTGTCGGACAACGAAAAATAGGTGAACGGGTGCTTCTGATAACCTGCGGCAAACGCCTTGATTGGAATACCGGCAGACCGCGCCAGCATGATCGAAGGGCTGGACGAGATTTGGCCCAGATTGGAACGACCGGCGGCGACACCGCCAACACCATCGACATTCGGACCTCCCGGAGTGATCTCCAGTTCAATTCCAGCTTCTTTGTAATAGCCTTGATGCATCGCCACGACTTCACCGAGTATGCCGTTCGAAGCGAGCCAGCCCAGCTGCATGCCAACCTTCGCCATCGACTGAGACGCCGCCGGCATGACCGAAATTAAGCTTCCGCCTGCCGCAAGTCCGCCGACAGCTCCCGCTTCGGCAAGGAATTGCCGCCTGGTGCGCGAATTCTTCATCATTGTCATCTCCCTATGATTTCAATTAGTGCAAGGCGTCGGGATTTATCCAAAACCTTCACTTCAAGAGTAATAAATTCAGGCATTGCAATAAAGCACAAAGATTCGCCGAATGTGTTGCCGGAATTGGAACGGAATTGCTCCGATCCGGTGCGATTGCCCCTTCGGCGGATTCGTTTCGCGCCGGTCTACGGTTATGCAGCACCGTCGACGCGCCGGTCGAATTATGGCAATTAACCTGCAGGGACAGATTTGGTATAGTCCGTTTGCCGCCTTGAGACAGGAATGTCCGATTGACATATGTGATCACGCAGCCCTGCATTGATATAAAGGACGGCGACTGCACCCTGGTTTGCCCCGTCGATTGCATCTACGAAGGCGGCAGAATGTTCTACATTCAGCCTGATGAGTGCATAAACTGCGGCATCTGCCTTTCCGTCTGCCCTGTTGACGCCATCCTTTGGGACCAGGATGTGCCGGCTTCACAACAGGAATTCATAACCGTCAACAAGGAGTTTTTCGCCGAAACGGTCACCGGTTGGGGGGCACCGGGTGGCTGGGACGAACGATACACAACCACGGAGGATCATCCGGCAGTGTGCGCTGTGAAAGCGGCATGACGCGATAACGCAGGCATCGCACTGCGCGGGGGTGGGCAGCCTTTTCAATTATGCTTCTGGCCTGTCGGCACGGCGGCGAAGGGTTTTTCCCCGTCCAGGCATCTTCTCAGCGGCCGGATTCGGTTCCGTCTCCGCCCGCTGCCGGCGTCAACGCAAATGCTGCCCGGGCATTCACGAAAATCCCAGAATCACCGGTGCCACGGCCGGAACAGCTTCCGCGGCAGCCGCTATGACAATAGTGCATCTGGCGATCCAGCTCCTGAAACGCCGCCACAGGAGAACACATAACAGGATGCAGCCCAACACTTCGATAGCACCGACATATTGACCGTACCGGGCAGGGTCCCAATAACTGACAGGACTCGAAAACACCCAGTCGCTGAATGGCCAGAAATGCGGTCTCCCATCATCATGATGGAGCGGAAAATCCATGCATAAATGCAGCAGAGCCGCCGCACCCAGTATCATCACCCAGTCGCGGCGGAACCAATATCCGGCAAGTAGAAGCGAGAACCAGACGAAGACCGAATTGTCCATGGCGAAGATGCTCTGCCAAGCGTCGGAAAAATACAGTTGACCAAACACTATGGACGGAGAAATGCCCTGCACGAACAGCGCCCAGGAGGCCATCGCATAGAGAGAGACGTCCGGCAGCAGCGAGCCTGCCACGGAGGCTGCCGTGACAGCGGTGGCGTTGGGCCGGGCAAAAACAGCTGCGCCGAGAATGAGATGGGCGGGAGTATTCAAGAGCGTGCCTGTCGCAACAAACCCGATCTTTGGGTTCCCGTAACGATACCACTCCCTGAGCGTCGTTTACAGCCAAGGAATTTGGTAGCCGTTCCAGTTGTTTCCATGCAGGTGACCGGCAAAGTATTGTCGCCGTTGGTCTTGCCGCGTATTGTCCGGTTCCATCTGAAACCGATGTCCGGCATGACGGAATAGTGCGCCGGACCTGGTGGCACCGGGCAGAATTTTAGGTTTGTTTTTCTGCCGTGAATGCAGGTAATCCGGCATCCGGGCGGCTACACCGACAGATTTGCGACAGAGGGCGCATTGATTCGACAACTCTATGATTGGACGATGCGGCTCGCCGGCCATCGGCATGCATTGGCTGCGCTGGCAGTCATCAGCTTTCTCGAAAGTTCGGTATTTCCGGTCCCGCCGGACGCTCTGCTGATTCCAATCGCCCTTGCACAGCCGGGCCGGGCGTTTCTCGCCGCCGGCATTTGCCTTGCCGCTTCGGTGCTCGGGGGACTGTTCGGCTATCTCCTCGGTGCCGTCGCCTTTGATCAATTGGGCGGCCCGATTCTACAGTTTCTCGGAAAAACCGACTCGGTCGAGAGCTTTTTCGCCGCCTACAATGAGTATGGTGCGTGGGCTGTGTTATTCGCTGGATTGACGCCTTTCCCCTATAAAGTGATAACCATATTATCGGGTGCGACAGGATTATCCCTGCCGGTTTTCGTGGCCGCGAGCATTCTGTCCCGGGGAATCAGGTTTTTTCTGGTGGCGGCACTGCTGTGGAAATTCGGCGAGCCGATACGGGCCCTGATTGAGCGCTATCTGAGTGTGGCGCTGGCATTGCTGCTTGCCGCCGCCGCCGCAATTTACTTTTCATTCCGGTTGCTGTGATGTCACCGGGCATTGGTATCGCCGGCTCCGCCGCCTTGCTGGCAGCAGCATTCGGTTTCCAACATATAGGCGGGCTCGATCCCTGCAGCCTATGCGTCTGGCAGCGCTGGCCGCATGTCGCTGCAATCCTGTGCGGGTTACTGTTTGTCCGCTACCGCCATCCTGTTTTCTGCGTAATGGCTATGTTGGGCCTGTTGGCCGGAACCGGAATCGCCGGGTTCCATGCCGGGGTTGAACAGGGTTGGTGGGCCGGATTGCAAAGCTGTTCCGGTGGAATGAGCGATACGCTGTCGGGGGGTGACCTGCTGGATTTCACGGCACAGGTGGATGTCGTCTCCTGCAGTGACGTCGTCTGGAGCTTTATGGGACTGTCGATGGCCGTGTGGAACGGATTGGCTTCGCTCGTGCTTGCCCTGATTTGGATGACGGTATCGGTGCGAAACCGGCCCGCTTAAGCGTCGAGTTCGGCATCCCAGTAGAGAAAATCCATCCAGCTCTGGTGCAGATAATCCGGCGGAAACTTTCGACCGGCATTCAGAAGCTGTTCCGAGGTTGGTCTTACCGGTTTATTTCGCAGAGTCTTTCCGCATTCTGAGAGACGCCGCGCGCCTTTGTTCAGGTTACACGGTGCGCAGGCCGTGACCACATTTGTCCAGGTCGTCCGCCCGCCCTGTGAGCGCGGGATGACATGGTCAAAAGTCAATTCGCTGGCGCTGCCGCAATATTGACAGGTGAATTCGTCCCGCAGAAACAGATGGAAACGGGTGAAAGCCGGCTTCGAGTTCGGACGGACAAAATCGCGCAGCGCAACGACGGATGGCAGTCTGAACTCGGTCGAAGGCGAGCGGACCACCCTGTCATATTCCGAGAGCACCATCACACGATCCAGAATTGCCGCCTTCAACGATGTCTGCCAGGGCCATAGGGACAGCGGACAATAGGAGAGTGGACGGAAATCCGCGTTCAGCACCAGAGCCGAATGGTTCCGTGGATTTGCCAGCGAGCGCACAAATCCGGTTCTGAACTCTGTGGCCATTCCGCGCTCTTCCGAATTCCCATGCCAGACTTGACGGCTGCGGCAACTATAACCGAGGTCAGCGAAATGACAAGTTTGTGTATCTGCTCCCTATATTCAAGCCTCGTGGCTCACTTTGATCCGCCATGATCCGGGACATTGGCCCGCGGGGTTACTCCATCATGCGCATCATGTGGTCGCCAGTTATTGCTGACCCTGCGACAGCGGTCGATCATGGGGTAGAGCCCGGTAATGCTGCGCGGCCCTGTTCTTTCAGGTGTTTTGCGCGGGCCTCCATCTCAAAGCTCTTGCCTGCCCCCGCCTCGGCAAGGATGACGCAGCGAAATTCCTCCTCAAGTTCCTGCCATCCCGTGCGTTTCGGACCGCTCCAGATCGAATCCAGATCCTGCCCGTCAGTGTCAGTCTCGGATTTGCGCATTAAGGAAAAATGCCGCCTCAGCGGCACAGGCTGGTCCATCATGTCAAGGAATTCCCTGATGAAGGGAGCCGGGAGAGCTTTCCGCGCCTAACGCACTTCCTCACCACCTGCTACCACATTGTCTCGACCCGATGTCTCCGGCCACAGATCCGACAGGCTGAAGGTGATGGCTTCAAACGGCCGCACGTTTACCTGGTCGACGTCTTTCAATGCGGCAATCAGCAGCCACCGGCCTTCCCTTAGCTCGAACGCTTCGAGTTCCCGCTCGACCGGATCGACAAGCCAGAGATGGCTGACATTCTCGCCGGCATAGAATGGCCGCTTCTCGTAAAGATCGAACTTGCGCGTTGTCGGAGAAAGCACCTCGCAGACCCAGTCGGGGGCGATCGTGCAGTATGCGGCATCAGGGAATTCGGGCATCGTCTCCCGCCGCCACCCTGCCAGATCGGGGACCACGATCTCACTGCCCAGATGCAGCTCGGGTTCGTCGATGATCCACCAGCCGCCTGGTCCGCCGCGACCGAACTGAAACGGGCCGGAGAGGTCATATCCCAGAGACGACCCCGCGTAAGCGTGCCGCATCGCGGGCCGGGGATGCGTGTGGAGCGTTCCCCCGATGATTTCGGCGACCATTCCGGGCGGTGCGTCGAGCACGTCCCTGTAGGTGGCGGGCGGAGACTTCTTCAATGACCGGGCAGGCATGAGCGTGCGTTCCCTTCACTTTGCCACATCTTCCATAATGTGTCGGCGGTCTTCCTGTTCAACAAGTTGCGCTGTGGCGGGATCATATGTCAAGCGGCGTGCAAAATTGACTCGCCTTGTTCAGGTTTTCTCTCCGGGTAGCCTGTTCAGCGGTCTGGGTTTTCGGGTGTCGGTTTGATGGAAAGGAAGTCGGGGTTTGGTCTTCGGGACTGGCTGACGAGTTGAGGACGCACCCTCTTGTCGAGGTTGCGCCTTAGCCGGGTCATCAGCGGGACACGGCCGACCGGGCCCGGTGGTGCCCGGGGGTTCGGTGATCAGCGTGACGGGGTCGAAGTTCTTTGACCTCCCGCAGGGATGCGGTGGAGGCGGCGCTACCCTGCATCACGCGCCGCTACCCGCCTCGTCACTGTTCTGCAATTGCGGCTCAATGGCGATCTCCTGAGCCATGTCCACGGCAACCGGCGAGCTTGTCTGGCTGACGGGCGTGAAGATTGCCGGTTGGTCGACCGTGATCGCGGCCCGCACGCTCATCCGGTAAAGCGTGAACGCGGCCAGCGACGCCGCGACTATGCTCAGATAGATAAAGAATCCGTTCGGACCGATGACCAGCATGCAGAGCCCGACGGCCAGCGGACCGCCGATCGCACCAACGCCTTGGATAAAAATCAGGCATCCGGCGGCCGATGCCATATCCCCGGGATCCAGAATGTCGTTGGTGAAAGCGATGATGAGTGAGTAAAGCGGATTAATCAGTGCGCCTATCAGGAAAGCAATCAGCAGCAGCAATTCAAAACTGCCGCTCAGCATTGATCCGGTAACCGTCACTACCGCTAATATGCCTGTTGTGGCCAGAACAAGGTGCCGACGGTCCATCCGGTCAGAAAGCCATCCAATCGGAAACTGACAAAGCATGCCGCCGATATAGATCGTGGCCACAAAGAGTGAGATCTGCGCCACCGATAATCCGATTTCAGTTCCGTAGACGGGACTCATGCCCCACATCCCGGAGAACAATGCGCCGATGCAGAAGGATCCGACCGCGCCGAGCGGGGAGATCCGGATCAGCCGTCGCAGTGACATCGGGGGCGCCATTTCAGTGATCGGCGCCGGTGATACCGACAACAGGATCGGTGCGAAGGAAACCGAGACCAGAACCGAGGCGATGACAAAGAGCAGATACCCGCCCGGATCACCCAGATTCAGCATGGCCTGGGCCGATATCACACCAAGCAGCTGCACGATGATGTAGACGGAGAGCGTTTTGCCGCGGGTCTCGTTCGCCGAATTGTCATTCAACCAGCTTTCGGCGACAACATAGACGCCGGAAAAGCAGAACCCGATCACGACACGAAGGAAAATCCAGAACAACGCGTTGGGAAAAACCGGAAACAGGACCAGCGCGGCGGAGATCAATGAGCCGAGGGCGGCGAACACGCGCACATGGCCGACCCGCCGGATCAGTTCCGGGGCCAGGCGCGATCCTCCGAGGAAACCGACAAAATAGCCGGAAATGACCCAGGACATGGTCGCCGCCGATTCAAACTCGCTGGCACCCCGAACGCCCAGCAGCGTTCCGTGCATGCCATTGCCGATCATCAACAGAAAAATCCCGAGCAACAGGGCCCAGACATTCCGAACCACAGTCAGCATGGCGGAACTCCCTCTCCGATTCGTGCCGGCTCTGAATTCTCTGTTGTGCCGGACAGTGCGGCGTTGTCAGGGAATCAGAAGCGAACTGTCTCCAAAGGAAAAAAACCTGTAACGGCTGCTTACAGCATGAAGGTAAATCTGTCGCAGCCTTTCGGCTCCGACCAGCGCTGCCACTAGCACAAGTAGAGTGGTTCCGGGCAAGTGAAAATTCGTGATCAAGCCGGAAACAACCCCGAATTCGTGGCCGGGCCTGATAAACAACCTCGTTTTGCCTTTCCACGCCCGGACCCTTCCTTCGTCGGCGGCAGTTTCAAGCAACCGCAGCGCGGTGGTGCCGACGGCAATGATTCGATTGCCCTCGGAAATTGTGCGGTTGATTTCCGCCGCGGTCCGCGCCGTCAGTTCGGCGCGTTCGGACTGCATTTGGTGATCATCGATTGATTGTGAGCGGATCGGAAGGAATGTCCCGGCCCCGACATGCAGCGTGATAAAACTGGATTCTATGCCGCGCGCGGCAAGGCCGCGCATTATGCCATCATCAAAATGCAGTGAGGCGGTGGGCGCAGCCACCGCACCGGGCCGTGCGGCAAAAATGGCCTGGTAATCGGTTTCATCCCGCCTGTCCGGCCGGCGTTTGGCGGCGATATAGGGAGGGAGTGGAATCGCTCCCGCGCATTCCAATCTGCCGACCATATCGGATTCCGGGCAATTGAAATCAAGTTCAACGAATTCTCCTTTGCGTGCGAGGATTGTCGCATTCAGGGAATTGCCGAAATCAACATAATCGCCCGCTTTCAATTTTCGGGCCGGCCGGACGAGCGCCCGCCAAACGCTGCCGGCGACAGGTTGATCAAGATTGGCATTAATCTCCACGCCAGGAGCGTCAGCCCCGCCACGATGCCGAGTGCCCCGCAAAGCGGCGCGGATCACCGACGTGTCGTTAAAGATGAGCCGGTCACCCGGGCTAAGCAGGTCCGGTAGATCAAAAAACTGATGGTCATGGATTCCGGTTGCGGTCGAAACCAGCAGGCGGGAAGAACTCCGCGGTTCAACCGGCCGAAGCGCAATCAGCTCTTCAGGCAGATCGTAATCCAGTTCCGACAGTTGCATGGCTATTGACCGAATATCGGTTCAATGAATTTTTTCAGAATGCCGGGTGTCAGTGCGGTCAGCGGATTGGCGATCGCTTCGGGATTGGAAATGGAACCCCGGATCGAGTAGGAAACCGCACCCAGCCCCTCGCCTTCCTTCAACCCGATGAGTTGGATCGGGGTGCGGCGGATGGCTTCGTTGGCCGTGTTGAAGGGCGTAAGCGCCCCCTCCAATTCAATCTGGTTTCGGTCACGATCGATATACCCTTCCATGGTCGCTCCCAGTGCCGGCCCGACTGCCGATCCATTGCGGATTTCCATTCTTCCACCGATCAGTGAGATATCGGCTTTCACTTCGGAAAACAGAATGCCGTTATTATCAAGCAGGTTGGTCAAACCGAAAAGGCTGACGACATTCAGTATTTCGCCGAGAAGCGGCATTTGCCGGACACGGGTATCGGTGATGTTCAGCGAAAGGTTTGTGCGCCCGTCCGGGCGCCGTGGCGCAACCGACGCCTGCAACCGTCCCCCTTGAATGTTGCGCAGAGTGCCCATTGCCCGCAGGACGGCTCCGGCATCGCCGGATGAGAAATTCACGAACTGGTTTGCATCATCGATGCTGATCGTGATTCTGACATCCGCCTCACCGTTGATCTTTGCGAGAAATTCACCGGAGGCATCATTGTCGAGGAGTATCGTCCCCTCAAGATCGGTCAGCGTGACATTGGAGGTCAAAAGGACCTGATCGAGCAGCACACGCACCGGTCGCTCGAGGCGGCCTCTCAGTGTGCTGCGCAGCCTGCCGCCGCGTCCGGCATTCCGAAGGTCCACGCTTCCACCCCGTAAAGTGGCGGCGAATCCTCCCTGGCTCTGAATCTGAACCGAGGTTTTCAGCCAATTTCCGATTTCAAGCCGACTCACATCCGCTTCCACCAGGTCTCCGGTGCTATCGACAATGAAAGCGCCTTCGGCGGAAAAGTCTTTGGTTGAGAAAACGAGTCTGCGGATCCGGATTGGGTCGGAAAGCTGCCCCTCGATCAAAAATTCCGCCGACTCGCCGTAGGGTTTTAAAATCGACATCAGCGGGTACTCGACGGCGAGTTCTTCCGCATCGACGGAAATCCCGAATTCCGGTGCGGCACCATCGTTCAGCAGAATGAAATAATCCGCCTGTTGACTGCCGCGTATTGTTCCGGCCGGCACAGGTACACCGAAATTTTCAAAAAACTTCTGTGACAGTTCGACTTTTCCCTTCACCAGCTGGTTCCTGCCCCCCTCCGGAGACAAATTCCCGGCCCAGTTTCCGCTGACAGGAATACCCCGGAAACTGCCTTCCGCCGATGCCTGGATGCCCGAATTGTCGGCATGAATCTTTACCAAGCCGGATTCAAAAGGTCCCGTGTTCCGGGAATCGGAGATGGAAATGTTATGAATCTCCGCATCTGCCGAATACCCGATTTCATCGCGGGACAGGTTCCGCTTGATTGGAATGTCAAGGATTGCCGTTCCCGTGATCGCGCCTATGCCCAGATCCGTTGACAGCATGTCCTCGTCGAATGGCAGCAGCGCCGACCCGCTCAGCAAGGTCAACAGGGAATTGCCTTCCGACTCGTACACGAGGCGGGTTTTTGAGATTGGCATCGATCTGCCGATATTCCGGACCGAGAATTCAGAATCGGAGATATCCGCTCGGTTTCCCTTGTCATCGGCGATCCATCCCTGTTCGAGTTTCAGATCAAAATCTGAATTCTGCAGGACGGCAAATCCGCTTCCTCCGGAAATCGACGGAACTCCTTGAAAAACATTGATATCGGCGTCAAGAAACTGAAAATTCAGCATGAAATCAGGTGGTTTCTCCGAATGCATCCGCAAGCCGCCATTGGCTGAGTGAAAGCTGCCGGCATTGACATTTGCACGGATCCATTCCCGCACCGCGGTGGCATGGAAATCAGGCCAGAGCTGAACCAGCTCCGCATGTCCGATGGTTCCGGTGTTAAATTCGAGCGTGCCGACCCAATCCTGCCCGACTTTTTCGAGAGTGCCGCTGGACTCGATGGAATTGTCTCCGGCCTGCAGCGAAATCGATGAGAATTCAATTTTCGGATGAGCGAACCGCGCCCGCAATTCCGCTGCCGCCGAAACGTCCCGTAATCCGGACCGGTAAAGGGGTGAAGAAAGGAATTCCGCATCGTGAACTGAAATCCGCCCCTCGGCGGCGGCGGGTTCTCCGGCACCGTTTCTCCAATGGAAATCAGCCTCGGCGGTCAATCTGGCAATGGAAGAATCGACATTGATATCCCGGAAAGCAACCTGTTTGCCGGCCAGGGAAAATTCCGCTTGTGTTTTGAGGGAATTGACTGTGACCGGTTCAGCAAGTCCCGGCAACGCCGTCTGCCACGCACCGATTTCAAGATCCGCGGTGACTGGAGTTGTTCCTCCGGAGCCATCCGTCGAAAGTTCCAGTCCAAGGTTGACCTCGGTGTCACCGGGCAAAATCCGCGTTGCAACCGGCAGGAATTCGGAAAAGTCGCTGACCACGGCACCCGTGGCCGACAGTTTGAGATCAAATCCACCTCTGTGCACGGGAAAGAGCAGTGTGGCCGAGACACCGATGCCGCGGCGGGCGGGTGAAAGCCAATCCGCCTCGGCGCGGGCTGCGATTGCATCGTCAAGTTCTGACAGTGCGAGACGGCCGTTTTTCAGTTCGATTTCGTGACCGGACCCCGGGAGTCTGATCAGAGCGGAAAAGTCGGACACTTCCAGTTTACCGATCACACCCGGCAGTCGCGTCGAGAATTCACCAAGGAGATCGGAACCCGGCAGCCCGGCTTGCGGAGCGACACCGCCGTCCGCCGAACCAATGGCGCCGATAATCGATGCGTGTCGGATAGAGGCCGATTTGATATCAACCTCACCGGCCAGAGCCCGTACGGTATCAAGCCTCAGCTGAACATCGGTCAGGCGAATTTCCTCGAGGCTCGCGACATCCTGAAACCGGACTGCCGCAAGAATGGCGGTGGGGCTGAGGGTGGAAAGATCGAACGAAAAATGGATCGTCTCAACCTCCGCCACTCCACCCTGAGCGGCCATGACCAGCTGATCTTCAAGTTTTGTGCGTACCCATCCCGGTGCTGTGATTTGTGTCAGTGACAGCATGCCGAGAGCAAAAACCAATGTAATCAAAAGCGTGGCAAGGGTGATTGTAGTCAATCGCCAGACCACTCGCAGCCAGCCACCCCGGGCTTTCGTCATTTGCTCTGAATCTGTTATGTTCCAGGTCCCATGAGAATTGCTGTACCCGCAACCGGAAAACCGATGATCAACTGCCGACGGGACAGATATGATTTAGCGGAAAACCGCTGAACAATAAACTATTCCGAAGCGTGGTTTCCGACATGCGGACCGGTAAAGGCGGACGACCGAAATGTGGAGATGAGTCGCACACTATCCACAAATTCAATAAAACTGTTCAGGGACATGCGCGGCACCGGGAAATCCGCTGTCCCGCAAATGACTGCAGGGGATTCGGGATGACTATTGATCAAGCAAGGGAAAAAAATCTGCTGGACCGCGTATTTCCGGAGCGGGTGATCATCATTCGTTCAACCGCCGGCTCATCTGAATTCCGGCTCGCGGGGATGACACAGATTCTACTCTGTCTCATGGTGCTGTTCCTGTCTCTGTGGCTAAGTCTTTCAACAGCCGGTGCATTCGCAAGGATGGCGCAGTCGGTGCCCGGGGGTGCCGGGCTTGAAACCAGCCGTGCCGGGACAGAATTCTATGGGAAGCGTGCCGATGCCGCGATCCAGTTGCTGGAACAGGTTCAGGAAGAAAATCTGCAATTAAAGCTCGCACTGACGGAAACCAGGCAGCAAATTCTGCAACCGGCCCTTTCTTCGGCGGAAGGTAAGGTTGCGGACGATACGGGTGCGACCGCGTCCCGGCAGGTTGAACATCTGCTTGGACTCCTGGAAACGGCCCTGCTTGAACTCGATGCGGTGCGTGGCGAAGCGGAAAACCGGCAGAATCAGTTCGCCGAACTGGTGGTGGAAAATGAAA
Organism: Paracoccaceae bacterium; assembly: GCA_026706985.1. GTDB lineage: Bacteria > Pseudomonadota > Alphaproteobacteria > Rhodobacterales > Rhodobacteraceae > JAPOXR01. Next base: position 10,878 of record JAPOXR010000052.1, on the reverse strand, counting down.
TCAGAGATCAGCGCTCGCGCTTTGCCGCAATCCAGCTCACCGATGCATTGAACCAGGCTGCGGACAGGCTGGAATCTGATTTTGACAGGCTTGATCTCGAACCGAGAGCATTGGCCCGGGAAATCGGCTCCATCGTTGCTTCCACCCCAGTGAATTCAGACGAAGCATCGGTGCATAAATCCGGAAACACGCATTTGGATCTGTTGACGCAATCCGTGCAGCGTATGGGTTCCACCTGTCTTGTCCACAGATCTTTGCCGATTGGCCACCCGGTGGCGCGCCGCAGCAGACTGACCAGCGGTTACGGTATGCGCACACACCCGATTCACGGCAACAGGCAGTTTCACCACGGGCTGGATTTTGCGGCACCCACCGGCACGCCGATACGTGCAACCGGCGATGGCGTGGTGATTTCGGTGGGAAGGCAGGGAGATTTCGGGCTGACTGTGAAAATCAGGCATATCGGTGGGCTGGAAACGCTGTATGCGCATCTTTCAAAAATTCATGTCCGGAAGAACCAAAGGGTCTCGCGAAATCAATTGATTGCTGATATGGGGTCGACCGGCACGTCAACAGGGCCTCACCTGCATTACGAAGTGAGGACCGATGGCCGGACCGTAAACCCGAGGGATTTCATAAGGGCAAACTGAGATGTTCACTAACAAGAAGCAGGAATCGGCAGCCGCGCCGCGGCGTGAAGCAGGCATTACACCACCGTCGGAATCACGGATTACGCGGGCACAGGCACCGAAGCCGGAAAAAAAGTCAGCTCCATCCATTCTGTCGACAGATCTATTCTTGAATGGAAATCTGAAATCAGACAGCGACGTGAAGATCGACGGCCGAATCGACGGAGACGTCAATGCCAAATTGATTCAAGTTGGCGAGAAGGCAATCATCAAGGGGCAGATCGTAGCGAATGAGGTCATTGTCGATGGTCGGGTCAGAGGCCAGATCCGCGGCAATCGCGTCAGGCTGAATGGGAGTGCCCATGTTGAAGGTGAGATCATTCACGAGACGATTGCGATAGAAGCCGGTGCCCTGTTCGAAGGCACTGTGAAGCGGCAGGATAATCCTCTGGCCGAAGGTGGAGCCGCAGCGGCGCAGAAAAACCCCGCGGCAGCTGCTCAGAAACGACCTGAACAAGGCGGCAATTCCTGACGGAATTTTCCCGGTAACCGCCAATTCCGGGCAAATACTGTCCGGAATTTGCGGTTTCAGAATTCAGAAGATTATTCGGCTGTCGCCTCGGCGCGCGACATTCCGGTCACGTTGCGGGCCAGAACAGATTCCATGAAATCGTCCAGTTGCCCGTCCAATACGCCCTGCGTGTTGGATGTTTCCAGATTGGTGCGCAGATCTTTCACCATCTGGTACGGGGTCAGCACGTAGCTGCGAATTTGGTTACCCCAACCGGCATCGCCCTTTTGGCTGTGCAACTCCTGAATCTTTTCCGTGCGCTTCCGTAACTCCAACTCGTACAAACGGGAGCGTAGTGCATTCATGCAGATGGTCCGGTTCTGATGCTGCGATTTCTCCGATGATGTGACGACAATGCCGGTGGGGAGATGCGTGATCCGCACCGCGGAATCGGTCTTGTTCACATGCTGCCCGCCTGCGCCCGAAGCCCTGAAGGTATCCACTCTGAGATCGGCCGGATTAATCTCCACTTCGATACTCTCATCGATTGCCGGATAGACCCAGACCGAACTGAAAGAAGTATGGCGTCGTGAATTACTGTCAAAGGGTGAGTTCCGTACCAGGCGATGGACTCCGGATTCGGTTTTCAGCCAGCCATAAGCGTTTTTGCCCAGAATTTTGTGGGTAACCGACTTGTATCCCGCTTCCGCTTCATTGTTGAGCGCGATCAATTCAATGTCGAATCCCCGCCTCAACGCCCATTTCTCATACATGCGGGACAGCATTGCCGCCCAGTCGCAGGATTCGGTGCCGCCGGCACCGGCATTGATTTCGATAAACGCATCATTGGCGTCGGCTTCGCCATTCAACAGCGCTTCAATCTCTTTTTTCTGCGCGGTTTTCAGTAGCTGCGCCAGGCTTTTCTCCGATTCCGCAACGATCTCGGTCTCGCCCTCTTCCTCCCCGAGTTCAATGAGTTCCACGGTTTCTGAAAATCGATGTTGCAGATCGTCGAATGAGTGAATGGCATCAACCAGGATCTGTCGATCCTTCATGACCTTCTGGGCCAATTGCGGATTATCCCAAAAACCCGCATCCTCGGTTTTCCTGTTGAGTTCATGCAGGCGCGATTCAGCCGCTGGCCGGTCCAGGCGCAGTTGAATCAAGGCCAGCGATTTTTCAATCGCCTGAATGATGGTTTGGGTCTCAGAACGCATAACGGTCAGTTGATCAGGAATGCCCGGCTATTAATGAAAATCCGCCGGACTATCAATCAACCGGTAACAATCAATGAGCCTGTCAATACAGACCGCCGGAGGAAATTGACCCGAGTGAGCTGCGCGGCAGCTCACCACTCTCAGCGCTGTCATCAATTGACACAGCCGACGCATCACTGTCCGGAGAATCGTCTTCTTCAACTATCTCAAGATCGGATGCCATCGCAAACCCGCCGTCAACGACCCGCGTCACTCCTGGTCTCGGTTCACTGCCAAGCCGGAAATACTCGATAATGGCATGCTCGTTTGCGCTTGCGGTGGCATCCGAAAGCAACTCGCCGGTTGAACCGTCTATGGCCACGAATACACCACCATCGGGCACCTCGAACCGAATGTGACCGAATTTCCGCGCCGCCTCTTTCATGAACTCATTGAACACCGGGCCACAGAGATTGCTGCCATAGGCACGCCTGCCCAGGCTGCGTGGGGTATCAAAGCCGATATAGCAACCGGCAACAATCTCGGGGGTAAATCCAATAAACCAGGCATCGCGCGACTCGTTGGTGGTTCCGGTTTTTCCGGCCACCGGGATACCGGGTCTGACGGTGTATCGCGCAGTTCCCCGGATCACCACGCCCTCCAGCATGGAGGTCAGCTGGTAGGCCGTGACCGGATCCATGACCCGCATGCGGTGGTTCAGAATCTGAGGAACCGTTCCTGCCACCAGATTCGGCCTGTCGCAATCGACGCAGAGGCTCCGGTCATGACGGTAGATTGTTTTTCCGCGCCGGTCCTGCACCCGGTCAACCAAGGTCGGATAGACTCTCTCGCCGCCATTGGCGAACATGGCGTATGCGGCGACCAATTTAAACAATGTGGTTTCCTGGGCACCCAGCGCATTTGCCAGTAACGGCTCCATGTGATCATAGATTCCGAAAGTTTCGGCATATCCGGCAATCGTGGACATGCCGACATCCTTCGCCAGGCGGACCGTCATGAGGTTGCGTGACATCTCAATCCCCGTGCGCAGCGGTACCGGCCCATAGAATTTGTCGCTCGAGTTTTTCGGTTGCCACAAACCCTCCGGTGTTTCAAATTCGATCGGTGCGTCAATGATAATTGTCGCCGGCGTGGAGCCGGAATCCAGCGCCGCCGCATAGACAAATGGTTTGAACGCCGACCCGGGTTGCCGGGTTGCCTGCGTTGCCCGGTTGAACACGGATTGCTCGTAGGAAAATCCGCCCTGCATAGCCAGCACCCGTCCGGATTGGACATCCATTGCCATAAATGCACCCTGGACCTCCGGAATCTGTCTCAGTGACCATTCCTGTGCGTCGCCACTGCCCGCGGAAACCCGTTCGACAAACACGACATCCCCCGGCGCCAGTAACTGCCGGACAGATTTGGCGTTTCCGCCTTCCGGTGCCGATGCCCATTCCACATCTGAATTCGGAATAAAGCCGATGTCGCTGTATGCTCCGCCTTCGACGCCGACGGACGCGCCGCCCTCGTCAATTTTCAGAATAACACCGCGTCTCCAGCCCGGAATGTCACGCGGCAGCTGCAGCCCGCTCAATTCGGCGCGCCAAGCGGGTTCATCCGACAGAATTTCGGCACTGAGCCGCAGCCCGGTGCCAAGCCACTTGCCAGCGCGTTCACGGTCGTAACTCTCAAGCCCGGTGCGCAATGCCCGCGCCGCAACCGCCTGCAATTCCTCGTCCATGGTGGCGCGGATATTCAGGCCTTCGGAAAAGAAACTGTTCTCGCCGAAGGTTCCGGATAATTCCCGCCTGATTTCATCGGTGAAATAACCCCGGGGTGGTCGCTGCGAACGAAAAGAGACAAAGTCACCACTCATCACTGTCTTCAGACCGAGTTGCTTGGCGGCTTTGCCCGCTTCGCGGGATGCATATCCATTTTCAACCATTTCATTGATGACAAAATTCCGCCTGGCTATCGCCGCCTCCCGGTTGCGGACGGGATGGTAGCGGGACGGCGCTTTCGGCAGAGCCGCGAGATAGGCAACCTCCTCGATTGCCAACGCTTCCACTGGCTTGTTGAAATAGGTCTGCGCCGCGGCGGTGACACCATATGAGTTCTGGCCGAGAAAAATCTGGTTGAGGAAAAGTTCAAGAATCTCGTCTTTCGACAAAGTCTGCTCGATTCGAATCGCAAGCAACACTTCCTTGATTTTCCTTTCCACCGATCGTGTGCCCGAGAGGAGAAAATTCTTCATCACCTGCTGCGTGATCGTGGACGCACCGCGGAGCCGTGAGCCCTGCAGCGCCTGCAAAAGAGCTTTGCCGATACCGACCGGATCATAGCCGGGGTGATGATAGAAATTTTTATCTTCAGCGGAAATGAAGGCATGTTTCACCAGCGCGGGAATTTCCTCAACCGGACTGAATAGGCGTCTTTCGTTGGCAAACTCGTCTATAAGCTTGCCTTCCGCGGAGAATATCCGGCTGATCGTCGGCGGGTCATAACGTGCCAACTGCTCATGATTGGGAAGATCACGGGCGAACATCCAGACGGCAGCGTCCAGCAACAAGGCGGCAGAGGCAAGGCCGAGGCAGAAATTGGCAAATGCCCCGCCCAGCAGGTTTCGAACGGTTTTCAGCAATCTTGCCGAAAGACCGGATCGCACCGCAGAGTGGCTCTGTGTCTCCGTTTGATCAGTTGCACTACTCACTGAAGGCCCGTTATCGATGTCAAGGTGATGCAAGGCAGAATTTGCCCGCAGCCAGTAATCAGAATTTTTGCCGTCCGAAACCTGTCAGGACGGCTGTCATTTCCACACCCGTGCGAATAATCATTCACTGCCCAGTTTTTGCTAATATTTCAAGATAAATGTGGTAAAGAGACTTGGCACCGGCACCGGGCTGCCTCTGCGGCCCCGTCGGCAAATTGAATTTTGTTCCTGGCCTGGATTGGCGTCGGACAACCATGTGACATGGTTAGCGCATACCCGATCCCGGACCGTGGGCAAACGAATGAACGGCGTTTTGGAACTAAAGCGTGAAATGAAACCAACGAGCTGTCTGAATTGCGGTCGAAGCCTCGGCGGGAACCGCCCGGGTTCTGAGGCTTGCCCCGCATTCAATTCCGCCCGTGTAACAAAGGCCCTTGCGGAACTGCATTTCGGCCGGTGGTCAGTGATCCACCGTGGGCATGAAAGATCAACATGGCACAAAAGCTGCTTATCGATGCCGCGCATGGGGAGGAAACCCGTGTGGCGGCGATTGATAATGGAAAACTTGCTGGATTCGAAATCGAATCCCGCGCAAAAAAACAAATCAGCGGAAATATCTACCTCGCGAAAGTTGTCCGCATAGAATCGGCATTACAGGCTGTTTTCGTCGAATATGGGGGCAACCGTCACGGATTCCTCGCATTCCCGGAGATTCACCCGGATTATTATGTTCTTCCGATGTCAGAGCGCGGACAATCGGCAGCCGAAGGTGAGGCGACTGCGGAAAACCCTGCGGCCGAAGCACAACCGGGAGCGGATCCGGATACGACCGACGACGCGGAATCACCCGAAGCTGAACCTGCCGCTGCACAGAAACCCCGGCGAAAGTTCCGTGTCCAGGAAGTCATCCGCAAGGACAGGGTATTGCTTGTGCAGGTCACGAAGGATGAACGCGGTGGCAAAGGCGCGGCGCTGACAACCTATATCAGTCTCGCCGGACGTTACTGTGTGCTCATGCCGAACAGCGATCGGAATGGTGGCATCAGCCGCAAAATCACCAATGTCACGGACCGGCGGAAACTGAAGAAAATCGCAACCGATATCGAAGTTCCCGATGATGTCAGCCTGATCATCCGTACAGCGGGTGCGGACCGCACCAAGCAGGAGATCAGGCGGGATTTCGAATTTCTGCTCCGCCAATGGAACACAATTCGGGAACTCGCCCTGAATTCCAATGCCCCGGCCAAGATTTACGAGGAAGGCAACCTGATCCGGCGGACAATCCGGGATGATTATTCAAAAGGCATGGACGAAATCATTGTCCAGGGCGAATCCGGCTACCGGATGGCCAAGGATTTCATGAAGCTGATCATGCCCTCCCATGCCAAAAAGGTTAAACAATATTCCGGCACTGCACCGATCTTCTCGCAGTATAATGTGGAGCGGGACGTCAATCGGCTCTTCGACCCTGTCGTGCAGCTGAAATCGGGCGGCTATATCGTTATCGATATTACCGAAGCGCTGGTCTCGATTGATGTGAATTCCGGCCGTTCAACGAGGGCCGGCACGCTGGAAAAAATGGCACTGGACACCAATCTCGAGGCGGCGGAAGCGGTGGCGGATCATCTGCGGTTGCGGAATCTGGCCGGGCTCATTGTCATCGACTTCATCGATATGGAGGAAAGCAGGAGCAACCAGAAGGTTGTGAAACGCCTGAAAGAATGCGTGAAGTCGGATCGGGCTAAAATCCAGATTGGCGGCATTACCGGTTTCGGGCTGCTTGAAATGAGTCGGCAACGGCTCAAGCCGGGAATTCGGGAAATTACCACCAGGGCATGTAGCCAATGCAACGGCACCGGCCGGGTCAGAGAGGATGAATCGCTGGCCATCGACTTGCTCCGACGGATCGAGATCGAGGCGGCCAAGGAAAAGAATTTGATTATTCAGGCACTTCTGCCTGTTCGGACTGCTAATTATCTTGTCAATGAACGGCGTGCCGATATCGTGAATCTGGAGGCCCGCTACAATGTGACCGTCAATGTCCTGGGGTCGGAAAATCTGCTTGGGCATGAATCTGAAATCCGCCGAACCACCAAGGTTATCAGCGCTTCCGGGGCAGAGCAGGAAACGGTGATTGGTATCGAGACCCCGTTTCAGGCGGGTTCACCGGCACGACCGTCGGGTGAACGGAAGGCGGAACGCGGAAAGCGGCGGCGCAAACGCGGCGGACGCGGCGGTGCCCAGGAATCCGCCGACGCGGCACCCGATTCCGTGACGAACCCGCCATCCGCCGGGGAATCCGAACAGGAACATCAGACCGGCGAGGAATCGACGGCTGCAAAGGGTCGCCGCCGGCCGCGCCGACGGACGCAGTCAGCAGAGGCGAAACAATCCCCGCAACAGGATACCGGGGATATGGAAAGCGAAGTTTCACCGGAACAGTCACCGGACGAAAAACCACGGACCCGGGCACCCCGCCGCCGCCGTAAACCGGCAGTTCAGCAGGAATCGGTAAAGAGCACAGTTGACAGCCCGGATAGCCCGGAGCCGGAAGAGAAGCAGCCGGCTGCCGCGACGGAGTCGGCTGAAGGCCGTGACGCGCCTCCTCCAGCTGAAAAGCGCACCGGTTGGTGGTCGACGGATTTTCAGCAATAGGCGGGCTACGTATTACGAAGTGGGAGGCGTGTTTGTGTAGATCGCTTTCGTTCCTGCGGGCGGTGACGGCCGCGCTGATGTGTGGGACCCGCCCTTGGATTCTGGCAATTGCCGTCGTGTTTTCGGTAAGTGCCTGCTCATTACAGGCACATGATTTCGGCTCCCTGACTGTTGAGCAAAGGCAGGAGCTTGGCGCCGAAATCCGGGACTACCTGCTGTCGAATCCGGAAATTCTTATGCAGATGGTGGAGATCATTGAAAACCGCAGTCAGGAGGCTGCCGCCAGTCATGCACAGCGGCAGGTCCAGGTGAACTGGGAGATGCTGCAGAATGACGGGCATTCCTGGGTAGGCGGTAATCCGGATGGCGATATTTCAATCATTGAGTTCATCGACTATCGATGCGGTTTTTGCCGCCGCGCACAGCCGGATATTGAAGAGGTGTTGGCCCGCGATGGCAATATCCGTTTCGTCGTTAAGGAATTTCCGATCCTGGGACAGGATTCATTGGTTTCGGCGCAGTTGGCACTGGCAACGTTTCGGCTGGCGGGGGCGCAGAAATATAAGCTTGTGCATGACTATCTGATTTCCCTTGCTCCATCGATTGGCCCGGAAGTCGTGGCTGAAATCGCTGATTTGACGGATCTGGACCCGGTGCAGTTACTGCAATTGGCCGAATCCGAGACAATCGAATCCATGATTCGGGCAAACCATGACCTTGCCAACAGACTTGGAATTGAAGGCACGCCGGCCTTTGTTATCGGTCAGAGGCTGGTAAAGGGTTACATCCCGGCGGATTCGATACTTGAGATCATAGCTCAGGAAAGAGAGGCAGGCGGATGAGAGGTAATTTTGTGGCGGGGAGGCGGGCATGGCATTTCAGTTGAAAAAAGATATCGAACTCGTTGAATCGCTTTCAAAAATCTTGAGCGAGCACAATCTTGAGGAAATCAGCTTTTCACGCAGAACCGGTACGAATGAGCAGATTTCCGTTCGTGTGTCGGCACATCGGAGTGCCCGCGTTGAGGTGGCACCGCGTGAATCCGTCACCCATCGCACAGAGGAAATCCCGGATCCCGGCGGCGAAGTCCCGGATGCGTTTCCGGAAAACCATCCGGGATTGATCACCGCACCAATGGTCGGGACAATTTATCTGTCACCGGAACCCGACGCCCGGCCTTTCGTGGAAGTCGGTCAACAGATCAATGAAGGCGATACGGTCGTCATTATCGAAGCGATGAAGACAATGAATCATATCCCTGCGACACGCCCGGGCGTGGTGCGCAGAATTCTCGTCGAAAACGCTTCCGCGGTCGAATACGGCGCACCATTGGTCATCATTGAATAGTCCCGTTATCCGATGTTTTCCAAGATACTGATTGCCAATCGTGGCGAAATCGCACTCCGGGTCATCCGTGCGTGCAAAGAGCTGGGAGTCCAGTCGGTTGCGGTGCATTCAACGGCGGATGCCAATGCCATGCATGTGCGCATGGCGGATGAGGCAATCTGTATCGGACCACCGGCCTCGGCTGCCAGTTACCTGTCTTTCCCGGCGATTATTTCCGCCTGCACAATCACCGGTGCGGAGGCCGTGCACCCGGGTTACGGATTTCTGGCGGAAAACGCGGAATTTGCTCAGATCCTTGAGGATCATGGCATCACCTTTATCGGACCGTCGGCAGAGCATGTCAGGATGATGGGTGACAAAATCACCGCCAAGAAAACGATGCTGGAGCTGGGCGTTCCCTGCGTGCCTGGACATGAGGGCGGCGTTGATTCGGCGAATGAAGCGGCCGCGGTAGCCGCTGAGATCGGATTTCCTGTCATCGTCAAGGCCACGGGCGGCGGTGGCGGCAGGGGTATGCGCATCGCCCATTCACCGGAGCAGATCGATTCCGCTTATTCGACCGCCCGCAGTGAGGCGCTGGCGGCATTCGGCAACGATGAAGTCTATATCGAAAAATATATCGAACGGCCGCGGCATGTCGAAGTCCAGATCATCGGGGACGGCAAAGGCAAGGCGGTGCATCTCGGTGAGCGTGACTGCTCGCTGCAGCGCCGGCACCAGAAAATTCTGGAGGAAGCCCCGGGACCATCGATCACACCGGAAATGCGCGAAGATATCGGCTCCCGATGCGCCGCCGCCGCCGCTGGAATTGGCTATTCCGGGGCCGGGACAATTGAGTTCGTTTTTTCTGACGGTGAATTTTATTTCATCGAGATGAATACGAGGCTTCAGGTTGAGCATCCGGTCACCGAGGCGGTGTTCAGCGTGGATATCGTGCGTGAACAGATCCGTGTCGCGGCCGGGTTGCCGCTAAGCTTTTCGCAGAGTGACCTGGCTATTCGCGGGCATGCGATCGAAGTCAGAATAAATGCCGAATCGCTGCCCGATTTCCGCCCCTGCCCGGGTCGTGTCACAGCTTTCCATGCGCCGGGCGGGCCGGGTATACGGATGGATACTCCCATCTATATGGGTTACGAGATTCCACCTTGGTATGACAGTATGATCGGTAAGGTCATTGTGCATGCCTCGGATCGGAATTCAGCCCTTGCTAAGCTGTCGCAGGCGCTTGATGAGTTGATCATCGACGGCATTGACCACACCGTGCCGCTGTTTCAGGAACTGGTCACGAATCCCGATATCAAATCCGGCAGTTATGACGTGACCTGGCTGGAGAGGTGGCTGCTAGGACGCTTTCAGTGAGGCCTCCGGCACGAAATTCACGGGTTTGTTGATTCCGTTCCAGGATCTGCTTGCAGCCTATTCCCAGGGGCTTTTCCCGATGGGGCAGTCGGACCACGATACGCGTTTCGACTGGTTTAGACCGACAAACCGGGGAATCCTGCCGCTTGATGTATTTCACATTCCAAGGCGTTTGCGCCGCCGGGTACGAAGTGGACACTACACCGCGTCGCTCAATTCCGACTTTAACTTCGTTATACAGAACTGCGCCCGGCGTGAGGATACCTGGATCAACCGGACCATTATCAATTCATATTTGAATCTTCACCGCCGCGGTTTCGCTCACTCCATCGAAAGCCGCGAAGATGGAAGAATCATCGGCGGGCTGTACGGAGTCGCTTTCGGTGGTGTGTTTTTTGGCGAAAGCATGTTTTCTTGACTTCAGACATTTCCGGGCATTTCCCGGATTACGGAGCCTTATTTCACTGG
>JAPOXR010000067.1 GCA_026706985.1 Paracoccaceae bacterium | reverse complement strand
AATTAAACCACATGCTCCACCGCTTGTGCGGGCCCCCGTCAATTCCTTTGAGTTTTAACCTTGCGGTCGTACTCCCCAGGCGGAATGCTTAATCCGTTAGGTGCGACACCGAACAGCAAGCTGCCCGACATCTGGCATTCATCGTTTACGGCGTAGACTACCAGGGTATCTAATCCTGTTTGCTCCCTACGCTTTCGCGCCTCAGCGTCAGTTTCTGGCCAGTGAGCCGCCTTCGCCACTGGTGTTCCTCCGAATATCTACGAATTTCACCTCTACACTCGGAATTCCACTCACCTCTCCAGATCTCAAGACCGGCAGTATCAAAGGCAGTTCCGGAGTTGAGCTCCGGGATTTCACCCCTGACTTACCGATCCGCCTACGCGCGCTTTACGCCCAGTAATTCCGAACAACGCTAGCCCCCTCCGTATTACCGCGGCTGCTGGCACGGAGTTAGCCGGGGCTTCTTCTGCGGGTACCGTCATTATCTTCCCCGCTGAAAGAGCTTTACAACCCTAAGGCCTTCTTCACTCACGCGGCATGGCTGGATCAGGGTTGCCCCCATTGTCCAAGATTCCCCACTGCTGCCTCCCGTAGGAGTCTGGGCCGTGTCTCAGTCCCAGTGTGGCTGATCATCCTCTCAAACCAGCTACTGATCGTCGGTTTGGTGAGCCGTTACCTCACCAACTGCCTAATCAGGCGCGGGCCGATCCCTCAGCGATAAATCTTTCCCCCGAAGGGCGTATACGGCATTAATCCAAGTTTCCCTAGGCTATTCCGTACTGAAGGGCACGTTCCCACGTGTTACTCACCCGTCCGCCGCTAAGTCCGAAGACTTCGCTCGACTTGCATGTGTTAAGCCTGCCGCCAGCGTTCGTTCTGAGCCAGGATCAAACTCTCAAGTTATAACGCCTTGAGCGGCGTTCTTGACGTTTGAGCCAATGCACATCACAGCCGACCCGACCGGGCCGGCTTAAAGCTGACACCCGAATAATCAGCCGAAGCCTATCGGGCCGATATGCATCGGAACTTCCGTCGAATGACCAAAGCCGCCCGCATATCTCTTCAAAATCAAATTTTCAAAGAGCGTGCGGCCCTGCAACACCGATCCCCGGCTGACGCCGGTGCCCGGTTCCGCAAAACCGCCCTGAACTGCCCCGCCGGATGCGAATCCACATTCATGCGGGAGCGACTGTCTAGCCAATGTGCCGGAGCCCGTCAACACAATAATCCAACCTCAGGCGCGAATTTCGCGGATTTTCCGAAAATGCCTTACAGGCTGGGTGATGTGGCGCAGAAACATCCGCCGCAGAGGCCGGGGAATGAACTTTCCGCGTCGGTTCAGCGTGCCCGCCGTGAAAACGCCCACCAGGCGCGAATCGCCAGCAAGCTGACAACGATCGCCGCATAGACGATCGGCTCCGTCGGCCACGCCTTCACCAGCAGCAGGTAATGCGCCGCGCCGGCAAACGCCGCAAGATAGGCGAGCTTATGGATGCGTCGCCAGAGCGCCGGCCCGAGGCGACGCACCGACAGGTTGTTCGAGGTCACAGCAAGCGGCACCATGGCCAGGAATCCAACCATTCCGATGGTGATGTAGGGTCGCTTGACGATTTCAGTCCAGATGGCGGCCAACGAGAGTTGCTGGTCGAGAATAACCCAGGTGAGCAGATGGCCAAGCACATAAATGAAAGCGACCACGCCCAGTGACCGCCTGAATTTCAGCAGGCTGACCCGTGTGAGCCGCAGGATCGGTGTAATCAGCAGAGTCAGAATGATGAACTGCAAAGCGCGCTCACCCAGCGAATGCTCCAAAACCTGCAGCGGGTCGGGCCCCAGCCGGTTGTTGAGTGCAAGCCAGAATACCCAAAGCCCCGGAACCGGGCCGATGATATAGATCGGCCAAGCCGGAATACGCCTTAAAACACCGTTAATCCGTTGCGGTAAGGTCAACGCCGCCTCAATAATTATCCATCAGATCCATGTCTGAATACATGCCCGCGACTTCATCGCCATAGCCGTTGAACATCAAAGTCTCGCGGCGCTTGGCAAACAGCCCGTCTCCCACCCGGCGTTCGGTTGCCTGTGACCATCGCGGATGGCTGCGCATTGGATTCACATTCGAATAGAAGCCGTATTCGCGCGGCGCCTGCATGTTCCATGTTGTCGGCGGCATGTCGCTGACAAAACTGATGCGCACGATCGACTTGATCGATTTGAATCCGTATTTCCACGGAACCACCAGCCTTATCGGCGCACCATTCTGGTTCGGCAGATCCTCCCCGTAAAGCCCCGTCGCCAGCAAAGTCAGAGGGTGCATCGCCTCGTCGAGGCGCAGCCCTTCGCGGTAAGGCCAATCCAGCAGGCGTGATGCCTGCCCATTCATTTCCTCCGGCCTGTACAGGGTTTCAAAGGCAACATACTTGGCGCCGCTCTGCGGCTCAACCCGCTCAATCAGATCTGAAAGCTGAAACCCGACCCAGGGCACGACCATCGACCAGGCCTCGACACACCGCAGCCGGTAAATCCGCTCTTCCAGCGTCGCATTTCCGACAATGTCTTCATAGGAATAGGTTCCCGGCTTGGCGACCATCCCGTCAATTTTGACCTCCCAGGGCGATGTCGTCAGCCTGTGCGCATTGCGCGAAGGATCCTCCTTGCGGGTGCCGAACTCATAGAAATTGTTATATTGGGTGATAACATCCAGTTCTGTTGGCTCTTCGGTAACGGAATAACGGCTGTTGCGGGTGATCGCCGGTGCCATGGTTGCGCCACCGACGCCAACGGCAATACCGGCTGCGGCACCTGAGATGAGTTGGCGGCGGTTCAGCCACAGCGGTTTCGGAGTCACATCCGAGTATCTCAATTCCGTCTTGAATCTGTATGTCATTGCTGTCTCCGCTCAGCATTGAATGGGGCGCAACATGGCAAAACCAACCGGCAATGGCAAGCCATTGCCGGCCGTGCCGGACGGCGGTCAGTGAATGGTCACCGGCTGCTGCGCCTCACCGGTTGCGCCGATACCATTGATAAGCAACCCGGCAGAGCCGGCGGCATCAAGTTCAACGGTTTGGCCGGCAGCGATTTCTTCTCCCAGCAAAGCTTCAGCCAACCGGTCCTGCACCGTCTTCTGCAGCACCCGCTTCAGCGGCCGGGCACCATAAACCGGATCGTAGCCTGCGTCAGCCAGCCACTGTTTCGCCGCCGGTCCCACCGTCAGTGCGATCTCGCGTTCAGCAAGCCGCTCCCGGAGCCGGTCCAGCTGAATATCGACTATGCCCACCATATCCTCCCGGGTCAGCCGGTCAAAAACAATGATCTCATCAAGCCGGTTCAGGAATTCCGGTCGGAAATGATCGCGTGCAGCCTGCAAAACCTGTTTTTCGGCACTTGTCCCGGTGTCGCCCAGAACCGACAACTGTTCCGATCCGAGATTGGAAGTCATCACCACCAATGTCTGCTTGAAATCCGCCGTCCGGCCCTGGCCGTCGGTCAGCACGCCGTCATCCAACAGCTGCAGCAACAGATTGAAGACATCGGGATGGGCTTTCTCGACTTCGTCGAGAAGTACAACCTGATACGGTCTACGGCGCACCGCCTCGGTCAGGGTGCCGCCATCATCATATCCGACATAGCCGGGAGGTGCACCGATCAACCGGGCGACGGAATGTTTTTCCATGTATTCCGACATGTCAATGCGGACCATGGCGTTTTCGTCATCAAACAGAAACTCAGCCAACGCCTTGGTCAATTCGGTCTTGCCGACTCCGGTCGGACCAAGGAACAGGAACGATCCGATCGGCCTGTCCGGATCATTCAACCCGGCTCGGGCACGCCTGACGGCACAGGCGACAGCGGTCACCGCCGCCTCCTGGGCAACCACCCTGCGGGCGATTGACTGCTCCATTCTGAGCAGTTTGCCGCGCTCACCCTGCAACAGCTTCGTAGTTGGAATTCCGGTCCACCTTTCGACCACCGCCGCCACCTGCTCCGGTGAGACAGCCTCTTCCACCATAACCGGTGCTGAAGCGGCCTCGGCTTTCTCCAGCAGTTTCTCAAGCGGCGGAATCAACCCGAATTTGAGTTCCCCGGCGCGGGCGAGATCTCCCATGCGCTGTGCCCCGTCCAACTCAGTGCGATATGCTTCCAACTGTTCCTTCAGATCCCGGACTCTTGCCATCCGGTCGCGTTCGGACTGCCATTTCGCGGTCAATTCGCTTGACCTGTCCTTGAGAACGGCCAACTCATCCGACAGCTTTTCGAGCCGGTCCCGTGATGCGGCCTCGGATTCCGTCTTCAGCGCCTCGACTTCAATCTGTTTCTGCAGGATATCCCGATCCAGCGCATCCAACTCTTCCGGCTTGGAATCAACTTCCATACGCAGTCGGCTTGCGGCCTCATCCACCAGATCGATCGCTTTATCGGGTAGAAAGCGATCCGTGATATAGCGGTTCGAGAGCGCCGCGGCGGCAACCAGGGCTGAATCCTTGATGCGGACACCATGGTGCAGCTCATATTTTTCTTTGATGCCTCGGAGAATCGATTCGGTGTCCTCAACCGTGGGTTCGGTAACGAACAGCGGCTGGAACCGCCGCGCCAACGCCGCGTCCTTTTCAATATGTTTACGGTATTCGTCGAGAGTCGTCGCTCCGATGCAGCGCAGGTCTCCCCGCGCCAAAGCCGGTTTCAGCAGATTTGAGGCATCCATTGACCCTTGCGCCTTGCCCGCACCGATCAACAGATGCACCTCATCAATGAACAGTATGATGTCGCCATCCGCCTGATTGATCTCCGTCAGCACCGCGTTCAATCTCTCTTCGAACTCACCGCGATACTGTGTGCCGGCAACCACCGCTCCGATATCCAGTTCCAGAACCCGCTTTCCCGCAAGGCTTTCCGCAACATCATGCTTGACCAACCGCAGCGCCAACCCGCCGGCGATCGCTGTTTTGCCAACGCCCGGCTCGCCGATCAAAATCGGATTGTTCTTGGTTCTGCGGCTGAGCACCTGCATGGTGCGGCGGATTTCCTCATCGCGGCCGATGATCGGATCAATCCTTCCGTTGCGCGCATTCTCGGTCAGGTCACGGGCATAGCGTTTGAGCGCATCATAACCTGCCTCCGCCGTCGCACTGTCGGCGGTGCGGCCTTTGCGGAGATCGCCTATGGCGGATGCCAACTGATCGCCGCTCAACCCGGCCTTGCGGAGAATCGGGCCGGCATCAGTACGGATTTTTGCCAGCGCGCTGAGAAGCAACTCGGCACTGACGAAACTGTCGCCATTCGCCGAAGCCAGGCTTTCCGCTTCCGACAACACCCGGACACTGTCCTGATTCAGATACATTGAACCGTTGCCGCCCCGGACCTTGGGAAGTTTTTCAATTCCGGTTTTGACCGCATCGCGGACCGACGCGATATCGCCTCCGGCCTTGGTGATCAGCGAGGCCGGCAATGTGACCTCTTCCTCGACGATCGCCGCCAACAGATGCAGCGGTGTGACCTGCTGCCCTTCGGCAGCGGCGGCAAGCGCACTGCCCCTGGCCAATAACTCCTTCAGCCTTTCCGTATACTTGCTTTGCTGCATTGTAATTCTCCTGACCAGCATCCCTTGATCCGGCACCCGCAATGCGGCACACCCTGATCGGACCCTGATAAAAAATGTGGGAAGCGGCACCCCGGTTTACAAGTCCCGCAAGGCAACGGAGCGCCGGAAATCCCGCGCAACCAATTGCAGCTTCGGCGGCAGATGTGCACAATCGGCCGGAGCCCGTAGCCGCATGCCGCGGAACCGGTTTTGGAGTTCGCAGATGACCAGCCCCGACCACCGATTGATCCTCGCCCTTGACCTGCCCGGCACCGACGCCGCACGCGGCATGGTTGAGAAACTTGGTGAATCGGTGGGATTCTACAAAATCGGCCTTGGCCTGCTCACCGCAGGCGGCCTTCAACTCGCGCATGAACTCAAACACCGGCATCAAAAGCGCGTGTTTCTGGATCTGAAACTGTTCGATATCAGCACCACGGTCCGCGAGGCGGTGAAAGGCGTCACGGAGCTTGCTCCCGATTTTCTCACCGTGCATGGGGACCCGCATGTGGTCAGCGCCGCCGTTGAAGGCCGGGGCAGCGCGCCGACGAAACTGCTCGCGGTCACGATACTGACATCGCTTGACCGGTCGGATCTGGACCGGTCGTTGATCGCACCGGGCCGCATCCAAGAACTTTCCATCAGGCGCGCCGAACACGCCTTTGACTGCGGCGCCGACGGCGTCATCTGCTCGCCGCTGGAGGCGGCGGCGATACGCGCCCTGCCTTCGGGTGCCGGCAAATTGATCGTCACACCGGGCACCAGGCCGCAGGGTGCGGGTCAGAATGATCAGAGGCGGATCGCCACCCCGGAGGAGGCAATCCGGAACGGAGCCGATCACTTTGTCATCGGCCGGCCGGTCACGCAGAGCGCCGATCCGGGCGCAACGGTTCGCAGCATTCTCCAGGCCTTGCCATGATCGCACATGCCGGACACAGCAATGCCCGTACTCTGCCGAGACTGTGAAAACCTGTTCGAAGCCGGCCGGCGGTGCCCATCCTGCCAATCGCCGAGAGTCACTCAGCACGAAGAATTAACCAGCCTCGCAATAGCGCATATGGATTGCGATGCGTTCTACGCCGCGATCGAAAAGCGTGACCGCCCGGAGATCCGGGATCAACCGGTCATCATCGGCGGTGGCCGCCGGGGTGTTGTCTCCACTGCCTGCTATATCGCCCGGATGTATGGGGTGCATTCGGCCATGCCGATGTTCCGGGCACTGAAACTCTGTCCCGATGCGGTTGTGATCAAGCCCCGCATGCAAGCTTATTCGGAGGCATCGAAACAGATCCGGGCGTTCATGACCGAACTCACCCCGGCCATTGAACCGCTGTCGCTTGATGAGGCTTTTCTTGACCTGTCGGGCACTGAGCGGTCGCACGGCGCACCGCCGGCGGTGCTGTTGGCGCGTCTGGTGAACCGGATGGAAAGGGAGATCGGGCTCACCGGCTCGATCGGGCTTTCACACAATAAGTTCCTCGCCAAACTGGCGTCGGATCTGAACAAGCCGCGCGGTTTTTCCATCATCGGCAAGGCGGAAACCGCGGCTTTTCTGGCCAAGAAGCCAGTCGGCCTGATCTGGGGCGTCGGGGCCGTTCAGCAGAAGCGGTTGGCAAGATCCGGCATCCGTACTTTCGCCGATCTTCGGCGCCGGGGCCGGGAACGGCTTGAGAGCGAATTCGGCGCCGAGGGAATCCGCCTCTGGCATCTTGCTCAGGGGGAGGATGACCGGCGTGTCAAACCGAGCCGGCCGATGCGCAGCATGTCAAGCGAAACCACATTTCATAAAGATATCTCCGATCGGGAGGTTCTCAACGGTTATATCTGGCGCCTGTCGGAGAAAGTCTCGGCAAGGAGCAAGCGTAAAGAATTGGCTGGAAGAGTGGTCACACTGAAACTCAAGCGGCATGATTTCAAACTGGTGACCCGCCGCCGTACCCTCAGCGAACCGACCCAGGCCGCCGAGCATATCTACACCATTGCGAACCGCCTGTTTGAAGCTGAAACACATCCCGGACCCTACCGTCTGATCGGAGTCGGGCTGAGCGATCTGGTGGGTTTCACCGAACCCGTCATCCCCTCCGGGTCGCTCGACCCGGAAAGCGCCAAAAGCATCCGCGCCGAGCAGGCTGCGGACAGTATCCGGCAGCGTTTCGGTCCCGATGCCATCCGCAAGGGACGATCACTGCGCTAGCGGCTGCCGGTAATCCGCGTCAGGCCGGCGACAACTTTGCGCATGCGGTCACAGAATGCCGGGTAGTCGGCATTCGGGCGTATCCGCGCTTCATCAAGATACAGCGAACGGTCGATCTCCACCTGCAGCACATGTCTGCGGCGATGCGGATGGCCGTGAAATTTCGACACATAGGCTCCGGCAAAGGGAATGTTCCGGGAGACCTTGAATCCGAGGCCGGCAAACACTGATTCAGCCTGCTCCAGTATCATCCGCCCGCAAGATGCGCCGTATCGGTCACCGAGGATGATTCCGGGCCTGCGGGCGGGCGGGAATGACGCGTCCAGAACCCTGCGCGGCATCGAGTGGCAGTCGAACAGAACCACCTCGCCATGACGGTGGACACCCTCATCCATCAATTGTTTCAGCCGCTGATGATACGGAATGTGGAAGTCGGCGATCCGCCGCATTGCCTCGGTATGGCCGATCCGCCCGTGATAGATCCGCCGCTCTCCGGCAACCAGCCTCGGAATGACTCCGAAGCCGGCACCGGTGCGGCGGCTGACCGGATATCGTCTGACACCGGAAATCAACGCCGGATCAAGCTCTTCGGGAGCGCGGTTGAGATCGACGAAGGCGCGCGCCATGGCGGCATGGATCAAGGGAGCGCCGTAATCCGTCGCCGGCGCGAACAGCCGGTCGACATAGGCATCCTCGATCGATCGGATCTGGCAGCCATCCAGACGCGTCCGGCGCAGCAATTCCACCGGATAGCTGCGTCCGCTATGCGGTGAGGCGAACAGTACCGGAGCGCTCCAGTGCAGCGGATGGGTTTCATGAAATGCCGCCGGTGGCGCTGCCGAATCGCCACTTCGTATCTGCAACTGGTCTAAAGCCGCATCCATTCCCGAAATCAGCCCGGGAGCATCCGCTTCAGCGCATCATGCAAGATCAAACCGGCCCGCATCCATGACTTTGCACCAGGCGGAAACGAAGTCCCGCGCCAGCCTTCCGCCTTCGCCATCCTGGCCGTAAACCTCGGACAATGCCCGCAGCTGCGAATTCGATCCGAATACCAAATCCACCCGGGTCGCTGTCCATTTGATCCCGCCGCCGGCGCGGTCGTGGCATTCAAACACATCCCCATCCTCCGAGACCGGCCGCCATTCTCCCGACATATCCAGCAGATTGACGAAAAAATCGTTGCTCAGAGTGCCGGGCCTGTCCGTCAGCACCCCGTGCCGGCTGCCACCGTGATTGCCGCCGATAACCCGCATTCCGCCAATCAGTGCCGTCATTTCCGGCGCCGTCAAACCGAGCAGCTGTGCCCTGTCGATCAACATCTCTTCCGCCGGAGCCGCCATACCGGCGGACTGAAAATTACGGAAACCATCGGCGCGCGGCTCCAGCACCGCAAAGCTTTCCGCATCGGTCTGTCCGGCATCCGCATCCATGCGCCCCGGGGTGAAGGGGACGCTGAGCCGGTAACCACCGCGGGCAGCCGCCTGCTCAATGGCCGCGCATCCGCCCAACACGATCAAATCGGCGAGCGAAACCGCCTTCGAGCCGTTCCGGGTGTTGAAATCCTCCCTGATCGCCTCAAGTGCCGCCAGGGTTTTCTCCAGCAATTGAGGCTCATTGGCATCCCAACCTCTCTGCGGCTGCAGCCGGATCCGGGATCCGTTGGCGCCGCCGCGGCGATCAGATCCCCGGTAAGTCGCGGCGGAACACCAGGCGGCGGCAATCAACTGCGTCTCCGGCACACCGGAGGACAGAATCTGCGCCTTCAGCGCCTCAATATCCGCCGCATCCGCCAATTCGTGATCCACCGGCGGGATCGGATCCTGCCAGATCAACTCCTCATCCGGAACATCATCCCCCAGATAAAGCTGCTTCGGACCCATATCGCGATGCGTAAGCTTGAACCAGGCGCGCGCGAACGCCTCCTCAAATTCGTCCGGATTGGCGTGAAAACGGCGCGAGATTTTTTCATATTCCGGGACCATGCGCATTGCCATGTCGGCGGTCGACATGAAGATCGGCACTTTTTTCGAGGCATCAGCCGCATCCGGTGCCATATCCGATGCAGCAAGATTCTTCGGTGTCCAAACATAGGCACCGGCCGGACTCCGGGTCAGCTCCCACTCATATTTGAACAACACGTCAAAGTAACCCATGTCCCATTTGGTCGGATTCGGCGTCCACGCCCCTTCAAGTCCGGAGGTGATGGTATCGCCGCCTTTGCCGCTGCCATGGCTCGAGAGCCAGCCAAGCCCCATCGCCTCCACCGGTGCCGCTTCCGGATCCGGGCCGACATGCGCCGGATCGCCGGCACCATGCATCTTTCCGAAGGTATGGCCGCCAGCGACCAGTGCCACGGTTTCATAATCATTCATTGCCATGCGGCCGAAGGTCTCGCGGATATCAATCCCATGCGCCACCGGGTCCGGATTGCCGTCCGGCCCCTCGGGATTGACGTAAATCAGCCCCATCTGCACAGCCGCGAGCGGCATCTCAAGGTCACGCTCACCGGAATAACGCGCATCACCCAGCCATTCGGATTCCCGCCCCCAATAGATATCCTCTTCCGGCTCCCATATATCGGCACGGCCGCCGCCGAAGCCGAACACACTGCCGCCCATGGATTCGATGGCGGCGTTGCCGGCCAGGATCATCAGGTCCGCCCAGGAAATGCGATTGCCGTATTTGCGCTTGATCGGCCAGAGCAGGCGACGTGCCTTGTCCAGATTGCCATTGTCGGGCCAGCTGTTCAGCGGCGCGAAACGCTGTGTGCCGGTGCGCCCACCACCGCGGCCATCGGCGGTCCGATAGGTGCCGGCGCTGTGCCAGGCCATGCGGATGAACAACCCTCCATAATGGCCGTAATCGGCCGGCCACCAATCCTGGCTGTCAGTCATCAGCGCCCGCAGGTCACGCTTCAGTGCCGCCATATCGAGCGATTTGAACGCTTCCGCGTAATCAAATTCCGGCCCCATCGGGTCGGAGAGCATCGAATTCTGATGCAGGATTCTCAAATTCAGCTGGTTCGGCCACCAGTCCCGATTTGACCGCACACCCATATGTGTATGCATGACCGGGCATTTGCCGGATGAAAATTGATTGCCGTCCATCTCTTATCTCCGCTTCCCTGAATAGCCGCCATTACATGGGCTGTTTTCTGCAAGGAAAATCATGATTGGTCAATTATGAAACTGAAAATTCACAGCTGCCCGCGGTGCGCTGTCACCGGGTTCCAAATCCTCCGGCAGCGCCATCAGCCGGGCAGAAAACCAACAGCTTCCACAGCATATTCAGATGTCAAAGGAAGGACCGTTATCCTCCGGCTCATCCTGAACGCCCGCCTGCGCCGCGCTTCCTGTCGGCACTTTCCCGGTATAGCGGCTACCTTCCATACCATATTCAGCGATCAGCCCGGCAATCATCTCACTATCCATGCCGGGGCAAATGCCGGCAAAGAACCACCGGGCTGTGGCACCCTCCAGATGCCTCCGGATGTGGTCTCACGGTTAAGCAGAGGCTGACCGGAATTATCGACCTGTAATCGACCATAGCATTCCGGCTCAACATCCCGGAGGATCAACCTTGCTTCGCGCATCGCCGTCCGCAGACCCTCACCAACCTCCTGTAATGAGATTTCGGCCGTGAGATCCAGTCGATCACCCGGATCTATCCTGCGGGCCGTCATGCTCCAGTTAAAGGAGGCATCCTCGACCAGCGAAAACGGATTAAGAGCCGTATCCTTTCCCGGCGCAGCGCATGCCATCCGCCAGAGCGGCATGACATGACGGTCCAGCATCCACAGATCCACGAAGTCGCGCATCCGCATCCGCCCGGAGGCAGCCAACGCCTTGTTGACAGCGAGATCGGCAACGTGCAGGCGATAGCCGAATAACGGGTCGGGAACCGGTGCATAGAACTCGTGGGCAAGCCCGCGGTCCACTGCAGCAGCGTGGTTCCGACAGCTGGCTTTGCGACCATGCATTCCCGGAAGCCCGTATAGCTGCGCCGCAGCCCGACCGTGTACCCCGCTGTCTCAAGCAAAACCTTGTCGGCCTGCATCAACGTGTCGAGAGGCTCATCACCGGCAGTAAAAATGTCTTGGTCCGCGCTGAGGCGGAAACCGTGCTGCTGAATCACCGCACCGCCCGCAAACGGGCTCCCGGGGTCTCGGTTGCGGCTGATGACTGCGATGACATCTTTCTGGAATTCGTCAAGCGGCACGGTCGTTTCTTGCCTTGATTTCCCGGAGGATCGCCGCCGCCAGATAGGCCGCCTGGAGATCGCCATTGCAGCGCAAACCGTCTGCAACCTCTTCCATCGTTGCATAGGTCGCATGCGGCGGCACATACCAGAGCGCCGTGGTTCCATACCGGTCCCAGGCGATCTTCCTGAGTTTCATCAGCCGCTCGCCGATATCCTCATACCTGACCTTGACCCCCAGGCCGGCCCGCTGAGCAGCCCGATCCTCTGCAGCGCATCTGTACCGTTCATCAATCATACCGCTCTTCATCCGGAAAATATAGGCTATCCTCCGCCCTGCCAGGGCAATCGCGTTTGAAAGTATTCCTCTTTGATTTCCTCCTGGATTCTGTGTTGCCGCATGATTTCCTGTTGAAAAACAACAGGCTGAGGCAGTGTGATGCAGGATATGGCATGGATATTCGAGGGGGTTGAAGACCCCCGGACAAGCAACGCGACCCGTCAT
>JAPOXR010000026.1 GCA_026706985.1 Paracoccaceae bacterium | reverse complement strand
GCTTACAGCAGAATCTCCCCTGTATTCAACCCTTGGTTTGAAATATCCGGGCTAGAGCTTGCTGACTTTAAGTGGAAGCATAACCTGAGTTCCTGAAGTGGTCTGCGCATTCCCCGGGCGGGAACCGGTCCGGCAGTTCGCCGATGCGCCTCCATGTCGCCTCGGCTGTCCGCTCCGCGTAAGCGTCCAAACGGGAGCGTCGCCGGTTTTCCTCTGGTTCCGGTGTGGTGGTTTTTCCCGGGAACGGTCCTCCGTGTGGTATGAAAGGCATCATTTATTCTTTATGAATCAATTATTTATATTGCCGGTACCGGGTGAATGTGATAGTCTTCCGGGTATTGGAGACAGCATTGCGGAGACAGTTCCGAAGCCATGCCGAACGCCGCCGCACCGACCGATCCGGCTCCTGCGACGCTGGAGGAGGCCCCGCCGCCCTGGCTGAGGCGAAGCGGGAGACCGCCGATCTCCGGCTTCAGCCCGAATGGTTCAAACGGAACGTTTCCGTGCGCCGGTCCGGGAAGCGGGTCAGCGGTCCTCCGCTGCGGCAGGCGGACCTGTTCGGGGCCGCCGGAACAGATCCCGGTCCCGGAGACGGGGCTGAGGCGGCTGAACCGCCGCCGGTGCGGAGAAGACGGAGCGGTGCGAAGCGCCGGATCAACGCGGTGAACGGGGCCGGAATCCGTTTCAGCGCCGATGTTCCGGTGCGCACCCTGCGGATGCGTCCGAAAGCGGCGGCGGAGTTTTCCGACGGGGAGCCGGCGGGGATCAGCGGGCATGTCGTGCACCGGCTTGTGCAGCGGCCGGCCTCCTGTGAGATCCTGAGGATCGTCACCCCCGTGCTGAGGATACGGGAAACGGACAGGTTCCTGCCGGCGGAGCCGCCGCCGGCGGTTCCGGCGCGGAGCTGCGCCGATGTGAGCGTTCCCGCGGGGCTTACGCACCGGCGGCATCAGCGGATGAAGGCGGCCGGGGTTACGCTGTCACGGCAGACGCTGACCAACTGGACCGGCCGCGCCATCGACCTCCTGCAGCCGGTGCGTGACGCGCAGTGGGAATCCGTTCCCGGGAGCCGTGTGACCGCCATGGACGGGACCGCGCCGCGGGCCGGACGGAGCGGTCCGGGAAAGATGCGGAATATAGCGCGTCAATCTGGATGACATGCCAGCGTCAATCTGGGTGACAGATTTTGACGTTTCGGCACCGGCGAGGATGACAGCTATTCGGGTGGATTTCAAGCGGTTCCGTTTGGCCGGTCTCCGGAACCGGTTCCGTGCGTTCCCGGCGGCCCCCCGATTGACTGTTCGGAGGGCCGCCCGCATCTGTCCGTGCCGGTTTCAGCCGGTTCCGCCGTCCGTCCCGGTCTTGTCTTTGGCGGTGTTCTTTGCGGTGGCGAATCTGGCCGGTCTGCCGGCCTTGCGGCGGCTTGTCCGGGTTGCCTCGATGCGGCGGTAGCTTTCGGCGTTGAGTTCGAGGATTGCCGCCCGGTGGACGAGTCGGTCGACGGCCGCCACCGCCATGGTCCGGTCGGGGAAGATGCCGTCCCATTCCGGGAAGGGCTGGTTGGCGGTGATCATCAGCGAACGGCGCTCACAGCGTGCCGGGATCAGTTCGGACAGGACGCTGGTTTCGGCCTGGTCCCTGCGGACATACGCGAAGTCGTCGGGGATCAGGAGGTGAAACCGGTCGAGCCTTGCGGTCATGTGCTCGAGCGCCAGTTCCCTTCTGGCTGTCTGCAGCCGCTGCACGAGGTCAGTGGTCCGGGTCATGAGCACCCTGCGGCCGTTCTCGACCAGCGCCGGGCCGATTGCGGAGGCAAGATGCGATTTGCCGGTGCCCGGCGGGCCGAAAGCGAGACAGCATGCTCCCCGGTCGAGCCATTCGTCACCGGCCGCCAGTGCCATGACCTGTGCTTTCGAGACCGTCGGCACCGCACCGAAGTCGAAACCGGCGAGGGTCTTGCCGGGCAGGAGCTTTGCCTCGGAGAGGTGCCTCTGGATGCGCCGCCTGGCCCGTTCCTCGATCTCGTGCCCGGCCAGGACCGACAGGAACCGCGCCGCCGGCCATCCTTCCCGGTCCGCCCGTTCGGCGAATGCGGTGCAGTGCCGGCGCATGGTCGGCAGCCGCAGGTCGGAGAGCATCAGTTCCAGCCTGACGGTGTCGACGCCGGCCCCCTTGTCGGCTTTCCGGGTCATGATGCGTTCCCCCATGCCAGCAGGTTCCCGTATCCGGCCAGCGAGGCCGGGGCCACCGCAACCGCCGGCATGGGTCCGCACTGCGGTGCGAAGCGGGTCCGGAGCCGTGCGGGCTCCGGAAGCTCGCCACGCCCGAGGCAGGCCTCGATCTCGTCGGCCAGCGCCGCCTCGCAGCCCTCCTCATGCGCCAGCGCCAGCAGCCTGACGGTGAGCCGGCAGGCGTCCCGTTCGCCGAGTTCCTCCAGCGCCCGCTCGAAACAGCGGCGGAAGGCCTCGCGGGGGAACAGCCCGTCCCTGTAGGTCAGCCTGAGCAGGGCACCGGGCCTGGTCTTCAGGGAATGGATCACGTGCCGGTAATTGACCTGGTGCACGGCCTTTCCGTCCTTTCGCCGCCACTTGCGCCGCAGCTCGAACAGGTGCGTGTCACCGAGGAACAGCTCCAGGTGGTCCTCATGGATGCGGACCCGCAGGCGGTGGCCGATCAGCCGCGAGGGGACGGTGTAGAACACACCGCGCAGGATGAAGCCGCTCGATGAGGTGACGCGTACGCTCACCTGCTCACCGTCGTCGCTGCGCCGGGGCGGCAACTCCCGCAGGGTCCTGCGCTCGGCGGCGATGTCCCTGGCGTTGCGGGCATTGATCCGTCCGACGACGTCGGCAATGAATCTGCGGTATCCGTCGACATCGGCGAAGTCCTTCGAGGCGCGCAGGACCAGAGCATCGGCGATCCGGCGCTTGAGGTGTCCGTGCGCAGCCTCGATGGCGCCGTTCTCATGGGCAACGCCCCGGTTGTTGCGGGTCGGCGTCATGCCGTGGTCCTCGCACAGCAGCCGGTAGCGGTCCGTCAGGTCGGCGGCGGCGTCCTTCGACAGGTTCCTGAAGGCGGCCGACAGGCTGTCGGTGCGGTGCTCGGAAGGGGTTCCGCCAAGCAGCCGCAGCGCATCCTGAAGCCCCTTGGACAGGGCCCGGAAGCTCTCGCCGCCCCGGACGACATGCGCATGCGTGAAGCCCGACCACGGAAGACGGAAGTGATACAGCATGTGCCTGAACGTCTCGCCTGCGACGGTGACGCCGGAGGCGTTCATGCAGGTGAAGTCGGATATCCCCAATTGGCCCGGCTGTCTGTCCTGACGGAAAATCACCTCCCGGCCTTCGCCGTGCAGCGCCCGCCACCGGCGGATCCGCCGCTCCAGCGTGCGCCGGATGTTGGGGTTGAGATCCGGGTGGCGGCGCAGCAGCTCCTCGAACACCGCCACCGGCCTCAGCTGCGGGCCGGAGGTGAGCATCGGCACCACCTCGTTCTCGAACAGCCCGTCGAGCGGATCCGGACGGCGGCTGCCCCGCGGGCCGGCCTTCTCCGACGGAAGCCGGGTATCCCGCCTGAAGCGGTGACCCGTGGATGTGCTGAAACCGGCTTTCGCCGAGGAAGTTTCAACTGATTCGGTTCTGTTGTATTGCATAAACAGCCTCACTTGTTGGTCTGTTACGTGTCGTCCGGGCACCCTGCTCACCTCTTTCGACGGAGTTTTGCAGAACACTGCCCAAACGGCCGAAGACATCAAGTGGGGCACCCGCGGAAGAGGGGAAAATCCCCGCATCGGCAGCCGGCAACTCCAGTCGGGCTACACCCTCCCTCCGTTGCCGGCTGCCGATCCTTCCCCCGTCTGTCCCGGTGTCATCCTGTCTGTCGCTGAAGTGTCATCTTGATTGACGCCAGATAGCGGAACGCGAAACTCCGGCCGGTCCCGGAGCGGGATTGTGTTCCATTACGCGCCGGACCGGGCGCACTGCCGGGCGGCGGAGATTCCCGGGGAATTCAGCGGCGTTCCGCTGAGTGACGGCTGTCAGGCTTACGAAAAACACGCCGCGGCGCGCGGAGAGGCCGTCGCGCACGCGCAGTGCCGGCCGCACACGCGGCGGAACTTCGAGGCGTGCCTGAAGAGCGGTCCGGCGGCGGCCACGGCCCCGGAGCTGATCCGGGAACTTTACAGAATTGAGCGCCGGATCGCGGAGCGGAAACCGGAGGGGGCGGAGAAACCCGCCGCCCGGCGCGCTGAGCGTTCCGGCGGTGGCCGGGTTCCGGGAATGGCACGCGGTCGAATCAAAAACGGAGCGCCTGCCGAAGGATCCGTTCCTGAAGGCTCTCAATCACGCCGGCCCGCGCCGGGCGCAGCTGGAGATCTTTCTCTCCGACCCGGACGTGCCGGTCGACACCAACCATCTGGAGCGCTGCGTGCGCCCGGTCGCCTGCGGACGGAAGAACCGGCTGTCCGCCTGGACCGGGGACGGGGCGGAGCGGACCGCGTCAATCCGGAGCCTGCTGTTCACCTGCGCCCTGCACGGCGTCGATCCTTATGTGTGGCTCACCGATGTCCTGCAGCGTGTGGCCGACCATCCCATGAGCCGGGTCCGCGGACTGATCCCGCGCGGGTCAGTCCTTCAGCTCTGATCAGGCGGCCCGGCGGAAGCGGACCCGCCGCCGCGCGGCCAGGACATCAATGCCGTCGACCAGCGCCGGAAGCCCGGACGGCGACAGCGGCTGCGCCGGGCCGTCCGGACCGGCCCGGGCGAACAGCCCGCGCTCCAGACGCCTGCTCCGGATCCAACAGCCGCCGCTGTCGAAGGCCGGAACCTTCATCATCGTCCGCCGCCGGTTGATGAACACATACCACGCCCCCGACACCGGATCGCGGCCGAGCCGCGTCCGCACAAGCGCCGAAAGGCCGTCGAAGGACATCCGCATGTCGGCCGGAGCCGTCGCCAGCCGGATGCCGCCGGACGGACGGCCCGTGATCACGCCCGTCTCAGGCGGAAAACGGCGCCACCGCCGGGACCAGGCCCGACCTCAAGGGCCGCCGGCCTGCCGGATTCCGCAACCGCCACGAACGCCGGCGCGCCGCCTCCCCTGAACCGGCTCCGCCGGTCCGCAGGCGTCTTCGGCGAAAAACCCCTGCCTTCGCACCAGGCCCTCATCGTCCCGCCGCCGGCCCCGGACTCACGCACAGGAGAGCGCCATTCCTCAGGGCCGCGCCTCACCGGAACCGGCAGGCCGGAGGCCGTCTGTTCCAATTCCATATCCGTCTCTCCTCATCAAACGCGCATTCAGCACACCACAGGAGCATCACAAATCCGACGCCGCGGCTCAATAAAATCCAGAGACGCTCTTAATTGGACGCTTACTTCACAGACTATCCTGGACTTCCATTTGACTCCACTAAACTCGGCAAGATTGCTGAAGAGGTCCTGATGCGTCGCCTGCCTCCAAGGGGCCGGCCTGATTTTGGTGTAATTCTGTAGCGATTTGGACTTCCGCCTGACGCGAACTATCCGACGCTTACCTTGCTGGCATACACGGGAGCTCGACTCACCGGCGACAGTTTCTCAGTGTGCGAGACTTTTGACGGTTTCGAACCTCCTTTCACATATTTGTTCGATGTCGCCGGAAACCGTTATGACCAGAATCGCTACGATCAACTGGCTTCAGGCGAACGTCTTTGTTTTGAACGCGAACCGGACAATCAGTACGATCCGGATGCTATCAGGATTGTGCGGTCTGACGGAACAAGGGTCGGATACGTCAATCGCCTTCAGACTGGACCAGTCGGTCGATGGCTGGATGATGAGAGGATTTCGGCATCAGTTTTCCGGACCAACGGCCGCATTGAATATCCGCGGCTCTTTGTGCTCGCAAAAGTTGGATCAATGGCACAGGCATTGGCTGCCTGACGACAGACAAACTTCTACGATCCAGAGTTCAGAGGGGCTGGACTCAGAGCTTGAATCGTAAGTCATTGACTTTATTATTTGAATTTATGGCGTTAATCCCCACGCCACCCGGCGTGTGATGAAGTGGCAGGCTGTGGGCTGCGCCCAAGCCAGGGAACTCGCAGGAGTCCGCTCGAATTCCTTCGCCGGGCGCCGGCACCGCGACATCCACGCGAATGTCCTTTCCACTATCCGGCGGCGGTAGATGACGGTGAAGCCCTTGATCTCCTTCAATTTCCGGACGTTCCCGATGATCGATTAAGATCAACCCATCTCCGCGACCTTCATCGTCCTGCTGCCGACCGCGGTAGCCGTCGGCTCCGCCGCGCGGTTCTCAAGTTCGCGGGCGAGGGTGAGCAGAGCGTCCGGCATCCCGTTCCGGGAATGAACAGAACCGCGTTGAAGACTTCCCGCATGTCAGGCCCGCGCCGGCGGCCCGTCCTGCCGGGCGGCGGGATGAGGGGCTCGATCGCCGCCCATTCCCCGTCCGTCAAATCAGTTACAAATCTGTCCTTCGGTCGTCTATACCGCTCTTGAGTGGTCCCGTTCCGAGCCATGCGGCCCTCCCTGCCTGGTGTGGAAGTCAACGGGGAAATGCCACCTCCGGGGAGACTGCTCAACTTTTAGGTCAAGTTCTGAAACTCAATGCACAAGGGCCAGGAATTCCTCGATTGCGGTGCAGCAGAGCGGTTCGTCGAGAAACGGGCAATGCCCGCGGCCGGGAATTTCGACCGCGGCGAGCGAAGCGTGCCGCGCGCGCATCTCGCAAACCGTGCCGACGGATAAAAGGTCGGAATTGCTGCCACGGATCACCGTCACAGGAAGTGTCCGCATCGCATCAAAAAAGGGCCATAAATCCGGCGCACCTTTGTCCAAAGCGGCAAGAACGGCGCTTCGCAACCCGGCATCGTAATTGATTTCAAGCCGGTCACCGGTCTGCCGGTAGCGGTGCCGGGCTTCGTCAACCCACCTTTCGGAGGGCACACCGGAAAACCCCGGGCTGTCGGCGGCCATCGCCTTCGCTGCATCGACGAACCGGGTCTCAGTTGGATTGCGTCCGATATAGCGCTTGATCCGCTCCAGCCCGGCCGGTTCAATCACCGGCCCGATATCGTTCAGAACCACACCCGACAATCGATCCGCATTCGTTGCGGCAATCACCATTGCAATGATCCCTCCGCGGGAAGTTCCGATGACCGGCACCCGTTCGAGCCCGAGATGATCCAGCAATTCAACCGCATCCCGGGCTTCGACAATCGGCGAGTAATTATCCAGATTCGGATCCCAATCCGACTCGCCGCGTCCGCGGTAATCCGGGGCAATGATTCGGACATTTTTCAGCACCGACACCATGTAATCAAAGTCTCGGCTATTGCGTGTCAGCCCCGCCAGACAGAGAACCGCCCTGCCGCTGCCGGAATCCCTGTATGCGAGCCTCAGCCCATCCGAAGAGCGGAAGGTTTTCAACCTGCCTTCTCAGCCAGTTCGGGGATGCCGCGCAGGTCGAACAGGCGGTGTGCAGGAATCCATGGCAGACGTTCCAGCGGCTCCCGCGCCCGGTTGACCCAGACTGATACGAATCCGGCGCCGCTGGCGGCAGAGGCGTCCCATCCATTCGAGGAAACAAACAGCACCTCACCGGGTGCGCAGCCGAACCGGTCAGTGACCAATCTGTAAACCGAATGATGTGGTTTATACACACCGACGGCCTCAACGCTGAGCACATCATCCAGCAGCTGGTCGATTCCAGCGGCCCGGCATGCGGCCGCCAGCATGGCAGGCGAGCCATTCGACAGGATCGCTGATTGCAGACCCCGATGTCGCAACTCTGCCAGAGTTTCCGGCACTTCCGGATAGGCTTCAAGTTCCCGATACAGATCCAGCAACCGGGATCTCAACCTTGGGTCGCCATCAAGGCCGACCGCTTCCAGTGCCCAGTCAAGCGCGTCGCAGGTGACCTGCCAGAAATCGGCATGCGCCGACGCCACGGCGCGGAGCCAGCTATACTGCAATTGTTTGATCCGCCAATGCCCGGCGATCTCCTGCCAGCTCTCAGCAAGGCATTCATTTCCAGGTTCTTCCGCGGCTTTGCGCGCTGCCGCGGACACATCGAATAATGTTCCGTAAGCGTCGAAAACACAGCACCGAATCGTCATGTTTCCGACCATATCCGGGAGCCACGCCGGTTCAAAGGCTCCGGTTGCGATTCATCCGCCGCATCACTATGCAGCCGCTGACGAATTCCGCCGGGACTCTGGATAGGAGAAGAGCAATGAGCGAAATCCACGGAAAAATCTATTGGTCTGAATTGATGACACGCGATTATGAAGGCGCAAAGTCATTTTATGCCGATGTCTGCGGCTGGACATACAGCTATATGGATGGGATGGAATCCATGTATGCGCTGGCGCATGCCGGAGAGGATAGGCCGGTTGCCGGAATCGGCGACATGGACAAGATGCAGCTCGACGGCAATCTTCCGCCGCATTGGTTCACCTATATTGCCGTCGACGACATTGATGCCGCCGTTGCAGCCATCAAATCGGGTGGCGGTTCGTTGAAGCGCGATGTGTTTGAAGTTCCGAATATCGGTCGTATCGCAATCGTGCAGGATCCGACCGGTGCCGTTATCGGCTATATTCAGCCGGCGGCAGGATAACGGGTCAGATCTGATCCGCCCGCGGCATTCCCAGAATATGGAAACCGCCGTCGACGGTAATGATTTCACCGGTGGTGCAGGCGCCATAGTCTGAGGCCAGGTAGGCCGCGGTTCCGCCGATTGCCTCAAGGCTTGCGTTGGAACCCATCGGGGCATTGGCTTCGGTGTGGCGGTAGGTTTTCCGGGCACCGCCGATGGCGGCACCGGCAATCGTTTTCATCGGCCCCGGGCTTATGGCATTCACACGTATGCCTTCCCGGCCGAGATCATTGGCCAGATAGCGGACGGTGGATTCGAGAGCCGCCTTGGCAATCCCCATCACATTATAGAAAGGCGTTACACGGTTCGATCCCTGAAAGGTGAGCGTCAGCATGCAGCCATGCCCTGCCATCAGTGGCCGCGCCCGCCTGGCGATGTCGATGAAAGAATAGCAGGATACCGACAGTGACCGGCG
Source organism: Paracoccaceae bacterium (assembly GCA_026706985.1). Taxonomy (GTDB): domain Bacteria; phylum Pseudomonadota; class Alphaproteobacteria; order Rhodobacterales; family Rhodobacteraceae; genus JAPOXR01. The sequence goes on along the minus strand of JAPOXR010000026.1, from coordinate 61,371 downwards.
GAAATTTTCCTCGCTCGTATCGATAAAGCGGCCGTTCAACTCATCGCGGTCAGAGTAGGCGACCGAATGCACCAGGAAATCAAGCGCTCCCCACTGTGATTCTATACATGCGAACAGCCGGTCGAGACTCGTCGAATCTTCCAGATCGGCGCATTCGACAATGTCGGCACCGAGTGTTTCGGCAATCGGGATAACCCGACGGCCGAGTTGCTCATTCTGGTAGGTGAGGGCAAGCGAGGCACCCTCAGCATGCATTGATCGGGCAATTCCGCAGGCGATCGACCGCTCATTGGCAACGCCGATGATCAGGCCGCGTCGATTTTCCAGCAGGCCGGGCACCGCCTAACCTTCGAAGCGGCTCAAGGCCAGGGTTGCGTTGGTGCCGCCAAACCCGAAACTATTGGAAAGCGCGGTATCGATTTCGATATCTTTGCGGGTTTCGGAAACGATTTCATCCATATGAATTTCCGGATCGAGTTCGGCGATATTGGCGGAAGCGGCGATGAACCGTCCCCGCATCATCAGCAGCGTGTAGATAGCCTCGTGCACGCCCGTGGCACCGAGCGAATGACCGGTCAGAGATTTGGTCGAACTAATCGGCGGTGGTCGGTGGTTGCCGAAAACCCGCCGAACGGCTTCAATTTCAACCACATCGCCTGCCGGTGTCGATGTGCCATGAGCATTGATGTAATCGATGTCACGGCCATTCACGCCGGCCATCGCCAGGCGCATCGAACGCTCTCCGCCCTCACCCGAGGGAGCGACCATGTCGCTTCCATCCGATGTGGCGCCGTAACCGGTGATTTCGGCATAGATCTTCGCACCCCGGGCCTTTGCGCGCTCTAACTCCTCCAGCACCAGCACCCCGCCGCCGCCGGCGATGACGAATCCATCACGGCTTTTGTCAAAGGGTCGTGACGCTGTCTCAGGGGTGTCGTTATATTTCGAACTCATCGCACCCATGGCATCAAAAAGGCACGACAATGTCCAATCAACCTCTTCGCCGCCGCCGGCGAAAACAATGTCCTGCATGCCGAAACGGATCTGCTCGTACCCGTTGCCGATGCAATGTGCCGAAGTCGCGCAGGCGGAAGTGATGGAATAATTGACCCCCTTGATCTTGAACGGGGTTGCTAAACAGGCCGAGTTTGTCGAAGACATGCAGCGGGTTACCATGAACGGCCCCATGCGTTTCGGACTGCCCTTTTCGCTCACGGTCTTGTGGGCGATGAAGAAATTCGAGGTTGACGGTCCGCCGCTTCCCATGACCATCCCGGTACGTTCGTTCGAAACCTCGTTTTCATTCAGTCCGGAATCCGCGATTGCCTGTTGCATGGCGATAAAGTTATAGGCCGCACCCGGCCCCATGAACCGCAACTGCCGTTTGTCGATATGTTCGGCGAGATCGATATCCGGCATGCCATGCACACGGCTGCGGAAATTATGCTCGGCATAGGCTTCGCTGAATGTGATGCCGGAACGGCCGGCGCGCAGAGAATCGCTGACTTCGTCCTGATTATTGCCGATCGGCGATATGATTCCGATCCCGGTGACTGCAACTCGGCGCATCAAACACTCCCTGAATGAGTTTCGTTAGGTGGAGAACAGTCCGACTTTCATGCCGGAAGAGCGATAGATCTCGTGGCCATCCGCCAGCATTCTCCCATCTGATATGCCCAGCTTCAACTTGCGGTCGATGACACGTGTTAAGTCAACAATGTAAGTCAGAAGCTTGCAGCTTGGTGTGACCATATCGGTGAATTTCACTTCTGATACGCCAAGTGCGCGGCCGCGTCCGGGCAGCCCGCGCCAGCCGAGATTGAAGCCGGTGAGTTGCCAAAGCGCATCCAGTCCGAGGCATCCCGGCATCACCGGGTCGCCGACAAAATGGCAGTCAAAGAACCAGAGATCGGGCCGGACATCGAGTTCGGCGACAACATGGCCGACGCTATGCGCACCGCCATCGGCGGAAATTTCCGTCACCCTGTCGAACATCAGCATTGGCGGCAAAGGCAATTGCGCATTGCCGGCGCCGAAAAGCTCACCGCGGGCGCATTTGATCAAACCCTCCCGGTCAAAAGAGGTCGGATAGTCCGGCATTGTGAACTTTCTCTAACGGGTTTTTGATGCACGCCCCTACTAGCACTGCGCCAAAAAGAATGGAATAGCGGGATAGGCACCGCCGCCTTTGCGGGCAGCGGTATTTGCTTCTTCTTTGGAGCGGAAAGACTGGCATGGCAGACATCCTCCGGCTGGATCCATCTGACAATGTTGTCACGGCGCTGCGCAGTCTGCAGCCGGGGCAGCATGGAGCCCGGGAGCGCATACCGCGGGGCCACAAAATGGCTGTCGCAGCGATTGAGAAGGGCGCGGTGATCCGGAAATATGCGCAGCTGATCGGGTTTGCCCGTGAACGCATCGCGTCCGGGGAGCATGTTCATACCCACAATACCGAGTTCCGCAGAGCCGAGCGTGACCAGTATCAGGCTGACCCCGTCGACATTGTGGAGAGTGGTGCCGCAACCGACGTATTTGCCGGGTACCGTCGGGCATCCGGTGCAATCGGTGTGAGAAACAGTATCGCTGTCATTTCATCGGTGAATTGTTCGGCAACCGCGGCCAGGCAGGTAGCGGAGCATTTTGATCACAAGCGTCTAGCGGCATTTCCCAATGTCGATGGTGTGACCGCCTATGTGCATGCGACGGGATGCGGCATGGCTGACAGCGGCGAAGGGTTCGAGGCACTGCAGCGGGTGATGTGGGGTTACTGCCGAAATCCGAATGTGGCAGCGGTTCTCATGATCGGCCTGGGGTGCGAAATCAACCAGATCGATTGGCTGCTTGAGGCCTATGGGCTGGAGCAGGGGCCGGGCTTTCAGGTGATGAACATCCAGGAGCGCTGTGGATTGCGGCAGACTGTCATGCGGGGAATCGAAAAGGTCGAAGCCATGCTGCCGGTGGCGAATCGCTTCGTCCGGGAAGAGTGCCCGGCTTCCGGCATAAAGCTGGCGCTGCAATGTGGCGGTTCCGATGCCTGGTCGGGTATCAGCGCCAATCCGGCGCTAGGCAATGCTGTGGACCGGCTTGTGCGGCAGGGCGGCAGCGCTGTGCTTGCCGAGACACCGGAAATCTACGGTGCCGAGCATCTGTTGACGGCCCGCGCGGCGTCGCCGGAACTTGCCGACAAGATTCTTGATCACGTCGGCTGGTGGGAGGATTACACCGAACGTAACCGGGGTTCGCTGAACAATAACCCGTCCCCGGGAAATAAGGAGGGGGGTCTGACGACAATTTACGAGAAATCGCTCGGAGCTGTGGCGAAGGGCGGGACAACCATGCTCCGGGGCGTATACCGCTATGCCGAGGAGGTCACCTCATCCGGATTCAGCTTCATGGACTCTCCCGGTTATGACCCGGCATCGGTAACCGGTCAGATTGCCGGTGGCTGTAATCTGGTGGCCTTCACCACCGGTCGGGGCTCTGCCTTTGGCTCCAAGCCCTCCCCCTGCATAAAGATTGCCACCAACTCCGCTATGTTTGAGCGCATGCGGGGTGATATGGATATCAATGCCGGGAAGATTCTGGACAGCGCAGCCGGCGTCGAAGATATCGGCGAGGAGATTTACCGTTTTGTCCTTGAAGTGGCATCCGGACGGCAAAGCAAATCCGAAGCCCAGGGCCTCGGGGACTATGAATTCGTGCCCTGGCAGATCGGTGCGGTGATGTGATTGGAGACACTCCAATGGTGCAGGATGGGAAAATCCGGTGTTTCGGCTCTGCGCCGGGCAAAGAATTCTATGCGCGGTATCATGACGATGAATGGGGCGTCCCGGTGCATTCCGATCGCGTTTTGTTTGAATTTCTGCTGCTTGAGGGTGCCCAGGCCGGCCTGAGCTGGGAGATCATCCTGCGCAAAAGGGAAGGCTACCGGAAAGCGTTTCACGGCTTTGATCCGCACCGGGTTGCCGCGATGTCGGATGGTGAACTCGGAGAATTGCGCAACCAACCCGGCATTGTCCGAAACCGCCTCAAGATCGCGTCCGCCCGCACCAATGCGGCGGTGTTTCTGAGGATTCAGCAGGAATTCGGTTCATTCGACCGGTATGCGTGGGGATTCGTCGGCGGCCGGCCGATCGTCAATCAATGGGACAGCGCGGCCTCCGTCCCTGCCGTCAGCCGGGAGAGCGATGCCCTGTCAAAAGATCTTTCGGGCCGCGGCATGAAATTCGTCGGCAGTACGATCGTCTATGCGTTTATGCAGGCCGTCGGGATGGTGGATGATCATCTCACAACATGCTGGCTGCGACGGCCAGGCTGAGGCGTTCAGCTCCGCTTTGCTAGCCTGCCCCGCATTCCCGACCATGCGTCCCGCCCACGGAACGCCGCGTCGACAAAAATCAGGAACCAGGGCTGGCCACGGAACCACCAACGGTCCGGCAGGGGCGTTTCGGCGAAGGCCGTTTCGCCGTTGGAATCGCCGAGAATCCGCGATGCCGCCTTATACCCGAGATATGGGGCCATGCTGTTTCCGTTGCCGCAATAGCCCATCGCATGCCAGAGGCCGTCAATTTTGCCGACATGCGGCGACATCTCAAAGGTGAAACCTGTATTTCCCTTCCAGCTATGGGTGATGGCAACCCCCTTGAGTTCGGGGAAAATCCCGGTCAGCAATCCAGTCAACTGGCGCCGGAAAAACCATGGCGGAGCTTGAAACAGTGCCGCGCGCCCGCCGAAAACGATCCGCTTCCCATCCGGTGAAGGCCGGTAATAGCAGTGCTTTTCCCTTGTCTCGACAATCATCCGGTCTTTGGGAAACAGGCTCCGGACCCGGTTCGTGCCCAACTCTTCGGTGACAATGATATAGCTGGGGACAGGAAAGATACGCTTCCCGGTGGCGCCGAACTGACCTGCCGTATAACCATTCGTCGCAATCAATACCTCGCCCGCGCGCACAGATGTTCCGGCAATCCCGGCGCGGAAGCCGGATCCGGTCCGGTGCAGATCCGTCACCGGGGAATGGCTTTGCACCAGCGCACCTGCCGACTCTGCGGCACGCAATAACCCGGCGAGCCATTTCGCCGGGTTCAAACCGCCATGCAGCCCGTACAGCACGCCGCCATGATAGAGATCGGTTGTCAGCTCTTCGTGCTGCCGATTCCGTGGTACCATCTCGGCATCAATGCGAACCATGCTCTGCAGGCGGTCAAGGTCCCGGGCGGAGTTTTCATAATGTGCCGGCGCCCATTGCGCCACGAAGCGCCCGGTTCGGGAAAAGTCACAATCGATCTTTTCCTCCGCCATCAGCGAAAGAGCGAATTCGGTGGAATCCAGATGCAATTCCCGCAACAGCCGGGCTGCGACCTGTTTGCCGTAGCGTGCGCACATCGTGTCCGCTGTCACCCGGTGGCCACCGCCGATCATACCCCCATTGCGTGAGCTGGCACCGATACCGGGTGGCCCCGCATCCACGCATAAAACCGATTTTCCACCCTTTGCCAGGGTGCGTGACGCGGACAATCCGGTCAGCCCGGCGCCGACCACCAAAACGTCAACCTCTTTCGGCAATTCCCGGCGTTCCGTGGGTTGCGGCGGCCCGGCGCTGTCCCACCAATAGGGTTCTGTCATCATGTTATGAATTCTCCGTCGGAAGCGATTTCAGAACTGCGCGCAGCCTCGCCTGCACCGAAGGCGCCGGATCGTGGGCGGCATTCCGCAGGATCTCCATTCCGGCTTCACGCAGACGGGGGTGCTGCCGAATGAGAACCGCCAGCCCGTCATACGCCCAGGCTCTGACAAATTTATTGCGGTCACCGACCAGGCTGTGCAGGATTCGCAGGCACTCGTGGCGCATGACAGGTGGAATTTCCAGAAACCGGATCGATTGCAGAAGGTGCAGCCTTGTCTGCCAGGGTGAGTCTGGCCGGATCCGGGACAACAACCGGGCAGTGTCACCCGCACCGGCTTTCGCACCGGCTTCCAGATGCCGTTTGATCAGCCAACTCGCCTGTTGACTGATGGTATCGGTTTCACAGCAGGAAATGAGCTGTTCCAGATAATCGCAGTCCCGGTGCCGGTTTTCATGGATCATCCGCAGGCGGGAGATGTCCGCCGACGCACAATGCCGCAGTTCGCCTGCAAGTGTCACGCGCTGAGTCCCGCCTTGATCTGCCAGTCTGCGAGCTATGCTTTCTCCGCCGGCCCGGCAAGGGCGCAGGCATTCATCGATCGGCACCGGATTGAAAGAAGATTGCTGAATCCATGTTGTCGGCTGCGGGATAAGCATTACATTGACATAACCGGCATCCGTTAAGCCAAAGCGAGTCAATCATGAAGCCGCCATCGTTGCAGAAGGGACGGGAGTTTGCTGTGAAACACCTTCCATTTCGAAACAAAAGACCGCTTGTGTCGGTGATTCGCATTGAGGGGATCATTCAGTCAGGTGCCCGCATGCGTACGGCATTCCTCAGTGACAGCGCGATGTCCGACATCCTTGACAGAGCGTTCCGCAAAGGCAAGCCGAAAGCCGTGGCGCTCGTGGTGAATTCGCCCGGCGGGTCGCCGGCGCAGTCATCGCTGATCGGCACCCGTATTCGACGCCTCGCGGATGAGACCGAAATTCCGGTTTATGCGTTTATCGAGGATGTGGCGGCTTCCGGCGGCTATTGGATCGCTGCCGCCGCCGACACGGTCTACGCGGATTCGTGTTCCATCGTCGGATCCATCGGTGTCGTTTATTCGGGCTTCGGCTTCCATCGATTGCTTGACAAATCGGGGATAGAAAGGCGGATTTATACCGCCGGTGACGAGAAGAGCATGCTGGACGCGTTCTCGCCGGAAAAACCCGCGGATGTCGCGCGGCTGAAAGACATCCAGGGGCAAATTCACGAATTGTTCATCGCGCATGTCAAGGCCCGTCGCGGGTCACGTATCTCGGATGAGGATTTGTATTCAGGCCGGTTTTGGCTCGGTCAGCGGGCAGCGGAACTCGGGTTGGTGGATGGAATTGCGCATCTGGAGCCGAAAATGAAGGAATTGTTCGGCGCGCGGGTGAAATTCAGACATTATGCCCGCAGGCGGAAAATATTTTCCAGCATTGGATCGCAATTCACCGATGCGTTGATCAATGACTTGGAAGAGCGGGCAGCCAGGGCCCGCTATGGTTGCTGAGGGTCGGATGGAGGGCGGCTCCGGAGCGGCGCTGGTCACCGGCGGTGCCACACGCCTCGGCAAAGCCATGGCACTCGCATTGGCAGGGCGGGGGCTGAATGTCGCCGTGCATTACCGGGAGTCGCGGGCCGAGGCGGAACAGACCGTCACCGAGTTGGAGGCGCTGAATGTGAAGGCATGCGCACTGCAGGCGGATTTCCGCGACGAGGAGGCAGTCGTAGGGCTGGTCACAGATGCCGGGCAGAGACTGGAATGCGGTTTGAATGTGCTGGTGAACAGCGCCGCGCTGTTTGAGCGCGACACGTTTCAGTCATCGACGCGGAATGATTGGGACCGGCATATGGAAACCAATCTGCGCGCGCCCTTTCTGTTGATGCAGGAATTTTCCGCCAAAGCGCCACCTCCTCTCATGGATTCAAATGGCGAGGCCACATCCCTGGCATGCGTGGTTAATCTTTTGGATCATCGCGTGCTCAGGCCGACTTCAGAATTTATCTCGTACACATTGTCGAAAATGGCATTCTGGTCGTTGACGCAGATTGCGGCGGTGGCGCTGGCACCGGTGGTGCGCGTGAACGCGATCGGACCCGGCCCGACCCTGCCGGCAAGCCGCCAGAGTCAGGAGCATTTCGCACGCCAACGGCAGATGGCGCCGCTCAAGCGCGGTGCCGGACCGCGGGAGATCGTTTCGGCAATGAATTTCTTTCTCGATAATCCCTCGGTCAGCGGTCAGTTGATATGCATTGAAGGTGGCCAGAATCTGAGTTGGAAAGCCCCGGAGAGCATGCGGAAGGATTGATTCAGTGGCCCGGGTTTTGGAATTATCCACCGCAGAGGCGCGCTTTACATCTTTGCGTTTGAAATCATTGAACTTTTTCCGAAACCGACTGAATCGTTTTGAACAATCCCAGAAAAAACAATATGTTATGGGAGGAAAGAATCTTTTCCCTGAAGATTGGAATCAACAATTATTGGTGAAAAAACTGATAGATAGAGGCAGTGTGGGGCATTTTTTCCCCACCTTTTTCCACAGGCTGAGGGAGAACTGTGAATATCCTGTGATCCTCCTGTCCGCGCTTAGGCGCAGGACCCACGCGGAGAGTGGTTATGTCCTCAACTGACGGTCGGTCCCCTGCAGACTGCACAGGTGCGGAAAAGCGGGCTAAACCTGTCGGAGTCGCTGTCATAAAGAACTGCGTTGCCGCACTGGACAACAGTCCAGGCGTCTATCGAATGCTCAATCTGAAGGGCGAAGTTCTGTATGTCGGCAAGGCGAAAAATCTACGCAGCCGTGTGCGCAGCTATACGAATCCCGCCGGCCACAGCCCACGCATCGCCAAGGTCATCGAAACCACCGCTTCGATGATGTTCCTGTCGACGGAGACCGAAACCGAAGCGCTCCTGCTTGAACAAAATCTGATCAAGCAGCTGAAACCGAAATACAATGTGTTGTTGCGCGACGACAAAAGTTTTCCGAACATACTCATTTCCCGGGAGCATGCGTTTCCCCAGATCAGAAAGCATCGGGGCCGGCGCAAAGACAAGGGAAGCTATTTCGGTCCGTTCGCTTCAGCGGCTTCGGTTAACCGGACGTTGAATCAACTGCAGAAGGCGTTTCTGCTGCGCAGTTGCTCTGATGCTGTCTTCGAATCCCGCTCGCGGCCATGCCTCCTTTACCAGATCAAGCGCTGTTCGGCCCCTTGCATGAACGCGGTTTCCACCGAGACCTATGCCGATCTGGTCTCGGACGCCGAGAGTTTTCTTAATGGCAAAACAAGCCGCCTGCAGGCAGCTCTCGCCACGCAGATGGAGGCGGCATCGGCGGCGATGGAATTTGAAAGGGCGGCTGTCCTGCGCGACCGGATTCAAGCACTGTCACATGTGCAGGCTGTTCAGGCGGTGAACCCGAAGACGGTCAAAGAAGCCGACATCATCGGATTGTTCAGGGAAGGCGGCAATGCCTGCATCCAGGTTTTCTTCATCCGTGCCAATCAGAATTGGGGAAACCACGCCTACTATCCGCGCATCGGCGCCTGGGCCGGCGAAGCGGAGATCCTCGAGGCCTTTCTCGCACAATTCTATTCCAACAAGACTCCGCCGCCGAAAATCCTGCTGTCGCACCCGGTCGCTTCACCCGACTCCATGCAGGACATTCTGAGCAGGAGCCGCGGCCGGCGCGTCCGGATCGCGCTTCCCAAGCGGGGCGAGAAGGCGGAATTGGTGGAAAGCGCTGTCCGCAATGCGCGGAAATCACTCGCCATCAAGCTGTCGGAGACACAGACTCAGGTCAAATTGCTGCAGGGTCTGGCGGATTTTCTCGGGCTGGACGGCGCACCGCAGCGGATTGAAGTGTATGATAACTCACATATCCAGGGAACCGACCAGGTCGGGGCGATGATTGTGTCCGGCCCGGACGGGTTGCAGAAATCCGCTTACAGAAAATTCAATATCCGTGGATCGACACTCACCCCGGGCGATGATGTCGGCATGATGCGGGAGGTCCTGCATCGCCGCTTCAACAACCTCATGAAGCGGGATCCGGCCCGTTCCGGCGTTGAATGGCCGGATCTCGTGCTCGTCGATGGCGGTGCCGGGCAAGTGGCGGCGGCCTGCAGTCTTTTGGCGGAGCTGGGAATCGAAGATGTTCCCTTAGCCGGTATCGCCAAGGGGCGTCAGCGCAATGCCGGTCTGGAGCAGTTCCATCTTCCGGGAGGGGAGATACGCGCATTGCAGCCGAACGAACCGGTTCTGTATCTCATCCAGAGAATGCGGGATGAGGCACATAGATTCGCTATCGGCGCACATCGCAGCCGCAGGGCAAAATCGATCTCGTCTTCGCCGCTGAATGAAATTCCGGGAATTGGCGCTGCCCGCAAAGCGGCTCTGTTGGCTCATTTCGGATCCGCTGTGGCAGTCAGCCGGGCCGGTCTGCAGGATCTGAAATCGGTCAATGGAATATCCGATGCGATGGCGGAAAATATTCATGCCTATTTCCGCCAGGACGCTGATCCCACACCCTGAGGCAGGTCTCAAAAGACACGTCCAAAGGCACATTTCGTCCATGACTTGAACCGGGTCGTCGGCAATACCGAATTGCCGCAACCCGCCCCGCCGTTTTCCGGCTTTGACAGAATCCTCCGCGCTGCTTATCGGTGGCGGTGCGATGCGTGGCACAAATCTTCCAACCCTTTTGACGCTGAGCCGTTTTTTCGCCGCTCTCCTCCTGCCGGCAGCGTTTCTGCTCTTTGACCGGCCGGCAGCGGATATGGCCGCATTGCTGCTATTCATTTTTGCGGCACTCACCGATTTTGCCGATGGCCAGATCGCGCGCCGTTTCGGGTTGGAGACACCGCTTGGCGCGGCTTTGGATTCTGTTGCTGATAAGGCGCTTGTGATGATTTCACTGGCCCTGTTGCTAGCCTATTTCAGCCGGAGCGAATGGCTCCTGATCCCTGTCTGCGTGATTTTCGTGCGCGAATTACTGATCGCCGGTCTGCGCGAGCAATTCAGCGGTAAGGGCATGCCGCTGTCGGTGACTTCGGCGGGAAAGTGGAAATCGGCCTGCCAGATGTTGGCCATCGCGCTGCTCTTTTGCAACGGGGCGGTCAGCGACTCATACAAGCTGCTTGCCGCAGCCGGAATCCTGGTGCTTTGGCTCGCAGCCGGGCTGACATTTTATTCCGGCATGGATTATGTGAAAAAAGCAATTCGGCAACTCGGACAGTGAGGAGGCCATGACCGAAATTCTGTATTTTGCCTGGGTGAGGGAACGTATCGGAATTCCCGGGGAGCGGGTTACGGGTACGGCTGCCACTGTTGCCGAACTCGTGGCTGAACTCCGCCAGCGTGAGCCTCGCTACGAAGCCGCATTTGCCGATTTGTCAGCTATCCGCGTCGCAGTTGACCAGGAACTTGCGACATTCGAAACCAGGATCTCCGATTCCAGCGAAGTGGCATTCTTTCCGCCAATGACCGGGGGCTGATATGCCGGTCCGGATCCAAGCCGAGCCATTTGATGCCGGTGCGGAGTTGAACCGGTTGGGAAGCGGCAGCGGTATCGGTGCCACGGCCTGCTTTGTGGGCGTTGTTCGCTCAAGCGCATCCAAACCGGTCGATAAACTCGTTATTGAGCATTATCCGGGCATGACGGACTCGGCTGTCCGGTCGATGTTGAACGAGGCGGTCGAACGTTGGTCGCTCGCAGAGTGTCTGATCATCCACCGGTTCGGCGAATTGCTTCCAGGCGAGCCGATCATGATGGTTGCGGTCCAATCGGCGCACAGGGCGGAGGCGTTTGATGCCGCCGCTTATCTCATGGATTACCTCAAATCGCGCGCGCCCTTCTGGAAAAAAGAACATTATGCCGGCCGGGCTGAGTGGGTGGAGTGCCGGAACGAGGATGAGGCCGCACTTGCAAGATGGCTGAGCGAATAGGGTTACTCGTAATACTCCACCTCTTCCGGCTCAGCCTGCGCGACGGTGGATTTATTCGCGAACCAGAACCAGCAAGCGATCCAGCCAAGCGCAAACATGAGCAAAGCGCCACCGGAGATCCAGATTGCCAGTGTCATTGCATCCATCAAAACGCCCTGTGTCTTTGATCCGCCCTTATTGCGGGAAAGAATCCTCGACTTCCAGTAGCCGGAACTCGATTCGACGGTTTTTTTCCCGACCGTCTTCCGTGGAATTATCGGCGATCGGCTGCGATTCTCCGTAGCCCCGTGCGACAAGATTACGTGCACTGACGCCAAAATCCTGCAATTCGACGATTACAGCCCGGGCTCTCCGATTGCTGAGATCCAGATTCATGCTCTCCCTTCCCTGCGAATCAGTATGCCCTGCGATTTCAATCGGCGCATGCAGACATTTTTTCAGGATTTCTGAAATGCTCTCCAAAACCGGAATCGAAGTGGCGTTGAACATCGTTGAACCGGGGTTGAAACTGAGTTTAGCATCTGACTGGGTGGCATTAAGAAGATGGACACAGTTCAATGGCGGCGTAAGTTGTGTGGCCTCATTGATGGATCTGTCAAACTCGACCTGAAGCCGGACATCTGTCTCGGGAAACAAGCTCCTGATCTCACTCTCCGCATGATAATCGGCCGAAACGCCGCGCGCCGATACCGCATCCGGGGTGACGCTGACGGTGCCACTATGCAGCATGTCCAACGCCTGTATGGACTTTAGAATCAATTCGGTGTCCGGGTGCTTACCTGCTGTATCCAATGTTGCATAATCGCGTATCCGGCTTCCCTCCAGTGTCAGCAGGGCGGTGAGATTCACGATCCTGCGTGTCGTTCCGTCGGGCAGGGCACCCTCTGAAGTGACCACGCCGTCGGCGCTTCGGCTCAGGGAGAAAACATGGTTATCACCGGCATTCGAATCAGTTGTTTCTTTTGCCGTCGGCTGAATCACGCGCAACACGTAGCCTGAGGGGAGTCGTGAAACCGGAAGATTGTCCGAATCGACAATTCCACTTGGAAAAATCTGAATTTCGCCGCCCCTGACCACGAGCCGCCCGCTACCGGTCGCGATCAGCAATCCGATTGCCTTTTCAATTGCCGATGCCCATTCCGATGTCGGCGCTCCGAGAGCGATCCGGCAATCACCCTCGACGAGATGTCCGGATGAACCGGCAGCGGCGACGATCCGCCCGGCGTCGGACCGGTTTTCCGCCAGACAGGAAATCAACTGAACCGTGTCGGGGGTGAGTTCGGCGGAAAAAATATAAGGCGACACGAAGGGGCGCGGTTGCGCGCTGCGGAATTCGACATTGACTGCAGCCGGCTTTCCTTCCCTCAATCGGGCCTGAGCCGCATGCAGATGCTCAGGCGAGCGGGCAATTACCGTCGCCTGAACGAGGCCGGTCCGGGCAGCGACATTCTGGACTTCCTCGGCAGCCGAGACCTGCAGGGCGAAATTCAGGGTATCGATCCAATTCTCGTCGAGGGACAACTCCGCCGTCTGCGTCAAGTCCATGACGGCGGAACCGGGATGCAGTTCCTGCGCCCTCTCGGTGACAAACCGGCTTTCCTGTTCACTGGTCAAAACGCCGAAAAGGCTGACCTTCCGCTGATTCTTGGCAATACGGAGTTCGGGCAGATTCCCATCCAAATTCAGTGCATCGGGGCCAGTTTCAGCACCCGCGACCCTTCCGCTGCCAAATGCCTGCGCAAGCGCCGCGTGCGCGGCTGCGCGTTCTGCCCTGCTCGGTGCGATTCCGGAGATCCGGATCAGCAGCCCGTCGGCTTGAGGGGTTGCCCAGGTGAAATCCCCGGCGCGCAGAATTTCCACGGCTTCAGCCAGCCGCGCGCCTTCAATGTCTCGGGAAGCCATGAAACCGATACCCGAGGAAAGCAGTGCAGCGACGGCGAAGGCGGCAATGGGAAACAGGAGGACGCGCATACGGAAGATGTATTACTTATTGAAAAACCATATTAAATTAGTTCAATTAACTGAACAGCGCTGCTGCCGCAAAACCGATGGCCGGTAACAGGCCGGCATTGCGGTTCACGCGGAACAAGTGCAGACAATTCGCCGGATCGTCAATATCCAACCGCCGCAACTGCCAAATCAAATGCAGGCCGAAGCCGGCGATCCCGATGCTGCCGGCAACAAAGGCCCAAGGCACCGCAGGTGCCGCGGCAATGAGAGCCAGGAACATGAGAAAAACGGAAGCAGCGGCAAATGCGCCGAGCCATAATCTGCTGTTTGTTCCGAACAGGCGGGATGTGGATCGCACGCCGATCGGCAAATCATCCCGGCGATCCTGATGTCCGTAGATCGTATCGTAGAACAGGGTCCAGCATATGCCCGACGCATATAAGAGGAACGGTGCCGCCGCCAAACCGCCCGAATGTGCCGCCCAGGCCAACAGCGCTCCCCAATTGAAGGCAATGCCGAGAAAAAGCTGCGGCCACCAGGTGAAGCGTTTGGCGAAAGGATAAATGATGACCGGCAGCAACGCGGCGATACCGAGCCAGATCGCGAAACCGTTGAAGGTCAGCAACAAGGCGAATGCAAGCAATGCCTGCAGGACCGACCAAAGGAGAGCCTGCGGCACGGTTAACTGGCCCGACGGCAGCGGTCTTGAGCGGGTTCTTTCGACCTTTGCGTCAATATTTCTGTCTGACAAGTCGTTCCAGCCGCAGCCGGCACCGCGCATCAGTACCGCGCCGATTGCGCATCCGAGGGCAATCCACAGGTCTTCTGCCCGGAAGGAAGCGGGACGCGCGGCAATGGCAAGGGGAAGCGACCACCAGCAGGGAAGCAGGAGCAGCCATGCGCCTATCGGTCGGTCGGCGCGCGACAGACGTAGATAGGGCTTTGCCCAGGCTGGCGCCCGGACATCAACCCAACTGCCCGCCACCGCGTCAGCCACTGGCTCCGGTTCTGGAATGTGCACAGTTTTACCCATAGAGTTGGGCCGTTCCAGGAAACATCATGACACCGCGACTCTTTGTAGAACACAGGCTTGCCACCGCGCAACGGATAACACTGAGCGCTGCTCAGACGCATTATCTAACCCGGGTCATGCGTCTCAAAACCGGCTCCGATGTTATTCTTTTCAATGGCAGGGATGGCGAATGGGCTTGCCGGATTGACCAACTCAAGCCATCAGCCGAACTGACCTGCACGCAGCTGCGGCGGGCGCAGTTGCAGCCACCCGATGTCTGGCTGTTATTTACCCCGCTGAAAAGACCACGGACCGAATTCGCTGTCGAGAAGGCAACCGAACTCGGCGTTGCCCGTATTCTTCCGATCCTGACCGAACGTTGTGAGCGCCATAGTGTGAATCTTACCCGTTTGCGTGCAATTGCGACCGAGGCCGCCGAGCAATGCGGCGCATTGAGCGTACCGGAAATCCGCGACACCCTGCCTCTGCTATCGGTGCTCGTGGATTGGCCTGCGGGGCGGCGGCTGTATTTCTGCGACGAGGAATTCAGCGCTGTGCCGGATGCACCCCGGATATCAGGTGGCGGCGTAAGCAGGGCGGTTCTGATCGGGCCGGAGGGTGGCTTCACCGAAGGTGAGCGGACCAGGCTGGCGGCGATGCCGTTCATATCACATGTCGGACTGGGAAAGCGGATACTGCGCGCCGAAACCGCGGTGGCTGCGGCTTTGGCGCTGATGAATATGGGTTGCGGCTAAATCATAAGCGGCGCACTTGCCGCATGACCGATTGCAAAGCTATAGCGCATCGGCTTTCCGAAGCAACGGAGCAGAAGTGAATGTCGATTCCACAGACAGGCGGCGAACCCGTTGAATCCTATGATCAACTTGTGGAATACTGCGCCGCGGGCAGCAAACCCGCATCGGACTGGCGAATCGGAACCGAGCACGAAAAATTCGGTTTCATCGAAGCGACCGGTCAGCCGCTGCCATATTCAGGTGATTGCTCCATCCGTGTTCTGCTGCAGGGGCTGCGCGACGAATTCGGTTGGGGTGAGATATGCGAAGCGGGAAATATCATCGGCCTGCAGAAAGACGGCGCGAATATTTCGCTTGAGCCCGGAGGTCAGCTGGAGTTGTCCGGCGCACCGTTGAAAACGCTGCATGAGACCTGTGATGAAGTTAATGAGCATCTGCGTCAGGTGCGGAGTCTGGCGGATCGGATCGGTGCCCGGTTCGTCGGCATCGGGGCGGCTCCGGACTGGCATCATGATGAAATGCCTGTGATGCCGAAAGGTCGCTACCGGCTGATGACCGACTATATGAGGCAGGTCGGGATTTTCGGTGTCGCGATGATGTACCGAACCTGCACCGTGCAGGTCAATCTCGATTATTCATCTGAAGCGGACATGGTACGGAAACTTCGGGTCGGGCTGGCATTGCAGCCGTTGGCGACAGCCCTTTTTGCCAATTCACCGTATTTCGAAGGCAGAAGGACCGGATTATTGAGCACGCGAAGCCGGTTCTGGCGCGATCTCGACGCTGACCGGACCGGTATGCTTCCATTCGTGTTCGATGAGGGTTTCGGTTTCCAGGCCTGGACCGATTACGCCCTGGATGTGCCGATGTATTTTGTCTACCGGGACGGGGTTTATCATGATGCGCTCGGCCAATCATTCCGTGATTTCATGCAGGGCCGTCTTCCGGCGCTCCCCGGCGAAAAACCCTTAATGTCAGACTGGGCCGACCATCTCACGACAATCTTTCCGGAAGCGCGGGTGAAACGGTTTATCGAACTGAGAGGGGCGGATGCCGGGCCGTGGCGGAGTTTATGCGCGCTGCCCGCTTTCTGGACAGGAATTTTCTACCATCAGCCGGCACTGGATGCCGCATGGGATATGGTCAAAAACTGGGACAGTGAAACCCGCGAAGGATTGCGGGTGGTGGCCGGTCAGAGGGGCTTTGAGGGTGAATTCAACGGTATCCATATCGGGAAATCCGCTGAGTCTGCGCTTGCATTGGCAACCGAGGGGTTAAAGGCGAGGGCGGCTCAGGGTGTCGGCGGCATGGTTCCGGATGAAACCCATTTCCTGAATTCGCTCCACGATTCTATCGAGACCGGATTGACACCGGCAGAGGAGCTGATGCACCGGGTCGACGCCGAGTGGGATGGTGACCTTCGCCGGATCCTACGTGAGTGCAGCTATTGAGGCAGGGACGACGCTGGAATTCCGGCCGCATCATCCGGGGTGGGTAAAGCCGGAAACCGGAAAAATCATCAGCAGTGCACCGCCGATCCGCCATGGAATTTGCCGCATTGGCGGCGGCTGAATCATAGGTGTCACTCCGGGAAATCAGCGGGAGAGTCCACCAGCCGCCCCCGCGGTAGTGCTCATGGAAGGCGGCCTGAAGGTTCCGATCCGTTGCCCGGTTTCGCAGCAAATCCCGCTGGAGCAGGCAGTCCGGAAAAATGTGATCGTATCGCCGGCAACCCCGGCACAGTGAAAGACGCCATGCCGCGGTCCGGATTGAAAGGCTACGCAAACTGTACAGTGAAGAACATGATTTGCGTTGCCGTTCCCCGCAAGTCAGCGTGCCCGGATCAATCGCTCTCTTTCATGCGTTTAAGTGATAAGTTGATCCGTGGTTCGGTTCCGGACAGTAACCTGCGGATATTCTTCTGGTGGCGGGCAAAAATGAGCGCCGACATGAGGGCAACTGCGGCCACGGTCCGTAGATCGGAGAGCAGATATATGAACAGGGGTGCGAGGGCCGCGGATACCAGTGCCGCGACGGATGAAATCCTCGACAGGGCGGCTGCGGTGAGCCAGACGAGACAGGTCAATGCAGCGGCGGGGAAACTCAATGCCAGTATGACCCCAAGATATGTCGCCACACCCTTGCCGCCGCGGAAACGCAGCCATATCGGGAACAGGTGACCCAGGAAGGCGGCGATGGCGGCAAATCGGGCCGCATCCGCCCCCAGCACTGCGCCGCAGATCAGCACAGCCACCAACCCCTTGCCACCGTCGAGCAGAACCGTGCCGGCGGCGGCGGTCTTACTGCCGGTCCGCAGAACATTGCTCGCACCGATATTTCCGGAACCGATCCGTCTCGGATCAACCAGTCCCATGGCTCTTGTCATCACCAGACCGAAGGGAATTGAACCCAGAAGATAGGATGCGGCCACCGCTGCAATCAGTTCAATATAATTCATACCGGCTTTCTGTAGATGAGCTGTCCCTGGTGATAAGTGCGGATGACCTTCCCCTGTAGAAGCTGGCCATCAAAAGGCGTGTTTTTCGATTTCGAATTCAATTCAAAACGATCCAGCGTGAACGGGATGTCGGCGTCGAAAAGCACCAGATCGGCGGGAGCTCCCGGGGCCAGCCGCCCGGTATCAAGGCCCAGCAATCTCGACGGGTTCAACGACAGGGCGCGGAAGAGGGCCGGAAGGCCGATGTCACCCGAATGGAATAGCCGCAAAGCTGCCGGAAGCAGCGTTTCCACGGCGACCGCACCGCTCGCAGCGGCTTCGAATGGCAGCCTTTTCGACTCTTCATCCTGGGGAGTATGCATAGAGGAAATGGTGCCGATACGGCCATCAGCGACGGCTTCGATGATAGCCTGGCGGTCAGATTCCGATCGCAATGGCGGTTTGACTTTGAAAAAGGTCCTGTAGCCGGCGATGTCATGCTCATTGAGCGTCAGATGATGGATCGAGGTTCCGGCGCTGACGGAAAGGCCCTGGTCAATCGCTCTCGCCAATGGTGGAAGCGCGGCCGCGGTGGTGATCTGGTCGGCGTGATAGCGGGCACCGGTCATCTCAACCACGGCGAGATCGCGCTCCAGACCCATGCGCTCGGCCAAGGGCGATACCGACGGAAGTCCCTTCAGGGCAGCGAAGCGACCGGTTGTCGCGGCTGCGCCGCGCGACAGGTCTGCATCCTGCGGGTGACCGATGACGAGCGCGTCATTCTGACTGCAATAGGACAGGCAACGCGCGAATACGCTGACATCCCGGACCGGTGAATCGCAGTCCGAGAACGCAATCGCACCCACATCCCGCAACAGGCTGATTTCGGCGACCTCAGAGCCGGCGCGGCCCCTGGTCAGGGATGCCATGGGTTTGATTGTGACCATCGAATCCGCACTCGCCCGGCGCATAAAGAATTGCAGGGTCTCGGGATTATCGATTGGCGGCGAAGTGTCAGGCCGGGTCACCATCGTGGTCACCCCACCGGCTGCGGCGGCTCGGCCGGCACTTCCGAAACTCTCCTTGTGCCGCTCGCCGGGTTCTCCGATCTTTACGCCGATATCGACGATTCCGGGTGCCAGATACAGGCCGCCGCAGTCGAATTCGTGCAATTTCCGGGAGCGGGCAGGGCGCACGTCCACGGCGGCAATGCGGGGCCCCTCAATGGTCAGCGAACCGATCCCCACAGTGTCGGATTCGGGACAGATCAGGCGTGCATTGTGCAGCAATAGTGCCGGTGGAGTTTGTGTGCCGTCCATGTCAGATCAACTCCCGCGGCACCGAATGATCTGCTGTGCTGCGGCGTGTCCGTGCCAGAAGGTCCAGAACCGCCATCCGCACAGCTACGCCGATTTCAACCTGATCCTGAATGACGCTTCGGCTGATATCGTCTGCCAACGCGCCGTCAATTTCCACTCCCCGGTTCATCGGTCCGGGATGCATTACGATCGCATCCGGTTTGGCGGACCGGAGTTTATCCGCATCCAGGCCGAAGAGATGGAAATATTCCCGCATAGAAGGGACGAAAGCGCCTTCCATTCGTTCCTTTTGCAGCCGAAGCATCATGACGACATCCGCATCGCGCAGGCAGTCCCGCATATTGTCAAATATCTCCACGCCGAACTCTTCGAACACCCGCGGAACAAGAGTTTTCGGGCCGACCATGCGGATTCGGTTCTGTAGTTTTGAAAGCAGGAGCAGATTCGAGCGGGCCACCCGTGAATGTTGGATATCGCCGCAGATGGCGACAGTCAGCCCTTCCACGGCTCCTCTCACCCGACGGATTGTCAGAGCATCCAGGAGCGCCTGCGTGGGATGTTCGTGGCGGCCGTCGCCGGCGTTCACCACCGAACAATCAACCTTTTCCGCCAACAAATCGACCGATCCCGAATGCGGATGCCGCACAACCAGCAGGTCGGGGCGCATGGCATTCAGAGTCATGGCGGTGTCTATGAGGGTTTCGCCTTTTCCGACCGAACTGGAGTCAACCTCCAAATTCATAACATCGGCGCCCAGTCGCTTTCCCGCCAGTTCAAAACTGGATTGGGTACGGGTGGAATTCTCAAAGAACATGTTGACCTGAGTCATGCCGGCAAGCGCGGTGCTGTGCTTCACTTTTCTCCGGTTCAGATCAACATAACTGTCCGCAAGATCCAGAATCTGCAGGATATCCTCGATTGAAAGCGCTTCAATTCCGAGAAGATGTCTGCCGGAAAACCCCATGCGGTCCTCACCTCGCCCCAACAGCGTCTATAAGTCTGCACCGGTCATGTAACAACCGCCCATCAAGGTGCGGGCGCCGGTTTTGCGGTGTAGCCGAATCTTTGGTTTTGCAAATCGCTCAGGCTGGCATAAAATTGCCACATGAGTTCAGCCGTGCCTCTACAATGACAGCGCTTGATTTGTCCGGATCGACCGCCAGGCAGTTGGTCGAATGGTGCCTCGAGACCGGTGCCGAAGAGCCGATTGGTGATACCCCTGTGAATCGATTCATCCCTTCACCCCGGCCGGCCGCGGCAGCGATCACCGCAGACATGCGTAAACCCGTCTCCGGTGGATATTCCCAGCCGATTGAGGCTGCGCCCGGCGGCGTGCGGTCAGCCGGGACTTTGGTAACGGCGGAAGAGGTGAAATCGAAACTGGATGAAGCGGTCGCGGCGGCGGAAGAGTTGGCCAAGAGTGCGGACTCGCTGGAGGCGCTGCGGTGTGCATTGCAGGCCTATCCCCATTGCGGCCTAAAGGAAAAAGCACGGAATTTGGTGTTTTCCGACGGTAATCCCGGCGCGAGGGTCATGATCGTGGGGGAAGCTCCGGGAGCGGAAGAAGACAGAACGGGCCGTCCCTTCGTCGGTCAGGCGGGACAGCTGCTCGACAAGATGTTCGCCGAAATCGGGCTCGACCGGAGCAGTGAAAATGGTGAACAGTCACTCTATATCACCAATGTCCTCCCCTGGCGGCCTCCCGGAAACAGAAATCCGGAGTCTGAGGAAATGGCGATGATGAAGCCGTTCCTCGACCGGCATATTGAACTTGTGCGACCTGAACTGCTGGTGCCGATGGGGAATCATTCCTGTTGGCTGCTGATACAGCAGCGTGGCATAACGCGGCTGCGCGGGCATTGGTTTGAACGCAACGGGATTCCGGTTATGCCGATGTTTCACCCGGCGTATCTGCTGCGAAGCCCATCGAGGAAAGGCGATTCCTGGATTGATCTTCTCATGATCCGGCAGAAGCTGGCAGAGACATGATGGGATCCGACAGGGAATTTATCCCGGTGCGGATGGCATTATTAACCGTATCCGACAGCCGAACTCCCGCCGAGGACCGGTCCGGCGATCTATTGGCGGAGCGTATCCGGACCTCTGGCCATATTCTCGCCGACCGGCAGCTCTGCCGTGACAATTTGGCCGATATCAGTTTCCACTTAAGGCAGTGGGCGCAGGATCCGGCGATTGATGCCGTGTTGTCGACCGGCGGTACCGGACTGACCGGCCGCGACGTAACGGTGGAAGCCCACCGTAGCCTTTATGAGAAGGAAATCGAGGCATTCGGCGCTGTATTCGCGGTGATTTCCATGAACAGTATCGGGGCCTCGGCCATTCAATCGCGCGCCTGTGCCGGCGTTGCCCAAGGGACTTATTTCTTTGCGCTTCCGGGCTCACCCGGTGCCTGTCGCGACGCTTGGGATGAGGTGTTGGCGATGCAGTTCGACTATCGCAACCGGCCCTGTAATCTCGTTGAAATCATGCCGAGACTCGATGAGCATTTGAGACGCAAATGAGATCAGCGGATGTGGCCCTAACCGGCGCTTGAGCAGCCCGAATATTCTGTTGTGGATTCAGGTGTGACAACTGCGATTTGAAGCCTGGAGCGGTCGACCGCAGGCACGCGGCCGCCGTAAAACCGCATTTCGGACCAAGCCTGCAGTGTTCCATCCGGACCGATCACTGCATCCGCATCCGAGAAGCCGACCAGCGGGTCCGGATAATCAAATACGGCCACGAATTCTTCCTGCCCATTGATTGCACCGCTGATCGCCACCGCAACGGAGAATGAATCCCCGTCCAACGGTGTGAATGAACAGGTGAATGTCACTGCGGAATCCGCCGCATGAATACGGAACGGCATGTCAGCGAGTGCCGATACAATCCCGGCATGCGGGCTGGTCGCATTCGCCGGCAACCGGGCATGGATGTCATATCTGGCCGGAATGCAGATTTCGCGGCATACGCCGTACTGCAACACGCCCTGCACGACCGCGCTCTCTGAGACATCATCAAGCGCGACCTCGATCGGCAGCACCACGGTTTTCTCGTAACCGAGAATCCGGATTCCGGACAGCTGGTCGGTGAGCAGCCCCGGGCGGGGATAATGCACAGTGGGCTGGCCGGAATTTTCCAGCCCGGTCCATTCAAAATGTGGTGGAAATCCGCTCTGCCCGGGGTTCCGCCAATAGGTTTTCCATCCCTCGTCCATGCTGACGCGCAGGCCGAAGATATGGCGTGCTCCGGACTCGCCGGTTTCACGCCATCCCTGCAGCAGCTCAATTCTGGCCGGAAGCGCATCAGGGTCCGACGACAGCATCTGTGCTGTCCCCCCGGAGGCCGTCGCCACGACAGCCAGAACCGCACACAGCCCGCGCACCATCACCGATATTGTTGACATGCTCACACTTCCCGGACAATTGTGCCAAAGTGGCGGAAGCCACGTCCATTGTCCTTTGAGCATGAATTCATCACAGCTGAAAGGTCAAGCCGTAAATCGCAGGCCGCTGCCGGTAAGAGAATGGATCATGTCATGGTCGTAGATGCTAAATCGGAATATCTTGCAGGCAGTCTGCTTGTGGCCATGCCCGATATGGGCGACTCGCAGTTCACCCGAAGTGTGATCCTGATGCTCGACCATTCCGCGGAAAGCGCCATGGGTGTCGTGGTCAATAAGGTTGCCGGCTTTATGCAGGTCGGCGCCTTCACTGAAGGCGGCGAGGAACCGATTGCCGAATCCAACCCCATGCCGGTGCATTTCGGCGGCCCGGTCGGGAAGGAGCGGGCAATCGCCATCCATTCCGCCGATTGTGAACGCTATGAATTGACCAAGGAAATCAATGGTGAATTCCTGGTGACCACCTCACCGGACATCCTGCTGGACCTTTCGCGCGGCAATGGGCCGTCGCGGGTGATACTGGCTTTGGGCTATGCCGGCTGGGGAGCCGGGCAGCTGGAAAGCGAATTGCAGAACAATGCATGGCTGATCTGCAGAGGCAGTCCGGACATCGTTTTCCAGACCGATGACGACGATAAATGGGAAGCCGCGATCAAATCACTCGGTGTGGACCCTGCGGCACTTGTGATGACCGGCGGAACCGCCTGAGGCCCGGGTCTGTCCTCAGCCGTTGTTGCCGGTGCCACGTCTCAGCCGGTCGTTGATGGCGCGGCCCAATCCGGTATCGGGTATGGGTGAGACCGCAATTCCCGCGGCTTTGCTTTTTGCCATTTCGTCGGCGGTGCTGAGTGCCGCATAGAGATTTGCCGCAGCCTCATTCAGATCGCCGGTCAACGACAGGTTCATGTCTTTGTCACCGCAGTCCGGCCCGAAACCGACGCTGATCTCATCGGCTTCGGTGTCTGTCGCCCGCAGACGCAGCCGCGAGGCCGGCGCGTAATGCAGCGGCAGTTGGCCGGGCGAACCGGGTGCGTCCGGCGAGCCGGTCATGCGTGGCCGGATGCCGGTGACCTGTAAAATCTCTTCCGCGGTGACGGCGCCCGGCCTCAGCATTGTCAGCTCGTCGGTGGAAGCGGCCAGAATCGTCGATTCAATACCCAACTGACAATCGCCGCCATCGAGCAGCGCCGGGATCGCTCCACCAAGATCGCGGACGACGTGGCAGGTTCGGGTCGGGCTGATCCTGCTGGACAAATTCGCCGAAGGTGCCGCGACCGGCCCATCGAAGGCTTCCAGCAAAGCGCGCGCGACACTGTGTGAAGGCACCCGGATTGCGACCGTCGGATGGCCGGCCAGGACATGCCGGGATAGACCCGCTCCCTGCCGCAGCGGCAGCACCAAAGTCATCGGTCCGGGCCAGAAATGCTCTGCCAGCTTGAGAGTCAGAGCATCAAATCGGCCGATTTGCCCGGCTTCGACATTGTTTCTGACATGCACGATCAAGGGATTGTCCGCCGGGCGGCCCTTGACTCTGAAGATTTCAAGCACCGCCGAGTCGCGGCGTGCATCGGCTCCAAGCCCATAGACGGTTTCGGTCGGAAACGCGACTAAACCGCCGCGCCTCAGCGTGGCGGCGGCTTGTTCGATACCTTCCGTATCTGTTTTCAGCAATTCAGTCCGCATAGGTTGATGTTTGGCAGCTTGAGCGAGGCGCGTCCATACTTTCCCGGTGCATTTTCGGATAGGACTGCCTGTCCGGTCGGCTGCATTGTGGCAAAAGGTGTTTTGCCGCAGACTGCAGTGGCACTGGAAAGCCCGTGTCTTTCTCCATAAACGGGTTGCCCGGACCCTGACGGCGGAATTCATGGCATATCACTCTCCGGCGGACGAATACCGGTATCTGTTCGAATTGCGGCGGCTGACTGAACAGGGTCCGTTTGCGGATCTCGATTCGCAGGAGATTGATGCGGTTCTGGATGCCGCCGCAAAATTGGCTCAGTCTGAGATCGCTCCCCTGCAGCGCCGCGGTGATTGCCGGAAGCCGGTTCTGGAAAACGGAATCGTGCGCACCTCGCCCGGTTTCGGCGAAGCCTACCGGTCATTCGCGGCGGGCGGTTGGGTCGGCATGTCGGCCGGGGAGCGGTATGGCGGCTTCGGATTTCCCGGCACATTGCGCAATGCCTGCAACGAGATGTTCAACGGCACATGTATGGCGTTCGGGTTGAACCCGATGCTGACACAATGCCAGATCGACGCGCTGGAACAGCACGCAAGCGAGGAATTGAAGGAAATCTATCTGCCACGGCTGATCTCGGGTGAATGGTGCGGCACCATGAATATCACCGAGCCTCAGGCCGGCTCCGATGTCGGGGCAATCCGTACCCGGGCGGTAGCTGCCGGTGATGGCAGCTACCGGTTGACCGGGGAAAAGATTTTCATAAGCTGGGCGGATTCTGATTTCGCCGGGAATATTTGCCATCTGGTGTTGGCACGCGGCGAAAATGCAGCCAGGGGTTCAAAGGGATTGTCGCTGTTTCTGGTGCCGAAATTGATTCCGGGACCGGATGGGCAGCCCGGACGCCGCAACGGGGTCAGCATTGCCGCCCTTGAGGAGAAACTCGGGATTCACGGCTCGCCCACCGCTCTGGTGCGGTTTGAATCGGCGCGAGGCTGGCTGGTAGGTGTTACCGGCGGCGGCTTGGCGGCGATGTTCACAATGATGAACAATGCCCGGCTGGGAGTCGGGACTCAGGGTGTGGCGGTCGCCGAAGCGGCGTGGCAGGAAGCGGCTGAATATGCCCACACACGCAGACAGGGAAGAACATTGTCGGGGGAGACCGGCAGCATCATCGGGCATGGCAATATCCGCCGCACGCTGGCACGGGCGAAGGCACAGATTTTCGCCGCCCGGGCGATCTGCACCGACTGTGCATTCGCACTCGATATGGCGCAATTCTCCGGCGAAGCCGCCTGGCAGCACCGTGCCGCTCTGCTCACACCGATCGCCAAGGCTTTTGGCTCCGACACCGGGGTTGAAACCGCCCTGCGGATGCTCGGCATCTTTGGAGGCAGCGGATATATTGAGGCCACGGGTGCGGCGCAATTCCTCCGCGATGTCATCGTGACCACGATTTACGAGGGCACGAATGATATTCAGGCCCTGGACCTTGCCGGCCGCAAGCTCGCGGATTCGGGCGCAGCGATGAATTCGTTGCTTGATGAAGTCCGGATCGCCGCGGAATCGGCGGATGGGTGTGAATTCTCGCCGGCCCTGCTGGATGCGGAATCGGAAACCCGGCGGGCGGCTGCATGGATGGTCGGGCGAAGCGGCGATACTCAGTCGGCCGCCGCATCCACGCCGTTTCTGCGCGCTGTCGCGTTGCTGCTGGGCGCGCGTTGGCACCTTGCGGCTTCCGGGGATGGCGGCGAACGGCAGGCACTCGCGCGGGTTTATTTTCAGAGGTTACTTCCCGCCGTCCGGGAGCTGTGCCGCGAAGTGGTGAGCGGGGATGCGGACCTGTCTTCGGTGACATTATGAAAATTCGCTACCCGGTTTCCGGGGTGCCAATCGGTGCCGAGGCAGAGGAAATCGTCGACGGGCTGTTGTGGTTTCGGTTGCCGCTGCCCATGGCGCTGGATCATGTCAATATTTTCGCGCTGCGGGATGATGATGGCTGGACGCTTGTCGATACCGGCATGCGGACTGGTAAAGCGCGTGCACTGTGGTCACAGATTCTCGCCGGCCCGCTGGCCGGCGCTCCGGTGCGCCGGGTTATCCTCACGCATCATCATCCCGATCATGTCGGGTTTGCCGGCTGGTTTCGCCGGGAATGCGGCGCCGAGATCCTGGCGACACGGATCGCATGGCTGACCGCAAGAATGCTGACGCTCGATGAGCAGGCGCATCCGACCCCGGAGGCGATTGAGTTCTACCGCGGGACAGGCGTGCCCGACGCCAGTCTGGCAGAATATGAACAGAAACGGCCATTCAATTTTTCCGACTGTGTGCACCCGATCCCAAACGGGTTCAAACGCATCCGCGACGGCGACAAAGTGAAGATAGGCGGACGCATCTGGAAGGTCAGAATCGGACACGGACACGCACCATCGCATGCGACCTTCTGGTGCGAGGATGCGCCGCTGGTCTTGGGAGGTGACCAGTTCCTCCCGGAAATCACACCGAATATCGGTGTCTATCCGACCGAGCCGGAAGCCGACCCGTTGCGGGGATTTCTGAAATCATGCAAAAAATTCATGCGATTCACGCGCCCCGATCATCTCGTTCTCCCTGGCCATAAGCAGCCCTACACCGGGCTGAAGCTGCGGCTGAAGCAGCTGCTCGACAACCACGATCAGGCTCTGGCACGGCTGAGAAGTCTGCTTGCAAACCCGGTCACCACCTTTGATACGCTGAACGCGGTGTTTCAACGACCGATCCGGAGCAGCGAATTCTCAATGGCGCTGGCGGAGGCTCAGGCGCATCTGAATTTCCTGGTGGAGCGGGGGGAAGCGAGTCGGGAGCTGAATGGCAAGGGTGTATGGATCTGGCGGAGACGGTGATTTTCCGGGGCTGGGACGGGGTCAAAATTCCGCTTGCGATAAAGACCTGGTTCAGATTAGGGAGCGGTATGGGAAAACATGAACATGGCTCGATGGATGTGAAGCAGCATCAGCGCGACTTTGACGCCTTCGTCAAATTCGCATTCTGGGTGTGCGTGGCGGCGATCGCTGTCCTTATCTTCCTCGCCATTTTCAATAGTTAGCTTCCGCTGGAGTAACCGGCATATGAAAGGCTGCCGTTACCGGCAGTTTGCTTGGTGGAGCTAGGCGGGAATGCCTGAATTAATGGAGATCAGCTGCCTTCCCGGAGTGCGCGTTTGCGTGCCAGCTTACGGGCACGGCGGATTGCCTCGGCTCTTTCCCGGGCGCGCTTCTGCGACGGTTTTTCGTAATGCTGCCGCAGCTTCATTTCTCTGAAAACGCCCTCGCGCTGCAGCTTTTTTTTGAGGATCCGTAAGGCTTGATCCACATTGTTGTCACGAACCTGAACCTGCATAAAATTATGTTGCCTTCATAGTGATGGTACGGAGTGCCGATCCGGCGTTTCGGGATCATTAGCACGAGTCGTTTACCGCGTCCATATTGCATTGCCACGAAATGGCGGCAATAAGCGTTGCTGGAAAAATATGCGTGGATATGGCTGAGCACTCGGAAACAACCGGCAGGGAAACGGTCATCACGGCGCTGCTGGATGCGGCGCTGCCGATGGTCGCGTTTGAAGGCTGGAGCAATCAACTGCTCGTAAACGCCGCCGCCGATGCCGGGATTGATCCCGGGATTGCCCTTGCCGCCTGTCCGCGCCGTGGACTGGATCTGGCACTCGCTTTTCACCGCCGCGGCGACATGGCGTTGAAACAGTGGCTCGAATCAGAGGATCTTGGTGCATTGCGGTTCCGTGACCGCGTTGCCGCGGCGGTGAAATTCCGCCTGGAGTCGGTGCGTGAGCATCGCGAAGCGGTACGGAAATCGACCGCATTATTTGCCGTTCCCGTAAATGCTCACCACGGATCCCGCGCCCTGTGGGAAACGTCTGACCTGATTTGGAACTGTCTTGGCGACAGATCCGATGATGTGAACTGGTACAGCAAACGGACATTGCTTTCGGCGGTGCTGGGCGCGTCAGTTCTGTACTGGCTGGGTGATTCGAGCGAGGATTTGGAGGCAACCCGGCTGTTTATCGACCGCCGGATCGATGATGTCATGCAAATCGAAAAAGTGAAGGCAAAGGCGCGCGGCCACCCGCAATTCGCATATCTGATGCGTGGGCTGGATGGGCTCGGACGGAAGATCCGGCCGCCTTCCGACAGGGGTGCTTTTCCAGGCTGGGTTTCAAGAGGATGAGTAAGATGCGGGTAATCGAGATTGCTGATTCCGGCGGCCCCGAGGTGCTGCGGGAGGCGGAGCGGCCAATCCCGGAACCCGGTCACCGGCAGATCCTGATCGCCAACCATGCCGCAGGCGTGAACCGCCCGGATGTGCTGCAGCGGGCGGGACTGTACAAACCGCCGGCGAACGCATCGGACCTTCCCGGATTGGAATCGGCGGGAGAAATCGCCGCGGTCGGACCCGGTGTCACGCGCTGGAAGGTCGGGGACATGGTTACAGCATTGCTTCCCGGTGGCGGATATGCCGAATATTCCCTGACCCATGAGGATCACGCGCTGGCGGTTCCACAGGATATGGGTCTGGTCGCCGCCGCCGGCCTTTGTGAAACCATGTTCACGGTCTGGAGTAATGTCTTTGTCCGCGCCGGTCTGCAGCCCGGCGAATCGCTGCTGGTGCATGGCGGTTCTTCGGGGATCGGAACGACGGCGATACAACTCGCATCCGTGCTCGGTTCAGACGTGTTCGCAACCGCAGGCGATGACGCCAAGGTGGAAGCCTGCGAAACGCTCGGAGCGCTGCGTTGCGTGAATTACCGGGATCAGGACTTTGTTGAAGTTGTTCGTGAGTTGACGCGGGGAAGGGGTGTCGATGTCATCCTTGATATGGTGGGTGGATCATACATTCCCCGCAATCTTCGCTGCCTGGCGGAAGACGGGCGGCTGGTACAGATTGCTTTTCTGGCCGGACCCAAGGTTGAGTTGAACTTTGCCCCGTTGATGACCAGACGATTGACCATCACCGGCAGCACACTGCGGCCTCAGTCGGATATGGCGAAGGCGGGAATCGCCGATGGGCTGCGGGAAACCGTCTGGCCGCGACTGCAGGCCGGAACGGTCAAGCCGGTGATTGACTCGGTTTTTCCCTTGAAGGAGGCCGCCGACGCGCATCGGCATATGGAAACCTCAAGCCACATCGGAAAGATCATTCTGCAACTTGCGCCGCAGGTGTGAGACCCAAAACACTTGTCGATTTCCTGCCCCGGCATTAAGTCAGTCCGGAACCTGCGGATAGTTGAACTCATACACCGGCCGGCAGGGTTTGTTTTCTGAAAGGACAGGCGTGGAATGGAACGGAAACCGATCATGGCGACTGCGACGGCGGTTTGGCTGATTGATCAGACGGGGTTGACATTCCGGCAGATCGCGGCGTTTTGCGGAATGCACACGCTGGAAGTGCAGAGCATCGCCGACGGCGATTCGGCAAGGGGCATATTGGGTTTCGATCCGATCGCGAATTCCCAGCTCGACAAGTCGGAGATAGAGAAGGGTGAGGCGGATCCGGAGTATCGGCTGCAATTAAAAGACAATTCGGCCACCTTCGGCGATGAAAGGCTGAAAGGAAAAAAATACACGCCGCTTTCCCGCCGCGAGGACCGGCCGGCAGCGATTTCATGGCTGCTCAAGAACCACCGGGAACTGTCACATGCGCAGATTGCCAAACTGATTGGCACGACATCCGCGACAATCCGCAGTATTTCCGACCGGACTCACTGGAATATAAACAATATTCAGCCGACGGATCCGGTGGCGTTAGGGCTGTGCAAACAGTTGGAGCTTGATCAGGCGGTGAGGATTTCCTCGGAACGGGCGGAAAAGGAGCGGATCGCTTCGGGCAAGGAACCGGGGGCCACGATTCAGTCTACCGAAGAGTCGTTGAGACCCGAGACCAGCCCGCAGGATCAATTTTCGAAATTGCAGGAATTCAGGCTCGACGGAGCCTGAGCGGCAAGTGTTCAGTGATAGGGAACCACTGACCGGTCAAGCAGCGAACGCCCGCCATCCACCGCGATAATCTGACCGGTGATGAATCCTGCGCCTTCGGATGCAAGAAACTGCACCACCTCCGCAACTTCGGATGCGTCCGCGATCCGGCCGAGAGGTGTCGCCTCGATTATTCCTGCGCGTGAGCTGGATTTGCCTTGAATCGCTTTGCTGAGACTGTTGCTCATAACCGAGCCGAGAGCCACGGCATTGACCCGGATGCGTGACCCGGCCAGAGCCACCGCCATGGACCGGGTCATCTGATCAAGCGCGGCGCAACTCAGGGAAAATTCAACCAGCTTTTCATGTGACCGGTGTGAGGCGATCGATGAGATATTGACGATCGCGCCGGCGGATTCCCCGCTATCCTCATTTTCTTTCGCCTGTTCCTTGAACCGGCGCGCGATCAACCGGGAAAGATTGAAATGCTGCTTCAGATTCTGATCCAGCGCCGTATCGAGAACTTCCGCCGGACTGCGCCCGCTTTCCATGTCGGTGACCTGGCGCGATGCGTTCACCAGGATATCAACCCGGTTGAAACGTGACAGCGTGGCAGCAAGCAGATTGTTGATTGACAGCCGGTCACGCAGGTCACCGGCAAAATACTCGGCATTTCCTGTCTCGCCGCTCAATTCGGATTTCAGGCGTTTCGCGTCCCGGTCGGCGAACATGACATTGGCGCCTTGATTGGTGAAATGCCTCGCGATTGCCAGCCCGACACCATTGGCAGCCCCGGTGACGATGGCGGTTTTCCGCTCAATCGAGAAACTCATGGCGCTTCACCGCTCATCCTTACCAACGCGCTGATCGCAACCGGGATAGAGGACAGCGTCAATCTTCCTCGATCGTGCATTGCAGGGGATGCTCATGGCTGTGCGCGATTGCCGCCACCTGAGCCGCCTTGGTTTCCGCAATTTCATGGGCATATACGCCGGCGACCCCCACGCCCGTCTTATGCACTTCCAGCATCAAAGCGATGGCCCTTTCGCGTGGCACGGCGAAAATGCGTTCCAGAACGGCGACAACGAACTCCATCGGCGTGTAGTCGTCATTCAGCAGAAGAACCTTATACATTGGCGCACGTCTGACCTTGGGCAGCGGGTCGGTCAGGACAGCCGTTCCGGCACGCTCCTCAACAGCATCATCACGGTCGGCAGACGACACAACCGTTCGGTATGCAAGGCTCAGCTTCATTCTGCGATTCCAATTCCAAGCATCGCATTATAGCAAAGTCGACTTCGAGGTAAATTGCGGCTGGTGATGAATCGCACACCGGAATTGTCACTTATCGCATTTGATGCGGATGATACGCTTTGGCAGAATGAGGCGTATTTTCGCCTGTCGGAGCAGAATCTCGCCGAATTGCTGGGTGAATATTCGACCCTGAAGGATGTTCATCACAGCCTGATCGAGGCGGAGCGGCGAAATCTGAAACATTACGGATATGGGGTGAAGGGATTCACCTTGTCCATGATCGAAACCGCCATAGAGATCACCGACGGGCGGGTGCCGAATGCCCTGATTCGGCAAATTCTGGATCTGGGCAGGGACATGCTCAGCCATCCGGTTGAACTGCTTCCCGGTGCCCGCGATGCCATTGAGGCGCTGCGGCTGGAATTCACCGTCATACTATTGACCAAAGGAGACCTGATTGAGCAGGAGCGGAAAGTGGCGCATTCGCGAATGGGCGGACTTTTCCACGCCATTGAGATCGTCAGTGAGAAGTCAGTCGAAATTTACCGGCGGGTTTTTCATCAATATGGAGATGGTCCTGATACTGCCATGATGGTCGGAAACTCGATCAAGTCCGATATCCTGCCGTCACTGCAGGCGGGCAGTTGGGGAGTCTATGTGCCGCACCGTCTTGAATGGGAACTGGAAGCCGCAGCCGCCCCCCGCGGCCATCCGCGATTTCGTGAGCTGTCCTGGCTCGGAGATTTGCCGCCATTGATCAGGGCAATCAACACATCCGCGCCTTGATAACAGAATATACTGTGGGAGTGCCTTGGAAATTGTCCATATGTTGCGGATGGAAGCTTAGGCTCATGGAAAAACTGTTATTGTTGCTTGACTTCGGATTGATATATAAGAAGAATATTCAAGGGAAGCGTCTCAAGGACGCACCAGAGCAGTATTCAGCGGCTCCGCAAAGAGAGCTGCGTAAAAGATTGAGGCGGGCGAAATGAAATTGGTCGGTATGCTTCTGCTTCGGGTCGTTTTTTCCGTGGGCACGCTCATATTTCTGATGCTTGGCGCATTGCTGTTGGCGAATTCGGCCGATGCCTCGAAATATGCGTCCATGGTCATGGATGCGAGGAACGGCAAAATCCTTTATTCCAGCAACGCCACCACGAGGCTGCATCCGGCATCGCTCACGAAGATGATGACCGTTTATGTCGCCATTCATGCGGTTGAGAATGGCGAGATCGATCTCGACACGAGGGTCCGGATTTCAAAATTCGCGGCCAGTGAGCCGCCGTCGAAAATGTATTTCAAACCCGGCTCGCGGGTGAAACTGCGGCATCTGATCCGCGCCGCCGCCGTGCGCTCGGCAAATGATGCGGCAACGGCGATTGCGGAAGCCGTTTCCGGCAGCGAGAGTGCTTTCGCCGCACGAATGAACCGGACCGCGCTGGCAATGGGGATGACACAGACCACCTTTAGGAACGCCCATGGCTTGACACAGAAAGGCCATTTGTCGACTGCGCGGGATATGACGATTCTCGGCCGTCATCTGATTTATGATTACGAAGAGTATTTTCACCTGTTTTCCAAACGGACCGCTGATGTCGGCGGAACGACTGTCAGGAACACAAACCGGAGGTTCCTCGCGAGCTATGCCGGTGCCGATGGCATCAAAACCGGATTCACCAATGGAGCCGGCTTCAATCTCACGGCAACAGCGATGCGCGGAAAAGAACGCATAATCGTCACGGTGTTCGGCGGCAGGTCGCGGGCGTCCCGCGACAAGCATGTCGCCGAATTGATGGACAAGGGATTCAAGCTGGCGCGGTCAGGCGTGGCTCTGCGTCCGCCGGCAAGGCCTGATATTCCGTTTTCGGTTGTCAACCGGGTTGACACAACGGTGGATTCCGCGGGCCGCAGATTGCGTCGGCCGGCATCGGCGGTGGCAGTGGCAATGGATGTCGGCGATGCGACCGTTCCGTCGGCGGAAACGCCCGTGACAGTGGTGGCCGAACTGCAGCTCCTGCCGGAAAGCCAAATTCCCCTGCCCTATGCGAAACCTCATCGGCGGCCATTGGCGGCAGCGGTCGCGGGCAACGAATTGAGCGGTGTTTACGGGATTGCCTTGGGACGGTTTCCGACACCGTTGTCGGCTGATCGCCGCCTGGCGAAATCCATCCTGATCGATGCCGATACGCTGGCTTGGGCGGAAAAGAAAATTACCAGAAGCGGTGGCATGTACAGCGCCGAATTTGTCGGGTTGAGCGGAGAGTCAGCCGACCGGGCCTGTAAGATGCTGGTGAATCACGGCGTTGAATGCTCATTGCTTCAGGTTGAATATGGTGACAGCCAGTTTGCAGACGAATGAAACGTTCCGAAATCAACGCTGTCATCCGCGACGCCGAACAGTTCATCAGCAGCTGCGGATTTAAGCTTCCGCCCTTGGCGGGCTGGACGCCGGAGGATTGGCGTCGCAGGCAGGGCGATACAGACATCGTCAGGGCGGCCGGGCTCGGCTGGGACATTACCGATTTCGGCAAGGGCGACTTTCAGCGTGAAGGGCTGGTGTTGTTCACATTGCGCAACGGTTTGCCCCCGGGCGTGGGCGGCGAAAGCCTTCCCTATGCCGAGAAGATCCTGGTGGCGCGTGAAAACCAGATCACGTTGACGCATTACCACAGGGTCAAGACCGAGGATCTGATCGTGCGTGCCGGTGCCCCGTTGGCGGTGAGACTGAACATGCTGACCTCTGAGGGCGGGTTGGATATGGTAACGCCGGTGCGGTTTCGCATGGACGGGTTGCGCGGCGAGGTCGGGGCCGGTGGAACAGTCATTGTCGAGGCCGGCGCATCGCTTACCCTTGAGCCGTATTGCGCACATTCCTTCTGGGGTCATGGTGGAAAGACACTGATCGGTGAGGTTTCGTCGGTGAATGACGATATGGCGGACAATGTTTTTTTCGAGAACACGGCGCGGTTTCCGGACATTGAGGAGAACGAGCCTCCATACCGGTTGATTGTGCCGGATTACCTGTCCGGCTGAGCCGCTTCAAAATTAAATGCGGCCGCCATCAGTGACTTCGCGTATTCCGTCTCGGGTGAATTGAATATCGTTTCCGCTTCACCGCTTTCGACGATATCTCCATTCTGCATCACCGCGATTTTATGGGACAGGGCCCGCACGACCCGGAGGTCATGGCTGATAAAGAAGTAGGCCAGGCTGTATTTCCGTTGCAGTCTGAGAAGCAGGTCGATGATCTGCACCTGTACCGTGCGGTCAAGCGCCGATGTCGGCTCATCGAGGACCACAAGTTTCGGTTTCAGGATCATGGCTCTGGCGATGGCAATGCGCTGGCGCTGGCCGCCGGAAAATTCATGCGGATAGCGTTGCAGGGAGTCGGGATCGATGCCCACTTCGGTCAGAATGGATTCAGCGAGTGCGCGCTTCTCCCTGCGTTCGGCGATTCCATGCACCGTCAATCCCTCGCCAACGATCTGCTCAATGGTCATGCGCGGTGAGAGGGAGCCGAACGGGTCCTGAAACACCATCTGCATATCGCGGCGGACCGGGCGCAGGGCCCGGTTCGACAGCCCCTGCAACTGCGAACCGCAGTAGGAGATGCTGCCTTCAGAGGAAACCAGGCGCAGAGCGGCAAGTGCCAGGGTGGATTTTCCGGAACCGGACTCACCCACGATACCGATTGTTTCCCCCGCCCGCACGGTCAGCGTCGCCGCATTCACTGCCTTGATATGTCCGACCGTCCGGCGCAGCAATCCACGCTGAATGGGGAACCAGACTTTGAGCTGGTTTGTCGCCAGAACCGTTGGCGCAGCGTCATCCACCGAATCCGGCCGGTCGGTATTCTCAGCTTCCAGCAATGCCCGTGTGTAGTGATGTTTCGGCGTATTGAATATCTGTCCGGTTCTGCCTTCTTCGACAACTTCACCCGTCTGCATCACATAGACCCGGCTGGCCATCTGCCGGACAATGTTGAGATCGTGGGTGATGAATAACAGGCTCATGCCTTCCGAAGCCTTGAGCTCCTCAAGCAGCTTCAGAATCTGTGCCTGAATGGTGACATCGAGTGCAGTTGTCGGTTCGTCGGCGATCAGCAGGTCGGGATTATTGGCAAGTGCCATGGCGATCATCACCCGCTGCCTTTGCCCACCGGAAAGGAGATGTGGGTAGGATTTGAGCCGCACTTCAGGTTGATCGATGCCGGTTTTTTCCAAAAGCGAAATCGTCCTCGCCCGGGCATCTTCCCCGGACAGCCCCTGATGCACCGCCAGGCTTTCCCCGATCTGCTTTTCCAGCGTGTGCAGCGGATTCAGTGACACCATCGGCTCCTGGAACACAAAGCTTATGTCGTTGCCTCTGATATCCCGCAGCAGGGCCTCATCGGCTCCTACCATTTCCTGTTCACGGTATATGACCGAACCGGTGATTCGGGCATTCTCCGGCAACAGGCCGACTGCCGACAGGGCGGTGACGGATTTTCCGGAACCGGATTCACCGACGATGGCAACCGTCTCACCGGGCTCAATCCTGAGATTGAGATTTCGGACCGCGTGGGTTTCCTTCCCGCCCTGACGAAAAGTGACCGAAAGATCTTTCGCTTCCAGAAGCGGATTGCTCATTCAAACGTCTTTCTGGGGTCAAATGCATCCCGCACCCCCTCGAATATGAAAACCAGCAGTGACAACATGATGGCGAAGGTGAAAAAGGCGGTGAAGCCAAGCCACGGGGCCTGCAGGTTGCGCTTCGCCTGCAGGGTGAGTTCACCGAGCGATGG
This sequence comes from Paracoccaceae bacterium, assembly GCA_026706985.1. Taxonomy (GTDB): domain Bacteria; phylum Pseudomonadota; class Alphaproteobacteria; order Rhodobacterales; family Rhodobacteraceae; genus JAPOXR01. Next base: position 25,211 of record JAPOXR010000026.1, on the reverse strand, counting down.
CCCGGAAGATGGCAGGCCGAAGCCAAGATAGTCCAACACCGCGAGCGAGCCGATAATGCCGGTAATGATGAAGGGCAGGAGGGTCAGCGTCGCCACCATGGCATTCGGCAGGACATGCCTGAACATGATGGCGGCACTGGAAAGACCAAGCGCGCGGGCGGCGCGGACATATTCAAAATTCCGTGCCCGAAGGGATTCCGCCCGGACAACGCCGACAAGAGCTGTCCAGCCGAAAATCGTCATCAGGATGACCAGCAGCCAAAAATCCATCTGCCAGATCGCCGCCACGATGATGATGATGTAGAGCGAAGGGGTTGATCCCCATAGCTCGATAAGCCGCTGAAAGAACAAATCGATGGCACCGCCGAAAAAACCCTGAAAAACCCCGGCGGCTACGCCGATTACCGAAGTTGTCAGCGTGACCACGATGGTGAACAGAACTGACAGCCGGAAACCGTAAATCACCCGGGCTAGAACATCACGGGCCGTGTCATCGGTTCCCAGCCAATGATTCTGATCTGGCGGCGACGGTGCGGCGCGGCCGAGATCACTCACCGTGTCGAATGAATACGGGATCAATGGCCATAGAAGCCATCCCGTGTGAACGGAAACACCATTGACTTCGCCGTCCGCCGCATCTTCGATTATTCCAGCCGGATCATCCCAGCAATCCTGCAATCCGCCAGTCCGGATCAGGCACTGGACCTCGATATCGCGGTAGATCGCTTCGGTTCTGAAATCCCCGCCGAATTCCGTCTCCGGATAAAAAGTGAGTATCGGAAAATACAGACTGCCCCGGTAGTTCACGATCAGCGGTTTATCATTGGCCAGGAACTCGGCGAACAGCGAAAAGATAAAAATGATCAGAAATAGAATCAGCGACCAGAAGGCCCGCGCATTCGACCGGAAATTGACCAGTCGGCGGCGGTTGAGTGGGGAGAGCCGCATCACGTTTCCCGGGTTTCAAAATCAATGCGCGGATCAATCCACACATAGGTGAGGTCGGAGAGTATTCCGACCACAAGGCCGAGCAGTCCGAATACGTACAGGGTTCCGAATATGACCGGATAATCCCTTGCCACGGCGGCCTCATAGCCAAGCCGGCCAAGCCCATCGAGCGAGAAAATTGTTTCAATTATGAGCGAGCCGCCGAAAAACACCGCGACGAATACGGTCGGGAATCCGGCAATCACGATGAGCATGGCATTACGGAAAACATGCCCGTAAAGCACCCGGGGCTCGGTAAGCCCCTTGGCGCGCGCCGTCATGACATAGTGTTTCTTGATTTCATCGAGGAAACTATTCTTGGTCAGAAGCGTCAAGGTCGCGAAAGCCGAAATTGTCGAGGCCAGCACTGGAAGGGTGATGTGCCAGAAATAATCGGCGATCTTGCCGATCAGGCTGAGATCTGAAAAATTATCTGAGACCAGCCCCCGAAGCGGAAAGATCCGTAGGTAGGATCCGCCCGCAAACAGCACCAGAAGCAGAATCGCAAACAGGAAACCGGGAATGGCATAGCCGATAATGATTGCCCCCGAAGTCCAGGTGTCGAAGGGAGTGCCGTCTCTCACCGCCTTGCGGATGCCCAGCGGAATGGACACCAGATAGGCGACCAGCGTCGACCACAGCCCGAGAGTGATCGAAACCGGCATCTTCTCGATGACCAGGTCAACGACACTGATGGAACGGAAGTAGCTCTCGCCGAAATCGAAGCGGAGATAGCCCCACATCATTTCGAGAAACCGCTCCAAGGGTGGTTTATCGAATCCGAACTGCGCTTCCAGTTCCTTTATGAAATCCTCCGGCAATCCGCGGGAGCCGAGATAACGTTCCTCGCCTGTCTGACTGCTGCTCACGCCGGCATCGCCGCTGCTTCCGGCTATGGTCTCGAATACATCCCCTTCGCCTTCCAGCTGCGCCAGAATCTGTTCGATGGGGCCGCCCGGCACGAATTGCACAAGGGTGAAATTGATCACCATAATGCCGAGCAGAGTCGGCAGGATAAGTGCCAGGCGGCGTAGGAGATATGCTCCCATGATGCAGCGCTGCCGTCGCTTCTAGAACGCCCCTTCTTCGACCAGGCGGGCGTGTTTTTCCGGGTTGAACCACCAGAAACTCAACTGCCCCAGACTGAAGGGCGGCAGGTTCTCCGGATGTTCATACTGGTCGAAATAGGCAACCGTGTGCACAGCCTTGAACCATTGCGGCACCCAGAACCGCTCAGCCCGCAGCACCCGGTCGAGCGCCTTCACGGCGATGCGCAGTTCGGCCAGGTTCCCGGCTTCCTGCACATGGTCAATGAGCCGGTCGACAGCTTCACTGGCAAGACCGGCATCGTTGAAAACGCCGTCAATATGCTCGGAACCGAACATCTGCCTGAGGCCGGACGCGGCAGGTTCCAGACTGACCGGAAAGCCGCTGGTGATGATGTCGAAATCATGATCGCGCGACCGGTTGGTGTATTGGGCCGGATCGATGCGGGTGTAGATGGCATCGATTCCGGTGGCCCTGAGATTTTCCACGAAAGGGTTGATTATCCGGTCGAAAGAAGGGCTTTGCCCGAGAAACTCGACCTGTAAGGTCTTGCCCTCAGCATTACGACGGATACCGTCATCACCGATGACCCACCCGGCCTCATCCAGCAGATCCGAGGCCTGGCGCAGATTTCCCCGGTCCAGCTTGCGTTCCCCGGAGGAGGGAGCCAATACCGCGGGCTCGGTGAAGACCTCATCCGGAATCATGCCGCGCAGCGGCTCCAGCAATGCCAGTTCTTCGGCACCGGGCAATTCGGTTGCCGCCAGATCGCTGTTTTCCCAGAATGAGTGGATGCGTGCATACAGCCCGTAAAACAGGGTCTCGTTCGACCATTCAAAATTAAACAGCAGGCTGATGGCTTCGCGCACTCTGGGGTCCTGGAACTGTTCGCGGCGCAGGTTGAACACGAAGCACTGGCCTCCCGCCGGTGTTCCGTCGGGATAGACACGTTTGGTCACCCAGCCCTTATCCAGTGCCGGAAAATCGTAGCCGGTGGCCCAGTTCAACGAAAAATTCTCATTGCGGAACGTGTAGACACCGGCCTTGAATCCCTCGAAAGCGGCACTTGTGTCGGCAAAATACTCAACCCGGATCCGGTCGAAATTATTCTGGCCGCGGTTAATCGGCAGACCAGCCCCCCAATAATCCGGATTGCGCCGGTAAATGATGCGGCGGTTGGTTTCGAATTCGTCAAGCAGATAAGGCGAACTTCCGACTGCAGGCTGCATACGCGATTCGTCCAGCTGTGCGCCGGTTTCCTCGAACCAGTGTTTCGAAAAAATCGGAATACCGCCGATCATGGAGGGGTAGGTGAGGGTGGAGCGCTCGGTATTGAATTCAAACCTGATTTTCAGCGGTTCGAGGATCTCAGCCGATACCACCACCTGCTGCAGTTCTTCCCGGTAGGACAGCAACCCCTGCTCAAGAAAAATCTCGTAGGAGAACAGGACATCTTCCGCCGTAACCGGTGTTCCATCCGAGAATCTGGCTTCCGGGCGGATATCAAAAATCACCCATGACCTGTCCTCGGGATAGGTGAGCCGTTCGGCGAGCAGCCCGTAAACCGAACTGACCTCGTCGGCGGTGCCGGTCAGGAGCGATTCGAAAAAGATGCTGGACAGCGCGCCGGCCCGGCCCTTGCGCGTATAAGGATTCATCGAATCGAAGGTTCCCTGGGCCCAGATGGAAATTTCACCGCCTTTGGGAGCGTCCGGGTTCACATATTCCAGATGCTGAAAATCCTCGGCATATTTCAATTCACCGAATTTTGAAATGCCGTGCGAAGTGATGATGTTCTGACTGGCTTGAGCCGCGAATGTGCCCATGAATGCCAATGCGGCCACTGCCGCCAAACCACTCTTTGCGGCGCCGGCCATTGCCAATCTTGCTTTCACGATCATACCCTCTGCCTTGAATTTGTTTGAGTTCGGCTAACATATCACCCGCTGCACTGCCAGAGCGTTACATTCTCCCGGTCAGTCCGCAGCCAACGGGTGGCTATGGGAAGATTGGAATCAGCGCTCCGCCGGCAGCCGGGTGAAGGATGGCTATTCAGCCAGCGACTTCAGATAGGCGATCACATTCAGCTTGTCCGCCTGCTTCTTGAGGCCGGCAAACGACATTTTGGTGCCGGGGAGGAATTTCTTCGGATCGGCGACATAATCGAAAATATTCTGGACGTCCCAGACACCGCCGAAATTATTCAATGCCTTTGAGTAGTTGAAATCCTCAACTGCTCCAGCCTGACGGCCGAGAATGGCAACGAGATGCGGGCCGACGCCGTTTGTGGCTTCATCCGCTTTATGACAGGCCTTGCATTTGGCAAACACCTTCTTTCCCCTTTCCGCATCGGCTCCCGCAAGTAAGGCCTCCATATCCATACTCTCGCCGGATTCCGCGGCCGGTTCATCATGCGCCGGTTCAAGATCGGCAAAGATTACCGAACCGCTATGCCCGTCACCATGATCAGTACCACCGACATGATAGATTGAGCTGCCTACCCATTCCGCCAGCAAAAAGAACAGAAGTGCGCCACAGACTGCACCGACTGTCTTGGTCGCGGTCATTGTATCCAGCATTCTCAGCTCCAAGCAGGGTCGTATCTCAGCGCAATGCAAGCGTGGCGCCTTCTATCGCCTTCCATTCTGATTTGGCAAGTTATAGGACGCTCTTTTCATCACTGATACTGTTCTTCGGAGCTGCCGCTTGCCTCGTAAAATCGCGTTCCAGGGAGAAGCCGGCGCATACTCGCATCACGCCTGCAGACAGGCGCGGCCGGAATTCGAAGCCATGGCCTGCGAGACCTTTGTCGATGTGATCAATGCGGTCCGGTCCGGAGAGGCGGAAATCGCAGCGCTTCCGGTTGAGAACTCCATCTATGGCCGGGTCGCCGATATCCACCGGCTGTTGCCTGATTCGGGCCTGTTCATCATTGATGAGGTTTTTGTCCGCATCACCATAAATCTACTGGCTTTGCCCGGTGCCGGACTGCCGCAGATCAAATCCGCCTATAGCCACACTGTGCTGCTCGGCCAATGTCACAGGTTTTTGGAGAACAACAGGATACGTGCCTTCAATTGGTCGGATACCGCCGGCGCGGCGAGGCATGTGGCGGAAACCGGCGATCCCAGCGCGGCCGCTCTGGCCTCACCGCTCGCCGGCGAAATCAATGCGCTGGAAACACTGGCCACGGATATTTCGGATGAAAAATTCAACAGAACGCGTTTCCTGATCATGTCCCGGGATCATCAGACGGACCGCCGTGGCAGCAATGGCATGATTACCGCCTTTATGTTTCAGGTGCGCAACATTCCGGCCGCCCTGTACAAGGCGCTGGGCGGCTTTGCGACCAATCAGGTCAATATGATCAAGCTGGAAAGCTATATGCTGCACGGCACATTCCGTGCGACGCAGTTTCTCGCCGAAGTCGAAGGTCATCCGGAAGACGGACCGCTGAAGCTGGCATTGGAGGAACTCAGCTTCTTCACCTCCGAATTCCATTTGCTGGGCGTTTATCCGGCGGCTCCGGAGCGCGGTTGAATCAGGACAGCTTTCCGGCAACCCAGCGACGGATCAGAAAATTCGCGATGGAGCCGGTGCGGGGCGGGTGAATATCCGCATCTTCACGCTGCAGAATGGCCTGCATGCGCCGCCGTGAAACCCAGAGAGCGGATGCGAGTTCGTTGTGGTCGATTCGCAGGCGGCGGTGCCGGGCATGGGCCAGAAATCCGAGCATCAGGGAAGCCGGAAACGGCCAGGGTTGAGAGGCGACATAGCGCACGTCACCGACGGCGATGCCGGTCTCCTCAAATGTTTCGCGGCGGATCGCGGCTTCGACGGTTTCCCCGGGTTCAATGAATCCTGCGAGCAAGGAATGCATTTTGCCGGGCCAGTGATTCGAGCGGCCGAGCAGCAGTGAATCTTCGTGGATGACCAGCATGATAACGACCGGACTCAGCGGACAGAAACTCTCATTTCCGCAGCCTCGGCAATATCTGCGCCAGCCACCGGAAAGGATGTCGGTCGGTTGAGCGCAGGCTGAGCAGAATTTGTGGCTGGAATGCCAGCCCAGAAGACCCCTCGCGGTGACGGCAAGCTCGGAGTCCTCGGCGCAGAGACCGGCCATGACCTGCCGGAGATTGACAAAGCCGGCCATGTCCGGGGTGAGAGGGTGGGGCTGAAAGCCGCGCTCGAACATCGCGCCGGCTTCACTTTTCCTGGCCGGCGCTCCCTGCCAATCCGGAATGGCGGCGGCGAAACGCGGGGCAGCACCCGCTGAGCCGAGATAGACAATGCAACTCCTGTGGCGCAGCATCCGGTGCGCCGGCGAAAGCCAGCACAGCGATTTTGGTGTCCGCATAAGGGGTTTGCCGTGCCACATCGGCAGCACAAGCGCGTCTGCCCGGCGCAGACACGCATCGAATCCTTCAGTGTCTTCGACATGACTGATATCGCGACCGATCGAGCCGCCGGAAAAGGCAAATGTCAAACCGGTGAACCTGCCCTAGAAACCCGGGTCATCCAGAAGGGGCGGTCTGACCTGCCCAGCGGCATTGCCAATCACTGCCCTGCAAATTATAGCCTTTCAGACCTAAACTCCGAACTACGGGAGGACATCTGGAATGTCAAAAAAAGTCACCACCATTGCGGCGGCGCTGGGCTTTGCCGCAGCTGCGGCGTCCGCGCAAACCGACATTGAATTCACACTGGACTGGAAGTTTGAAGGACCGGGTTCAGCTTACTTCGCAGCCATAGATAACGGGCACTTTGCCGCCGAAGGGCTGAACGTCAACGTGTCCGCCGGCCAAGGCTCTCTGGATGCGATTCCGAAAGTGGCGACCGGTGCGTTTCCTTTCGGGTTTGCCGATATCAACTCGCTGGTGAGATTCCTCGATCAGAATGCCGGTGCTCCGGTCATCGCGATCATGATGATCTATGACAAACCGCCATTCGCCGTGGTCGGCAGAGAGTCGCTCGGTATTTCCGCGCCGGCGGATCTGGAAGGTAAAATTCTGGGCGCACCGCCACCGGACGGCGCCTGGGCTCAGTTTCCGGCTTTCGCCAGTGCCAACGGGCTGGATGTAAGCAAAATCACGGTTGAGCCGGTCGGATTTCCAACCCGGGAGCCGAGCCTGGCCGAAGGTATCGTCGATGCGGTGACGGGCTACTCTTTCTCGAGTTTTCTGAATCTTTCGCGTCTCGGTGTGCCGGAGGACGATATTTCGGTGATTCTGATGGCGGATCACGGTCTGGAACTTTATGGCAACGCGATCATCGTCAATACCGATTTCGCAGCCGAAAATCCTGATATCGTGAAAGGCTTTGTCCGTGCCGTGACCAATGGCTGGCGCGACGCGATCGCGGATCCGGCGGCCAGCGTTGCCATGCTGAAGGAGCGCAACCCGGCTGCCGACGAGGCGCTTGAGACCCGGCGTCTGCAGCTGGCGATCGACGCGAATGTGCTGACCGATTATGTCAAGGCAAATGGCATCGGAGGGATTGATGCGGATCGGTTCCAGCGTTCACTGGGCCAGCTTCAGGAGAATTTTGACCTGGAAAATCCTGTTGACGCCTCGCAGTACTTCACTGATGCGTATCTGCCGGGCGCTGCTGATCGAATGGTTCAGTGACAACCGATTTAGCGGCAGGCGCGGGAACGCGCCTGCCATCCATTCGGAATTAATTCTGACGGGCTACTGAATTGCAGTCGACGCAAGCGGCGCAGATTGAACTCGATGGCGTTACGCACGCATACCGTCTTGCCGACGGTCTGTTGCCGGTTCTCGAAAACGTCTCATTCGGCATTCAGAAATTCGGCTTCACCGCGGTTGTGGGACCCTCCGGCTGCGGAAAATCCACGCTGACACGATTGATTGCCGGGTTGATCCCTCCGGATGCCGGCGAAATCCGCCTCGCCGGCGAGATTGTCACCTCACCGCGTCCCACCGTGGGCATGGCATTTCAAAATCCGGTCATGCTGGAGTGGCGGACTGTTCTGGGCAACATCATACTGCCGCTGGAGATCGTGGCGTCTTCGATGCCGCAGGCGCAGCGCGAGGACAGGGCACGGGAACTGCTTGAACTCGTGTCACTGCAGGGGTTCGAGGATAAACGCCCCTCCGAGCTGTCGGGCGGTATGCGGCAGCGGGTTTCGCTCTGCCGTGCGCTCGTGCACGAGCCCGAAGTGCTGATTCTGGATGAGCCGTTCGGCGCACTGGACGCGTTCACCCGCGAGGATTTGTGGGGCATTATGCACCGGCTGCGGCGCAAGAAACCCTTTACCTGCCTTTTGATCACCCATGATCTGCGGGAGTCGGTGTTTCTGTCTGACGATGTGATCGTACTTTCGGACCGCCCGGCGAAAATCCAGTACTCCACATCCGTTGACCTCGGCGACGAGCGTACTCTGGAGGATCTGTATTCCAGTGAGACAACGGAATTGCTGGCGGTGCTGCGCCACCAGATCGAAATTGCGCAACGCCGGGCGCCCGCCGGAAACGGTGCCGAATCATGAACATGTCGAGACAGATATTGGTGCCGTTGGCGGCAGTTGCCGTGTTCCTGCTGCTCTGGGAGTGGCTGGTCTGGATCAATGGCTGGCCCAATTACAAGATGGCGTCGCCGTCGGATCTGGGGCCTGCATTCTGGGAATTCAAACACCTGTTCCTGCAATATGGCTGGGACACGCTTTGGCGGACTGTGCTCGGCCTCCTGCTGTCGGTGCTCGTCGGCGTTTTGCTGGGAATGGTAATGGGCTTGTCGCGGATTGCCCGCGATGCGCTTTACCCGTTACTGGTCGGATTCAATGCCATTCCAAAGGCCACGGTCGTGCCGGTGATCGCACTTCTGCTGGTCGGGCTTGATGATCTGAATACAGTATTGATCGCATTCCTCATTTCCTTCTTTCCGATCGCAGTCTCCGTTTCCATCGGGCTGTCGACGCTTGAGCCGGAATACCGGGATATTCTGCGGGCTCTCGGTGCGTCTCCAACCACGATTTTTCTTAAGATCGCTCTTCCGAAGACACTTCCTGAGTTTTTCGGCGCATTGAAAGTCGCGGTCACACTCGCCTTTATCGGCACAAACCTCATGGAAATCGTGGAGCCGCATGGGAAGGGGCTGGGGCATTTATTTGACAGTGGTAAAATCAATGCCGACTATCCGCTGATGTTCGCGGTCCTGATTGCACTCGCCTTCCTGGGAATTCTTCTGTTTTACATTGTTGTGGCGCTTGAGCGCATATTCGCGGGATGGGCTGAACGGGAGTAGCGGAGTCACCCGGGCCAGTGGCGGCAACTTTATCTGTTTTTGAGAATTCCGCTTTTCCGGAGCGGCGTTTCCCGACCCGTGGTGATGCCGCGAATCCGATTGCCTGAACTTCGGGGCTGCGCTACAGAATCGCCGGGAGTTGGGGCGAGCGGACAGCTCGGCCACCGGGTCAGGTCTGAGAGGAAGCAGCCCATCCAAGTGAGTCCGGGTCGTTTTCCGGCTCCCGCGCGCCACATCCGTTCCGGTACTCGGTTTTGTTGATGCGCTGCATTGGAGCGGTGTGAAGGAAGAGCAACCCACCGGTGAGAAATGGGCGAGGAAGTCCGGGATTATAAATTGTTGCTGCGGGATGCGGTGTGTCGCTGTCCGGTGGGAACAAAACAGAAAATCGCCAGGGAACTCGGCACCAGCCGGAGTTTCATCAGCCAGATTTTCAATCCGGCCAATGAGGTGCCGCTGCCCGCCAGGCATCTGCGGACCATCATCAGATTGTGTGAATTCACGCGGCAAGAGGAATCGGCGTTTCATGACGCCTATGCGCGCGCCCATCCGCCGAAAACGCCCCGTGACGGTGCAGCGAACCGGAACAAGCTCTGTATCCCGCTGCCGAAATTCAGGAATGCGGAAGAACGGCGCAAGGTGGAGACAGCGATCATGGCATCCGCCGATGCCATCATCAAGCTGACACTCGGCGACCGGGCCGCAAAGGGCTGACCCTCTTCAACCGATGCCGCCCGGAATGACCTGGTCGGGATGGTTCAGCGACCAATCTGACAGAAACTCCGACATTTGTTCATCACCCGCCAGCTCGATGGCCCGCGTCGAGAGCCTGGCACCCGCCGCAAGTGCGATTTCCGCGCATCGGATATGCTGCCGGGTGCCGCGCGCAGGACAATTTTCGGAGCCGTGAATGATTGTGGAGAGAAGATTGCCTCCATAGTCATTGATATGGTCGAGATCCGGCCCAAGATCCAGAAGCCACAACAACGTATCGGCAATCCCTTCCCAGCCAGCCAGATGCAGCGGCGTGGTGCCCATGGCATCGGCTTGATTCGGATCTGATCCGAGCGCGGCCAGGCGCTGCAGATGCGGCAACCTTTCAGGCATTGAAACCAGATTGCAGATCAGGAAACGAGTTTCATCACTCAGCGTTGCGGTATCGATTTCCGCACCCGCCGGCACAGGTCCGTTCGCCACTGCGGCCAACAGAGCCTCCTCCGGGCTGAGTTCGCTGAATCCGCCATGCTCGGCGAGCGCATCGGCGAATTCAGAATTGCCATAGATCCTGGCCAGTGCATAAGCGGTGTGCCCGCAATGGGTGCGGGTCGGGTCGGCACCCGCATGGAGCAGGATGCCGGCCATTTTCCGGTCACAATGACGCCTTGCCGCCTGGTGCAGAGCCGGGATGACAAGCGGTGGCTGGCCACCGGGATGCTGGAACAGCTTTTCGTTCGGGTCGCCGCCTGCCGCAAGCAGGAGCTGAACCATCTCATGACTATTGAAATCAAGCGCCCGGTTAATGGCATTGGTGCCGTCGATCCGGGCCTCGAAATTCAACAGCAGACGAACCCCTTCCGCATGACCAAGCTCAGTGGCGTGATACAGGGATTCATTGTCATTCGGATTGGCGCCATGCCGCAGTAACCATTCCGCAAGGGGCAGATTTCCGGCGTGGCCAATTGCGCCGTAAAGCGCTGACAGCAGATGTTCCGACCCCGGTTCGGCCGGCATCCCGTCATTGATATCGGCGCCGTTCCGGAAAAGCGCCTCCGCAATCACCTCCGTGTGGTTTGACTCCGGATCTGGGCGGTGGCGTGAAAAGCAAAGATGCAGGATCGGTGCGCGGTTTTCGACTTTCCTGACAGCAAGGTCGGGATCATCGCTGAGCCTTTCGCGGACGGCAACCGAATCATGCAACGCCACCTCGATGCCGAAATCCGCATGTGCCAGGCCCGGCTGTCGGGAAATCAGCTGCCGCACCTTCCACTGCTGACCGTAAAACAGCGCCGTTCTGAGTCGCCGCACCGCCTTCCGCCATGTCGCTGTGCCGTCAGCGCAGGCGGAAGCGAAATCGGTCCAGTCGGCGAATCCTTCCTCACGGGCGATGACATTCTCGGCGTCACTCCGGCGGAAACCATTTTCTGACAATGAAAACCGTTCAAGCCGCGAGAGGGCTTCCCGTTCACCTCTTTGAACAGCTTCCAGGAGAATTCGGGCCATTGCTTTCGCCGATGCATGATACTCATCCGTCATGTGAACACCTGCGGAATACTGATTTGGCCCTTCTTATCGGGTTTCCCGGCGATTGCCATGGCAGTAGACCTTGCCGCAGTCTGGCCTTAATTGCAGTTCGAGCCGACTGAGGTCTCATGTCAGAGAATTCCGGGGCGCCATACCAGGTCCTCGCCCGAAAATACCGGCCTGGAAACTTCACCGAACTGATTGGCCAGGAAGCCATGGTTCGTATCCTGCGGAATGCGTTTGCGGCAAACAGGGTTGCACACGCTTTTATACTGACCGGTGTAAGGGGGGTCGGCAAGACCACCACGGCCCGGATTATCGCCAAGGCCCTGAACTGCACCGGTGACAGGGATGGGGACGCCGGCGATCCATGTGGAGAGTGTGATTCCTGCGTTGCCATCGCAGAAGACCGCCATGTTGACGTCCTGGAGATGGATGCGGCCTCAAGAACCGGTGTCGACGATATCCGCGACATTATAGAGACCGTTCCCTACAGCCCCGCCGCCGGACGTTACCGGGTTTTCATCATTGACGAAGTGCATATGCTTTCGACCAACGCGTTCAATGCGCTTCTCAAAACCCTGGAAGAGCCGCCGGAGCATGTGAAGTTCATTTTCGCGACCACGGAAATCAGGATGGTGCCGGTGACCATACTGTCGCGCTGCCAGCGTTTTGACCTGCGGAGGATTGAACCACCGGTGATGCAGAAACATCTGTTGGAAATCGCCGGTGAGGAGAGTTTTTCCCTGCCCGAAGAGGCGGCGGCTCTGATCACGCGCGCTGCCGAAGGATCTGTGCGCGACGCGGTCAGTCTCCTCGACCAGGCTTTTTCACTTGGCGGTGAAAAAATTGAACCGGCTGATATCAGGGAAATGCTTGGTCTCGCTGACCGCGGGCGGGTTTTGGACCTGCTTGAACTCATTATGCAGGGGCAGGCGGGGGATGCGCTGAATGAGCTGTCCAGCCAATACGGCGAAGGCGCGGATCCGCATGCGGTTATCCGTGACCTCGCGGAAGCGGCCCATTGGCTGTCCATTCTGAAAGTGTCGCCGGATACGGCGCGGGATGTCGGGGTAGCACCCGATCAAGCCGATAGGGGAGTGGCGCTGGCAAATTCGCTGCCCATGCGGGCTCTGTCACGCAGTTGGCAGATGTTGCTGAAGGTGATCGAAGAGATGCCGCTCGCACCGAGCCCGATCATGGCGGCAGAAATGGCGGTAATCCGGTTGTGTTACGTCGCTGAATTGCCGAGTGCCGAGGAGTTGCTGCGCCGCTTGTCGAGGGAAGAGAAACAACCGCCGCAGACCGGGGAACCGGTTGCAACCCGAATGGGCGAAACCGCGACCACCGCCGGTGATGCTAAACCGCGCGCTGCGCCGCAGCATGATGAATTGACACAGAGCGTCCTGCAGGCCTTTCCCGGAGCGCAGGTGGCAACACGCGCCTCCGAATAGATCAGCGTGGTGACCGGTTTTGACGGGTGAATTCGATGAAATCAGACGCCTGATTGACTTGCTGGCCGCATTGCCGGGCCTCGGGCCGGTTTCATCCCGGCGGATTGTCCTGCAGCTGCTCAAATCCAGGCAGGGGCGTCTTATGGAGATCTCCGAGGCCATGCGGCGCGCATCGGAAGCGGTGCAGATCTGCACTGCCTGCGGAAATTTCTGCGCTGGCCAATTATGCACGATTTGCCGGGCGGCCGACCGCGACAATGGCGAGATCTGCGTGGTGCAGGATATTTCCGATCTATGGGCCATGGAGCGTTCATCGGCATTTAAGGGCAGATATCATGTGCTTGGAGGGGTGCTTTCGATGCTCGACAATGTCGGACCGGAAGATCTGCGTATCCCGGAACTCGAAAACAGGGTCGTTAAAGAGGGAATCAGCGAGGTCATTCTGGCACTGGGAACCACCGTCGATGGTCAGACGACGGCGCATTACATCGCTGATCGCCTGGCACAGGCAGATGTACGGGTGACATCGATCGGCAGGGGCGTCCCGATGGGTGGTGAATTGGATTTCCTGGATGATGGCACCATCACCGCGGCGATGCAGGGGCGGCGTGAATATTGACAGCATGAACGGACTGCAAATGGCGGACACCGCATATCAGTCGAAAAGGGACACCGCCCGTGCCTGGTTTTCCGGGTTGGCGGCTTCACTACGCGATCGTTTTGAACGGCTGGAACATGAATATCAGGCTGAATCCGGCACTGCTTCAGAGGCACCGAAATTCACCTGCACCACGACCAGAACAAAAGCCCCGGACGGTTCTGACAGGGGTGGTGGTTTGATGGCGGTGATGCGCAATGGATGCCTGTTTGAGAAAATCGGTATCAATCATTCGACTGTTTACGGCGTTCTCGAGGAAGCTGCCCTGCATCGGCTGGCGGCAGGCAAGTCGATCCGGAATCTTGACCGCGACCCGCGATTCTGGGCCTCCGGCGTTTCGCTGGTCGCGCATGCGGCAAACCCGAAGGTGCCGGCGGTGCATTTCAACACACGCATGTTCTGGACACCGGTCAGACATTGGTTCGGCGGCGGCGCGGACCTGACGCCATGTTTCGAATGTGATGCCGACACAGAATGGTTTCACCACGTGCTGGAGGCTTGCTGCGCCCGTTCAGACCCGGGCTATTACCGGCAATTCAAAGAATGGGCCGACAGATATTTCCATATCCCGCACCGCAACAGGGCACGTGGTGTCGGCGGAATTTTTTTCGATGATCTGAACAGCGGTGACTGGGAGGCGGATTTCCGTTTTGTCACCGATGTCGGCCGGGCCTTTGTCAAAGCCTATATTCCGATTGTCGGTCGGCGCGCAGACGAGACATATTCGGAATCGGATCATGAAAAGCTGCTGCGCATGCGCGCCCTATATGCTGAATTCAACCTCGTCTATGACCGCGGCACCCGCTTCGGTCTCGAATCCGGGCATGATGCGGACGCGGTGCTGATGAGCCTGCCGCCGGTGGCGAAGTGGCCGTAATCAGGAGGTGCGTGGGGTCCAGTCACGGACAATCCGCACCAGGCGTTCGACATTTTCGATCTGTGCCTCCGGCGTGATTCCATGACCGAGATTGAAGATGTGCGGCCGCCCCGCAAACCCGTCCAGAATTGAAGTTGCAGCCTCGGCGAGGCCGGCGCCGTCACCGATCAACAATTCCGGGTCAAGATTTCCCTGAACACAGACCCGGGCACCGAGTCCGGCATTTGCCTCCGCCGGACGCACCGAGGGATCGAGGGCAATGCAATCGGCGCCTGCGACGGCTTCGAAAGTGCCGAGTTGTGCTCCCGCCTGCCGGGGAAACGCAATGATCGGTGTTCCCGGGTGGCGGTGGTTCAACTCGCTGACAATCCGCGCGTTCGGCTTGCAGACATAGTCTTCAAAATCCGCCCCTCCGAGGCTGCCGGCCCAGCTGTCGAACAATTTCACCACCTCGGCACCGGCATTGATCTGATCCGAAAGATATTCGATCGTGGCACGCGTCAGCAGTGTGATGAGCTGATCGAATGCCACCCTTTGTTCACGCATGAACCGAAGCGCCGGTGCCTGACCCGGAATGCCGCGCCCGGCGATCATATAGGTGGCCACAGTCCAGGGTGATCCGGCAAAGCCGATCAAAGCGGTGCCGCCGGGCAGCCGGGGTTTCACCAGGCGCAATGTCGCGGAGACCGGCGCGAGGGTCTGATGCACCGCTTCCGCACCCCGTAGCGCGTCGACATCGCGGCGATTACTGATCCGCGAAAGCCGTGGACCGCTGCCCTCCTCAAAGCTCAGGCTGGATCCCAGCGCATAGGGCAGCAACAGAATATCCGCAAACAGAATGGCGGCATCGAAACCGAAGCGCCGGACCGGCTGAATAGTGACCTCGGCGGCAAGTTCAGGAGAAAAACACAGGGACAGAAAATCACCCGCCTGTCGGCGCACGGACCGGTATTCGGGAAGATAACGGCCTGCCTGGCGCATGATCCAGATTGGCGGCGGATTGACCCGTTCTCCCGACAAGACCCGCAACAGCGGCTTTTCTGCAGGCATGAAGGTCCCAATTCTGTTTCCGGAACCCTTACTTGGCATGAATCCCCGCGGCAAGTAAGGTGGCGCGTGCCATGCCAAGCCCTTCCGCCCGCCCGCCTGTCATCATCGGAACCCGGGGTTCGCCCCTGGCACTTGCCCAGGCCGCGCTGGCTGCCGAGCGGATCAGGGCGACAGGGTTGGTGGATGCGGTCAGCATCCGCAGCATCCGCACCGCCGGCGACCGCAACTTAACCGACCGGATTGACCGGATCGGTGGCAAAGGCGTCTTCTGCCGCGAAATTGAGCAGGCTTTGCTGAGCGGTGAAATCGACATCGCCGTGCATTCGCTGAAGGATATGCCGGTCACGCAGCCGCCCGGCCTCTGCGTTGACTGCGTGCTGCCGCGCACCGACCCCCGCGATGCCCTGGTCTGCCGCCATGCCGACAGCATTGACGCGCTGCCGGATGGTTCCCGGATTGGCACATCAAGCCTGCGCAGGCGGGCGCAGCTGCTCTTTCGCAACCGAAATCTCGCACCGGTTGAATTTCGCGGCAATCTTGATACGCGCCTCAACAAACTCAGGTCAGGCGAGGTGGATGCCTGCGTCCTGGCGATGGCAGGGCTGACGCGGCTCGGACGGTTGGATGAATGGGTCCGGGCAGTGCCCATCGACGTGATGCTGCCGGCGGCGGCGCAGGGCATTATCGGACTTGAGCGTCGCTCGGACGATGCGCGGACAGCGGAAATCCTGCACCAGGCGAATGACAGGGATACGCTTGTCCGTTCGCGCGCGGAACGGTCGGTTCTGGCGGCTCTGGGAGCTGATTGCGCAACGCCCATTGGTGTCTACGCCGAATTGGCGAATGGCCGGATCAGCCTCACCGCCGAATATCTGCGCCCGGACGGGTCAGCCCATGCAGTCTCGGAGGCTGCTGGCGGCATTGAGCAGGCTGATTCGCTCGGCCATTCGCTGGCGCGCTGCCTGTTGAAAAAGATCGCCTCGCCGGTCCAGGCTCAGTAACCGGTATCAATCGGGTATTCAGACAGAAGATTCGCCAACTGCGCCGCATGCATATCCCGGTCAGCAGCCGCGCCCTGAATGGTCGGCCGCGGGAAGCTGAATTTAACCACATTGAGATCGGGCAGTTCGAACTTCCGCACCTCTTCAGGATCGACGGCATAGATTTCAGCGATGGTTGATTCGTGCAGGCATCCGCGGATCCGGTTGAATGCCTCAACAGAGCCGCAGAACAGATCGATTGTCGCGGTGAAGGGGCCGGCATTCTTGGAGCGCACCCGGCGCACGATATCAGCGACGCACGGCATGGCAATAATCATGCGTTTCCAATGCGAAACACTCC
This sequence comes from Paracoccaceae bacterium, assembly GCA_026706985.1. Classification (GTDB taxonomy): domain Bacteria; phylum Pseudomonadota; class Alphaproteobacteria; order Rhodobacterales; family Rhodobacteraceae; genus JAPOXR01. The sequence goes on along the minus strand of JAPOXR010000026.1, from coordinate 8,287 downwards.
ATGGGATCGCTGATTTCAAGCGTATGGTTGAGGCGGAATTCATAAACGGGACCGCGTTCGGTTTCGGCCGGGGAGTAAGGGAAAGCGAAGGTCGGCAATTCTTCCCCCTCGGTCAGGGGAAAATGCAGCAGGAAGGGGTTGATGAAACGGGCTATCTCATTCGCCGCGGCTTGGCATTCGGCGCTCACAATGCACAGCACGCCGACCTCGGCCGGGTTTCCTTTCCGCCGCTCGAGGGCGCCAAGCGCGGCATTCACGCCGATCAGGCGAAATTCAATCCCGTAAGCTTCGGGTGGATATGATGCCTGGTCACGGATCTGCCGATGCAGAAAATCCTTGAGCAGTTGAACCCACTCCGCTGCCCGCGCCGCATAGCGCGCATCGCGTAGGATGGCGATGATCGTGGTCTGATAACCGACCGGTGCGGCGCCTTCGAGCTTTACCGTATAGCGGTCGGAAGCAATCCATTCGGAACCGGAAACCCTGACCCGGCGCTTTGAGACCGGTTGATAATCCGCCCGCGAGACGTCGAGTTTTCCGCCGGGTTCGGAGAGAATGAACGGGTCGGCATTTTCATAAAGCATATGGGCGGAGACGGAATCGGCTGTGCACCGCGCATCGTCAGCCATCGGTTCGACTTCAAAACCGTTCTCATCGAAATTCACTGAAATCACACCGCTCAGCGGGTGGGTTGAGCATAATGCGCCGCATTCGGCGATCTTCGCACCGTGCCAGGCCGCACCGGGATGGTTCCCATTCATGATCGGAAGAGCGGCGATACCGCTGGTGTCGGTTGCCCGGCCGGCGATAACGATATCGGCACCGCTCCTGATACCCGCGCAGATCTGTTCGACCCCGGCGAGGGCAACGATATTTGAACAACCCAGTATATCGGTCTGCGAGATTTCGGGCGCATGCGGCAGGGGATCGATACGACCCCCGGCGAAGGCCTCGGCAATGAATTCCCGCCTTTGGGAAGACTTCACCGCCGCCACCCGGACCGTTTGTCCGAGTTCGGCGGCGGCATCCCGGGTGATCTCCAGCATCCAGTCCACGGTTGCGTCGGTGCCGCAGGTGCCGGCTGTCGTCAGAACCAGCGGCACACAGGCCTCCCGGCGCGCCTGCAGGAGCATCTTCCATTCATTCAGCGTCGCCGCGCGCGAATACTTGGAAACTCCCGCACCGAGATAATAGGGGCCGCTGTCGGTTGAGCCGCCATCGATCGCGATGATATCAGGTGCCGAGGCGATACCGTTCCGCAGCGCATGGCGGTCAAAACCGAGGCCCAGCACCCCCGAGGGAACAAGCACCCGCGTCGGCATGTCAATTGCCCGGTTGGGCTGGCTTTTTCAGCAACGGGCGCAGGAAGATGGGGGCGACGAATCCGGCAATGGCGGCAATCCACAATCCGACCGAAATCCCCGACGAAAACAGATAGGTCCAGTCACCGTCGGATATCACCATCGCGCGACGCAGGCTGTCCTCCATCTTGTTGCCGAGCAAAATGCCGAGGATGATGGGCACAGTGGGAACATCGATTTTCCGGCAGAGATAGCCGAGCAGGCCGAATATGATCATCAGAACCAGGTCAAATGCGCTGCCCGAGAGTGAATAAATCCCGGCAAAGGATACCATCATGATTCCCGGCAGCAGCACACCGGGGGGAACCGAGAGAATGGTGACAAAGAGGCGCACCATCGGCACATTCATGATCAGGAGCACGAAATTGGCTATCAGCAAAGCGGCGATCAGCCCCCAGACAACCTCCGGGCGTTCCTCAAACAGCAAGGGGCCGGGTGTGATATTCAGCGTCAGCAGCAGCGCCAGCAGCACGGCCGTTGTTCCCGACCCCGGCACCCCCAGCGTCAGCATCGGCACCAGGGCGCCACCGGCGGCGGCGTTATTGCCCGATTCCGGTGCCGCGACGCCGCGCGGGTTTCCGGTGCCGAAACTGTCTTTGTCGCGGGCGACGGATTTTTCTGCCATATAGGCGAGGAAACTACCGAGTGAAGCGCCGGCGCCAGGTAGAATCCCGGCTACGAATCCGATGCCGGTCGCTCTCAGCATGGCGGGGAAGCAGCGGACAATATCGCGGAACGGGACGGTGATTTTGTCCAGGGTGACACCGATGGCGGAATTCTTGCCGTGGCTTTCGATGAAGACAAACACTTCCGACACCGCGAACAGACCGACGATGGCGACAAGAAAATCCACCCCGTCCATGAGGTGCATTTCACCATAAGTGAAACGCGGAAGCCCGGTGGTATTGTCAAGGCCGATCATGGCGATGCCGAGGCCGAGCATAGCCGCCAATGCCGCCTTGGCCTGGTTTCGGGATGCCAATCCGCCAAGCGTGCAGAATGCCAGCAGATACAGGGCGAAATACTCGGATGGACCAAACAGGTAGGCGATCCGGGCGAGAATCGGGGCCAGCAGCATGAGGCCGACCGTAGCCAGCAGAGCGCCGACAAAGGACGCCACACCCGACAACACCAGCGCATCGCCGGCCCGTCCCTTCTTGGCCATCGGATAGCCGTCGAGTGTTGTCATCAGAGCCGGCTCATCGCCGGGTATATTCAGCAGAATTGATGAAATCCGTCCGCCATACATGGCACCGTAATAGACCGATGTCATCAGTACCAGGGCTTCTGTCGCATCCAGGCCGAGCGTGAATGCCAGAGGAATCAGGATGGCAACGCCGTTGGACGGTCCGAGGCCCGGCAGGGAGCCGATGATGGTGCCGAGAAAGCAGCCGCCGACAGCCAGAAACAGGTTCGACAGGGTCAGTGCGACGGCGAAACCCTGCGCCAGGTTATTGAAAAGTTCCACGGCGATTCCTGTCAGCCGGTGATCAGCCGTCCGAACGGCGACAGGCTGAGCCCGAGAGCCGAATTAAAAGCGATGAACAGACCGATTGACAGTCCAATTCCGGTCAAAGCGGATGCCAGCAGACGCGGAGAAATCAGATAGCTTAACACGCCGGATGCAATGGCTGCGGGAATGATGAAACCGAGGGGTTTCAGCGTCTGCGAAAACAGATACATCACCGCAATCGCGGCGACGATCCTGACCAGTGTCGGTAGCCTCGGCCAAACCGGATCCGGATCCGGTCGGACGACAAAAACCAACGCGCATAGGAGCGCGATGCCGCCGATCAGATACGGAAAAGTCCGGGAACCGACCGGATCGGAAAGAAAGCCGATCTGGATGTTCGCCGCGCTCCACAGATAGAAGAGCGCGACGAAAATTATTCCCAGACCGAATATTCGGTCGCTGACCACTATTGGATCACGCCAATCTCACGCGACAGTGTCTCGATCTCGCCGATGACACCATTCACATAATCCTGGAAGTCACGCCCGACCTTGGTGAAGGGCGCAAGACCGTTGGCGACCATGGCGTCCTGCCATTCCTGTGAAGCCGCAACCTGTGCAAGCGCATCAGACCAGCGATCGTAATCCGCTTCGTCGATTCCCAGGGGGACATAGAGTCCACGCCAATTCACCGAGACGATATCGATTCCCTGCTCCTTGGCTGTCGGAATCTGCTCAAATCCCGGTACCCGCTCATCTGTGAACACGGCAATCACCCGGATTTCGTCAGCGGCGAGAAAGCCGACCACTTCCGACATATCCCCGGTCATGGCCTGGGTATGGCCGCCGATGGTCTGCGTAATCGCATCCGCACCACCGTCGACACCGATATATTTGACACTGGTCACATCGGTGAAACCGGCTCTGCCAAGCGCCATGAGCACTTTCAGATGGTCGAACCCGCCAGCGGCCGAACCTCCGGCGAAGGTCACCGAGGTCGGGTCAGCTATGACCGCATCCAACAGATCCGTCAGCGACATATAGGGCGAGTCCTTGGCAACGGCGATAATTCCCGGATCGGCCCCGATCGCGCCGAGGAACTGGACCTGGTCAGCCATCAACCCGCCATAGGCATTCTGCGCCAGGCGCGTTGCGGTCGCCGAAGAGGCGGCCACGATCAGTTCGCCGTCATCATTGCGTTCATTCACGACATGGCTGAAAGCAAGCCCGCCGCCGCCGCCGGCCATATTGGTGACCTGTATCGGCTTGTCCACGGCACCGATGTCATGCATGATTTTGCCGATCGTCCTACAGGTGAAGTCCCAGCCACCACCCGGATTGGCCGGCGCGATGCATTCAGCAGCAAAAGCGGAACCGGCAATGCCGATGCCGCCGAGCAATGCCCCTGCGAACACAGTCTTTCGAACTCTAATTTCCATGTCTTACGCTCCAATTTGATTATCTACGGGGCGGCACACCTCCCCGGTGCCAAAACCGCCCCAACCCTCCAAATGTGACAAGGCACAGCGAAAGTGCGCCCCGCGCCGTTTCGCTACCCTTTCTCGGGTGAAGAATCAACATTTGTCCTGTTCTCCGCATTGCCCGTGATCGGGCGGGCAGCCGGCGTTCCTGACTTCACCGGTCGGGTGCGTTGCCGATCCTCTGCATCAATTTGCTGCGCAGCGATTGCTGCCTGGATTCGGAATAGAGTTTCAGCCCGGCGGAATCCTTCACGTAGAAAACATCAACCGCCTGCACCCCGTAGGTGGCTATGACGGCGCTGGCGATGGTGACGTTTGAGCGGAACAGGGTGTATGCGATATCGAACATCAGTCCCGGCCGGTCCCTCGTGTCCACTTCGATGATGGTGTGGATATCCGAGCCTTCATTGTCGAAGGTGATTTCGGTCGGAACGACGAAGCTGCGCACCCGCCGGGCAGCGATGGTCGATTGCAGCTGCCGTTCGCGTTCCTCGAGCGCCTTGGCTGTGTCCAGCTCGCCCTTCATCGACCTCTCCAATGTCTGTGCCAGGCGCTTGAAGCGGGATCTGCCGTAAGGCCGGCCCCTTTGATCCTGCAGCCAGAACACCGCGGTCGCATAACCATCGGTGCTGGTGAAAGTCTTGGCATCGACGACATTGGCGGCGGCGAGCGCGATCGCACCGGCGGTACGCGAAAACATCCCCGGATGATCGGCCATGGCGATGCAGACACGCGTGGCATCCCGATCCGGGTCGAGCTTGGTGTCAAGGCGGATTTCGCCCTCGGACAGATCCTCGAGGAGCTTGAAGAAGGCCAGATGGGTTTCGGTGTTGAGACCCTGCCAATAGGTGTCGGAATGGCGCTTGATCTCGAACGCGATGCGGTCGGGATCGGCTCCGGAAACCTGCTCCTGGAACCTGTCCTTGGCCTCTCCGGCCGCAGCCGGCGAGTCGGCGCCACGCCCTTCGGTGAGGGATATATGCGACATCCGGTACAGGTCCCGCAACAGCTGCGCTTTCCAGTTGGTCCATACTCCGGGGCCGACACCGCGGATATCACAGACAGTCAGCACTGTGAGAAGTTTCAGCCGCGTCCGGCTTGCCACGATGTTGGCAAAATTGCGTACCGTCCGCGAGTCGGAAATATCACGCTTCTGGCAGGTGTCGGACATCAGGAGATGGTTCCGCACCAGCCATTCCACAGTGCCGGCCTCGTCTTCCGCCAATCCAAGGCGTTCCGCCACCACGCGCGCCAATTCGGCGCCACGCACCGAGTGATCCTGGCCGGAACCTTTGCCGACATCATGCAGCAGCAGCGCCAGATACAGGACTTTTCGATTGATGCCCTTTTCCAGAATCTCGGATGCCACCGGCAACTCTTCGCGGTACTCACCGCGTTCGATCTGGGAGAGCGTGGTTATGCATTGAATGGTGTGCTCATCCACCGTGTAGTGATGATAACCGCCGGGTTGGATCATGGCGACGATGTTTTGAAATTCAGGCAGATAGCGGCCCAGAACCCCAAGCTCATTCATGCGCCTGAGGGCGCGTGCCGGGTTGCCGTGATTCAGCAGAAGATCGAAGAAATAACGGCTGATTTCGGAATCCTGGCGGAATTTGTCATCGATAAGATGCAGATTGGATGCGATAAGCCGCATCGCGTCCGGATGAACCAGCAACCCGGTCCTCAGGGCCTCCTCGAATAATTTCATGATGTTCAGCGGGTCCGAGAGAAAGCCCTCATTATCGGCGATCGCCAGACGCCCGTGCTGAATGGCGTAAGCCTTGCCCACCTTTATGCCGAGGCCAAATCCGGTATTGCGAAGGAAGCCGAGGACCTTCGGTTCACGCTTCACATGCCTTGCCTCGAGCGCGGTTAGAAAGACCCGGGTCAGTTCGCCGACATCGGTCGCATGCCGGAAATACTCCTGCATGAAATATTCGACCGCCGTCCGGCTCTCGGAGGCCTCGAAACCAAGCGCGGCGGCGACATCGGCCTGCACCTCAAAATAGAGTTTATCCTGAGCTTTTCCCGACAGAATGTGCAGCACGCAGCGCACCGACCATAGAAAGGCTTCGGCACTGAAGAATTTTTCAAATTCCTCAACCGTATAAACACCAAGTGCGATCAAATCGCGCGGATCATCCACCCGGTAGAGGTATTTCACGATCCAGAACAGCGTCTGCAGGTCGCGCAGCCCGCCTTTGCCTTCCTTGACGTTCGGTTCGAGAAGGTAGCGGTTGCCATTCTGCCTTTCGTTGCGTTGCTCGCGTTCGGCGAGTTTCGCTTCCACGAAATCGCGGCCGGTGCCTTCAAACAGCTCTTTCCAGAGCCGCAGCTTGAGATTTTCGGCCAGTTTTTCGTCGCCATACACCGGTCGAAATTCAAGCAGGGCGGTTCGAATTGTATAGTCTTCGCGTCCGAGGCGGATGCAGTCCTTGGCGTTTCGGCAGGAATGACCGACTTTGAGTTTCAGGTCCCAAAGCAGATACAGCACGGTCTCAATGACCGTTTCAATCCATGGGTCGATATTGTCTTCGACAAGAAAGAGAAGGTCCAGATCAGAATGTTCCGCCATTTCCGCCCGCCCGTAACCGCCGACTGCGCCGACAGCGAAGGCTATCGGAGTGCCGGACGCGGAACCGAGATGTTCGACGGCCAGTTTGAGCGTCGAGCGGACAATCCCGTCGGAAAGATAAGCGTAGGTACGGACCGTTTTTTTGGCGGCGAACGGATTCACCGGAAACTGTTTCAGCGCCTCCGACTGGATGGCCTCAATCGCGTTATTCCTGCGGGTCCGCAGTTCGGCAAGAACTTCTGTCCGCAAATCTCCCGGTCCGGCGGCGGCGCGGTTGATGAATTCAGCCATTCCGGCTTCATCGAAGATATCGCCGGCGGGGAGCAGTAAATTGTCGATCTGCATGCCCGCATTCACTGCGTCTTCTCCGGCCATCCGAACCTCTCCATGGACTTGAAAATCTGGCTTCTTCCGACAGGAGAATAATGCATCAGGAAGGACGCTGCATCACCAGTGTGAGAAAAACGTCTCCGGCTGAAGAATCCTGCAGGCGGGTTTTGTCAATTACCGGCATTGATTTGTTCAGGCGCGCTTGTTCTGTCCTCTCAAAGCGGTGCGTCGACGATACCGAAAACCGCACCACGAGGTGATCCCGCTGCACAATCCGATCAGGATGAAGACGCTGTCGGGCATCCGGAACAGACTCACACTTGACCGGATGTGAACCATGGTTTACATCTGCCGGATGATCGAAGTCGTCGAAAGCGCCACGTTCAAGCGCTGGATACGTGCCCTGCGCGACCGGAGCGCGGTCGCCCGGATCAATGCCCGGTTGCGGAGCCTGTCGATGGGCCATGCCGGCGACGTCCGGGCAGTGGGCAACGGCGTGAACGAAATGCGGGTCCATCATGGTCCTGGTTACCGTGTGTATTTTCTCCGCGAATCCGGGACGGCGGTGCTACTGTGCGGTGGCGATAAGGACAGCCAGCAACGCGACATTGAACGAGCGGGAAAGCTGGCGCGGAATTGGAGGGAAAGATGAACGAAACATTCACTCGGTGGGATGCCGCGGAACACCTGCGGACGACAACGGACGCGCAACTCTATCTGGAGGCATGCGCGGAGGAGGATCCGGGCGACGGCAGTCTGATCCGCGCCGCGCTGAACGACATCGCCCGCTCGGGGAATATGAGCCGGCTGGCGCGGGCGGCAGGGATGACGCGTGAGGGGCTTTACAAGGCATTGTCGGAGAATGGCAATCCCAGTTTTGCCACGGTTATCCGGGTCGCCCGGGCGTTGGGTCTGCATGTGAGGATCACCGCATAAGCGGACGCATTATGTCCAGCCGCGTCGCGCCGCCAACGGACGGATTCAGGCTCACTGCGCCGTTCCAGGTTCTGCCTCCTGAAACCCGCCTCTAGCCTCGATAACCAACGACCGCAATTGATGTGAGGCCTTCCGCCTTTGTTCACAGG
>JAPOXR010000015.1 GCA_026706985.1 Paracoccaceae bacterium | reverse complement strand
ACAGCCGAGGCGACATGGAGGCGCATCGGCGACCTGCTGGACCAGTTTCCGCCCGAAGAATGTGCAAACTACTTCAGGAACTCAGGCTATGCTTCCACTTAAAGTCATCACGCTCTAGATTCCTGCTGCTGACGATACGCTCGAGAGAAAGGGCCTGCAGGGTAAATCCAAGATCCATGGAGGCAATTGAATTGCCCTTGGGCGCATGTCCAGACAAATTCGCCATTCGGCCATTCGCAATCAATACCACGTGGCGGCCATTCGGGAGATCGATCCGGTCAATCGCATCGTCGATGGGCGTGCTGCGAACCGCCATCCGGCGCAGTTTATCGACTTCGATTTCCCAGGGAAAATGCCCGGCATTCATTAACACCGCACCATTGGACATTTCGCTGATATGCTCGGCGGAAATGGCACGATCAACACCGGTGGCAGTCACGAAGACTTCGCCCCAAGCGAGAAAATCCTCTATTTTTCCGACCCGGTAGCCATCAAAACAGGCTTCCAGCGCCTTAATCTCGTCGATTTCGACGAGTGCGACCTTGCCGCCCAAGGCGCGGAGATACTGGGCGATCCCCCGGCCGCACCAGCCATAGCCGACAATAACGAAACGCCGCCCGTTGATCATGAAATTGGTGATCCGCATGAAACTTTCCGCCAGCGACTGACCGACCGCATGCCTGTTTTCGCCGATCGCCTTCAGGGGGCTGTCATTGATCACGATGGAAGGGAATGAAATCGCCGCTGCCAATTCATGCCGCAGACGATTACCCCCGGATGTGGTTTCCTCGGTTGCGCCGATGATCCTGTCGAGCGCACCACATCTGACGGCTTCGGCGGCCAGATCGGCACCGTTGTCAAGCAGGATATCGGGGTTGCCGGCCATGACATTTTCAACATTGCTGCGGTGTGCGTCAAAGCTGTCTTCGCGGCGTCCATACATCGTCATTCCCAGTGACTGCAGATACGCAACGACATCGTTCTGCGTTGTGCCGAAATTGCCGGTGGCGACGATCTCTGCGCCGCCGGCACGCAGAACTTCGAGAAGCACTGCAGTTTTCGGCTCAATATGCAGTGAGACACCGATCCGATGCCCCCGGAAAGGCGTTGACTCACCGAATTCCGCGCGGATTTCCCGCATCAGCGGCATTTGTGACCTGATCCAGGCAACCCGGACAGCTCCCCGTCCGGCAGCATCATTCAGCTGTTCCTGCGTCTCACCACCCATCGATTTCATCTTATTGGGCAGTCACTTTTTTGTCAGCGCCGGGGAAGCACGACCGGCATCGATTCGGTAGCCCGGACGCTGTTCGGAAAACCGTCGGATGCGCATTATGGACATCATGGTTAAGGGTCAATTTCCCCGGCGCGCCATGCAAAATTCTCTACGCCGGTTCGAATTACATGCCGTCCGGCGGGATGACCCCCTTGCGGAACATGAAGCAGCCATAGAACCGGCGCTCGCCGGTCTGGATAACGGCGTAGGAATCGCGCGCCTGATCGTAGAATGCGAATCGCTCGACGCCGACCATGGGCCGCTCTTCGCCTTCAGCCTTGTCGACGATTTGCTGCACCTCGGCTTGTACCGGCGGGACGGTGTCGGGCTCGTCCACGATTTCCATCCGCATGGCGAAATCATCGACAAAATTATCAAGCGGCAGCACCGAAAGAATCGCCTCCGCGGCTTCGGCGGCGGTCAGATTGTCCATGCGCAGGAGTTCGCCGAGGACGGTCGAGCGGGAAACCTGGTCGGAGGGGAAGTTGGTATCCGCGATCACCACCACATCGCCATGGCCCATGGCCCGAAGGGCGAACAGCACCTCCGCATTCAAACGCGGATCAATTCCCTTAAGCATGGCGCCACTCCTATCCTGTCAGCACAAACGCGCCCGTGAGTCCCGGTCGAACACCAGTATCGACTCCGGTCCCGCCGAGAGAAAAACCTCATCGCCCGGCTGCATCGCCCGGCGCTCTCGCATAACCGATACCAGCTCCCGCCCATTGGAACGGATGACCACATGGGTTTCCGAACCGGTCGGTTCGATGACGCTGATCCTTCCCTGTATACCGCTGTCGGCGGGCTCCAGATTTTCCGGACGGATGCCGAGGGTGACCCGCTGCCCATCCTGCAATGCTGCCGATGGCTGCAGTTCAAGCTGCGTTCCTTCGATCTCCGCCTGCAGCCCGGTGCCGTTCGCGCGGAGCGTGGCATCAATCATATTCATCGCCGGAGAGCCGATGAATTCGGCTACAAATACATTATCCGGTCGGTCATAGACTTCCAACGGGTTACCGATCTGTTCGATATGGCCGTTCTGCATGACAACGATTTTGTCGGCCATGGTCATGGCCTCGATCTGATCATGGGTCACATAGATGGTGGTCGATCCGAGGCGCTGGTGCAATTCACGGATCTCGCTGCGCATCTGCACGCGCAGCTTGGCATCGAGATTGGATAACGGTTCATCAAACAGAAATACCTGCGGGTTGCGGACGATAGCCCGACCCATGGCGACCCTTTGCCGCTGGCCGCCGGACAGCGCCCTCGGATAGCGGTCCAGGTAGGGCGTCAGTCCGAGAACCTCGGCGGCTTGATCGACACGGGAGCGGATCTCATCCGCGTTCATGCCGCGCATCCGCAGCGAAAACGCCATGTTGGCGGAAACGGTCTTATGGGGGTAGAGCGCGTAATTCTGAAAAACCATGGCGATGTCCCGCTCTGCCGGCGGCAGTCCGTTAACCACTCGTCCGCCGATCGAAACCGTTCCCGAGCCAATACCCTCCAGCCCGGCGATCATTCTCAGCAGGGTGGATTTTCCACAGCCTGACGGGCCGACCAGAACCACGAATTCGCCGTCATCAATATCCACGCTCAGACCATGGATGACCTCGACGGTCCCAAATGATTTGCGGACTTCTTTCAGCCTGACTTCGGCCACAATCGCGAATTCCTGCTGTTTCGGCTCAGGAGCTTTCCGTTAGCACAAGAAATTCGCAACTACGAATCTTGACAGTGGGCGGTTTCGCTGGAATTGTCGCTTGTCCGACAGGGTGTTCCGGACGGCTCAAGCCTCCCTGGATGCGCGTCGGGGCGATAAGAATATCGCACGCAAACATAATTGTCGGGATAAGGACAAGCCGATGAAAGTTGAACTTTACAATCATGTCGTCCGCAATGGGATGACGCGTCGACGGTTGCTGCAGGGTGCTGCCGGCCTCGGAGCCGCTTCGGCATTTGGGGGGATCGCACCGGCACTGGCCATGGGCAACAGCCTTCGGGCTGAAATCCTGAAGATCCCCGGCGTCGGCATGGGTTCGCCAACCGACGCTGACTGGCAGAAAGTCGGTGAATTGTGCCTCGGACCGACAAAGGAACGCGTGGCCGAAGGCGAATTCGCGGGTGTCGAGCTGACATTCATGGGGCTGAACAACCAGAATCTGCACAACTTCCTGTTCCGCGGCTTCCTCAAATCCTGGGAAGCCTATACGGGTGCCAGGATCAACTGGATCGATCTGGCTCAGGCGGATTACAACCCGCGCCTGCAACAAGCGATTGCCACTGGAACCGTCGATTTCGACATCATCGAGATGGGCGCGCCATTTGAGGGCGACACCGCCGGCAAGGGCCTGCTTGATGAAATGCCCGACTGGGTCGGACAGCAGATCGAGTCAGATGATCTGGTTGGTTATCTGCAGCCGCCGGTCGGCACATGGGACGGTAAAACCTACCGCATTACCGTGGATGGCGACTGCCATACTTTCGCCTACCGCACGGATTATTTCGGCGAGGGTTCGGTGACCGGACGCGCGGCACCGCCTTCGACATGGCAGGAAGTCGATGCCATCACCAAAGAACTGGTCGGAAAAACAGATCCTCTGACCGGACTCCCGGCGCACGGGTATCTTGATCCGCTGAAGGGTTGGGGTGGTTTCGGGTTCTATTTCATCGAGAACCGGGCTGCCGCTTACGCCAAGCATCCGGATGATCCGGCGTGGCTGTTCGACGCCGACACCATGAAGCCGCGGGTTAACAATCCGGGCTGGGTGCAGGCAATCCAGGATGTCATGGATCTCATCAACACGCCTGGTGCCTATCCGGCCGATCAGATCAATGCCGATCCGGGCACAACGGCATTCCAGCAATTCCTCGCCGGCACCGGCTCAATGCTTATGTGGTGGGGTGATGTCGGTTCCAACGCGAGAACATCGGACACCTCGGTCGTCGGCGATGTTGTCGGTTTCGGCATTAATCCGGGCTCCAACCGGGTTTACAACTCCATGAGCGGGGGTTGGGAAGACTCCCATAACGAGGCGCCGAACATGGCCTATATCGGCTGGGGAATCTACGTCACCAAGCGCGTGTCCGGCGACGACCTGAAGCGCAAAGCCGCCTGGTCGGCTGCGGCGCATCTCGGCGGCAAGGACATTTCGCTCTGGATGTCGGCCTATCCTTCCGGGTTCCAACCGTATCGGAATTCGCATTTCATTTATGATGAATGGGAAGCGGCCGGATATGACCGGGCATTTGTCGAGGATTATCTTGGATCGAATGCCGACAGCTACAACCATCCGAATGCGGCGATTGAGCCCCGGATCCCGGGAATCTTCCAATACTACTCGATTGCCGAGGATGAATTGGCGAAGGGGTTTGCCGGTCAGTACGGATCGGCTCAGGAAACTGCGGATGCGATCGCCGCGGCCTGGGAGAAGATCACCGACAGCATCGGCCGCGAAAGCCAGATTGCCCTCTACCGGGCTTCGCTCGGCCTCTGATTGCCGGGTGCTGAATTGATTGCCGGCTGGCGGGAGCGGAGTTTCCCGCCAGCCGGACTCCAGGGAGGAATGATCAACGCGTGAGCAGTGCAGAAGGCGAATATCTGCATGTCGTGACCGCTGACCATGTCTCTGAACAAAGGCGGCGCACCGGCCGCTTGCTGATCTGGGGGTCCGCCTCCCTGCTCGGTGCCGTGATACTGGCGCAGATTCTCAATCATTACGAATTCGCCGATCTCGGCTTCAGTAACTGGCGGCCGACCCTTTACGCCTATCTGTTCTGGGCCACCTGCCTCTGTATCAGCCAGATTCTGCTGCATGGCGAGCGCGGCAAGCGCACCCTGTTCATTCTGCCGGCGGTTCTGTTTGTCGTGTCGATGGTGGTGTTTCCGCTGATCTTCGCCGTCGGTATCGCATTCTCCAACTGGAATCTGTCATCGCCGGACGGGCGGCAATTCAACGGTCTGGAAAATCTCCGCCAGATGTGGGTGGATGATTTCTACTGGAACGCGCTTAAGAACATGGTCTGGTACACGCTGGCGATCGCAGTTGAATATGCGATTGCTTTCGGTCTGGCGCTGCTGCTGAACGCGCAGATACGCGCACGCAAGTTTTTCCGTATCGCATTTCTAATGCCGCTGATGCTGTCGCCGGTCGCGGTGAGCTGGATGATCGGAAAGTCCATGCTCGAAATCAGATTCGGGCCGGTGGCGCGGCTGGCGCGGCAGCTCGGTTGGGACACGCCTTCTTTTTTCGGCTCGCCCGAGATCGCGCGGCTCACCATCATGGTGATGGATGCCTGGACCTTCATTCCGTTCATGATGATCATGATTCTGGCAGGTCTGCAGGCGATTCCGAAGGAATTGCACGAAGCCGCCGAGGTCGACGGGGCACCGGCCTGGAAGCGGTTCTGGGAAATCACCTTTCCATTAATGCTGCCGGTGTCGGTCACCGCCATCCTGATCCGCATCATCTTCAAACTCAAACTGGCGGATATCATCATCAATGTCACTGCTGGCGGGCCGGGGGGCGCCACCGACAGCGTCACCAGTTTCATTTTCCGCGAATACCGCGACCGTTCCAATGTCGGTTACGGCACTTTGCTGGCGATATTCTACCTGGTGCTGATCGTGATCGCGCTGACCGTGTTGATGAAACTCGCCGAACGCTGGATGAAGCCGCGTTACTGACATGCCGGCGCAGATCTTTCATGACAGCGACGCCGACCGGGCATTCCGCGCCGGATGGGCTAGCCGCAGAATCGTCATTTACGGAATTCTGCTCATTTGGGCCGTGATTTGCCTGTTTCCGATCTATTGGACGATCACCACCTCCTTCAAGGCCGCTCCTGACGTCATGAAAGGCAACCTGATTCCGTGGGTGGATTTTGTCCCGAAATGGCTCGGCCTGAGATCGCTCGGCCTGTCTCCGGAAACCATTACCGCGGAGAGCACAGTCCGCGATGAATTCCTGAAGCGGTTCTGGAATTCGGCCATCGTCTCGGTCGGCTCATCGAGTATCGCGGTGATCCTCGGAAGCTGTGCCGCCTATGGGCTGAGCCGCTTCAGCTTCCGCTTCGGTTTCATGAAGAATTCAGACATTTCGTTTTTCTTCCTGTCACAATTGATCCTGCCGCCGGTCGTTCTGGCGCTGCCTTTCCTGGTTCTCTACAAGGAGTTGGCACTGCTTGACTCCCGGGTCGGGCTCATCGCGCTTTATTCCCTGACCGTGTTACCGATCGTGATCTGGATCATGCGTGATCAGTTCGGCTCGATCCCGGTCGAACTCGAAGAGGCGGCGTTGGTCGACGGTCAATCGATATGGGGCGCTTTCCTAACCATCGTCCTGCCGATTGCATTGCCCGGGATGGTCGCGGCTTTCATAATCTCGCTGGTTCTGACCTGGAACGAGTATTTCTTTGCGGCGCTGCTCACATCATCGCATGCGAAGACGCTGCCGGTTATGGTGGCGAGCCAGACAGGTTCCCAGGGCATCGCCTGGTGGTCCATGGCAGCGCTGTCGCTGGCAGCGATCCTGCCACTCATCATCATCGGCATCATTCTCGAGCGCTTCATCATCAAGGGCATGGCGGCGGGGGCGGTGAAGTAAGCCCATTCCGGCTCACGGCGACTGTTCGAGCGCCGCCGCAATATCCTTTGTCTGTTCATACAGAAGGCGAAACAGCTGGTATTGTTTCCGGTAAACCGGGAGGTCGACGGGCAGGATCCGTTCGCGGACTGGATTCCAGGCATCGATGTCTTCCGCCTTGGCGCTTCCCATGGCGCAGGCGGCGAGAAACGCGTTTCCATAGGAAGCGCCTATGGTTTTCTCCGCCACCAGCTGCGGCAGATTTCCAATGTCCGATG
Organism: Paracoccaceae bacterium; assembly: GCA_026706985.1. Lineage (GTDB taxonomy): Bacteria > Pseudomonadota > Alphaproteobacteria > Rhodobacterales > Rhodobacteraceae > JAPOXR01. The sequence continues at coordinate 6,356 of JAPOXR010000015.1, read as the reverse complement.
TGGCCTGCAGCCACAATCGGTTGCGCACGCCTCCACCCACAGCGAGAATACGTCCCGGCGACTGGCCGATCTCCCGGTAAGTCTCGATGACATGCGCGGTGCCGTTGGCAATTCCCTCGAGCAGCGCCCGGTAGATATCGCCGCGCCCCTGGGTCAAGTTCAGTCCAAACAGGCATCCCTTTGCCAGAGGATCGTGGATCGGCGTCCGCTCGCCGGAGAAATAAGGCAGAAGAATCAGCCCGTTGGCACCGGGGGGAGAGGATTCCGCTTCCGCCGCGAGGACGGCAAATGCCTCACCGCGCGGTAGCTCCCGGGCCATTTGATCACGGAACCAATGGGTGAGGGTTCCAGAGGTCGCCAGCCCCGCCATGCTGGCATGCATGCCCGGGAATAACCAGGGCGCATACCAGAGTCTTTGGTCCGAGACCCGCTCATCCGTCAGTTGGATGATGAAGATGGTGGAGCCATACATCAGCATCATATCGCCCGCGTTGCGTGTGCCCACGCTGACAGCTTCGGCGGCGGCATCGATGGTGCCGGCGGTGACCGGAGTGCCGGCCACGAGGCCCGTCTGCCCGGCCGCCTGGGCATGAATCCGGCCGGCAATATCGACCGACCAGGCCAGCTCCGGGAGACGTTCGGGGGAGACAATGCGGTCAGTCAACTCCTGTGTCCAGTCCTGGCGTTTGACATCATAGAGCGGGCTGAAATTGGCCGCGGTGTAATGGTCGATGACGAACTTTCCGGTCAGACGATGGATGATGTAGGAGGTTGAGGTGAGAATTTTCGCCGTGCGGCGGAAAATCTCCGGCTCATTTCGCCGCAGCCACAGAATTTTCGGACCGACCGACTGTGATGTGAGCGCATTGCCGCAGATATCGAGGATGCGCTGCCCGCCGATCTCCGCATTGAGCAGTTTGATCTCCTCTGACGCTCTCGTGTCGACGCCGTAGAGAACGGCGTTCATGAGCGGGCTGCCCTGCCGGTCCACCGGCAGCATGCAGGGGCCGATTGCGCTCACAGCCACCGCTTCAATCCGCTCCGGCTTCACGCCGCTGCTTGCGAGCAGCTCGCGCGTAATGTGGGTGAAATCATCCCACCAATCCGCGTCCGCCCGATGTTCCGCCCAGCCGGGGCGGGGCACAATCATTTCATGCGGCCGGGCAGCTGAGGCGATGATGCCGCCGCATTGGCTGACGATCACCCCCTTGCTTTCGAAGGTGCCGATATCCACTCCGAGAGTGCAGCCCATACCGGCTACCGGCGGAGCTCGATTCCCGCACCCACATCCGTCAGAACACGGGCCAGGAGATCGCGGAGCGCCACGAGGTCAGAGATAGCGCAGACCTCCAGGCTGGAATGGGAATAGCGCATGGGAAACCCGACATCGATCGAGGCAACGCCTTCACCGAGCGACTGGACGTATGAGAGGTCGGTCAAAACGCCTGTCTGGGCGCTGCGCTGCAGGTTCAACTCCAGCGCCTCCGCCGCACCCTCAAACAACTCGACGAGCGCCGGATGCGGAATCACACCGTTCAGCGTGCCGCGGCCGTGGAATGAATACATGCTGATACCTGGCCCCTTGCCGAGCCGCATTTCGCCCCGGTCCGCCATATCCGGCGTATCGGTTGCCAGCATCAGGTCGATCTGTATGGCGATATCGGGCTGCAAATTCTGCGCCGCGACGACGGCACCGCGCAGATTGAACTCCTCCTGCACCGAAAACACCGCGTGTATGGTCGGCAGATTCCGTTCATCCTTCAAGGCATGGATCAGATCGATCAAAACGGCGCAGCCCGCCCGGTCATCGACGCTTGTTCCGGCAATCCTGTCTCCGGCCAATTCCATGACAGAAGGAAGGTAAACGACGGGCGTGCCGATTGCGATACCGGCAGCCGAAGCCGCCTCACGGGATGAATGCCCGGTATCGACACGCAGGCCGGGTGTCGTAATGACCCTGTGCCGCTGTTCCGGCGGGGTCGCATGATGGCTCATATTGCCGATGACACCGGCGACATCCCGCCCTTCACCAACGCATACCAACACCGGTTGCGATGCCAGTGCGCGCTCGGGAACGCCGCCGACCCGGGTAAGCCGCTGCGATCCATCATCTTCGATTTTGCGCACCACGAAACCAAGCTGATCCATATGGGCGAAAACCATCACGCTCGGCGCGGAGGGGTTTCCGGGGAACGTGGTAATGAGATTACCGATCCGGTCGGTGCGGCTGTCGATGCCATCCGCCCTGAGATGCGCGGCGATGGCCTGTCTGACCCGTCCCTCATATCCGGCGAGGCCGGGCAGCCGCATCAGCCCGGTGAGGATGTCCTTCAGGATCATTTCCTGGCCTCCTTTGCCCGCGCCATGAAATCATGCGCCCGCTCCGGGTCAACCGGGTTCCAGGTGTCACCGCCCGCCTTGAGGGCCGAGCCGACGATGCAGCCATCGGCGACGTCGAGCACATCACCGACCGTCTCGTGCCGGACGCCGGTATTCGCCATGACCGGAATGCCGGGCAGGGCAGCCTTCACCGAGCGCAGGGTCTCGAGCGGCGCAGCCTCGCCGGTCATGGGCCCGGATACGAGCACCGCATCCGGAATGGACGAAAACACCACCGACCGCGCCCGCTCAGCCAATGGTCTCGTATCCAGGCTATGGGCGAATTCCGCCGAGATATTATACAGCATCAGCATATCGCTGCGTCCGAGGCGGCTCCGGTAGCGCATGGCCTGACCGGCATCCGGCGTCCAGCTGCCCATATCCGAGGCATACTGGCCGGTGAAGATTTCGCGCACAAAGGCAGCCCCTGTGGCGGCGCCGAGGGCGATTGTGGCCATCGGATCCCAGAGAACATTGACCCCGAACGGCACTGTGATGTCATCACGTAGCCGCCCTATGATATGCGCCATTCCGGCGATGGAGGCACTGTCGACGTCGAACTCGTAAGGCCGGTCGTTCTCGTTGCCGAACATGACAGCGTCAAATCCGGCCGCGGTGAGCGCCCTGAGGTCAGCCCGCGCCGCCTCAACCAGCCCCTCCATTCCACCGGCGCTGTCATGGAGCGGTGCACCCGGCAGCGCCCCGATATGAACCATGCCGATCACCGGCTTGCCGGCCGCAAACACTCGCTCGAATCCATCCATATCCGCTCTCTCCCGCAGCCGAATTTTATGGGGATCATATACCAGAGTAACAACCGGTGCGTGAGTCACATCCGCTTGACCGCATTAATTCCGTTGTATGTTGAATACGGGAACGGCGCATGCCGGTCACCCACAGACAGATTGTATACAGGAGCCCGCCGGACTGCCGGGGCTGTGAACCGCGAAGTCAATGCGGAAGTGGTATGATGTTGCTTTCGTATATAATTCCCTATTTGGCAGCATAGAGGAATCCCGTCCGCAGAAGGGAATTGGAATGAAATTGGCGACGCGGCACTGGGACCGCCACAAAAACGGCGGCTTGAGCTTTACCGAACTCGGCTTCGGCACCGCCCCTTTCGGTAACCTGTATACCGCCATTGACGATGCTGAGGCACGGGCGATCCTTGAATGCGCATGGGGCTCAGGGGTGCGGTATTTCGACACCGCACCGCTCTATGGCTTCGGGCTGGCGGAGACCCGGCTCGGCGCATTTCTGCGCAACCGCCCGCGCGACAGCTTTACCCTTTCCTCGAAAGTCGGCCGCCTGCTGCGCGCCACAACGCCGGATAGGCGCGACGGCATCGGTAAATGGTTCGATGTGCCGAGCCGGCGCGAAATCTATGATTACGGATATGACGGCGTCCTGCGATCACTGGAGTTTTCGCTCGAACGGCTCGGGCTCGATCGGATCGATATCCTCTATGCGCACGATCTCGACGTCTTCAATCACGGCTCGCGGAAGAATCTCGATGCAAGGCTGCGGGAATTCATGCAAGGCGGATACAGAGCATTGCTGCGTCTGCGCGATGAAGGCGTGATTCATGCCTTCGGTGCCGGGGTCAATGAATGGGAGCCGGCCGAATGGCTGGCTGAACGGGGCGATTTTGACATTTTCCTTCTCGCCGGGCGCTATACGTTACTCGAACAGAGAGCCGCCCAATCCTTCCTGCCGCTTTGCCGGCGGCGTGGCATCGGTTTGACCATCGGCGGCCCTTATAATTCCGGCATTCTGGCTTCGGGACCACGCGCCGGCGCCTACTATAATTACGCCCCGGCACCCGCTGAGACAATCGAACGCGTTACCCGTATCGACGCCATCTGCGCGCGGCATGGTGTCCGCATGATTGATGCCGCATTCCAGTTCCCGCTTCGGGAATCCGCTGTGCTTTCAGTCATGCCCGGGGGTCAAAGCGTCGATCAGATGAATGACAATCTGCAGGCGAGCCGCGCCGACATCCCCGCCGCTCTCTGGCAGGAACTGAAAGCGGCAGGATTGCTGGAGCATGACAATGATTGATGCGCATCACCATTACTGGCACCCCTCGCGCGGCGATTACACTTGGATGCCGATGGATAATCCGGTGCTGGCCAGACCCTATGGCCCGTCGGATCTGACACCCATACTCGAGCGCAACGGAATCGAACGCACCGTGCTTGTGCAGGCAGCGGCCACGGTCAACGAGACCGAATATATGCTGGGCCTCGCGGATGCGACTGCCCACATCGCCGGCGTGGTAGGCTGGGTTGACTTCGAGAATCCGGCGGACCGGGAGAACCTGGCCCGGCTTGCACGGCACCCGAAATTCCTCGGCGTCCGGCCGATGATCCAGGATATCGAGGATGTGGACTGGATGCTGCGCCGGGATATCGATTGGGCGTTCGCCGCCATTGCCGGCGAAGACCTTACCTTCGATGCGCTCGGCTTCCCGCGCCATCTGGAGAATTTCCTCACCCTTCTCGGCCGTCATCCGGAAATGCGGGTTGTCATTGATCACTGCATGAAGCCGCAGATCACGGATCCTTCCCGGTTTGATCATTGGGCGCGGGGCATGACCCGCCTGGCACGGGAAACCTCGGCCTGTTGCAAATTCTCAGGCCTGGTGACTGAGGCGCATGAGAACTGGGCCCTCGACGATCTGCGCCCCTATGCCGATCACATACTCAGCGAATTCGGGCCTTACCGCACCATGTGGGGGTCGGACTGGCCTGTCTGCCGTCTGCGGGCGGAATATGCCGACTGGCTCGAGGCGGCGCGCACACTCGCAGACGACCTCACGGTGGAAGAAAAATCGCGCCTGTTCGGCGGCACCGCCGCCGAATTCTACCGCTTGAAGCCATAGCTGCCGCAGGAAACCAATAACCTGTCCCGGGCACTCCTCCCTAAACAGGCGGAGTCGAAACCGCCGGGACCGCTGCAGCGCGGATGAACGCCGTGGAGCCGACTGCCCGGAGGCAGTCACCCGGGCTTCACTGCGAGCGCTTCACCCCAGGCAATCGCTGCAATTGCCGCCGGGTCAGCTTTCCATTGGTCAAGCAGGCCGAGCCAGCGTCCAAGATCTTCATCGGTAGCCAAGCCGAGTTTTTTGGCGGCTGCCAGGGTTTGGTCCGAAAAAAACCATCCCTTCGCAAATCCGTGGAAGAATTCGACATCCTCTCCGGTCCCGAAGCACTCGAATGACGCACTCGCCGAAATGTCGTGGAAACCCGCGGCATGAAGCACACCCTTGATCTCCCGTCCCATTTCCGGATGTCCGCCGTTGGCGGAGAGGAGCTTGCTAAACACCTCCCAGGAATTATCGAAGTCGCCATGTCTCGGTTCGGTGAAACATGAGGACAGGATCAGGTCGCGACACGATATGATCCCGCCAGGTTTCAGAACACGTCGCATTTCGGCGACCGCACCGCCGGTGTCAGGCACGTGCATTATGGTTGCATGGGAGTGAACGACGTCAAAGTAGTAGCTCTCGAAGGGAAGATTCAGGGCGTCTGCGATCTGGAAAGCCGCATTCCCGTGGCTGCCGGCAAGTGCCGCCGACGTGGCAATTTCGATCTGGGATTCTTCGATGTCGATACCAACGAATTCCCCGGGATTCACTGCATCAGCCACAGGGCTATCGCGTTTGAAAATATTCTTCTTGGCTTTTGTACGGCTGCATGATTTCCTGTTGAAAAACAACAGGCTGAGGCAGTGTGATGCAGGATATGGCATGGATATTCGAGGGGGTTGAAGACCCCCGGACAAGCAACGCGACCCGTCATGATCTCCATGAAATGCTCATGATTGCGCTTTTATGCGTGATCTGCGGGGGTCGGACATGCACCGACATGGCTCTTTTCGGGCGTTCAAAGGAGGAGTTTCTCCGCCGTTTCATGAAGCCTGAGCACGGTATTCCGAGCCATGACGCCTTCTCCGCGCTGTTCAGGATTATCGAT
>JAPOXR010000022.1 GCA_026706985.1 Paracoccaceae bacterium | reverse complement strand
TGCACAACACACTGAAAAACAATCACCTTTTTTTGCGAATGTCAAACTTGGGCTAGTTCATTACAAGCCGCCCAATGAAAATTGTCACTGCCCTGCGTGTTTAACTCGAGCCTTCCGCGATAACGCAAATGCGACATCTTGAGCGCCACCATCATCTCCTCCGCGCTCCGTAGTCCCAAGCCTATTTCAAATTGAATAGGCACTGGTTTAGGGTGTAAATGCGGACAACCGCGTGAGGTGCGCGGACGCGAGTTTCGAGACCGAGAAGATCAGCATCGAACTGTATGACGATCTGGCTTAATTTCACCCGGCTTCACAGGATGCTTCGCTTCACCCACGGGCGATAATTGCTTTACGTAGATCATGTATGACAACTCCGAGTCGGTGCCGTCAAAACCTTTTCCGGAGAAAGACTGGTTTGCGACAGGCTGCATGCCGAAGCGATGCAACTCTTCCGCAACTTCACCCGGCAGATAATGGCAATAGAGGCGCCCGAGCGAGTCGCGTCTGCTGCCGCTGCCCTTATGCAGCGTTATCGCGGCCACACCGCCCGTTTTCAACGAAGCGCAGATCCGTTGCAGAGCGGGTCCGAATCCATTTCTCGGAAGATGCTGCAGGCTGCAATTCGCCCAGACACCGTCAACAGTCTCATGCAGGCGGAGCTGCGCAAACTGAACCCATTCCGCCTGCACACCGTTTCGGCGGTTGGCTTGCCTGACCATTCCCCTGGAGCCATCAATTGACAATGCCTGGAAGCCCCGCGCGACGAAATATTCGGAATCCCACCCAGCACCGCATCCGGCGTCGAGAATTTTGCCCCGGGGCGGCAATCGGGTGATGAATTCATCCAGGTGGGCGAATTCCCGATCCTGTCCTGACCACTCGGCATACCTTTCCGCGTTCCGGTCATAGTGGCGGATTGTGCGTGCATCGAGAAACTTATTCGGAACAGCCGTCCATTCCCGACTGTTATTCACTGCAATGACCGTGGCAGATTGAATGAGACATTCTCATCCTTGAACGTGAATTCCTCGATTGTGGTATCAAAGCGACGGCACAGCTCATGCATGATTTCCTGAACCAGGTCTTCAGGTGCCGAGGCGCCCGAGGTGACGCCGAGCACTGCGACACCCCCGAGCTGCCGCCAATTGATTTCATCGCATCCCTGCACCAACTGCGCATTTGCGACACCCATCTTTCTGACGACTTCCACCAGCCGTTTCGAGTTGGATGAGTTTGGTGCGCCGGCCACGATCAGCGCATCAATTCGGTCAGAAATCGCTTTCACCGCTGCCTGTCGATTGCTGGCGGCATAACAGATATCTTCGACTTTGGGTCCAACGATATTTGGAAACCGGCGGCGCAGGGCCTCAATTGTTTCCGCGGTGTCATCAACGCTCAAAGTGGTCTGCGTCACAAAGGAAAGGTTGTTTTCGTCACGCGGCTCGAGTCTGTCCACATCCGCCGCATCCTCGACCAGAAGGAAATCATCCCCCGGCACCTGCCCCATGGTGCCAATGGTCTCCTGGTGTCCCTTATGTCCAACCATAATGACCTGCCGACCGTTGCGGGAATTCCAAATGGCCTCGTTATGGACCTTGGAGACCAAAGGGCAAACGGCATCGATGAAGTGCAGATTCCGCCGCTTCGCTTCGCTGATCACGGATTTCGGAACGCCATGGGCTGAAAAAATCACCGGCCTGTCACCCGGACATTGATCAAGACTTTCGACAAAAACCACGCCCTTGCCCTTCAGCGTCTCGATAACCCGGCGGTTATGCACGATTTCATGCCGCACATAGACCGGCGGACCCCACTGATCCAATGCACGCTCGACAATCTTGATCGCACGATCAACTCCGGCACAGAAACCGCGCGGGGAGGCGAGGATAATCTCAAGGGGCTTTTTCTCTGGCATCTGCTTAATTTCTGTCCGTTCAGCCTATCCCGCCAACCGCGCCAACAATCTGGTCCAGCTGCGAATTCCCTTGCGGAAACTTCTCACATCATACTTTTCATTCGGCGAGTGGATGCAGTCATCATCATTTCCAAACCCGGTCAGAATCGAATCTATACCAAGAATGGATTTGAAATGCCCGGCAATCGGTATCGAACCGCCGCATCCGGCGAATACAGCTTCATTCGGCCATTCCTCGGTCAGCGCTGCCTGCACAGCTTCACAAATCGGATGGCTCGTTGGAAACCGGCAGCCGGGTGATGCGCCGTGATCGGCAAAGGCCACGCTGCAATCTTCCGGCAGCATGGATTTCACATAGGCCCGGAATGAGTTCCGAATCGTGAATGGACATTGTCCCAGCACCAATCTGAAACTGATTTTGGCACTCGCGCTTGCCGGCAGCACGGTCTTGAAGCCATTGCCTGTGTATCCGCTGTTCAAGCCATTGACCTCGCATGTCGGCCGCGACCAAATCATCTCCAATGCCGAACGGTCTTTCTCGCCTGCAGGCAGGGACAATCCGACCTGGCCGAGGAAATCCGCGGCATCAAAATCCAACCCCTGCCACTGCCGGTGGACTGCCGCCGGCAATTCCTCGATCCCATCGTAAAAGCCGGGCACCGTGATCCGGTTATTTTCGTCATGCAGCCCGGAAATGATCCGCGCAAGCACCCGGGCGGGATTGATTGCGGGGCCGCCATACATGCCGGAATGCAGATCCATATCCGGCCCTGTGACTGTGACTTCTTCCCCAAGAAGGCCGCGAAGCATTGTCACGATCGCCGGTGTATTCCGATCAAACAGACCGGTATCGCAGATCAACGCGGTTTCAGCTGAAAGCCTGTCGGCATTCTGCTGCAAAAAAGGCACCAGGGAGGGTGAACCGCATTCTTCCTCACCCTCGAACAAAAAGCGGAGATTTTCCGGAACTTCTCCTGTCACAGCCTTCCAGGCGCGGCAGGCTTCAACAAAGGTCATGAGTTGACCCTTATCATCGCTCGCGCCCCGGCCGCGGATCACCCGCCCGCCCGGACATGTCTCGACCCGCGGTTCGAATGGCGGTTGCTCCCAGAGATCGAGCGGGTCCACCGGCTGGACATCGTAATGCCCGTAAAACAATATCCGCGGCGCTGTCGTTGAACTTTCCCCGGTCACCATCGGACAGCCCTCTGTCTGTCGCTTGCCGGCGGAAAATCCGATCGAGGTTAACTCGTCCACCAGCCAGTCGGCTGCGCGCTCGCATTCACCGCGATAGGCCGGGTCGGTGGATATCGACTGGATCCGCAGGAAGTCACACAGGCGGTGCAGTGATGCATCGAGGGTGTGATCAATTTCGTCAAAGACTTGTTGCAGCGACATCGCTCTTCAGTGCCTCAGCTGTTCCCACAATCCATCCGCCACCGAATACCCGGGTGCAATCCAGCCCGTAGAAAACACAGGCCTGTCCGGGTGCAACCCCATATTCGGGCGTGTCCAATTCAACCACGGCATCCCTGGCGCCGACACAGCGCACCGTCGCTTGCCCGGGCGGGCGGGTGGAACGCACCTTGACCCGCAATTTCCAGCTTCGACCATCGGCAAATTCATCATCACCCAGCCAATTGACATCGTTCAGAACTATTTTCCGGGAGGCCAGGCATTCTATCGGACCGACGATCAGACGCTGATTCTCAACATCAAGCTTCAGAACATAGAGCGGTTTCCGCAAGCCGCCTATTCCCAATCCACGACGCTGCCCGACCGTATAGTGGATCAAACCATCATGGAAACCGAGACGCTTCCCTTCCACATCGACGATTTCACCCGGGCTGGCTGCGCCCGGCCTCAGTTTCTTGATGACATCCGAATACTTCCCGTCCGGCACAAAACAGATGTCCTGGCTATCCGGTTTGTCTGCAACCGGCAGGCTGTAGCGACGGGCGAGAGCGCGGGTTTCCGACTTTGATTCAATGCCGCCCAATGGAAATCGCAGGTAGCTGAGCTGCGCCGGCGTGGTTGCAAACAGAAAGTATGACTGATCCCGTCTCCTATCCGCCGCTGAATGCAATTGCGGCCCGGCCGGGCTTTCCAGCCGCTGCACGTAATGCCCGGTCGCCAGGCAATCTCCTCCGAGATCCTTGGCCGTGCTCAGCAATTCTTCGAATTTGACCTTTTCATTGCATCGTATACAGGGAACAGGCGTCGCCCCGGCCAGGTAGCTATCGGCAAACTCGTCAATGACGGTCTCCTGAAACAGCGACTCGTAATCGAGCACGTAGTGCGGAAACCCGAATTCATGTGCAATCCGCCGGGCATCATGGATGTCCCGGCCGGCGCAGCATGCGCCTGACCTGGCCAATGCCGCACCGTGATCGTACAGCTGCAGGGTGATACCGACCACGTCATAACCCTGTTCCGACAGCATCGCCGCCACAACCGAACTGTCCACTCCGCCCGACATGGCTACAACAACCCTGGTCGACGCCGGAGGTTTTGAAAATCCGAGCCTATTCACCCGGTCTGTTCTGTCTGAGCCGTGCAATTTCTATGCCCTATACCGATCCATGCCCGCCAGGGAATTGTCAGTTCAGTGTTCGCTGTTACCATGCAATTGAGTGTTTGGCACATTCGACCTTGCCTCAGGGTTTGGCGGAAGTCATAGATTTTTCCACTTTGAATCCCCGAATCGGCATTTCGGCATGGCTGACAACAGAAAAACCAAGGCCGCGGATCTCACCGAGGCACAGGCGGAAAGAGAAATCACCGACCTGACCCGAACTCTCCTGAGTGCGGAGGAAGCTTATTTCGGAAAAGACGCACCTGAAATCGATGACGCCGAATATGATTCGCTGAAATCGCGCCTCGCCGAGCTGGAAGCGGCTTTTTTCACCCTGAGACTGCCGGAAAGCCCCATCGGTCGGGTCGGATCTCCACCTGCGGAAGGCTTCGGCAAAGCCAGGCATGCGCAAGCCATGCTGTCCCTGGATAACGCATTCGATGCGGGTGACCTGGAGGATTTTGTCAGCCGCATCCGCCGCTTTCTCGGTTTCGATACATCCGAATTTCCTGGATTCACTGCCGAGCCGAAAATTGACGGGCTGTCATTATCATTGACCTACCGGGACGGAATTCTCGAACAAGCGGCGACAAGGGGTGACGGAACCATCGGCGAGGTGGTCACTGCGAATGTCAGCACCGTGACCGGCGTGCCGCTGCGGATCACCGATGCGCTCGGCTTTATGGAAATCCGGGGCGAGGTATATATGTCGCACGATGATTTTCACAAAGTGAACGAATCGCAACGGGAAGCGGGCGGGCACATTTTCGCAAATCCGAGGAACGCCGCCGCCGGATCCCTGCGTCAGCTTGACAGCAACATCACCAGATCACGCCCTTTGAGCTTTTTCGCCCATGGCTGGGGGCAGTTGGATGGCAGTCTCGGCGATGATCAGCTGAGCGCGATGCAGCGGCTCAGCGATATGGGATTTGCGGTGAATCCGGAAATCAGCCTGTGCGATGGAATTGAAGATATGGTTGCACGGTTCCAAAACATCGAAGCCAAGCGTTCAACGCTCGGTTACGACATAGACGGCGTTGTCTTCAAAGTGAATTCACTGGCGCTTCAGCGGAGGCTGGGCAACAGTTCGACAGCTCCGAGATGGGCAGTAGCGGCGAAATTTCCTGCCGAAACCGCTTGGACATCCCTCGATTCCATTGAGATTCAGGTGGGTCGTACCGGCGCATTGTCACCGGTGGCCCGGCTGCATCCGGTGACAGTCGGAGGCGTCGTGGTTTCGAATGCGACGCTGCATAATGAGGACTATATCGCCGGCTTCGACTCGGAAGGGGAGCGCATACGCGGGGGTAGGGATCTCAGGATCGGGGACTGGGTCCAGGTATACCGGGCGGGTGATGTCATACCCAAGGTCGCCGATGTCGATCTGTCAAAGCGGCAATCCGGCTCAGTGCCCTTTCACTTTCCCGTAACCTGCCCGGTTTGCGGCTCGGATGCCATCCGCGAGAAGGGTGACGCCGTACGGCGCTGCAGCGGTGGGTTCAGCTGCCCAGCGCAGCAATTGGAACGGTTGAAGCATTTTGTCTCCCGCCCGGTTCTGAATATTGAGGGTCTCGGCGAGCGTGTGATTGAACAATTTTTCGAAGAATCGCTTTTGCGTGAACCTGCCGATTTTTTCACCCTGCAGGCCCGCCTCCGGGAACAGGGCGTGCAGCTCAACACACGCGCCGGCTGGGGCGAGGTTTCAGAAGCCAATCTGTTCGCCGAGATCGAATCCAAGCGCCGCGTTGCCTTCGCCAAACTGCTGTTCGGACTTGGCATCAGGCATGTCGGCGAGGTTGCCGCCGAGCGCTTGGCGCGGCATTTCGGCCGTTGGGAAAGGCTGGTCGCCTGCATGGACGAGGATAGAACGCCACTGGAGGAATTGATCTCGATTGAAGGTATCGGCGGAAAGACTGCCGAGGCTCTGGCTCATGACTTCCAGCAGGCTGCGACCCGTCATGCGATTGACAGGCTGGCGGCACAGCTCGACATCATTCCAGCGGCGCAGCCGGCAGCGGGTTCAGGCTTACACTCAGGAAAAACAATTGTTTTCACCGGGACATTGCTGAAAATGACCCGGGCAGAGGCCAAGGCACGGGCGGAAGCTATGGGAATGCGGATCTCAAGCTCGGTTTCGGCGAAAACCGACTTGGTTGTGGCGGGCGAAGCATCCGGCTCAAAGAGGAAGAAAGCCGAAGAGCTGGGCGTGGAAATTCTGACCGAGAAGGATTGGCACAGGCTCTTGGAAGAATGACTTGTTCCGGCAATCAATACCGCCGGGCAAGTTGTGTCTCAGTTTGAATTTTCGCGCTTCATGCAGGTCGTCGACCGGTTCGGCTTGGGCGCCCGCGCTACAGTTACCTGAACGATCCATTCCGTATCCTGGAGCATGTCGGACAAGTCAGTGGCTATCCACCGAGAAGGGGGGTGAAGCGAAGCACCTTATGAATCCGGATGAAATTGTACCAGCACGTGAACAGCGCGTCCATGCGCTTGTGATGCCCGCACTTCTTTCAGAATGCATTGGCCAGCCGAGTCAATTGGCACATCTGCAGGCCGAAGGCAGTACACCCGACGGGCTGGCGTGACCATTTTATTGACGAAACAGACAAAATAGACGATATAGACCATTATTGTGACGAAGCTTCAAAGACCCGGAGGACAACGATGACCCAAGTCGGCGGAGAAAAGGCACGCGAGCTTGAGGGTATGCTGCATGAGGCGGCGTGCTACCTGAGTCCGGCGCATGTGGCAGCGCTGGTCGCCCATCCTGATGCCGTGCGCTCGGCACTGGCGATCACGGCCGACGTGCTGTCAATGAACGACGAAGAACGGTTCGGGGTCGAAACCATCGCGGGGGACGAGGCAATCCGTGTGGGAACCGAGGAGGCGGCTAGGCGAATGACGGAGCGTACGTGTACCGGTGCGCCTGAGACACTACTGACCTCGGACGAGTTGGCGAAGCGGGTCGGGCTCAAGACCCGCCAGTCGGTGCATGACTGGTTGAAAAAGGGCCGGATCGTAGGCTGGAGAGGTGCCCGGCGAGGCCATGTCTTCCCAGCAAGGCAACTCGACGAACGGGGTCGGCCACTTGACGGTCTCAACCTCGTGCCAGGGCTGTTGGATGACGGCTATGCCGCCTGGGTCTGGCTCACGACGGAGCTGTCCGCGCTCGACGGGGCAACGCCGCTGGCGCTGCTGGTCAAAGGCGAGACCGATCGCGTGGCGAAGGCCGCAGAGGGGGACAGACAGGGTGACTTTGCGTGACTGGCGGCTACGATTCGAACTGCCTGCGCTCGCGATTGCGGGTCATCCGTACCGAGCGCGTTTTCCGCGTGATTCATCGCAGCCGCCGCTCTACCCCGTTGAAAGCAGCACCCACACCTAGCCGGTTCAGTGACCCACGGGAACACTATGCGGTGTTGTATGCGTCGAGTGCGGTGCGTTGCGCCTTCTGGGAAACCTTGGTCCGCAACCGCTTCGTGCGCCGCCGTCGGCGTGAACTCCCGCGAATCGAGGTTGAAACCCGGTTAGTGGTGTCGATTGGTAGCATCGAACCGCTTGCCCTGATCGATTTGCGCGGCGACGGTACGGTACGCATAGGGGCGCCGAGCGCGGTGACGCACGACGGAAACCATGCAGCGGGGCGCACCCTGTCATCCGCTGTCCATACCGGTGTGCCTGAGGCGGACGGATTCCTGTTCCCGTCGCGATTCACGGGCGATACATGCGTGGCCGTGTTTGACCGGTCCTTCGACAAGCTGAGGCTGCTCGGCATCGACGAACTTGTTTACCATTCAGAATTTTTGGATGCCCTCGACGATTACGATATTGTGCTTACGGAAGCGCCGGGCTAGCAGAATGGATATTGTGGAGCGTGTCTCTGAATGCGGCGGCATTTCAATGCTATATTGGTCATACGCTATGTCGGTGTCGGCAATTTTCAAACTCTAGAATCCACGTAACTGCTCTCCCCTTTTGAAGGATAGATTAGGTTTAGTGCGACTTGATCATGTCTGCGGCCTTTCCAGCGAACGCGATCTGGATGGCGACGAGGGAACTGTATCCGAGCGCGGCCATCGAGTTCGGGTAGCGTGAGATTCTGCTCCGGGCCTCGGCGTGGAGTCGTGCCCGGAGACATCCGGATACTTTCATCTTGATCTTGGCCATCCTGATCTTCCGCTCTCCGGCATTGTCGGTGAAGCTGACGTCCTGATCACTCGTGAAGCGGAGCACGGATTTCCCGTGCTTCACGAGGCGTTCATGCAGGTTGTGCGCGTCGGACTTCGCGGTCCGCCCGCGCTTCCCATTCGGCGCGGCGGGATCTCCGGCAGCTTCTTGCCGCCCTGGGTCAGGATGGTTCGGTACCGTCTACGCATGCTCCGGCATTCGGCCTCGGTCAGTGTCTTGGCGTCGCTTAAATAGAATTTCAAGCTGAGACACTACAGCCGGACAAAATGCAGTTGACATTAGAACAAACATAAAACATATTGTTTGTTTTCAGAACGAATCAATAATTAATGAAGTACATTCATAGTTTGTTCCAAACTCATGCCGAACAAGTCAGCTTTGCGGACCTGCTCGGATGCGTTTCGATTATGATCATCCTGTTCGCGCTGTGTTGGCTGCCGGCCGGTATCACCTGATGCTTCCCTCAGGCAGGATTGGCGGCGCGGTCATAGGCACATAGCGCCGCTTCAAGAGCGAGCATAATGGAAGCATGTCTGTTCTTGAATTCTTTCGCCGGTTCAAGAACATGGAGTTCGGCGAACGGGGTCCCTGGCGGAGGGCCACCTTCCTTGAGCATGGAAGCCAGTTGTCGCAACCCGGTTTCAATCTCATCACGGCTGCAGCCGACAATATTCGCGCCGACAACGGAAGCCGCCGCCTGTCCTAAAGCGCACGCCTTAACATTCTGGCCGTAACCGGTCACGGTTCCGTTTTCGACGATGATGTCAACGGTGACCGTTGAGCCGCACAGTGGCGAGCGGGTTTTACAGCTCGCCTGCGGATTCTCAAGCTGCTCCGTCTTCGGAATAGTCGTTGCCAAGCTGAGTATCCGTTGTGAATAAAGCTTGATGAGGCTTTCGTTTTCGCTCATCCTCAGTCCGCATTCAGGGTATCTGGAATTTGGGAATTTAGGTCAGGATAACGGTATTGAAAAGGACAGAAGCATGTGACGGAATCGACCGGCTGCGGTTCAACTCCGATGGGTTGATCCCGGTGATCGTGCAGGATTCCGAGGCGGAAGAAATATTAATGATGGCTTGGATGAACCGCGAAGCCCTGAGTCGGACCATGGCAACCGGACGCATGACATATTGGTCGCGTTCGCGGAAATGTCTGTGGATCAAGGGTGAAACCAGCGGCAACACGCAGCACTTGCTGGAACTCCGGACAGATTGCGACCAGGATTGCCTTCTGGCCCGGATTGAACAGACCGGCAATGCCTGCCATACCGGTCGCCGCAGTTGTTTTTTTGAAATTCTGACGGCTGCGGATTCCTCTAAAGATTGACCAGGTGCCGGATGTCGGCGGGTGTGCATCCTTTGCGGCGCAGCGAAACTAGCGTGGTCGAGTTGGAGCGCTTGGCCAGGCGGTTTCCGTCCGCATCACGGACCAATCGGTGATGGTTCCAGACCGGCGGTTTGACCGACAGCAATTCCTGCAGCAACCGGTGCAGTGAAGTTGCGCCGAACAAATCCTCGCCGCGTGTCACATGCGTAACCTGTTGTGCATCATCATCAATGATGACGGATAGATGGTAGGAAGCGCCAAGACCCTTGCGCGCCAGCACAACATCTCCATGGCTCTGGAGCAAATGCCCGGCATTCAGATAATGTTCTCCAGCGAAAGTTAAGCCGGTTTCACAGAACCCGATTTCACTCACCCTTGCTTCTCCGCCCAACAGCTTGATCGCAGCTTCCATGTTGAGTCGTACCGAGTCGCCATCGCCGATTTCGTGCATCTTTCGATTTCGGCATGTTCCCGGATAAACCCTTGACCGGGTATTCGCATCTGAACCCTCCTGCGGCGCCGACTGCGCGGCACGGATATCCGCTCTTGTGCATCCGCAGGGAAAACAGATTCCGAGGTCAATCAATCGATTCAGCGCATGGGCATAGGCTTCACGCCTTTGCGACTGGAACATCACCGGTTGCCGCCATGACAGGCCAAGCCATGTCAAATCGTCAAAAATCGCCGCCACAAATTCCCGGCGTGATCTTTCGACATCCAAATCGTCGATTCTGAGTATGAATTCCCCGCCTTGCCGGGCGCTGGACTCCCAGACCGTCAACGCCGACAGCGCATGGCCTAAATGCAGAAATCCTGTCGGCGAGGGGGCAAACCGGTCACGTCGCATCTATTGCTTTTGCAGCACATAAACCGTCGACTGCATGCCGATCCCCGGCAAGTGATCTCCATGTTCACGAAACAGCAGGTGCGCCGCCGCCGTGTCCACATATTCATAAACCCGGTATTCATAGGCCGGATCCTGCAGAGTGTGCTCATTGAATGAAAATACGATCGCACCGCCGCCGGGAAGGGCCGCGAATAGATTGTCCAGAATACCGATCGGTGCCGCGCCGACACTGATCACACCAATAGCGGCGATATTCCGGTATGATCCGGGTTGAAAGGAAATCGGATCGGAGGCGGATGCGCACCAGATCCGCCGGTATATTCCCTTTCCGCGTGCAACCTCGAGCATTTTCTCTGAAATGTCGCAGCCGTCAATCACGGCAAAACCGGAAGCGGCCAATGCCTGCCCGGACATGCCGGTACCACAGCCAAAGTCAAGAATCGGAGCATCCAGATCTTCGACTGCATCCGCCAACGCGGCGGCGCATCTCCGTGGAGTGGCATAGCCTTGGCCGCCGATTTCGTCATCATAACTTTCCGACCATTCATCATATAATTTCTTCATGGATGCGGCCGACCGCAGCTTGTAAACTTCATCCAAGAACCGTCGCCTGGCCACTATTCACCCCCGTCAAGCACTGCCTGCTCCAAATTTTCCGCATCCTCCTCCGGTTCATCCACCGGATAGGCGATTCGCGCCACCGAGACCACTTCCGAACCCTTCGCCATTTTGAACACACGCACGCCACCGGCCGAGCGCGAGCGGAAGGAAATGTCGGACACTCTGCAGCGTATGGATTGGCCCAAATTCGTAGCCAGCATAACCTGGTCATCGGCGTCCACCAAAAGGAAGGCGACAATCCTGCCTTCCCGCACGGCCTTGACGCCCATTCCGCCGCGCCCTTTTCTGAAATAGTCATAGGATGATGAGCGCTTGCCGGATCCGTCGCTGGCGATTGTCAGCAACACCTGTTCGGCTTCCTGCAACTCGCTGTAATTATCCGGGTGCCCGGCATCTGAATCCGCTGCCGACTCTTCAACGACCTCGTCATCAACCGGGCTCCCGCTTGCCCTTCTTGCCTTCAGGAAGGCCTTGGCCTGCTCCCGGGAGGCATCAAATGAGCGGATGATCTCCATGGCGACGACGCTATCGCCCTCCTTCAACCGCATGCCGCGCATTCCGGTTGAATTGCGTGATTTCTGAACCCGGACTTCGGTGACAGAAAACCGGATCGCCCGGCCGAAATGGCTTGCAAGCAGCACATCGTCATCATTCGAGCAAATTCGTGCGCCCACCAGGGTCACGCCTTCCGGCAGCCGCATGGCTATTTTCCCGTTGGACAGCACATTGGCAAAATCCGAAAGGCGATTGCGGCGCACCTGGCCGGCAGAGGTCGCGAAGACAATTTGTCTGGAATCCCATTCGGATTCATCAACATCGATCGGCGTGACCGCGGCTATCGATACGCCAAGCGTTATCGGCAGAATATTGACGATCGCTTTACCGCGGGCATTCCTGCCGGCATTCGGCAGTCTCCAAGCCTTCAACTTGTAGACGATCCCGTCAGTTGTGAAAAACAGCAGCGCATCATGCGTGTTCACGACGTATTGGGCGGTGACGAAATCCTCATTCTTGGTGGTCATTCCGCTCAGCCCCTTGCCGCCGCGCAGTTGCGAACGAAATTCCGACAGCGGTGTACGCTTGATGTAGCCGCCATTGGTGATCGTCACGACGACATTCTCCGGCTCGATCAGATCCTCATCATCCACGATCTCCTCGAACTCCGCGATCTCTGTACGCCGTGCCACAGCGAAATTCTCTTTAACCTCTTTCAACTCGTCAGCGATAATTGCGCGGATTCTTGAGCCGGAACCGAGGACATGAAGATACCCGGTGATCTTCTCCGCAAGTGCTTGCAATTCATCAGTATTTTCCTTGATCCCCATGGCGGTGAGTCTTTGTAGACGGAGTTCCAGTATGGCGCGCGCCTGGGCATCAGAAAGGCGGTATGTGCCGTTCGGCTCTATGGAATTCAGCGGGTCATCGATCAACCGGAGGTAATCGGCGATTTCCTCGGCCGGCCATTGACGCCGCCTCAATTCCGCCCTTGCCTCGGCCGGGTCGGCCGCCTGCCTGATGATCGCGACTACCTGGTCAAGATTTGATACAACCACCGCTAGGCCGCACAGCAGGTGGCTTCGGTCCCGCGCACGGCGTAACTCATCCGCCGTCCGCCGGGCAACAATTTCCTCACGAAATTCCACGAAGGCCCTGATAAAGGTGGATAAATTCATCAATTCGGGTCGGCCGCCATTGAGTGCCAGCATGTTACTGTTGAATGACGATTCCATCGGCGAAAACCGCCAGAGTTGGTTGAGAACAATCTCCGCATTGGCGTCGCGTTTCAATTCGATGACCACCCGGACTCCGACCCGGTCAGACTCATCCCGGACTGCGGCGATGCCTTCGATCTTTTTGTCCCGGACCGCTTCCGCGATACGCTCGATCATCGTCGCTTTATTGACTTGGTAGGGAATCTCGTCGACGATTATGGCCTGTCGGTCCTGCCGGATGGTCTCGATCCTGGTTTTTGCCCGGATCACGATACCCCCGCGTCCGGTGAAATAGGTCTTTTTGGCACCGGTCCGTCCCTGAATGACCCCACCGGTCGGAAAATCGGGTGCCGGCATCAATTGCATCAGGCCTTCAATCGAGATGTCAGGATTTTCAATATAGGCGAGGGTGGCACTGATAACTTCGCCCAGGTTATGCGGTGGAATATTGGTCGCCATTCCAACCGCAATGCCGCCGCCGCCATTCACGAGAACATTGGGGAAACGGGCCGGCAGCACCGATGGCTCTTGATCCTTGCCGTCATAATTGTCCTGAAACTCGACCGTGTTGCGGTCGATATCCGTCAACAGCCACTGCGCCGCCTTGGCCATACGGATTTCCGTGTAGCGCATAGCCGCCGGATTATCGCCGTCCAGCGAGCCGAAATTCCCTTGGCCGTCGAGCAGGGGCTGCGACATCGAGAAATCCTGGGCCATGCGCACCAAGGCATCATAAATCGCAGCGTCGCCGTGCGGATGGTATTTACCCATGACATCGCCCACCGGCCGGGCCGATTTCCGGTAGGGTTTATCGTGTGAATTGCCGGTCTCATGCATCGCGTACAGAATCCGGCGATGCACCGGCTTTAAACCATCGCGCAGATCGGGGATCGCCCGCGATACGATCACGCTCATCGCGTAATCGAGATAGGCGGTTCGCATTTCCTCGACAATTGAGACACCGGGGCCGTCATATGCCGGATGCAGCTGCGTGTTTTCGCCGCTGTTGCCAGGGCTTTCAGCTTCGTCGTTCAATTGCCGGAACCAGCTTCAGATCAACTAAGTTTTGTAGTGTCTGGCCTATAGTATCACTACATAAATGTAAATTACGCCGCCCCGTCAGTTCTCGGAGCTGGGTTTGTTCTTCACATAGAGCGGTGCATTGCGGCCCCCGCTGAACGCTCAGAACGGAATGTCGTCAGACGTGCTGTCTTCAGCAGCGGATCCGGCTTCCCGGGACCATTGCCTTTCGGAATACTCTTCCCGGCCACGCCCCGAACCGGCATCGCCCGCCGACTGGTAGCCGTCACTGGAGCCGCGCGAATCGAGCATCGTCAATTCGCTGCGAAACGGGCGCAGCGCGACATCCGTCGAATAGCGCTCATTGCCGTTCTGATCCTGCCATTTCCGGGTCTCCAGCTGGCCTTCCAGATACACTTTCGAACCTTTGCGCAGATATGCCTCGGCAATCCGGACCAGATGCTCATTGTAGATCGTCACCCGGTGCCATTCCGTCCGTTCGCGGTTTTCGCCGCTGTTCCGGTCCTTCCACCTTTCGCTTGTCGCCACCCGGAGGTTGCAATAGCGCGTCCCCGAGGAGAATTCACGGATTTCAGGGTCCGCTCCGAGATTGCCGATGAGGATAACCTTGTTGACCGATCCTGACATTTCCGAGACCCCCGTACCCGACCGATTGAAGACCTGAATCAATCAATCAATATACCTTTCACCGCAAGAGGAATCGGCAATCGGGAGACTATGGTCTGTGCGCTTCGCATTGTCATTCTGAACGGAAGAATCTATCCCGTGGCTGGAGGCGCGGGGGTTCATGAGCGAAGCGAAAATGATCAGCGTGCGCGGTGCACGCGAACATAATCTCAAATCTGTTGATGTCGATATTCCGCGCGGCAAGCTGGTTGTCGTGACCGGCCTCAGCGGTTCGGGGAAGTCAACTCTTGCCATCGACACGATCTATGCCGAGGGCCAGCGGCGTTATGTCGAAAGCCTCTCGGTCTATGCCCGCCAGTTCCTGAATGTGATGGAAAAGCCCGATGTTGACCAGATCACCGGCCTGTCGCCGGCGATTGCGATTGAGCAGAAAACGACTTCGAGAAATCCACGCTCGACGGTCGGCACCGTCACCGAAATTTATGACTACCTGCGATTGTTGTTTGCCCGTGCCGGCACTCCTCATTCGCCGGCAACAGGTCTGCCGATCCAGGCGCAGCAGGTCTCCGACATGGTCGACCGTATCCTCGCCTATCCTCCGGGAAGCCGGGTGATTCTGCTCGCCCCGGTGGTGCGGGATAGGAAAGGTGAATACAAAAGAGAGCTGCTCGAGTTCCGCAAGCGCGGATTTCAGCGCGTCCGGATTGATGGGGAAATTTATGATCTTGATGATGTGCCGGAACTTCAGAAAACTTTTCGGCACAATATCGAACTCGTGGTCGACCGGATTGTCACGCGCGACGGCATCGATCAACGGCTGGCCGATTCGCTGCGCACGGCACTGGACCAGGCGGACGGGATCGCCCTGGCCACGGTCGAGACCGAAGGCGGCGATGCTTCCAGCATAACCTTCTCAGAGAAATTCGCCTGCCCGGTCTCCGGCTTCATGATCCCGGAGATCGAACCGCGGCTGTTCTCTTTCAATGCCCCTTTTGGCGCCTGTACGAAATGCGATGGACTTGGGAGGGAGGTGTTTTTTGATCTCAACCGGATCATTCCGGATACGACGCGGTATCTCCGAATTGATGCGATAGACCCCTGGAAGAAAACCAGCTCATTCTATTTTGAGCAGACCATTACCTCCTTGTCCCGCCATTATGGATTCAATCCGGACCGGCAATGGCGACACCTCCCCGAGGATATCCGCGAACTCATCCTCTACGGTTCGAAAGATGAGGAAATTCAATTCGAGTATTCCGAGGGGAAACGCACCTACACGGTGCGCAGGAGATATGAAGGTGTCATTCCGAATATGGAGCGCCGCTACCGGGAAACCGATTCCCAGTATGTGCGCGATCAACTCGAGCGTTATCAAAGCAGCCGTGACTGCAGTGCCTGCGGCGGGTTCCGCCTCCGTCCGGAAGCTCTCGCTGTCAAAATCGGGAAGAAACATATCGGCGAGGTCACGCAATTGACTGTTTCCGGGGCACTCGAATGGAGCCGGGACGCGAAAAATCACCTCTCGGCGCAAAACCGGATTATCGCCGCTCCCATATTCAAGGAAATCCGCGAGCGTCTTGGCTTCCTGAACAATGTCGGGCTTGAATATGTGACCCTGTCACGTAATTCGGGAACACTGTCCGGCGGCGAAAGCCAGAGAATCCGTCTCGCAAGTCAAATCGGATCCGGCCTGACGGGCGTGCTTTACGTATTGGATGAGCCATCGATCGGACTGCATCAGCGTGACAATAAGCGGTTGCTGGCGACGCTCAAGAATCTGCGCGATCAAGGCAATACCGTCATCGTCGTGGAGCATGATGAAGAGGCTATGCGCGAGGCGGACCACCTGCTTGACATCGGTCCGGGTGCGGGAATCCACGGCGGCGAAATTGTCGCACAGGGCAGACCCGCTGAGGTTGAAATCAATCCGAAATCAATCACGGGTCAATATTTGAGTGGCCGGCGGCAAATCGACTACAGTCCGGAGCGGCGCGCCGGATATGGCCGGGCAATCAGGGTCATCGGGGCGACAAGCAACAACCTGAAATCCGTCACGGTCGATTTTCCGCTCGGTAAATTTATCTGTGTGACCGGTGTCTCGGGCAGCGGAAAATCGACGCTGACTTTCGGAACCCTGTATCATCATGCGGCGGCATTTTTCAGCGGCTATCGAATCGCACCGGACAATTGCGAGATGGTCGAGGGGTTGGGCAGCCTGGCAAAAGTGATCGATATTGACCAAAGGCCGATCGGACGCACACCACGCTCAAATCCGGCCACATACACGGATGCCTTTCTGCCAATTCGTAACTGGTTCACCGAGTTACCGGAATCCCGCGCCCGCGGTTATAAGCCGGGGCGGTTTTCCTTCAATGTGAAGGGTGGACGATGCGAGGCATGCCGGGGCGACGGTGTCATCAAGATTGCGATGCATTTTCTTCCCGATATCTATGTCACTTGTGAAAGCTGCCGTGGTGCCCGTTACAACCGGGAAACCCTGGAGGTTAAATACCGCAACCAGTCGATTGCCGATATTCTCAATATGACCGTCGAGGAGGCGGAAGCGTTTTTTGCCGCGGTGCCGGCCATTCATGAGAAATTGAAGTCACTCTGCGAAGTCGGGCTCGGATATATCAAGCTCGGTCAGCCGGCGACAACATTGTCAGGCGGTGAGGCACAGCGGGTCAAACTGGCGAAAGAGCTGTCACGCCGTACGCAGGGCGGGACCCTCTATATTCTCGATGAGCCGACGACCGGGCTGCATTTTGAAGACATAAAAAGGCTTCTCAAAGTACTGCACAGGCTGGTCACTCTCGGCAACACGGTGGTGGTGGTTGAGCATAATCTGGATGTCATAAAGACAGCGGACTGGATCATTGATATGGGACCGGAAGGTGGCGATTCCGGCGGCCGGGTCATCGCCGAAGGCACGCCTGAGGATGTTGCCGACAACCCCAGAAGCCATACCGGTCAGTTTCTGGCGAAAATGCTGAAACCGGCACTCGTGGCCGCGGAGTGAATCTAAATCTGTCCGGTGAATTTCCGTATGATGCCGGAGAAATCCACGCCCGTCCCCTGTTCCTCTTCAACAAAAGCACGGTAAATCTCTGTCGCCAGTGCGCCCATCGGTGTCGCAGCGCCGGTAGCTGCGGCGGCTTGTTGTGACAATCGAAGATCCTTCAGCATGAGATCAGCGGCGAAGCCCGGCTTGTAACCGTGATCGGAAGGTGATTCCGGCCCGATCGAAGGGGCAGGGCAGTAGACATTCATGCTCCAGCTATAGCCCGACGAGGAGGATACGACGTCAAACATTTTCTGCCGGTCCAACCCGAGCCGGTCGGCGAGCCCGAATGCCTCGCAGGTTGCGATCATGGTTGCGCCGAGAATCATGTTGTTACAGATTTTCGCCACCTGACCTGTTCCGGCGACGCCGCAATGCACGGCGCGCGCGCCCATAATCCCGAATAAAGGCTGTATTTTTTCGAATGCCCCGGGAGAACCTCCGGCCATAAAGGTCAGCGTTCCCTTCTCGGCTCCGACGACGCCACCGGAAACCGGTGCGTCAACAAATTCGACTGCATATGTCGTGGCATGTTCCGCTGCCGCAACCGCGCTGGCAACGTCGACCGTGGAGCAATCCAGAAATACGCTTCCCGGTTGCAGCTCCGGCATCACTTCCATCGCCACCGAATGCAGGGCAGCGCCATCGGGAAGCATGGTGATCATGACCTCGCAGCCCTTGGCCGCTTCAATTGCCGAAGAGGCGGGGACGAGGGTGGGCGGGCATGCTGCATTGATGTCAAATCCGGTCACGCTACGGCCGGCCGCGGTCAGGTTCACCGCCATCGGCGCACCCATATTTCCTAACCCGATAAAGCCGATTTTCATTGCTATTCTCCCTTGCGGCCGGTCAAACGCCATCCCATGTGAGTTCATTCGAACCGAGCGGAGCCAGCATTTGACTGACCTCGGCCGCAGTCACAGCGCCGGGGTCGCTATGGCGCCATGCGGCGCGGTTATCCTTATCGACGATACGCGCGCGTATTCCTTCGAGAAAATCGGAATGCTGTAGCGATCGGTAAACAAACCTGTATTCCAGACTCAAAGCGTCACGCAGCGAGGTTGAATTCCGCTGCATACGGACGAGGGCGACAGCGCAGGCCATGGACAGCGGCGAATTCATTTCCATCCGCTTCCGGCAATCGACGGCGAAACCGGTGCCTGACTGCCGCAGCGCGGCATCGATCTCAGTCAGGTTTTCGAGCGAAAACAGCGTGTCTACCTGCGCCCGGCATCCGGAAAAATCGCCCTCGGGAACCGGCTGCGCCGCCTCGGCGATGGCTTCCTGATTGCCGCTGCGGCAGAGATCACGCTTGAGATCGCACCAATTCGTCTCCTCGATATAATGATCGGCAAAACCCGTGAATATCGCTTCCGCCGGCCCCATCCGGTGTCCGGTGACTGCAAGAAATTCACCCAGGCGTCCGGGAGCGCGGGCAAGGATGTAAGAGCCGCCGACATCCGGCACCAGGCCGATTGAGCATTCCGGCATGGCGATGCGGCTGCCCGGACCGACAATTCTATGCGAACCATGGCAGCCGATCCCGACGCCTCCGCCCATCGTGTAGCCTTGCAGAAAACTGACAACGGGTTTTGTGAATTCGTGGATGGCAGCGTTCATACGGTATTCGTCGCGCCAGAAATTCTGCCCGTAAGCGAAGTCTCCGGCCTTGCCGCAGCGATACATGTCGGCAATATCTCCGCCGACGCAAAAAGCCCTGTCACCGACGGCATCAAAGATCACCAGGTCAATTCCGGAAGCCGTCCGCCATTCATTCAGAGCCCCGGTAATGGCATGGCACATCGGGTAGGTCAGGGCATTCAGAGTCTGCGGCCGGTTCAGCGTGATGATTCCCGCCCTGCCGTCGATACGGATGCGGATGTCCTTCATCGATCCGTATTTGACAGCAAATGGCGGGAGATGATCACCCGCATGATCTCATTGGTGCCCTCCAGAATCTGGTGCACCCGCAGATCACGCACAATTTTCTCAATGCCATAGTCAGCAAAATATCCATATCCGCCATGCAGTTGCAGGCAGCCATTGGCGACTTTGAACCCGGTGTCGGTGGCAAAACTCTTGGCCATTGCGCAAAAGGCACCTGCATCCGCCGCACCCTGGTCAAGTTTCCACGCCGCATGCCAGAGCAGTGACCGGGCGGCCTGCATTTCGATTTCCATTTCCGCCAATCTGAACTGGAGTGACTGGAACTCACTCAATTTCCGCCCAAAGGCGCTGCGTGTCCGCATATAGGACAGGGTTTGCTCCAATGCCGCCTGCGCGCCTCCAAGCGAACAGGCGGCGATATTGAGCCGCCCGCCATCAAGTCCGGCCATCGCATAGCGGAAGCCCAGCCCTTCCTCACCCAACAGATTTTCGGCCGCGACAACGCATTGATCCAGCTGCACTTGCCGGGTGGGCTGCGAACGCCAACCCATCTTGTCCTCGAGGGCACCGAAACTGATGCCGGGCGCGTCGGCATCGATGAGCAGGGCGGAGATTCCGCCTGGACCATCACCGCCGGTCCGGCACATCACCACATAGGAATCTGAATAGCCGCCGCCGGAGATGAATGCTTTCGTCCCGGTGACACTCCAGCCATGATTGGTGCGTTCAGCCCTTGTCCGCAATGCCGCCGCGTCGGAACCGCAGCCGGGCTCGGTCAGGCAATAGGACAACACCCGCCGCATCGATGTGACATCCTCCATATAGCGGGATTTCAACGCCTCCGATCCGAAGGAGTCGATCATGTTGACACACATATTGTGGATCGACAGGAAGGCGGCGACAGAAGGGCAGGAGCGGGCAAGCGCCTCGAAAATCAACGCCGCATCGAGCCGTGACAATGCGGACCCGCCGCTTTCCGCACGCGCATTGATGGCACCGAGCCCGAGCTCTCCGGCCTGTCGCCACAATTGCTCCGGCATTTCGCCGGCGCTCTCCCAATCCCTGGCATAAGGCGCAATGCGCTCGCTGCCGAAAGCCAGCGCCATGTCCCGGATGGCGGACTGATCATCACTCAGGCGGAAATCCACCATTCATGAATTCCTTCCGCCTTCAGTCAACCGACTGAAAATTCAGAATTGCACCTTCCTTTATGCCGGAAGGCCAGCGGGAAGTGACGGTTTTGGTGCGTGTATAGAAACGGAAAGCATCCGGACCGTGCTGGTTCAGATCCCCAAACACCGATTTTTTCCAGCCACCGAAAGTGTGGTAAGCCAGCGGTACTGGAATCGGTACATTGACACCGATCATCCCCACATTGACCCGCTCGGCGAAATCCCGGGCAGTGTCGCCATCCCGGGTGAAAATCGCCACGCCATTACCATATTCGTGATCCATGGCCAGCTTGATGGCCTGTTCATAACTATCGGCACGCACAGTCGACAGCACCGGGCCGAAAATCTCGGTCTTGTAGATATCCATGTCGCTCTTCACATGATCAAACAGATGCGGCCCGACAAAAAAGCCATTCTCATAACCCTGTATCCTGAGATTCCTGCCATCCACACACAGTTCGGCTCCCTGCCGCAGCCCCGATTCCACCAGACCCAGGACCCGTTCTTTCGCCGCCGATGTGACAAGCGGCCCGTAATCGACATCCTCACCCGCGGTATATGGACCCACTTTCAGGCTCTCAACCCGGGGCACCAGGCGCTCGATCAAGGCGTCAGCGGTTTTCTCGCCGACCGGAACCGCCACCGACACAGCCATGCAGCGCTCGCCCGCAGCCCCGTATCCCGATCCAACCAAGGCGTCAGCGGCCTGGTCGAGGTCCGCATCCGGCATGACGATCATATGGTTTTTGGCGCCGCCGAAACATTGCACGCGCTTTCCATGCGCCGCGCCCTGCGCGAAAACATACTCGGCTATCGGTGTCGAGCCGACGAAACCCGCCGCACCGATATCCGGATGCTGCAATATGGCATCGACTGCGATCTTGTCGCCATTCACGACCTGAAGCACCCCTTCCGGCAGTCCTGCCTCGAGGAGCAGTTCCGCCAGCATCAGCGGCACGCTCGGGTCGCGTTCCGATGGTTTCAGTATGAAGGCATTGCCGCAGGCCAATGCCGGCGCGAATTTCCACATCGGAATCATTGCCGGAAAATTGAAGGGAGTGATGCCGGCGGCAACGCCGACCGGTTGCCGAAGCGAATACATGTCGATGCCGGTTCCGGCACTGGATGTGTATTCGCCCTTCAGGAGATGCGGCGCGCCGATGCAGAATTCAACCACTTCCAGGCCGCGCTGGATGTCACCTTTCGCATCGGGCAGTGTTTTTCCATGTTCGCGTGAAAGCGCTTCCGCAAGTGAATCCATGTCCCGCTGCAGAAGGCGCACGAATTCCATGAGCACACGCCCCCGCCGCTGCGGATTAGCCGCCGCCCAGCCCGCCTGGGCCTTTGCCGCACCCCGGACCGCCGCATCCACTTCATCAACGGAAGCCAGTGGTAACCGGGCCTGGACCTCGCCCGTGGCAGGGTTGAATACATCGCTGAAGCGACCTGATTCTCCGGAAACGCGCCGACCATCAATAAAGTGCGATAACTCTTCCATCTGTGCCTCCGAACTGTGCCCGATCCGGCACCCATTTCAATTCCGGCAGATATCAGTCCCATATTTCTGCGGCAATTCGAAACACGATGGCCCGGCTTAACAGACGTGCAATTGCCGGAGATTGCCGCTACAATACAGGCGGCCCGCTGGAATGGAGAAACGCCGTTATGTTGGTGAAGCAAATTCTGGATTCCAAGCCAAGCAGCGAAGTCCTGACCATTGATTCCACATCGCGGCTGTCGCAGGCGGCGCAACTGCTTTCAAGCATGGGGGTGGGTGCGCTGGTCGTATCTGCCGATGGCAAGACTCCCGACGGCATTTTATCCGAACGCGATATTGTGCGCGAAATCGGCCGCAACGGAAGTGGGGTGCTTGCCGGGCAAGTCGCGAATGCCATGAGCGAGAATGTGGTCTGCTGCCGACCCGACGATACCGCAGACAACGTGCTTTCCATGATGACCGAGCGCCGCTTTCGGCATATGCCGGTCGTTGATTCCGGCCGGATGATCGGCCTGATTTCCATCGGCGATGTGGTGAAAGCCCGGTTGGATGAGCTGAATTTGGAGCGTGATGCGCTCGAAGGCATGATTACCGGCCACTGAAGCCCACATTCCCCCGTCCGGAGTGCGATATGAAGACCGGCCTGTATCCTGGAACATTTGACCCTGTCACCTTCGGCCACATCGACATTATCCGTAGGGCAAACGCGCTGGTCGATCACCTGGTGGTGGGAATTGCCGTCAACCACGACAAATCACCTCTGTTCAACCTGGAAGAGCGGGTTGAGATGGTCGAACGTGCCGCTGCCATGCTGGCCGCGGACACGGAATTGGTGATTTCCGCGCATCCATTCGACAACCTGCTGGTCGATTGCGCCGAACAGACCGGAGCTTCCATCATCATCCGCGGTCTGCGCGCGGTTTCCGATTTTGAGTATGAATTTCAGATGGTCGGCATGAACCGGGTGTTGAATTCGTCGATCGAGACCGTTTTCCTCATGGCGGATGCCAGATGCCAGGCGGTTTCATCGCGGTTGGTGAAGGAAGTGTCGCGGCTCGGAGGCGATGTTTCCAGCTTTGTTCCTGATTTTGTGCGGCACGCACTGGATGAAAAACACAACAATTGACGGAGAACCCCAATGAAAAACATCGCCGCTTCAGCTGCCATTGCATCAAGCCTTGCCGGGGCCGTGATGGCAGCGGATGCTGAAAACCTGCTGATCATTGAAATTGCCGGCGAGGCCAATGGCGTGGTCGAAATCGAATTACTGCCGGAGCAGGCGCCTTTGCACGTGGAGCGTATCCGCGGCCTCGCCCGCGACGGTTCCTATGACAATGTGGTTTTCCATAGGGTTATCGAGGGATTCATGGCACAGACCGGCGATGTTCAATTCGGAAAGAAAGATGGCGGAGAGTTGAATTTCGCAGGCCGCGGCGGATCGGATGCGCCGGATTTGCCGGCTGAGTTCTCCGACGTGCCCTATGAGCGTGGCATCGTCGGCATGGCCAGAGCACAACATCCTGACAGTGCGAATTCGCAATTCTTCATCATGTTCGCGCCGGCGCCGTTTCTGAACGGCCAATATACGGTTGTTGGAAAGGTGATTGCGGGACAGGAGATCGTGGATGCGATCAAGCGCGGTGACCCGAATGCGAATGGTCTGGTCACAGACCCTGATTATATGGCCAGGGTCACGATCGGTGCGTCGCAGTGACTCTATCCCGTCATGCCGCTCCGGAGTGGTTCACCACGTTTCCCTCTGCCTTGATGCTCAGCCTGGGGATGGCGGCCGCAGCTGTCGCATCTCCCGCTTTTTGGCAGGTGGAATGGCCGCACACCGATTTTGACACACTGCTGGTCGATCCGACGGAAATCATTTCCGGCGGACCGCCGAAGGATGGCATTCCGGCACTCTCCAATCCCGTTTTCGCTTCCGCCGGGTCGGAGACAGGCCTCGGTGAGCATGAGCCGGTCATTTCCGTCGAGATTGAGAATGAATTCCGTGCCTATCCGATCCGCTATCTGCTCTGGCATGAAATCGTCAATGACCGGGTAGGCGGTATGCCGATTGCCGTCACCTATTGCCCGTTATGCAACTCCGGTGTTGTTTATGATGCGCGGCTGAACGACCGCGAACTGACATTCGGAGTCACCGGGAAGCTCCGGCATTCGGACATGATCATGTATGACCGGGAGACCGAGAGTTGGTGGCAGCAGGCGATCGGACAGGCCATTGCGGGAGAATTGTCCGGCGAGGAATTGACAGCAATTCCCGCGCTGACCGTCAGCTGGGGTGAGTATATGGCGATGGCCGGAACCGATGCTAAGGTCATGCAGGAACCGAAACATGTTCTACGGCCTTACGGTGCCAACCCCTATGTCGGTTACGATACCGCGGACAGACCGTTTCTTTACAATGGTGAAAATCCGCCGCACGGTATTCACCCGCTCGCACGGGTTGTCCGCATCGGTGACCAGGCCTGGCCTCTGGAGAGGCTGCGCATCGAAGGTATGGTTTCCGAGAGCGGGTATGAGCTGACCTGGAATTCCGGACAGGTTTCACCCTTGGATCAACGCAATATCAATGATAGCCGGGATATCGGCACCGTGCGCGCATTGTCAGCCGGTGAACCGGTAGCGCATGACTTATTGTTCGCATTCGCGTTTCATGCGTTTTTTCCCGAAGGTCAGTGGATGCTTGGAAACTGAACTTCACCCGGCCAGGCGCAGAACCGCATGGCGTTTGCGGCTTGCCGACAGAATCGCAGGTTTTTCAAAATCAGCGCTGCTCAGCATAATTGAGGTGTCCGCGACCGCTTTTCCGTTCAGTCGCACCGCCCCACCGGATATCAACCGCCTCGCCGCTTTGCCGGATTCGGCCAATCCGGTACGAACCAGCGCTTGGGTGACAGGAAAGCCGGCCTCAATTTCTTCCTTTTGCACATCATAGCTCGGCAAAGCGGAGCCCGCTTCTCCAAACCCGAAAACACTCTCCGCCGTCTGCCGGGATTCCCGGGCCGCATCCTTCCCATGTGCCAGTTCCGTCGCCATGTCGGCCAACACGGCTTTGGCTTCATTGATTTCGGGATTCTCCGGATTTCCCAACCGTTCGCATTCCGCCGCATCCAGCTCCGTGAACAGCAACAGGAATCGGTGCAGGTCGGCATCCTCGGTATTGCGCCAGAACTGCCAGTATTCATACGGCGTACGCAGTTCCGGATTCAGCCAAACAGCACCGTCCGCGGTTTTCCCCATTTTGTCGCCTTTGGCGGTTGTCAGGAGCGGTGTTGTCAAACCGAATGACGACGAACCTTCAAAACGACGGATCAAATCCACGCCATTGACTATGTTACCCCATTGGTCGGAACCGCCCATCTGCAGTCGGCAACCCCATTCCCGGTTCAGCACAAG
This sequence comes from Paracoccaceae bacterium, assembly GCA_026706985.1. GTDB lineage: Bacteria > Pseudomonadota > Alphaproteobacteria > Rhodobacterales > Rhodobacteraceae > JAPOXR01. The sequence goes on along the minus strand of JAPOXR010000022.1, from coordinate 47,743 downwards.
AAAATCATAGGATTGCAGGATCATGTAATTGAATTCCAGAAAGGACAGCGTCTGCTCCCGCTCCAGACGCGATTTCACCGACTCAAAAGCGAGCATGCGGTTTACCGAAAAATGCCGGCCGATATCACGCAGAAACTCCAGGTAATTCAGTGAATCCAACCAGTCGGCATTGTTGAGCATCACCGCATCCGTCAGACCGTCACCGAAGCGGATGAAGCGTTCAAAGACCCTGCGGATACCGGTTAAATTCTCATCGATCTCCGCCTCGGACAATAATGGACGTTCCTTTGCCCGGAAGGAGGGGTCTCCGACCTTTGTCGTGCCGCCTCCCATCAGAATAATCGGCTTATGGCCCGAGCGCTGCAGCCAGCGCAGCATCATGATCTGAATCAGGCTGCCGACATGCAGCGAAGATGCGGTGGCATCAAAGCCGATATAGGCCGGAACCGGACCGGCAAGCAAAATCCGGTCAAGTTCCTCTGAATTGGTACAATTGTCGACATATCCCCGCATCTGCATAACGCGAAGGAATTCTGATTGCGGACTAAATCCCATTCCGAACAACCTCAATGACAGCCAGCAACTGAATATATTAGACTGTTAAGGATGGAAAACACCGAGCCGCAATGGGCCATCGGCTGCATGTCCGGCACCTCAATGGATGGAGTCGACGCCGCAGCGTTGCTGACCGATGGCAAACACATCCTGAGCTTTGGGCAGACGGAATTCCGCCCCTACAGCGAGGCCGAACGCGTTCTTCTGCGCCGGGCGTTGGGTCACTGGCCCGGTTCAGACGAAGTGCGGCGGGCTGAGGAGATCGTGACCCGGGCGCACATTGACATTCTGCAGCGCTTCGACCGGGTTTCGCTTATCGGCTTCCATGGCCAGACGGTCGCGCATGACCCGGAAAACGCACGCACGCATCAAATCGGCTCCGCCGGCGCGGTCGCAGACGCGTTGGATACGCCTGTTATCTGGGATTTCCGGACAGAGGATATGCGCCTTCAGGGACAGGGCGCGCCTCTGGCTCCCTTTTTCCACTTTGCTCTGGCAAAGAGGCTGAACCTCACCGAACCGGTACAGTTTGTCAATCTCGGTGGGGTTGGCAACCTGACCTGGGTCAATCCTAATTGCGTCCACCCGGTTGAGCCGGGAGCGTTGATCGCGTTTGATACCGGCCCGGCGAATGCACCGATTGATGATCTGCTGCTTTCAAGGCTGGCGCTGCCATTTGACCGGAATGGCACCGTCGCCCGTTCCGGTCAAATTTCCGAAGATCTGCTGAGTGCGTTTCTGCGACATCACTATTTTTCACTTTCCCCACCTAAATCATTGGATAGAAACGATTTCAGCGATCTGTTCAAACGCGTAGGCGAACTCCGGACCGCGGATGCCGCGGCAACACTCACCGCATGCGCGGCGCATTCAGTCGCCGAAGCCCTGGCGCATCTTCCGGCACCGCCGACGCTTACGCTGCTGTGCGGTGGCGGGCGCAGAAACCCGGAACTGGTTCGGATGCTGCGGAATCTCTTGCCGATGCGGATTACGGATATCGACCGGATGGGCTGCGACGGTGACATGCTGGAAGCCCAGGCCTTCGCTCACCTTGCCGTGAGATCGCTGCACCGGTTGCCGCTGAGCAGCCCCACAACCACGGGCTGCAGACAGCCGAGCCGTGGCGGAAGGTTATGCCTGCCCGCTCACTAACGCACCTTGAATGCGGCTCTCCCGGGATATCCGGCCCGATCACCCAGCTCTTCCTCGATGCGCAGCAGCCGATTGTATTTTGCCGTCCGGTCCGAACGCGAAAGCGACCCGGTCTTTATCTGGCCGCAACCGGTGGCCACCGCCAGATCAGCGATTGTGGTGTCCTCGGTCTCACCGGAGCGATGCGACACGACCGACGCGAACCCGGCTGAGCTGGCCATTTCCATTGTCTGCAATGTTTCGCTCAGCGTTCCGATCTGATTGAGTTTGATCAGGATTGCATTGCCGGACCCCGAATCGATGCCGCGCTTCAATAATTCCGGATTGGTCACAAACAGGTCATCCCCGACCAACTGGCATTTATGTCCAGTCGTATCGGTGAGTGATTTCCACCCGTCCCAATCCTCTTCGGCACAGCCATCCTCAATGGAAATTATTGGATATTTCGCAATAAGCTGCTCGAGAAAGCGGACATTCTCATCACCGCTGCGGACCCGTTCTTCGCCGCGGAAATGGTATGCCCCGTCGGTAAAATATTCAGATGATGCGCAATCAAGCGCGAACAGGATGTCTTCACCGAGCCTGTATCCCGCCGAAGCGACCGCGGTTTCCAGTAATCTCAGCGCCTCTTCACTTGAGCCGATCTGCGGCGCAAAGCCGCCTTCATCCCCGACATTTGTCGACAACCCGGCCTCGGCGAGACATTTTTTCAGCGAATGAAAGACTTCCGCGCCCATGCGCAATGCCTCGCTGAAGCGGTCTGCAGCCACCGGCACAATCATGAATTCCTGGATATCGATCCGATTATCCGCATGCGCACCACCATTGATCACGTTCATCATCGGAACCGGCAGGATCCGTGGCTGATCGACCGCGAGATAGTGATAAAGCGGAAGCTGCGCTGAATTCGCCGATGCCCTGGCGACGGCAAGTGACACGCCGAGGATCGCATTGGCACCGAGATTTCCCTTATTGGCACTGCCATCCAGCGAAATCATCTCCGCATCGATGCGGGTCTGCTCCGTGGCAACCATGCCGACGAGGGCAGGGGCTATCACCTCGTTGACCGAGCGGACCGCATTCAACACCCCCTTGCCGCCATAGCGCTTCGGGTCCCGATCGCGCAGTTCCAGCGCTTCATGTATTCCGGTTGACGCGCCCGATGGAACCGCGGCGCTGCCGACGGCACCGGAACTCAGCGTCACATCCACCTCAATCGTCGGATTGCCCCGGCTATCCAGGATTTCCCGCGCCGTGACCGTCTCTACAATTGTTGACATTTCCAGACACTCATTCCTTGTTCCGCCGTTCACCATACAGCTCCATCCGGTGGCCACGCAGCACATAACCTAACCTATGCGCAATCCGTTTCTGTAATTCCTCGATTTCCTCATCCAGGAATTCGATGACCCGGCCGGTATTGATATCAATCAAATGGTCGTGATGTTCGCGGTCCGCATCCTCATAGCGTGCCAAGCCATCCCCGAAATCATGTTTCTCGACCAATCCCACTTCCTCCAACAGCTTCACGGTACGATAGACCGTCGCAATCGATAGATGCGGGTCAAGCTGAACTGCGCGGTTATGCAACTCGGCCACATTCGGATGGTCGCTGGAGGCTTCCAGCGCCTGCACAACGGCGCGTCTCTGGCCGGTAAGACGAATTCCAAGCGATTCACAGCGATTCAGGAGAGCTTTGGGCATAGCTGACTTTACTGCTTCCGGCTGAATTTAGGAAGCTGCCGCCGACGGGTTTCACCAATGCGTGGAAGATTTGCAGCGCAGTGATTGGCGGCGGGGGCTTTCTCAAGTATCTGCGTGCGGATGGAACCAAAGAACAGTGTGGACGCGACGGGTGCAGTTGCACTGATCGCCTTTTCCGCATTGCTCGGATTCAATCAAGTGGTGATAAAATTCACCAATGAAGGCCTGCAGCCTGTTTTCTGGGCGGGTCTCCGGTCGGCCATTGCCGCAATCTGCGTCGCGGCCTGGATTCTTTTCATCGGCAGACGGATCCGCTTTGCCCCTGGAACAGCCCTCGCGGGCATCATTGCCGGCCTGATTTTCGGCTTCGAATTTCTGATGCTGTTTCTTGCTCTGGATCTCACCACGGTGACGCGGACATCCATTATCTTTTATTCAATGCCGGTATGGCTTGCCATTGCCGCACATTTCCTGATCCCCGGGGAACGATTGTCGGCCGTCCGGATAACCGGCCTTGTCCTTTCACTCGTCGGCGTCGCCTGGGCCATCCTGAGCCGGAGCGATAGTGCGGCCGAAGGCAGCCTCACGGGCGATTTATGCGCATTGGCCGCATCCATAGGCTGGGCCGGCATACCGTTATGCGCCCGCATCACAGCCCTGAAGCGGGTTGAACCGGAAATGCAATTATTCTGGCATACCATTGTTTCGGCACCGTTTTTGCTGATTCTGGCACCGCTGTTCGGCCCCGCCGTCAGGGACTTCCAATCCCTGCATATGCTGGCATTGATGTTTCAGTCAGTCATTGTCGTCGCCGGCGGTTTCATGTTCTGGCTGCACCTGTTGCGGCGTTATCCGGCCAGTACCGTTGCCAGTTTCAGCTTTCTGGGACCCATTTTCGGGGTCCTTTTCGGTTGGCTGCTTCTCGGAGAGCAATTCGGCAATGATCTCATTTTTTCACTGGTCTGCGTCGCCGCAGGGATCATTCTGATCAATCGACCTGCCCAGCCGGCAGATCAATGACGGTTGTCAGGTGCCGCAGAAAGTCTGTGTCACGACCTCATGGGGAAAGGGAGCCGCGGCAAATTCCGAAAACTCCGGACGTTCTTCAAAGGGCCGCTGCAGGGCCGCATTCAAGCGATGGAAACGCAGAAATTCACCATTGCACGCCTCCTCGATCGCGATTTCGATCTGATGATTGCGCGGAATGATCGCCGGGTTGACCGCCCGCATCAACGCCCTCTGCCTGTCCTCTCCGGATCCTTCCTGCCCGAGGCGGGCCTTCCACTTCCGCATCCATTCCGCTGCATCTGACGGGTGTGCGAATAATTGCGCGAACCCGCTCTCACCGTCCTGCTTGCCGGAATCAGAAGTCAGAGCGCGGAATGCATGGGTGAAATCGATGCGGTGCAGTTCCAGCAGTTTCAACAGCTCATGGATGATTTCTCCGTCACCGCTCCGCAATTCCCCGAGACCGATCTTTTTTGCCATAACGCGGTCAAAACAGCCACTGAACCGGTCCGGAAACTGATTGATGCTGTCCGTTGCCAGCGTGGCGGCTTTCGTGGAATCTCCATCAATCAACGGTAGCAGCGACGTCGCCAATTGTGCCAGATTCCACAAGGCGATATCCGGCTGGCGGGCGAATGCGTAGCGGCCACCCTGATCAATCGAACTGAACACTTTTGTCTCGGCATACTCGTCCATGAAGGCACAGGGGCCGAAATCCACGGTCTCGCAGGCCACCGACATATTGTCTGTATTCATAACGCCATGGATGAAACCAACGCCCAGCCATTTGGCAATCAGTTCAGCCTGCCCACAGACAACGGAATTCAGAACCGCGAGGGCTGGATTGCCGCTTTTCCCGGCCTCCGGATAGTGCCGGTCCATCACGTGCTTCAGCAGTAATTCGAGGCCTTCGTGATCATTTCTGGCATAAAAATACTGAAATGTTCCGATACGCACATGGCCCCGGGCGACGCGTGTCAAGATCGCACCCGGAAGAGCGGTTTCACGGAAAACGGCTTCACCGGTGGTAACCGCCGCCAACGCACGGGTGGATGGGATTCCAAGAGCATGCATGGCTTCGCTGACGATATACTCACGCAGAACCGGGCCGAGCCATGCCCGGCCGTCACCGCGCCGGGAGAAAGGTGTCGGACCGGAGCCTTTCAGTTGAATGTCCCGAAGATCACCATTGGTATCGCGCACTTCACCGATCAAATGCGCGCGGCCATCCCCGAGCTGCGGCACCCATTGACCGAATTGATGGCCCGCATAGGCCATTGCCAGCGACTCGGCTCCCCGCGGAATCCGGTTGCCGGCAAGCGTTTCAATCCCTTGTCCTGAAGCGAGCCAGTCCGGGTCCAGGCATAATTCCCGGGCTAAATCCCGATTGACCGCAATTAATCCCGGCTGAGAAACCGGGACAGGTTCAACCCGCGCGAAAAACCGCGACGGCAGCCTTGCATAGCTATTGTCGAATTTAAACGGGTTGGCCGTGTCCGCCATGATCAGAAAAGAGCGAGCTTGCGTGTCAGCAGTGAAAAATATCCCGTGTCATCAATGTCATTCATAAACATCGCATTGGGCTTGCGGTCGGTGACCCGCCACCAATCCGCGACTGTCATGCCCATCGTGAGTTCCGAGCTGGTTTCAATTTCGACATTGACGCTGCGACCGGAAAAAAGCTCCGGTTGCAGAAGATAGGCGATTACGCAGGGATCGTGGAGCGGAGCGCCGCCGATTCCGTATTTCTCAACATCGAATCGCTCAAAAAATGCTGTCAGCTTCGCCACCGCATCACCGACAGGGTTACCGATGGAACGGAATGCCTCGATCCGCTCCGGGGAGGTCAGTGCCTTATGCGTGACATCAAGGGGCATCACCGTGACCGGTGCGCCGCAAGCGAACACGATCGCCGCCGCATGCGGATCAACATAGATATTGAATTCCGCCGCCGGCGTGACATTGCCGGCTTCGAAATAGGCACCCCCCATCAATACGATTTCCCGGATACGGGAAAGGATAGTCCGGTCGCGTTCAATGGCTGCGGCTAGATTGGTCAACGGGCCCAGCGCACAGATCGTGACTTCGCCTTCCGCTTCGCCGCGGATGGTGTCGATGATGAAATCCACCGCATGCTGCGATTGAAGCGGCATGCCCGGCGGCGGCAGATCCGGGCCGTCAAGCCCGGTCCGTCCATGGACTTCCTCAGCAGTCACCAATTGACGCCGAAGAGGGCGGTCACAACCGGCAAAGACCCGGATATCTGCACGGCCCGCCAATTCGCAGATCATGCGCGAATTCCGCTCCGTCAGGGCCAGTGGGACATTGCCGGCAACCGCGGTAATTCCAAGCACATCCAGCGTGTCACTTGCAAGGGCGGTCAGAATCGCGACTGCGTCATCCTGTCCAGGATCAGTGTCGATGATGATTTTTCGTGTCCTGGGCATGTCAGTTTCACTACCATCCGGAAAATGCCGCGGCGAAGGGGATTCACCACGGCCTTCACTGTAATCAATCTATACCCGCATGTCATCGGACCGGTTCAGCCGTCGAAATCGACTTCCTGCACCATTTTCAGGGCTGTCGGCCGCAATGCGGAAATTTCCGGCAGCGGCAGCGAATCCGGTTTCAGTTCGCCCCAGGAAGCAACCAGCTGCGAAACCCTGGCTTCCGCCGTCACCGGATATTCAAAGTTTGTCTCAGCATAGATGGCTTGAGCATTCGCTGAAACCAGAAACTCCATTAGTTTCAAAGCATTATCACGGTTCTGTGCGGCCGCGGTCATTGCCACGCCGGAAACATTAACATGCGTGCCGCCGCCGGCAAACTCCGGGAACTCAATATTCACCGATTCTGCCCACCGGCGCTGTTCGTCATCCTGCAGCATCTTTCCGAGATAATAGGTGTTACCAAGAGACAGATCGCACTCACCGGCCCAGATCGCCTTCACCTGTGCCCGGTCATTGCCTTGCGGCTTGCGAGCCAGATTGTCACGCACCCCTTCGAGCCACTGTCTGGCCTCCGCCTCGCCAAGATGCGCGATGACCGCGGAAAAAAGTGCAAGATTGTAAGGATGCGTTCCGGAACGGGTACAGATCCGACCCTTCCACTTTTTATCCGCCAACTGCAGGTAATCGCTGATCTCGCCTTCACCGACGCGTGCCTTCGAGGCGTAAACCACGCGGCCACGAAGCGTTAACGCGTACCAGTGTCCATCAATTCCCCGGAATTCCGGCGCAATCGCACCGTCAAGGATCTCTGACTGGACCGCCTGCGTCACCCCGGCATCCACCGCCGCCTGCAGACGCGAAATGTCAACCGTCATAATGATATCCGCAGGCGAGCGGGCGGCTTCCGCCAGCAGACGCTCAATCATGCCCCTGTTGAGGAATGCGACATTCACCTCAATGCCGGTTTCATCCGTAAAGGCATCAAACAGCGGCTGCACCAGTTCCGGCTGCCGGTACGAATAGACATTGACCTCATTCGCCAGGCCGGCGGAACCCATCAGCATCGATATCATTGCCGCCGCCGACAGGGGTTTCACGAGACTCTTCATTTGTATCCTCAAAATACCTGAGTCGTTTACTATAGTTTACGGAAAGGTGGCTGAAAATACGATTGTGACTAAGTTACTGAAGTTTAAACTTCCTATCCCGACAAACGAACTCAATGCCAAACCTGTGTCAATGCCGAAGTAAAATTCCCCACCTTTTGCTTCCGTTCAAAAGGGATTCCACATGATCTTGTTGCGACCCGTGTAGCGTGCACCGAGTCGCCAACGCTTATCTGGATCCAGATTGCCGCCTCCAAATGGCTGGATTGTGGTGCTTATACGACACCCGTGTTACATAGCGATTTTGTTGTCCGTGGTTGGGTGTAGTGATGAATTTGGATTGGGCATCAGGCGAAATCGTCGGCATTCTGACATTTCTTTTGCCCGGATTTATTGCTGCAGAGATATTTCATTCACTTACATCACACCCAAAACCCAGTGTGTTTGACCGCATTGTTTGGGCACTCATTTTTACCCTCATCAGCCAAGTGATCGCGGAATTTGCCGTCGTCTTGATCAGCAGTGAGACTGGGCCAGGGAAGGCGATGCCGGCGACGGCCGTTGTTGTAGCCGTTGTCCTTGGATTATGTGCATCCGTCATATCCAATACGGATATTCTGCACCGGTTTCTGCGTTGGCTGCGTGTGACCAAGGAAACATCCTATCCTTCGGAGTGGTATTCCACATTTGCCCGACACGGAGAGAACAACTATATTGTGCTTCATATGCAGGGAGAACGACGTCTTTATGGATTTGCTGAGGAATGGCCAAGCGATCCAAAGGATGGGCATTTCCGTATTGCCGAAGCCGAGTGGCTGACAGCAGATGGTGGAAGGGTCCAACTGGACAATGTAGTCGCAATTCTCATACCAGTCGCAGAAGTAACGATGATCGAATTCTTACCTGTCACTGCTGGATCGGTGAAGGAGACGAAGTAATGGCAAAACAACCTACCATGCCACCTGGCGATCGCCAAATTCTAGTGGAGAAAGGCGTTTCACCGCGACCTGCCGGTACACTGAAACCACCACCACCACCACCTCCCCCCATATCAAGAGGCAAATGAGGTCGGCAGACAACCTTCCCGGCTCGACGTAACCGAACCTAGGGTCCACAGGGGGTCCATTGATTAATGACTGTGCTGTGGGTGCCTAATTCACTTCCCAAAAACAACGGCTTGGGCAGTGGGCGGTGGCATGCGTGGTCTGTTCCGGGAAGAACGGCATTCCCGTGTTTGATGATGGACGGGTTCTGAGTGGGATCATATCCGGGAACCACAACGGGTTGGAATGACGGAATGTGCCAGCCGGGTATAACCCCCGCAAAACACTCAACAACTGATGGAAGCGTTAGAGTGGCATGGGTATCTCCCCCCGCAAGCCTATAGGGTAAGTGGTTCAAGGGAGGATCCGGATGTACAAAGAGTGACCTGAAAATAAAGTTTCACACGGTGACCGACGGCGTGGGGTGGCCGCCGCGGATGCTGCCGGTCGCCGGACAGGTCAGCGACTGCCGGGGGTCGGGATCCTTTTTTGGGATCTCCCGCCGGCGAAGATTTGTTCGGCTTGCGGCTGTGATGTCGACCGACTGCACCAAGCACTGGAGGATGGGGACATCCTTCCCCGCATGTAGCCAAGGCGGAACAGGCCCGCGCCGTCCCCCCCCCGTTGTGAAGAACTCCATGGGAAACGCAATGTGACCGGGAACAGCTTTATCAAACTCAGGCACCGGCGGTGGGTTGCCACGCACTGTCGCCGCTGGCCTGAGGTGTTCCTCTCCGCCAGTTTGCCACAATCTTCAGGTTCCGGTTATAGATCCTGACCCTAACCAGCGTAGTATCTCCGTCAATCGCTTGAACATCTGCAAAGCGATCTTGTTATCCCCCTGCGAAAAAGCCTGCTCACCGGTTGTTGAATCTTGCAAGGCTGGAGAGAAGAATTGCGGTCTGTAAGTTGTGGAACATCGCTGCGGGTTCCCTTTGGAGTTTGGTTCTGCTGCTGGGCCGATGTGCCATTCAGTCGCTGATCGTCTCGGATTGTGATTTTGCCGCTTCCCAGTAACGCTCGCGGGTATCGGCATCGAGGCTCTGTATCGTGAGACCTTCGGCGGTGAGGGTTTGTTCCATGGTTTGAAAGCGCTGCTCGAATTTTGCGTTGGCGCGGCGCAGCGCAGTTTCCGCATCAATCCCTGTGTGGCGGGCAAAATTGACCAAGGTGAACAACAGATCTCCGAATTCGTCCTGGCGGGCGGCGGAGTGAGGCGCCGATTCGAACTCGCGGATTTCCTCGGCAAGTTTGTCGAGAACTCCATCCACATTTTCCCAGTCAAAGCCTGCCCGCGCGGCCCGGAGTTGCAGCTTCAGGGCTCTTGTCAGCGAGGGCAGGGCCTTGGCAACGCCATCGAGAGTTCCAGCATCGACGCGTTCCTGCGCCTTCAGCCTCTCCCAGGCCTCCCTCTGTTTCTCCAGTGACACGGCTTCGGAATCGCCGAATACATGCGGGTGGCGGCGTATCATCTTGTCGCAAACGCAGCGCGCAACGCTGTCAAAGTCGAACAGACCGGCTTCGGCCGCGATCTGGCAGTGATAGACTGTCTGCAGCAACAAATCGCCGAGTTCCGATTCCAAGTCCTGATAGTTGCCGCGCTCTATGGCATCGATAACCTCGTAGGCCTCCTCCAGTGTATATGGCGCAATCGATTCAAAGCTCTGCTCAATGTCCCAGGGACAGCCTTGCCCGGGGTCGCGCAGTCGGCGCATGATACCCAACAGGAGCGCAATCCCGTCACCCGCTTCCCGCCGGGAACTGTTCCTGTCAATGGTTTCCGGGGGCTGCATAGCGTCCGAATGGCTGAAGGAATTCCGGACCCGGTTATTCCGCCGCGATCTTGATTACCGGTTCCATTCTGTCGAGCTGTTCTTCGCCCAAATGGCACTTGATGAAATGCCCGTCACTCAGTCTTTGCTGCTTCGGCACTTCGGTTTCGCACAGGTTGTCCGGAACTTCCGACTTCCAGCGGCAGCGTGTCTGAAACGGGCAGCCCGAAGGTGGATTCATCGCCGAGGGGATATCGCCTTCAAGCACAATGTGTTTCTTCTCCACCCGTGTGTCGGCAATCGGCACCGCAGACAGCAGTGCCTCGGTGTAGGGATGGTAGGGGGGCGAGAACACTTTGTCGGTGGATCCGAGTTCCACCACATGGCCGAGATACATCACCATTACCCGGTCTGAAATATACCGTACGATCGACAGATCATGCGAGATGAACAGCAGCGTGGTTTTTTCCTTCGCCTGGATCTCCATCAAGAGATCGGTCACGGCGGCCTGAACAGAAACATCGAGCGCTGACACCGGCTCGTCGGCCACGACGATCTGGGCATTGCCGGCGAATGCGCGGGCGATTCCCACCCTTTGTTTCTGCCCGCCGGACAATTGCCGGGGCATACGATCGGCGAACTGGCGTGGCAGTTTCACCAGATCGAGCAATTCCAGCATGCGGTTCCGGCGCTCGTTTTCGCTCGCTCCGACCCCGAATATTTCCAACGCCCGAATGATCTGACGGCCCACCGTCATACTCGGATTCAGCGTATCGAACGGGTTTTGAAAGACCATCTGCACAGAGGCAACGGTACCGGTTCCCCGATCCTCAATCGGCGTTGACTGAACTTCCAGATCGTTGATTGCAATGATTCCATCCGTTGCGGTTTCCAACCCCATGAGAACCTTGGCGAAGGTGGATTTTCCGCAACCGGATTCGCCGACGATTGCCAGGGTTTCGGATTCATGCGCATTGAAGCTCAGAGTTTCATTGGCCTTGACGGTTTTCTGCTCACCACCACCGAACAGCGCACTCGCCGAAACCTGATAATATTTTTTGAGATCATCAATCTTCAGCACAACCTTGCCGGATTCGACCGCGTCCGTGCCTTCTCTGCCTTCGGCTTCCGTATCCCAGTCAACCTCACCGAATTTCAGGCAGCGGGAATCGTGCCGGTCATGTCCGGGAACCGGTTCCATGGCAATCTCTCCGGCATCACAGCGACCGGCTTCAAAATAGTTGCAGCGCGGGCCGAAATTGCAGCCTGGAGGCCGCTCATGCGGCAGCGGGAAATTCCCGGGAATAGCGACCAGCGGCCTGTCATTCTTGTTCGCTCCCGGCAGCGGAATCGACCGGAACAGGGCCTGCGTATAGGGATGCCGCATTTTGTCGAAGACATCGGCGATGGCTCCTGTCTCGACCGCTTCGCCGGAATACATAACGCATAAACGGTCGCATACTTCGAGCACAAGTCCCAGATTATGCGAGATAAACAGCATTGAAGTGCCGTATTTTTTACCCAGATCCTTGACCAGCTCCACGATGCCGGCCTCCACAGTCACATCCAACGCCGTTGTCGGCTCATCCAGGATGAGCAGAGACGGTTTCGACATCAGCGCCATTGCGATCACGATGCGCTGCTGCTGCCCGCCGGAAAGCTGGTGCGGATAGGAGTTCAGCATGCGCTCCGGATCCGGCAGGCGGACATCTGTGACAACCTGCAGTGCTAATTCATGCGCCTGCTTCCGGCTCACCCCTTCATGAATGATCGGAACTTCCATCAGCTGCTTACCGATTTTCATCGCCGGATTGAGTGATGCCATCGGCTCCTGGTAGATCATCGCGATCTCGCTGCCGCGGATATCGCGCAGCTCCTCAGCGGATAATTCACTCAGGTCGCGGCCTTTGAACTTGATCGTTCCCCCGACGATGCGTCCGTTAATGCCGAGATCCTGCATGACACCAAGTGCCACTGTCGACTTGCCGCATCCCGATTCACCGACCAGACCCATCGCTTCACCGGGTTGAACCACGCAGGAAAAATCCATCACCGCAGGAATTTCGTAGAGGCGTGTGAAAAACGAGATCGACAACCGGTCAATTTCCAGGATCGGGCCGTCATATTGCCACTTACTCATGGTAACACTCTGTGTCTGCGGGTTTCATGGCGTCGGTCAATCCTTCAGTGACTCCTCACGCAGCCCATCCGCCAACAGATTCAACCCAAGGACGAGACTCATGAGTGCAATGGCAGGCGGCAGTGCCGGGTGGGGGTAAATGGACAGCAGCTTGCGCCCGTCATTGATCGTTGATCCCCAGTCGGGACTTTCCGGGCTGACGCCGAGGCCGAAGAATCCCAGCGTTCCGAGCAGGATGGTGGTATAGCCGATTCTAAGGCAAAAATCGACAATCAGCGGACCGCGGGCATTCGGCAGGATCTCCCACAGCATGATATACCACGGGCCTTCGCCGCGTGTCTGTGCCGCGGCGACATAATCCCGTGTCTGGATATCCAGCGTGATGCCGCGCACGATACGGAAAACAGTCGGTGAATTCACAAACACCACGGACACGAACACGTTCAGCAAATTCGGGCTCATGCCAAACAGTCCAAGCGGGTCGGCGTTGAAAGCAAGCCCCGAATATCCCCATAGACCGAGAAGCACGGTCAGGACAATCAACAGCGTGCGTTTCCCGGGCTGCGTATGAAAACGTGAATTCCATAGGATAACAAAGAAGGCAACTGGGAACAGGAACAGGACTGCGGCCAGAATATTCGGGATCGATGTAGTCCAGGTATTGCCGAGCCAAATCGGGATTTCCGTGCCCGCCTTTCGGATTTCCGGTGTCACCAACAGGTAGAAGAGCAGGATTACCGGAAATGCCAGTACCAGATTCGCCACGAAAGACAGAATAGTGTCGAAGCGGCCGCCGAAATAGCCCGCCGGTAGACCGAGGGTGACCCCCACCATGAAGGCGAAAGCGGTTGCCGCCGGGGCGATGCTCATCACCTTCTGGGCCCCCACCACCATTCGGGAGAATACATCCCGACCGAGATTGTCACCGCCGAGGAGATAGGCGGTGGTCTCTGAATCCGGAATGAACGTTCCCGGGACCTTGTTCTTCATCGCCGCAATCTGCGCCAACGGGTCAAATGTCGCGATTGACGGAATCAAAGTGGCTCCGCCGAGTTCGACACCCTGGGCGAACAGCGCTGTGAACAGCCAGAACATGACCAGGAAAAACCCACACATGCCCATCACGCTGTCGAAAAGCTTTCCATAAAGCGCCAGGCGGCGTTTAAAGCGGATTGACAGAGCGAACAGGATCAGCAGAGCGACCCAGACCGGCAGGAACTGCGCCACGACCTGTGCGAAGATCTGCCCCCAACCCAGCGGTTCCATGGCCGTATCCTCAGGAAATCCGGATGCGCGGATTCAGATACACGTATCCGATATCCGAAATCAGTTGCGTCAGCAGGACAACCACCACCGCCGCCATCGAACAGGCGATCAGCATATCAATGTCGTTATTGCCAGCGGACAGCACAAGGACCCAACCGAACCCTTTGTAATTGAACAGGGTTTCCACGATGACGACGCCGGTCAGCAGCCACGGGAACTGCAGCATGATGACGGTGAAAGGTGCGATCAACGCGTTCCGCAACGCGTGTTTCAGCACGATCTGCCGGAACGACACACCCTTGAGTCTGGCAGTGCGGATATACTGTGCGGTCATCACCTCGGCCATCGAGGCGCGTGTCATACGGGCTATGTAACCCATTCCGTAGAGCGCCATGGTCAGGACCGGCAAGGTGAAATTATCGAATGTCACACCATCATTCACAGCACTGGCGGCCGACCCCTTGAACCATTTCAGACCGACAACCGAAGATGCGAACACGACCACCAGAACAACGCCGGAGATATATTCGGGTGTTGCCGTGGTGACGATGGCGAATGTCGACAAGGACCGGTCGGTGCGCGATCCTTCGCGCATACCGGCGAGCACACCGACCAACAGCGCCATCGGAACCATGACAATCATGACCCAGAACATGAGCACGCCGCTGGCGGCGAGCCGCTTGCCGATGATATCGACGACTTCGTCTTTGGCCACGATCGAATAGCCGAGATCACCCTGCAGGAGGCCGCAGAATCGTGGGATGTCCTCGGGCTCCATACCCGGTTTCACGCACTTGCCGCGGATCCTTCCGTCTTCCTCAACCCGTCTCCAACCAGGGTATACGCCGAGCCACTCGGCATAGCGCAACACGACAGGACCGCCATATCCATTCTTTTCGATCCACGACACGACCTCAGCGTCGGTCATGCGCTGATTGCCTTGGAATTTGGCGACTTTTTCGAGGTTGGGCTGCAGATTGGTGAGGAAAAACACGACGAAGGTAAGAACCATCGCGGTCAGTGCCATCACCCCCAGTCGCTTTAAGAGAAACAGACCCATTTCTTCCCCGGTTGGCTTAGGTCGGTTTTCGGCATGCCGTGCCGAAATGCATCATGTCCGATGCGCATTCGCCGGCGGAATTTTCCGCCGGCGAAACTCAACACTGGCCGATCAGGCCCAGCCAAGCTTGTAGAGATGGATTTCGAATGTCGGATGCATCTCCGCATTCATCAGACCCTCGGCATAGTGCCGGTAAAGCGAACGCCAATAGGGTTGGACGATGAATCCTTCTTCCTGCATGATCTGCTGGATCCGTTCCATGACACCGCGCCGCTTATCAACATCGGCAATGGCCAGAGCCTCGTTCAGAAGCGTATCAAACTCCTGATTATTCATCCCGGTTTCGTTCCAGGCTTCACCCGAACGGTATGCCAGCGCCAGAACCTGAACTCCCAGCGGACGCTGGTTCCAGTTGGTTGACGAATAGGGATACTTGGCCCAGTCATTCCAGAAGGTGTTACCCGGCAAAATCGTGCGTTTCACGTTGATGCCGGCTTCCCGCAACTGCGCTGCAACCGCGTCGGTGGTATTCCGCCGCCAGTCATCATCAATCGAAATCAGCTCATGCTCAAAGTCAGCCATGCCGGCTTCTTCCAGCAAGGCAACCGCGGCTTCGATATCCCGTGAGATCGGCGGCAGCTCGGCATATTCCGGATGGAACGGAGCGACGTGGTGGTTTTCCGCCGGAATTCCACGGTCATTGTAGCCCAACGTCAAACAGGTTGGATTGTCGACAGCCAATGCCAATGCCCGGCGGACGCGGACATCCGCGTACGGTTTCATGCCGTCAATTTCCGCATCCTGATTGGTCCGGACGACGATGGTCGCAGCGGTTGCAATGTCCGACTCGACCCACCCAAGTCCGGTGAAGACATCGATGAATTCGCCGACGGTTTCATACGTCATGTCAAATTCTTCAGCTTCAGCACCGGCGAGCCAGCTCGCAGGGTCTGTGCCATAGTCAATGAACTCGATCCGGTCCAGATAGGCGCCTTCGCCCCACCACTCATGGTTTTCATTGCGGACCAATACACCGCGGACACCGACCTCCAGCGCTTCCGGAAGATATGGTCCGGTGCCGATCGGGTTGGCCATCATATCCGTGTCAGTGGTGAAGCTGCGCGGCACGATCGCTGCCGGGTAGTCTGCCATGCCGGGGATAATGGTGATGTCGGCGGCCGGAAGATTCAGCTTCACAGTATGGCTGTCCACCACCGATATCGCACCCTCGATCGCCTTTCCGGTGGCCGGATCAATCAAAGTGTTCATCCGTGAAGCCATGGAATTGCCGTCAACGGTGCTGTCGCACCACCGTTCAATGTTGAACGCGACATCTTCCGCGGTGAAATCATCGCCATTGTTCCACTTGATGCCCTTGCGCACATTCAGAGTGTATACGGTGGCGTTGTCATTGACTTCCCAGGATTCGAGCAGGATCGGCTCAAAGGTGAAATCCGTGGTGTATTCAACAAGATATTCGAGCCAACCGCGGGCGAAGTTCGCAATCTGTGACCAATCATAGGTGCGGGGATCTTTCAAACCGCGGACTTCCGTCTGTATACGCACGGTTCCGCCCATTTTCGGGCTCATCGCCGCGGCCGGGGACGCGGACAGGCCAACAAGCCCGTATGCACCTGCGGTGGTCATTCCCAGCGCGCTGGCGCGGCCGAGAAATTCACGGCGGCTGATTCTGCCTTGCTTGAACTCCTCCGCGAACTGCAACGCGGCCTGATGCACAGGCTTTTTGTTGATAGTCTGATTTTTCATCCTCTGACCTTTCATCCCTTGTATCTCATCCTAAAGATTGGTGGATAGCCGCTTCATCCGCGCTTCGGCGGAGTGGAATAATTCAGCAATTTCTGCGGGCAGCGTAAGCGACCCTGAATTTCCCCCGTAAATTGCTCCCACGGCTGACCGAATCCAAGCTAACAAATCAAACCGGGAGTTTCAAACCGATGCCGGAGCGCGGAATTGCGGCAGGATTCACCAACCGTCAATCCGGTTCCAGCCACGCATCCGCGACCGGAACCAGGTCCGCTGCCGCTTTGCATACTGTCTGGTTTCAGTAAGGGCGCGCCGCATGGCACCCGCGAGCGTCATCCGGCCCTGAAGGTAAGCGATGAGTGCCGCATTGCCATGCGCTCTGGAGGAATACAATTCGAGATGCATCCTCGACAGCGAAGCCACGCACTCTTGCAATGCGCCTGAGGCAATCATGGCTTGAAGCCGCTGCTCAATACGCTCTTCCAGCAATTTACGGTCCGGACAGAGCAGTATCGGGTAAGTCGTATCTAACGGCAGAAGGGGCGGAGCATGATCGCTTTGCCAGTCCGACAATCCCCTCCCGGTTGCCTCCAGAACCTCCCATGCACGCAGCAATCTGGCACCGTTGTCGTGATCAATGACCGCATAGGTTCCGGGGTCATCCCGCCGCAACCGCGCAAGTAATCCCGCCTTGCCGTGCCGGGTGAGCAGTTCCTGGCCGGTGGCACGGATTTCCGCCTCTATGGGTGGAATTGGTGCCAGCCCTTCGGTCAAGGCGGTGAAATAAAGACCCGTGCCACCAACGATCACCGGTAGTCTGCCCGCATTCCCGCGCAGCACGTCGGCAATATCACGCAGCCAGGCGCCTACCGAGTAGCTTTCTGTCGCGCTGACATGGCCGTAGAGCGCATGTGGAACCCGTTTTATCTCTTCCGCACCGGGTCGGGCGGTCAACACCTGCCAACAGGAATAGACCTGCATCGAGTCGGCATTAATGATGATGCCGTTGCGGGCTGACGCGATTTCCAATGCCAACGCCGACTTGCCCGAAGCCGTCGGGCCGGCGATGAGCACGGCACTGCAATCGGGAATCCCGGCAACCGCGCGCCGGCGTTTTGGCGGATCAGGCATCCTCCCGGCCTCTTTGCAGTTGTGTTTTTGCTCGGTCTTCACCATTAGCCAGAGCATAGTCACAGTTCAATTCCGGTCGGATCAATATGGCAGATACAGGGACGGGCAGAGAAGCTTCCTACTCGAGGGTGCTGGTTAAACTTTCCGGCGAAGCCCTCATGGGCCAACAGGGTTTTGGACTACATCCGCCGACAGTGGAGCGTATCGCGGGTGAGCTGAGCTCGATCCACCGCATGGGAGTTGAAATCTGCCTGGTTATAGGAGGCGGGAATCTGTTCCGCGGCCTACAGGGTGCCGCACAGGGAATGGAGCGGACTACGGCCGACCATATGGGAATGCTTGCCACAGTGATGAATGCGCTCGCATTTCAATCGTCACTGGAATCGAATGCTGTCGAAACCAGGGTCCTGTCAGCGATTCCAATGGATCTGGTCTGCGAGCCTTTCATTCTGCGCCGGGCCCTGCGCCACTTGGAGAAGGGGAGGGTGTGTATTTTTGCCGCCGGTACCGGCAACCCGTATTTCACCACTGATACGGCAGCCGCGTTGCGGGCGTCGGAAATGAAATGCGGAGCCATCTTCAAGGCGACCAAGGTCGACGGCGTCTATGATACTGATCCGGGAACGGACCCGGCGGCAAAGCGCCTGAAGCAGATATCCTACGGCGACGCGCTGCAACAGAATCTGAGGGTCATGGATTCGCCGGCCATCGCGATCGCACGCGACAACAGCCTGCCGATCATCGTGTTTTCGATCCTTGAGGAAGGTAATCTCAAGAGGATATTCGACGGGCAGGGTGTCTATACAATGATCCGTTAATTCATCTATATATGAGACCCAGGGAGGCGGTAAGAAGAAAGCCCGGGCCAATGACCGATGACGATTTTGAACTGGATACGGAGGATTTTCAGCGTCGCATGACCGGAGCGGTCAATGCGCTGCGCAAGGAATTCTCGACATTGCGAACCGGCAGGGCGTCTTCGGCAATGGTGGAATCGATCCCGGTTGAAGCTTACGGGTCGGTGATGCCGCTGAGCCAGTGTGCCAGCATCAATGTGCCTGAGCCGAGGTTGATTTCGATCAATGTCTGGGACAAGAATCTGATTGTCGCGGTCACCAAGGCGATCCAGGAATCGGGTCTGGGGATTCAACCTGTCGGCGAAGGCACGGTGATCAGACTGCCGATACCGGAATTGAATGAAGAGCGGCGGACTGAACTTTCCAAAACCGCCGCAAGGCAAGCCGAGGATGCCCGCATTGCGGCGCGCAATGTGAGACGCGACGGCATGGATCAGTTGCGGCGCGCCAAGGCTGAAGGATTGAGCGAGGATGAAGTCAAACTGTGGTCAGATGACCTCCAGGAACTCACCGACCGGACAATCGCCGAAATCGACGACGCGCTTGAAAACAAACGCGCGGAAATCATGGCGATCTGACTGATTTCCCTTTCAGGAATTTGCAACAACAGGCGCAGAATATGGCAACGGACGTGCCGCGGCACGTTGCCATTATCATGGACGGGAACGGGCGCTGGGCTGCCCGCCGGCACCTGCCCCGGCAGCAGGGTCACCGTGCCGGTGCCGAACGGTTGCGCGACATCGTAAGGGCCTGCCCGAAACTCGGCATCAAGTTCCTGACAGTATTCGCCTTTTCCACAGAAAACTGGCGTCGCCGACCGGAAGAAATCGATGGGTTAATGGCTTTGATGCGCCTTTATCCGCATTCCTTGGCGGACGAATTGAAGCGGAACGGCGTGCGTGTCCAGTTTATCGGGGAATTGCAGCGATTGGACCGTTCGGTCACCAACCGCCTTGACGAATTGGCGGCGCTGACCGCCTCCTGCGATCAGTTGTGTCTGACCGTTGCCGTGAATTACGGCGGGCGGGCGGAAATGGCGGCTGCAGCCCGGCAGGTCGCGGAAAGGGTTGCCAGCGGCGAGTTGCTCGCGCGGGACATCACGGAAGACACGCTGTCGGCGCATCTCCTGACCAAAGACCTGCCTGATCCGGATCTGGTTATCCGTACTTCCGGAGAATTCCGGCTGTCGAATTTTCTGCTTTGGCAGGCGGCGTATGCCGAGTTTGAATTCGTTGACACCTTGTGGCCTGACTTCACACCAGGTGATCTGGCGTCAATCGTGCGGCGTTACCCCGGCCGAATTCGCCGATTCGGGGCTGCCGCAGGGTAGCAGCGGCAAATGCTGAATATTGTGACGCGGTTGATCTCAGCGCTGATACTGGCGTCGATCGCCTTAGCGGCACTGTTCGTCGGCGGGTTTCTGTTCCCGACACTATGCGCACTTGCTGCCGGATTCATGCTGTGGGAAGTCTCCAGCCTGTCATCACCGGATATTTCAAGGCGTCTGGCAATCGGCATCGGCGTAGTGGCGGCACTCGCTTCCTTTGCGGCGACCGCTCTGTTCCCGCAAACGCCCGTAGCCGACCTGCATCCGATCGGCATCGCGCTCCTAGCCGCATTTGCTTTGGATTCCGGCAGAATTCGTTTCGCGCTCACAGCTGCCGCAATCCTGCAGGCGACACACTCACTTGCTCTCCTCCGGCTTGATGCCGGCATCAGCATTTCACTCTGGTTGATTCTGACCGTTGTTGCCACGGATACCGGTGCCTACATAGCTGGAAAACTCTTAGGCGGGCCCAAACTCCTGCCGAAACTGAGCCCGAACAAAACCTGGTCCGGTGCCGTGGGAGGCTTGTGTGCCGCCGTTCTCGTGGGATTCGCGTTTCTTACGCAGTTCGGCATGCCCGTGATTGTGGCGGCTCCACTCGTTTCCATTTGCGCGCAGTTCGGTGATCTGGCCGAAAGCTGGCTGAAAAGGCAGGCTGGCGCAAAGGACAGTTCATCCCTGATCCCGGGACATGGAGGTGTCTGTGATCGATTTGACGGGATGGTGGGGGGATGCCTCGGCTATTGGCTACTCAACTTGTCAGGGATAAACCCGCTATGAAGTGCGGGGGCGTGGCCTAAGCCCGGCAGCACGTGAGGGGAGATAATGGGCGACATCATCGCCATTTTGAAGGATGTTCCGTTTTCGGTCGCTGCATTTCTCATTGCGGTCAGCATCGTTGTTTTCGTGCATGAGGCCGGACACTATATCGCTGCCCGGCTTTCCGGCATCAGCGTTCTCGTATTCTCGATAGGGTTTGGCCGACCGCTTCTGCGTGCCCGCGACCGGCATGGGACAATCTGGCAGATAGCGGCCATTCCAATCGGCGGGTTTGTCCGCTTCGCCGAACCGAATGAACAGGAAAATGCCGGAAAGCAACGCTACACCGCATTAACGGATGCACCGCTCCGACACCGCATTTTCACCGTCTTTGCCGGGCCGTTGGCAAACTTTCTCCTCGCAGCGGCAATCTTTTCCCTGTTTGCCGCCGCTGACGGAATTGTCGGTGAGGACGCAACGATTGATTCAGTCCGCCCGATGCCCGGCTCTCCTTTTGGGTTCGCCAGAGGCGACCGGATCATTGCCGTAGACGGGCAACAGGTTGATAGCCTGCCCGACTTCTACAGAATTGCGGTGCGGGAGGAATTTTCCGGCAATGCGGAATATGCGGTGCAACGGGACGGATCGGTTGTCCGGATCGTGGGACCGCATCCCTTTCCTCCCATCGTGACATCGGTGCGGCCGTCTTCACCCGCTGCCACCGCCGGTCTGAAACGAGGCGACGTCATTCAAGCAGTGAACGGCCGGCCCATTCATTCGTTTCCGGAGCTTGGCCGGCTGATCCAGTCATCCGGCGGGGTCGAAATCCTGCTGAGCTATTGGCGGGATGGTGAAGATCGTCAGCTTCGTCTTGCCGGCCAGTCCGAAGATATTCCTCTCCCCGGAGGCGGTTTTGAGCGGCGGGTTCTCATCGGTGTGTCGGGAGGATCATTTTTTACTCCTGAAACTCTGCCCGTCGGTCCAATTTCGGCCCTGCAGTCGGGAA
This sequence comes from Paracoccaceae bacterium, assembly GCA_026706985.1. Lineage (GTDB taxonomy): Bacteria > Pseudomonadota > Alphaproteobacteria > Rhodobacterales > Rhodobacteraceae > JAPOXR01. The sequence goes on along the minus strand of JAPOXR010000022.1, from coordinate 25,643 downwards.
TTCAGCAAACCGCGACGATCATTTCCGGAACTGTCAACGGCATTGTCTCGATGATCAAGGGACAGATCAGCGGCTGCAATATCCAAGGCCCGATCGGCATCGCGGAGATTTCCGCTGACGCCGCGGCACAAGGCAGCAAGAGCTTCATTCAGCTTATCGCATTTTTGTCGGTTGCCATTGGTTTTATTAATCTATTGCCCATTCCTGCCCTTGATGGCGGGCATTTGGGATTTTACCTCTATGAGGCCTTGTCCGGCCGACCGCCTTCACCGGACTTTACCCGATACGCAACACTGGCAGGGATTGTCGTCATCGTGATGCTGATGGGGTTCGGTCTTTTGAATGATCTGACCTGCCCGTAACCCTTCATGCCGACACCATTCAACTACTTCTTCCGAGGCAGTTGAATGGTTTTGACATGCCCCCCGTTGCAAACTATCTTCGTTCCTTCACCCTGGGGGATTTGTGGTGGAGTTATGGGTATTGAGCGAATGGGCCGCCTGATTGCGGCTGTTTTTGTCAGCTTAAATTTGTTGGCACTGGGCACACTTATTTTGGCCGGGAGTTCGCAGAGCGCCTTGGCGCAGTCGGTTCAGTATAATGGCATCATTGTTGAAGGAAATATCCGCATTGACGACGAAAGTGTGCTTCGATTCGCCGACCTGCCGGATTCAGGCCGCGTATCTTCCACCGAACTCGCCTCTGCCTACCGTCGACTGTCCGATGCGGCGCTGTTTGAACAGCTGGAAATTGTGCCCCGGGGTGGAAACCTCGTCATTTCCGTAGTTGAATTACCGATAATTAACGAGATTTCCATCGAGGGAAACAAGCGCCTGGAGGACGGGCCGCTTTCAGAACTGATCGCTTCGGAGCCGCGCCATGTGTACCGACCGGCACAGGCGGAAAGAGATGCTGATGCGATCGCCGAAGCCTACCGGGTCGCCGGCCGGTTCGGCGCCATCGTCACACCGAAGATTATCCGACGCAGCGAAAACCGCGTCGATTTGGTGTTTGAGGTCGTGGAAGGGCAGGTCGTTGAAACCGAGCGGATCGCATTTGTCGGCAACCGGATTTTCTCCGGCAACCGGCTGCGCCGGGAATTGGCCTCGAAACAGGCGGGAATTCTCCGGCCATTCGTGAAGACTGACACCTACCTGGCCGAGCGCATCGAGGAGGATCGGCAGAACCTCATCGATTTTTATCTCAACCGGGGCTATGTGGATTTTGAGATCCTGTCAGTTGCGGCCGAACTGACAGCGGAAAGAGATGCGTTTTTCATCACTTTCACGGTCCAGGAAGGGCAGCAATACAGATTTGGCGCAATCACCGCGAGAAGCGAAGTTCCGGAAATCATTGCGGATGAATATTTACAGGAATTTCGTGGCCAGACTGGACAGGTTTACACCCCGGTCATCGTGAATGACGCAACTCAACGCATGGAGCATAAGGCTGCCACCGACAATTTCCGGTTTGTGTTTGCGGAACCTCTGGCAAAGCGGGATGTTGAAGCCCTCGCAATTGATATCGAGTTTCGTATTTTCAGAGGCAATAAATCCTTTGTCGAGAGAATTGATATCACTGGAAACACAACGACTTTGGACCGTGTGATCCGCCGCGAGTTTGAATTTGCAGAAGGCGATCCATTCAATGCCCGGCAAATCAATGACACCGCGGAAAAGATCCGCGACCTTGGATTCTTCAAGGATGTGAATGTTTACACCGAACCCGGATCGACACCCGACCAGACAATCGTCAAGGTTGAAGTGGAAGAGGCGCCCACAGGCTCCCTGAGCTTCGGTGCGGCCTGGGGAGAGGATACCGGCGTGGCGGCGAATGTCAGCCTGTCGGAGAGAAATCTGCTTGGCCGCGGACAGCTGCTTCGTCTGAGTGTGGAGACCGGCAAGAATGCCTCCTATTCCATCACATTCGTTGAGCCGCGCTTCCTCGACCGGGATGTCGCATTGCAGCTATCCACCTCACTGCGGACGACACGTGGCTTGGGCCAGCGATTCTCGACGCGGCAATGGTATAACCGTGCGCAATTGGGATTCCCGATTTCGGAACGCAGCCGACTGCGGGTTGGAGCAGGATTCGCAACCTACAAAATGGATAATCTGACCTCTGCGTCACACATCATCCGTAATGATTTCAATCGTGGAAAGGGCGACCGGCTGTTTGTTGATTACGGGGTGAATATGGATACCCGCAGATCCGGTTTTGACCAGGACCGCGGCTTTATTGTCGACTGGAATCAGGAGCTCGCTCGCGGGATTCATGATAAATCGACCGTTTTGAGGACTGTGGGCTCGGCGACAGTCATCAGACCTGTGTTGAATAATGCTGTCACCCTGACCGGAACTCTGGAGGGCGGCGCTGTCCTGGGGGTAGGAGGCGACACGCGGATGCGCGACCGCTTCCAGATGCATGGCGGCCTCATGCGCGGGTTTTCCGCCAATGGAATGGGACCGCGCGCTATCCTCTACGCTGAAGCTGATGGCTCCACTCCTGCTGACAGAGACTATTTGGAACGGTTGGGCGGAAATTATTTCGTGGCCATGCGGCTTGAGAGCCGTTTTCCGCTTGGATTCGGGGAAGAGCTCGGTGTGCAGGGCGGGACATTCGCCGATGCGGGATCGATCTGGGGACTGGATGACACTGCATGCACACAAAATTCCGGCACACCAGCTGAACCTGAATATGGGCCCTACGATGGTGACGACAATTGCATGACTGATGACGGGTTTAAGTTGCGCTCCACCATCGGGTTGTCTTTATTCATTGACACGTTTTTCGGGCCGCTTCGGTTTAACTTCTCCAGGCCGTTGAAAAAACAACCCTACGACACGACACATAGTTTTGACCTGACCGTCGCGTCAGATTTCTAGACATGCGCATCCGGCCGATTGCCGCGAGTCTCCTGATCATCGGGATTTTCCCGGCGGCGGCGCAGGAGCGGCTTGATGGCGGGGTCCTGCTGTCTGAGACAGTGGCTCCACGGATTGCGATAATCGATATCGACCGGGTTTACTCGGGCTCGGAATTCGGGCGCCGGATTGAGCAGGAATTCGCCCAGGCGGCTGACGGGCTCAGGCGACAGAATAATTGCTATGACGGTGTCTTCGAAGAGCTGGAACAGGAACTGTCAAACACCAAGCCCGACATGAGCAACGAGGAGTTTGTAGCCAGGCGGGGGGAGTTCACCGAACTCGCCAACCGCAGGCGGGACCTGCAGGATCAGAAGTGGGAACGCCTCAGAATTTGGCGCGAACAGGAAATTGAACGGTTTCAGTTGGCGCTGGCGAGAGTGATCCAAGGCTTTGCCGACACACATGGCATAAATTTCATTGCCCATGCAAACCAGGTTGCCTGGCACGATCAGAAACTGAGAATTGACATCCAAATAACGGAAATACTCGATTCAACATTCGCCCCCGGTGCCGGCAACGGGTATAAGCCCGCCTGGATTTCCGCGGGAATCACTGAAGGAGATGCCGGAGCCAATGATGAGCGGGACACAGAATTCCGAGCGATATGTGATCGACCATTTGATGATTCAGCGGATGATTCCGCACCGCTACCCGTTTCTAATGGTGGATAAGGTCATTGTTCTCGAAAAAGGCAAAAGCGCCATCGGGATCAAGAATGTGACTGTCAACGAGCCTTATTTTGAAGGTCATTTTCCCGGCAACCCTGTCATGCCGGGCGTTTCAATCATTGAAGCGATGGCACAGGCAGCGGCTGTATTGGTCAATTACACTCTCGACATGATTGATAAGAAGATCGGCGTCTATCTGACGGCTGTGGATAAAGCCAGGTTTCGGCGAATGGTGGTTCCCGGCGATGTGCTGGAACTGCATATCGAAGCTGTCAGGAGCAGGAAGACATTGTGGAAATTCGAATGCGAGGGACGCGTGGAAGGCCAGGCGGCGGCGCAGGCTGAAATCTCCGCATTTTGGGAGCCCCGGGAACCGGGGCAGTAACCATGCCTGTCGCTGAGACTGCCAAGGTCCATCCGACCGCAGCCGTGGAGGAGGGGGCGCGAATCGGACCTGATTGTGTAATCGGCCCTTTTTGTGTCGTCGGCGCAAAGGTGACATTGCGGCCAAGGGTCGTTTTGAAATCACATGCCGTGGTTTCCGGGCAGACGGAAGTCGGCGAGGATACGGTCATTTTCCCCTTCGCCTGCGTAGGAGAAGTTCCGCAGGATCTCAAATATAACGGCGAAAGCACCGAATTGCGGATCGGAAAACGAAACCGGATTCGGGAAGGGGCTACGCTGAATATCGGAACCCGGGGCGGCGGCGGATTAACGTCCGTCGGCGATGACTGCCTGTTCATGACCGGCGCGCATGTCGGCCATGATTGCCGGGTCGGAGACCGGGTGATCATGGCCAATCAATCCGCACTCGGAGGGCATTGCGTCATCGGAGACCGGGTGATCATCGGTGGTTTGTCGGGCATCCACCAGTTTGTACGGATTGGAGTCGGCGCCATCATCGGTGCGGTCTGCATCGTGCGCAGGGATGTCATCCCGTATGGTCATGTTCAGGGGCCGGGGGCAGAGCTGTCCGGGCTGAACCTGATCGGATTGCGGCGCCAGAAGGAGGACCGCCGCGCGGTCGCGGAACTCCAGACAGCCTATCGCAGACTCACTGAATCCACCGAACCGTTCCATGACAGCGTCGCGGCGCTGGCCCGGGAAGGTTTTAACTCCACCTTGGTGAACGATATCGTCAAATTTGTCGGTGCCGACTCCGGACGATCCTATTTGACACCGGGAGTCCGGATTGATGCCCGGCGGAGCAGCTGAAGCCACTATCATCATTGCCGGTTCAGGAGAATTGCCTGCGGAGATCCTGAAATCGCTGCGCAAAGCCGGCTCAGACGTGCGGGCGCTGACGTTGCCGGGTTTTGACGGCGGCCCGGTATGGGATGGAATTTTGTGCCAGGCGGTGACGCTGGAGAACTTTCAATCGCATCTCGCGAATTGCCGGAATGAGGGCTTCTGGCAGATCGTTTTCGCAGGCTCCGTGCACCGCCCGCAATTGTCGGAAGCGGAATACCGGAGGGCAACCGCATCAGGTGACAGTATCGAGGCAAAGCTCCTGGGGAGCGATGACCAGGCGCTGCGATCGATTATCGCCATGGTTGAAGCCATTGGATTCACGGTCAGGGCAGCGCATGAGATTGTTCCGGAGCTGATCGCCACCCCGGGTGTGTTGACCAGAAAACACCCCAGCCATGAAGACCGGCTTGATGTGGCGCGGGCTGCCGCGATTGTTCGGGCGCTGGGAAAGGCCGATGTCGGTCAGTCAGCGATTGTCGCCGGACGGCAATGCATCGCTGTTGAAACAATTGCCGGAACCGACAATATGCTGGAAAGTGCAGGGTCGCTGCTGCTGCAGTTCAACCCGATGCCGGACCAAGCCCGGGGCGTAATGTATAAGGCGCCGAAGCCGGATCAGGATATGCGGGTGGATATGCCGGCAATCGGACGCAGGACGGTAGAGCTGGCGGCTGCGGCCGGTCTCGGCGGCATCTCGGTGGAAGCAGGCGCGGTTTTAATATTCGGCAAATCCGAAACCATTGCGGCGGCGGACCGGTTCGGATTGTTCATCTGGGCCCGGCCGCCGGACGGCTGATGGAAAGACATATTTTTTTGATCGCAGGTGAGATTTCGGGTGACCGGCTCGGGGCCGACCTTATGCGGGGTCTGGCTTCGTATGCCGGGACAGCGCGTTTCTCCGGAATCGGCGGACCGGCGATGATGCAGGCCGGCCTGAAACCGCTTTTCAACTACAGCGAACTCTCAGTGATGGGTCTTTTCGAGGTGCTGCCGCGGCTGCCGCATTTGTTTGCGCGCATCCGGGAGACAGCGGATTCGGTGATCGGCAGCGGTGCCGACGCCCTGATCACGATAGACAGCCCGGACTTCACATTACGGGTGGCGCGGCTGGTCAGGCAGGCCTGCCCGGAGCTGCCAATCATACATTATGTATCGCCTTCGATCTGGGCCTGGCGTCCGGCACGCCTGCGGAAACTCCGGGGCGTGGTCGATCATGTATTGGCTTTGCTTCCCTTCGAGCCGGAACTGCTTCAGGCCGGCGGCATCGACGCCACATTCGTCGGTCATCCGGCAGGATTCATGGAATCCGTCTCCGTGACCGAGATGAATGCCGGTCTCGGCGAAACCGGCCTCGACCGCGGATCCCCGATCCTGACAATTCTTCCCGGCTCCCGCCGGAACGAGGTGAGACGATTGGCCCCAGTCTTCGGCAAAGCGGCCGAGTTGTTCCTGCGCCGCTGTCCTGAATACCAGATTGCCGTCATCGCAGCGGAATCAGTCGCACCGCTGGTCAGGCAGGAGATTCAAAACTGGAGCTTTCGACCTCAAGCAGTTGTGAGCGACGCAGTTGCGAAGCACGGCAAATCCGCAGTCTTCGCCGCTTCCAGTCTCGCACTCGCCGCGTCCGGGACGGTGACGCTGGAATTGGCACGCGCCGAAACGCCGATGGTTGTCGCCTATGATGTCAATTTTTTGTCCCGGGTGTTGATTTCCCGCCTGTTACGGGTTGACACAGTAACCCTTGTCAACCTCATTTCCGGAACCCGTGAAGTTCCGGAATTGCTGGGCCGCCAATGTCAGCCAATGCCGATCTACGAACAGCTGCAGCGGCTGCATTCTGATCAGGATGCCCGCAAACGGCAGCTGGCGGCAAGCCGTCAAGCCATAGATTTGTTGCGGAGCCGGGGCGAGCCACCTGGGCAAGTTGCCGCGGCGACTGTGCTTCGGACTATCGGAACCTGCAGGGGAGACGCTGAATGACAGCAGAGCAAACGATGGTTTCGAAATCCTTGGCGGCAGGCGAAAATGGATAAGATCAAGCAACCAGAAGATCCGCGCGGCCTCATTTTCGAGGCTTACCGGATCGACGGAATCACGGTCGAGGATTGCCGGACCATCTTTTTTGACTGGGCGTTGGGCACGCCCGATATGGCTGATTTACATGAACTCGTCAGATCGCTGCATGCGCATTACAGTCGGGAATTTCCGGATCATCCGATGACGTCGGTTCTTCACGAAGGGCTGACGGATCCACAAAAACCCCGGTTACGCAGGCGGCGCCGGCGATCCGGCATGCGGGACGGTTGAGAGACTCAACCGGGTCTTTCCGCAACCGGAACATACCGCCGATGCGATTCCCCGACATACATTTGCCGCGGCCGCCCGATCCTCATCGCCGGATCGGCAATCATCTCTTTCCATTGTGAGATCCATCCGACGGTTCTGGACAGGGCGAAAATCGGCGTGAACATTTCGGTCGGGAAGCCGATCGCATCGAGAATGATTCCGGAATAAAAATCCACATTCGGGTAGAGGCGGCGCGAGCGGAAATAATCATCTTCCAGCGCGATCCGTTCCAATTCCCTGGCCACAAGCAATGCCGGTTTGTTTTCGCTGCCGATCTCATCGAGAATCTCGTCCGCCGACTGCTTCATGATGCTGGCTCTGGGATCAAAATTCTTATAGACACGGTGGCCAAACCCCATCAGCCGGAAACTGTCATTCGGGTCTTTTGCCCGCTTGATGAATTCCGGAATCCGGTCAACTGTGCCGATTTCCCTGAGCATCAGCAGAGCAGCTTCATTGGCACCGCCATGCGCAGGCCCCCACAGGCACGCGATGCCGGCGGCGATACAGGCAAACGGATTGGCCCCGGAGGAACCGGCAAGCCGGACCGTCGAGGTTGATGCATTCTGCTCATGGTCCGCATGCAGGATAAAGATCCTGTCGAGCGCCTTACTGACAGAAGGCGAAACCTTGTATTGCTGCGGTGGCACCTTGAAACACATGCGGAGAAAATTGGCCGCATAATTCAGTTCATTCTTCGGATAGATGAAAGGCTGGCCGTTGGAATATTTATAGGCCATCGCAACGATGGTCGGAAGTTTCGCGATCATCCTGATCGAGGCGATCTCACGTTGTTTGGGATCTGAGATATCGGTTGAATCGTGGTAAAAGGCGGACATTGCTCCCATGACACCGGTGATGATGGCCATTGGATGAGCATCACGCCGGAAGCCGCGGAAAAAGTAATTCATCTGGTCATGCACCATGGTGTGATTGGTGACACGACACTCAAAATCTTCCAATTGCTTTGCGCTCGGCAGTTCGCCGTAAAGCAGCAGATAACAGACTTCCAGGAAGGATGAATGTTCGGCGAGCTGTTCCACCGGATAACCACGATACAGCAATTCGCCGGCTTCACCGTCAATATAGGTGATTTTTGATTCGCAGGACGCCGTTGAGGTGTATCCGGGATCGAATGTGAAACATTTGGCTTCGCCGTAAAGGCGACGGATATCAATGGTATCCGGCCCGATCGTCGGAGACTGAATCGGTAGTTTGAACTGTTTTCCATCGACGGTCAAAACCGCATGACGATCGCCTTTCACCTGCACTTCCTTTCCGAATTAAGTGGCCTCAAGCCACATTTGATTTGCCAAAACACTGGATTTGCAGTGCATGCCGGGCAGGTCGCCGCCCCTTACCGCTGATCCACCCTGACACTGAACTACCGGCGTGACGCCCGGCGTTCATTCCGCACTGCAGCTGGAGTGAGAAGCGTTGATTTAGCCCCAATGGCGGCGAAGCGCAATGCGGCATCATTTCGCAAGAACCGGGCTAGGCGATACCCGGATCTGTACAGCGCATAATTCAAACCATGCCCACGGGGCCGCATCACGCCGGCGCCACCGCCTCCCGGATGCGGCCGAGAACTTCCTCCCTGCCGAGGATCATGAGGATATCGGTAATACCGAGGGATGCGGCACGGCCGGTAAGTGCCACTCTAACGGGTCGTGCGAGTTTCCCGAATCCGACATTTTCCCGGCCGCAGAAGCTGCGCATGAGTTCATCGAGCACAGGCTCCCGCCAGTCGACCTCTGTGAGTTCCGGCAACAGGAGGAGTAACAGCTCTTTGGCGTCCTGACCGAGGAATTTCGCCGCATCCGGCAAAACCGCGATCGGACGGGGCGCATCAATGAATGCGGATTGCTCATCCAGTTCGCGCAGCGATTTCACACGCTGCTTCAGCACCGGCAGAGCGCGCATCGCCTGCGCACGAAGATCCCCCTCAAAACCATCACTTCCGCGTTCGCAGCGAAACTGGTTCAACTCGGTGAGCAGCTCCGCATCCTCCGCCGCAGCGATATGCTGCCCGGCTAGAGAATCCAGCTTGCGCCGGTCAAGCCGGGCAGGCGACTTGCGCAGACCTTCAAGCCGGAACCACTCAATAGCCTGCCCGGTTGTGAAGAAATCGTCATCGCCATGGCTCCAGCCAAGCCTGGCCAGATAGTTTCTGACCGCCCGTGCGGGAATGCCGTCCTGCCGATATTGCTCAAGTCCGGGGTCGTCGGCGCGCTTTGACAATTTGCGTCCTTCCTCGTCAAGAATCAGCGGGATATGCACGAATACCGGCTCAACCCATCCGAGGGCGGCATAGACCAGACATTGTTTCGGCGTATTGGCGAGGTGATCATCGCCCCGGATCACATGCGACACACCCATATCGTGATCATCGACGACCACGACGAAATTATAGGTTGGATCGCCGTCGCTGCGTATGATGATGAAATCATCAAGCAATTCATTCTGCCATTGCATGTGGCCGAACACGGCGTCTTCGACTACGGTGAAACCCGACAACGGCACCTTGAGACGGATACAGTATGGTGCATCAGGGTGACCGTCACCGGCCCTGTCGCGCCATGGGCTGCGCGTGGAACGGACGTCACCAGTCGGCTTCATTGCCGCCAGCTCCTCCGCTGTGGCGAAACATTTATAGGCGGCACCGGACTCAATGAGCTGTTCCGCTACCTCCCGGTGACGCTTCCTATTTGCATGCTGGAATACTGTCTCTCCGTCCCAGTCAAGACCGAGCCAAGTGAGCCCGTCTAAAATCGCTTCGGCGGCTTCGGCGGTTGAACGGGCCCGGTCCGTATCTTCTATGCGAAGGCGGAATTGACCACCGCAGGAACGGGCGAACAGCCAATTAAACAAAGCAGTCCGCGCCCCACCTGTATGCAGCATACCGGTCGGCGAGGGCGCAAAACGTGTGACAATTTCAGCTGCGCTCACCGCCGCCCGCATTACAATCCACAATCAATAACTGCGAAGCAAACCGACCAGTTTGCCCTGAACCGCGACTTCGTCAGCGCGGTACATACGGGTTTCGAATTCCGGATTCGCCGCTTCCAGGGCCACTGAACTGCCACGGCACCGCAGGCGCTTGAGGGTCGCCTCCTCGCCCCGTATCAGGGCGACAATAATCTCACCATTTTCAGCGGTCTGCTGCTTCCTGATGATCGCCGTATCCTGGTCCAGGATGCCGGCATCGATCATCGAGTCACCGGAAACGGTCAGTGCGAAATGCTCGCCGATTCCAGTGATCAAATGCGGCGGCACGCCGATATCGGCTTCCCTGGTGCTGATGGCTTCGACCGGGGAACCGGCGGCAATTCTGCCCATCAAGGGAACAATAAAGTCACCCACGGCCTCGGCGACCGGCCAACGCGGTTCAGTATGCATCCGCGTCGCAGTGGAGGTTTCGGAGCCGCCCATTTTGTCCGGCCGCTTCAGAACCTCGAGAGCCCTTGCACGGTTTTCCAACCGCCGCAGAAATCCACGCTCCTCCAAAGCCTGAATGAGCCGGTGAACGCCGGATTTCGACTTAAGGTTCATTTCCTCTTTCATTTCCTCGTAGGAGGGTGAATATCCGTATTCCTGAATTTTCTGATCAATGATTTCCAAAAGAGCCAGTTGACGTTTGGTCAGCATCTTAGCACTCCTTTCGATCCACGAATTGGATTGAGGCTCATTGGGTTCTATACCTGTTCTTAGTTTGTGTCAATAATGATTTAATGGAATATATTCCAGATACTCACCCTCGGCTCTTGCAGGGTCTTGGGGCGGCCGGACAGCCAGTGCGTCGGCATCACAATAGACACTGATCAGCGAGCTGTCCTGGCGCTTGAATACCCGCAGCATCGGCTGCCCGTCCCTGTTGAGCAGTTCCGCGCGCATGTAATGCTGACGGATGCCGTTGCCGCTAACCGGGGCGGCGAGTGGGGAGCGGAACCGCTCGGGTGGCTTCCACCCCCGGTGCAGCATGGCGTGAATAGCGGGCACCAGAAAAATACGGCCGCAGACCATTGCCGAAACCGGGTTTCCCGGTAATCCGACAAACGGATCATCGAAAAGTCTGCCCGCAAGCAATGGTTTGCCCGGACGAACCGCCACATTGTGGAATGCCAAATCCATTCCCAGCTCCGCCGCCACTCCGGCCACCAGGTCGCGATCCCCGACGGATGCGCCGCCAAGCGACACAATCATATCGGAGTGAGCCGCCATTTTGAAGCTGCGCACAAGCGAATCCCGGTTGTCGGCGGCAACCGGCAGCAGCCGCGATTCCGCCCCGGCTTTGTCAAGCATGGCTGCCAACCCGTAGCCGCTTGACGCGGTGATCTCATGCGCCTTCAATTCGCAACCGGGTTCACGCAGTTCGTCACCAGTCGGAATGATTGACACGACAGGCCGCTTCCAGACCACGACCTGGCTCACATTCATTGCCGCCGCCATGGATATGAGGGCCGGATTAAGCGGTTGATTTGCCGATATCTTCTGACCGGCTGGGTAATCGCCGCCGGCGGCACGGACATAATTTTTCCGATCCGCATTTTCAGCAATCCGAATCCGGTCACCATCGACGAACACATCCTCCTGAATGACAATTCGGTCGGCTCCCTCCGGTACCGGAGCCCCGGTGAGAATCCGCACCGCCTCATTCCTGCGGACCGGCTGGTCACAGCCTCGGCCGGCGATCGACCCGCCGATAATACGCAGCCAATTCCCACCGGTCGCATCCTCACTGCGCACCGCGTAACCATCCATGGCGGATGCGGCGAAAGGCGGTTGCGCCCGGGCAGCGACTATGTCTTCGGCAAGCACCCTGCCGCCAGCGGCGGCCAAGGCGACGGTTTCGCTCGTCTGCTGCGGCGGTGTCAGGTCAAATATGCGGGCGAGCGCCTGCGCAGGTGAAATCATCACCGGTTCTCAAATCGACCGGACTTACCACCATCCTTGAAAAGGAGGCGGATATTGTTCAGTTCAACCGAGCGGTCCTGCGATTTCACCATGTCATAAACAGTAAGCGCGGCAGCGGTAACGCTGGTCAGTGCCTCCATCTCCACCCCGGTTCTACCGAGCGTAGTGACCTTGGCTTCAATTTCCAGCCGGGCCAGGTCGTCAATGGCCCGGATCTCAACTTCAACGCTGGATAATGGCAATGGGTGGCACAGCGGCACAATCTCTGCCGTCCGCTTGGCCGCCATGATGCCGGCGAGCCGGGCAACGGCAAGAACATCGCCCTTTCCGATCTTTTGAGATCTAATCATTTCAAGGGTTTGGGCCGACAATTTCACCTCACCGCGCGCAATGGCGATGCGCCGCGTGACATCCTTATCGGAAATGTCGACCATCCGGGCGCGGCCCTCGGTATCAAAATGAGTGAAATCGCTCATTGCCGTGCGACAGGCTGGTGCAGCAATTCGCGAACCGCGGCCGCCGGATCCGGCTGTCGCATCAGGCTTTCTCCGACGAGAAAGCAGCGCACGCCCGATTCTGCCAATACGGCCAGATCTTCCCTGGTCCAAAGTCCGGATTCGGAAACCACCGTGACATCCTCCGGCATGCGGGGCAGGAGTTCCAGCGTCGTATCGGTCGAAACTGCGAAAGTCTGCAGGTTCCGGTTATTGACGCCGATCAGGCGGGTTTCCAAACGCATTGCGCGATCCAGTTCACCTGCATTGTGGACTTCCAACAAGCAATCCATTGATAGTTCATCCGCCGCCTGTTCCAGCTCCTGCGCCTGGTTGTCCGAGACCATCGCCATGATGATCAGGATGCAGTCCGCACCCGCCACCCTGGCTTCAGGAATCTGGCAGGTGTCAACCATGAAATCTTTACGAAGGACAGGTAGGTCGACAGCGTTGGCAACCGATTGCAGATGCTCGGTTGAGCCTTGGAAACTCGGCCCATCGGTCAACACCGACAGGCATGCGGCACCGCCCCGCTGATAAGCGGCGGCAATTTCCACGGGATCAAAATCCGGCCGGATCAACCCCCTGGAGGGGCTGGCCTTTTTGATTTCGGCGATTAACCCGTAGCCCCCGCTTGACGCTGCCACGAGCGCATCACGAAAACCCCGGACGGAAGGGGCTTGTTGCGCTTCGGACCGCAACTCCCGCAGCCTTCGCCTGACCTGCCTGACTTCTTCCTTCTTGTAACGGCTTATCCGCTCAAGAATATTGGTCATGATTGATCCGCATTGGTTATCCTGGCAACCTTTTCCACAACCGCCTTGGCGCTGCCGCTGTCAATACTGGCGCTGGCCATGGCAACACCTTCCGACAAATCCGAAGCGGATCCGGCAACCAGAAGGGCCGCCGCGGCATTCAGTAAAACGGCGTCACGATATGCGGACCGGTATCCGTCGAGCAGGGAACTCAGTGCTGCCGCATTCTGCTCCGGCGTGCCGCCGGTTATCGATGAGATCTTATGCAACGGCAATCCGGCGTCACCCGGTTCCAGAGTAAATTCATGCAGTTCTCCATCGGCAAGCTCGACAATATCTGTCGGTCCGCACACCGAGATTTCATCTGTCCCGTCGCGCCCGTGCGCAAGCCAGGCGCGCTCAGTTCCCAGACGCACAAGCGTTTCCGCCATCGGCCGGAGCAACTGGCGCGAAAACGCCCCCGACAACTGCTTCTTCACAGATGCCGGATTGGTCAATGGCCCGAGTATATTGAATATTGTCCGCGTCCCCAACTCGGACCGCGCCGGCATGACATGCCGCATCGCGGGGTGATGCATGGGTGCCATCATGAAACCGAAACCAGCCTCGGCCAGCGATGCCTCAACCACTTCCGGCCCGACCATGACCGCGATTCCCAACCCGGTCAACACATCCGCCGCCCCGGATTTTGACGACAGATTGCGGTTGCCGTGCTTGGCCACCGGTATGCCGGCTCCGGCAACCACGAGCGCCGCAGCGGTTGAAATATTCAGGGTTCCCTTGCCGTCGCCGCCGGTGCCGACGATATCGATCGCGTCCCCCGGCGCATTCACCGGATTGCATTTTGCGCGCATGACCGAGGCTGCCGCGGCATATTCCCCGATTGTCTCGCCCCGTGTCCGCATCGCCATCAGCAGACCGCCGATCTGAGCCTCGCTGGCCTGACCTGTCATAACAATATCAAATGCCGCTTCAGCCTCGGCAGCCGATAAGGGCCGCTCACATGCAATCGTGATATACAGCTTCAGTTTTTCATTCATTGTCAGCCCGCTTGAAATTCGAGAAACTGTCGCAGCATCCGGTGCCCGAATTGTGTGGCGATGCTTTCCGGATGAAACTGTAATCCAAAAATCGGCAATTGCCTGTGTTTCAACCCCATCACCACTCCGTCGGCGGTCGAGGCCGTCACCTCCAACCCGGTCGGTAACGTATCCCGGTCCACAGTCAATGAATGATAACGTGTCGCTGTGAAAGGAGAGGGGAGGCCGGCCAGCGGCACCGCGCCCTCATGCAGGATGTCGTCGGTTTTTCCGTGGACGATTTCATGGCACTGTATGATCTTTGCCCCGAATGCCTGCGCCACCGCCTGATGGCCGAGGCAAATGCCCAGCAACGGAATCCGCTTCGCCGCGGCCGCGGCAACGAGTTGCAGGCAGATGCCGGCCTTGTCCGGATCGCATGGGCCGGGAGACAGGACGATGGCAACCGGCTGCATGCCGAGCGCTTCATCACAGCTGATTTTGTCGTTCCTGTAAACTGTGACCTTGGACCCGAGTTCGCCGAGATACTGCACGAGGTTGAATGTGAAGCTGTCGTAATTGTCGATCAACAGGATCATCATTCACCGCCTGAAAACATTGCCGCATCTTCCGCGGCCTTCCGCAACGCCTCAGACTTGTTAACCGCTTCAATCCACTCCTCCTCCGGGTCGCTGTCATGCACAACACCTCCACCTGCCTGAATATACAAGGCATTATCCTTCAGAACGGCCGTGCGGAGGGCGATACACATATCCATATCGCCATTGGATGAAAAATAACCGACTCCGCCGGCATAAACGCCCCGCTTGACGGTTTCCAACTCATCGATGATCTGCATGGCTCTGACTTTCGGCGCGCCCGATACGGTTCCTGCGGGCAAACCGGCAAGCAATGCCGACAAAGCGTCCTCCCGGGCATCCAACTCACCGACGACATTGGATACGATATGCATCACATGCGAATATCTTTCGACAATGAACTGTTCCGTCGGCCGGACAGTGCCGGTTTTCGACACCCGTCCGACATCGTTGCGCCCGAGATCAAGGAGCATCAGGTGCTCCGCCCGTTCCTTGGCATCAGCCAGCAGCTCCGCTTCCAGCCGCTTGTCTTCCTCCGGTGTGGTGCCGCGACGCCGGGTGCCGGCGATGGGGCGCACCGTGATTTCGTTTCCGAATACCCGCACCAGGATTTCCGGGCTGGCACCGATGATCTGAAAAGAATCAAAATTGAAGAAAAACATGAATGGCGAAGGATTGGTCCGGCGCAGGGCGCGGTACAGCGCGAAAGGCGGTAGATTGAATTCAAGCTTCCAGCGCAGGCTCGGCACCACCTGAAAGATATCGCCCGCCCGGATATACTGCTTTGCCTGCTCCACGACCCGCATATAGGTGCCTTTACTGGTATCGGATTCGGCATCACCCACCCGCGCCGCGGCGCCGATATTGCGTGGCTGCGCAGTACCGCGGCTTTCAATTCTGCCAATGGCCTCGCCCACATGACCGCATGCACGCTCATAAGCTTCACGCGCCGGTAACCCGCTATCGGCCCAAGCCGTACTGACGATTGTCACTTCTCCTTTAACCCCGTCGAGAACGGCCACCACTGACGGTCTGATCAGGATCGAATCAGGAATGCCGAGAGTGTCGGGATTGACGTGCGGCAGTGATTCCACATGCCGGATCATGTCGTATCCGAGATAACCGAACAGACCGGCGGATGCCGCCGGCATCCCTTCGGGCAGAGAAATCCGACTGCGGCTGATCAAACGCCGCAAAGAGGCAAATGGACCGCCGGGTTCCTCTTCCCAGGCATCGTCCGCAAACCCGTCGGAACGGTTGATACGGGCAACTCCATCCCGACACTGCCAAAGTAAATCCGGCTTCATGCCGACAATGGAGTAGCGTCCGCGGATTTCTCCACCGGTCACCGATTCAAGGATGAAACTGTTTTTTTCCGCCGCCGAGAGTTTCAGCATCAGCGAAACCGGAGTGTCCAGATCCGCCGCCAGCGGAGCGTGAACAATCTGGCTCAATCCCCGTTCATAGGCAGACACAAACTCTTCATAGGAGGGGGAAACTGCCATCATCCTATGGTTCAATTGAGCTGGGCATGAACTGCATTCAATACGGTCTGGTCGAGAACCAGGCCATATTGGTTCTGCAGCGCTTCGCCGAAGAGCCCAACAGCATCGCTGCCTGCACCTGCACGATAACGCTGCTCCACGGATTCGATGAATGCCCTTACATCCGCGGTTTCCAGATCGGGCGGATTCTCATTCTCAATGAGCAGGACACCCCGGTCCACACCCTCACCGAAAGCGATTGCATCACCGACCGCACCGGAAAAACCGGCGGCAACCAGGCCCGGCGGCGCTTCCCGAACAGAATTTCGGCGGTCGATCCCGAGTGCCTGCTGCGGAACGACATCAAGCAGCTCCAGTTCCGTGCCCCGCATCAGTTCCGCGGCCAGTTCATCGGCCTTGGCAGCCAGCCTGATGCCGAGCTGCCACTCGTCCCAGGCTTCCCGCACCTGTTCCTGAACCGTATCGAATGGCTGCAGTTCGGGGGGTGATATCCGGTCCAGTCTGAAGGCGAACAAACCGCCATCCGCCAACTCCAGAATAGTCGGGAAATCACCCTCCGCCGTCTCAAGGACCGCGGTTCTGAAACCGCTGTATGCGGCGATTCCGTCGCTGCTCTCGCTGTCAAAGGCCATGCTCTCGCGTACCATATCGGTTTCCGAGGCAAGTTCTTCTATTGTCGCGCCCGCGGCCAGCAGATCCTCATATTCAGAAATGTGATCCGAAATCCGGACCCGCGCATCCTCTTCCGAAATTTCTCCGGCCAAAGCCGCGCGCACATCATCAAGACTGGTTAGCTGCGCATCCAATATGGCATTGATACGGAACAGTGCCGGACCCAGGGCCGACGCTGCCGGACCGACAATTTCGAATTCCTCCTCGGAAAAAACCACATCGCCGGCTGCCGCAGTCAATTCTGCGCGTGTGACCGGTCCCAACTCAATATCCGCCAGCTGAATGCCGAGATCAGCCAGCAATTCATCGAAGGACAGCTCACCCGCCTCCAGCCTCAGTTTCGCCGACTCGGCGGCGCTCCGATCAGCAAATACCAAGCGGTCGACATCGCGGCGCTCTGCCTGCGAATACGTCTCGGCGCGTGATTCATAAAGTTCGAGCAATCTCTGCTCAGTAACCGATTCCGGGTCGGCAAGCATGTCCGGTGTTATCCATGCATAGGTCACATGCCGCTGTTCGGGGGTCGTGAATTCGGCGGGGTTTTCGGTATGATAATCACGCAACTCCGCATCCGTGGCGACCGGTGCCGGGCCATCCAGCATATCGGTTCCGACTCTGAACCACGACAGATCGCGCTGTGTCAGGGTATAGTCGGTCAGGGTGTCGACAAAAGCGCCCGAAGGCGCAATACCTCCTCCGACCGCAAGCTGCAGCAATTCACGCGTCCGCGCACCGCGGACCGCGCTGTCAAACTCAGCCGCCGTCAATCCATTCCGCTCCAGGTAAAACTCATAGGCGTCGCGGTTGAAATTGCCGTCAAGACCGCCGAATTGCGGCAACCGCATGATCTCATCGAGCACAACCTGATCGCCGACGGAGATTCCGACTTCCGCCGCCTCATTATCCAGTGCCGCCTGGAAAGCGAGTGTCTGCAGCGCCCGCTGCTGCAAACCGAAGGTGATGGCCTCGCTCGGCGTTATGCGCTGGCCGGTGAATCGGGCGAACGCATTGATTTCACTCTGCAACGCCTGAAGATAATCATCGACCGTAATCTCCTCATCGCCGACCGAACCGATCGCCTGAACGGAGCTCGAAAATCCGCCTATTCCGAACCCGGCCAAACCCAGTACAAGCAGTCCAATCAGAATCCATACCAACATATTCGTCGGTTTCGCCCGCATCGCTTTTGCCATGATTCACCCTGTGCCCATCCGGTCCGGCAGCGGACTTCTAGGCATTGACCCATAAGGATACAAGCCCCGCGCGCCGCTCAAACCAGCTCAAGCATACGCAGCCGGGCAGTTATGAAGCCAGACGTTTTCTGCCCGGGAAGGATTGACCTGCGTAAGAGAAATTTGTTTGTTCCTGCGCTGCGGAGGATTTGGGAATCCGCAGGCGGGAGGAGTGTATGAAATATCCAGCCATGTTGCTGGCCTGTACCCTGCTGGCAGCGGCGGCATCCGCCGCCGAGCCGCTGAAGATTGCCGTGCTAGCCGTGCAGCGGGGACCCTATGCGGCATTGGGTGAGGAAGCGTTGCGCGGTTTCAATGTCGCACTGTCGCAATTCGGTGGAACAGCCGGGGGACGCGAAATTCTGCCCGTCATCACCGGCACCGATGCCAGCCCCGACGATGCTGTCAGGGCAGCGGCGAGGTTGGTTGAACAGGAACAGGTTGAAATTCTGATCGGGCCGGTCTCCGGATCAGCCGGGATCGCATTGAGGGATTTTGCCGGAAAGCAGCCCCAGGTCACGATCATCAACGGCATCTCCGCCGCGCCGGAAACGACATTCGTCGATCCAGCCGTGAATTTCTTCCGCTTCAATATGGATGCAGCCCAATGGTCGGCCGGCCTCGGGGACTATATTTTCAACGAGAAGGGCTACCGGAAGATTGCCTTGGTCAGCGAGGATTATCCGTTCGCATATGCGCAGACATTCGGCCTGATCATTGAATTCTGCCGTGCGGGCGGGAAAATCACGAAGCGAATCTGGGTGCCTTCGGGAACAAGTGACTTTGCCTCGGTCATAGCTGCGCTCGGGGAGGATATTGACGCGGTTTACCTCGGCCTCGCCGGTGGCGACGCATTGAATTTCGTGCGGCAGTATCTGCAGGCCGGCGGCAACGCGCATCTGATCGGCGGCACAATCATGGTAGATACCACTCTGCTCACTGCCGTGGGACCGGCCCGTGAGGCGCTCCTCGGGGTACCGTTCGCGGGACCGCAGGCGGATAGCTGGGACGATCCGGGTTGGCGGAAATTCATCAAGGAGTACAGGGATGAATTCGAACCGGAACAGAGATTTTCCAGCCCATCAATTCCTGCCACCGGTTATTTCACCGCCACCACCGCGGCACTGACATGCGTCGACAAGGTCGGGGGAGATCTTTCCGACGGTCATGCCGCCTTCCGCGCCTGCCTTGCGGCGCTTGAACTGGAGGCACCGAACGGAATGATCAGCCTTGATGGCAACCGGCAGGCAATCGGCACCAATTTTGTCTCCGAAATCACCGAGTTTGAAGACCGGACTTTGGCGACCAGAACAGTAAGGGTCGTCAGCGGGATCAATCAGAGTTTTGGAATTTCCCCGGGAGTCTTTGCCGCAATCGGTCCGCCGGGGCGAGACACGCCCGTCTGCAAGGCGGATTATGAATGACATTTCCCGAAGGGCGGATTGCGGTAATGAACCCGCAGGGCGCGGAGCACCGCAAGCGCCTCGGAGGGGTGGAGTTCGGCAATCTGCAGCCGAAACGTGTCGGCGGCGATCGCCTCAATATCGAACCCGGCGAGAGCCTCTTTGGGAAAATCAGTCAGGTTATCGGTAACGATGTACGCCGCGCCGCAACGGATCGCTGCCGCAAGGACATGGCGGTCGCCAGCGTCGGGAAGATCGAGTGTCCTGACCAGCGGTTCGTAACCGATAACCAGCGCATCTTCGAATTGTTCCGCCATTGCGCGCCGCTGCGAACGGACGCTGCGCTCCAGATGCGGTTTCCAATCGAGCAGGTTCCGCGTCCATTCGTCGAGTATCCGCTCGGTCCATCGGGCTTGGAACAGGCCCGCATGATGGAAGCGCAGCAGGATGTCCCGTGTTCGAAACGGAAACAAGACATTTGCATCAAGGACGACGACCGGACGATTCAAGACAGCCGTCAAGATGCATCGTACTCCTGCCCGAGACGGGCGAGTTCGTCGAGCACCGCGTTGCGTGCGGCATCGCGCCGGTTCTTGTAAGCCATGAGATCGGTATGCATCACGCGCCGGTGCGAGCCGACCGGGATAAACGGGATTTCGCCGTCGCGGAGCAGCTTGGAGAGATGCGGACGCGAGACGTTCAGAATGTCTGCGGCCTGCCCAGTCGTTAGCATGGCACCGGCCGGGACCAGCGTAACCGCCTTGCCAGCCGCGACGCCGCCCAACAGGTTGATGACAAGGTCAGCGACGGCGGGTACCAGCCGCACGGCCTCACCGTCCTCGCCTTGTATCGCGGGAACGCCGTCAACAGCCCGCACTCGGGTAAGCGCCGTTGCAGCTTCGGCCGCACAGGCCATCTCATCCTGTGTGGGGGAACGGCGCGTCAAGTCGACCGCCTCGGCAGCATCGGGCATCAGGGTTCTCCGCGTTGGGAACTTCCACGGCTTTCGGTAGCAGTTCACGAGACTGCCATCAGGTGAAATAACAGAAACAATCAAAACAAGTGCAAAGCGATGGCACCTTGATGGAAGCTCCCGGATAATATTCTCGAAGTATCGATCATGCCGGGCAGTATCCCGGGACGCTTGTTCCTCCCTCTCAGAAGCAATTAGCAACGAGCGCTCACCCGCTAGAATCGCCATCACGATAGTCGGGCAGGCAGAAGCAAATCGACAGGCAGACCAAATGTAATGGTTCCGTCGTGCCGTATAGCCGAGCCACCTGTCGCCCGTTCTGTAAGTTGAAACGATCGGATTCTATGAACTTCGGCGCGATTACCCCGTCCGACTTACTGCGCCCACACGGCTTGCCAACCCGCTTACACCGTTCGGGTCCCAGGGGATTGGAAGCGCCAAGTGCAAATTCCGGAATTGCGTCCAAATACATCGGAATCAGCACTCGACTGGCTCGATAGGCTCTGATTGCATCAATAATCATGCGGGGGTTGGCGTTCATTGTCTTGCCAGCCACCTCCTTCCCGTTCAGCGCATGAGTTGAGGCTGCAGGGTCAAGAAAGGCTTCAAGGTAAAAATAGCTGAAATCAGCATATCTGCGCGTTAAGATCGTGTTTGGTTGACGTCCAGCGCGCAAATATGAGAATCTGATCATAGTAGAAACAGGAGGTCCAGCTATGAATGGCACCCGTACAAGCAGAGTGGTTAAGCGCCTCAACACGACGCTGCCCGATCCGCTGGCACATTATGTCGGCGGGATCACCGGCAAAGGCGCGCTGTACGAAACCCCTAGCGAATTCATTCGTGATCTGGTTCGCCGCCATATGGAAAGAACGCTGGAATCCGGGCAAGGCGACGTGCGGGCGCTGCTTGTTCAATCCCTGTTTGAGAACGAATATGCACCGTGGCGTGATGACGATTTGGCCGACGCCCGCAAGGCCGCATCCGAATAGGTTGCCATGCCGACGATCATTCGCAGCGCACTCTTCAAGCGTCAGCTTCTCGACATTACTGCCAGCTACCGGGCGCGCGCCGGTTCACCGATTGCCCGGAAATTCGTCGATCAGATCGAGGACTGCATCCGCCTCATCTCTGCCAGGCCGCTGACCTGCGCTGTCTATACCCATATCGACGACAGGGAGTTTCGAAAGTGCGGCCTGAAGCACTTTCCCGTCTCGGTGTTCTTTCGATTGGAAGGTAAGGATGCGGTCGTGCTGGAAGCACTCTATGCTCACCGGATGAATATTTCCTCACGACTTCCCCGGGATATTGATGGGGCTACTGAATAGTCCCTGCGAGGAGTATCATCTTCCTTGCCAGGTTTCCTTTCAGGCCGAACGACTTTTCCCTTTCCGCACGACGGAGCCCGCATTCCACGACACAGGTTTCCGGAACCTTGAATGGTACCGGAAGTGGCCGTCATGCCCTTTCCATTACCCTAATTGCGGCATCCGTGCTCATCAACGTCTTTCCTGTACTTGTCTGGAACGCTTCGGTGGTGAGGCTCACGCGCCGGCCCACGGATTGACGAGTTCTATCTCCATTTCGGCAAAGTCCCGAACGTTCCGCATCACGATTGTCAGATCTCGAAAGCGCAATAGCGGCGATCTGGCAATCGGCCGGCGCGACCGGGTGACCAGCAGCACGGCGGGAGGCAGCGATATCGGCGTACTCGCGTGCGGCTGCGCTGTCGAAGGGCAGCACCCGATCCTCAAAATCCTCCCGCAGAATCGCCTCGATCGCCAGAGCAAGCGCTTCCCGGCGCCGCCAAGCGGGCAGAGCCGCAACCCCGCTGCGCATCTCAGCCTCCCCAACTGCCGAGACGTGCAGATCCGCCGCTTGATGACCCGCGACCCAGCCTTCCACCGCAAAGTCCTTGGCCCAATCTCGTTCAGGGTACACGACACGCCACCCGATCCCTGACCCGCGCATCATCCAACCTCACATCTGTTCTCTGTTCGCCTTGACGGCCAGGTTTGCCAGCGGACGCAACCCGTCTTTCTAGCCTACTGGAGCGTAGTGACCTTGGCACTTTCGGCCAACTTTGCAAATTCTTCACTCTTCACACTATAGTAACGCTGTCCGTTCTTCGGTTTCCATAGAATGGCATTTGGTCTAATTCGCAAATGCCCGAAAACGCCGCCATTTTCCTCAATGGTGAAGTCGACGCTTTTTTGTGCACGAAATTTCTTGGCCATGAGACTCGTTTCTCCTTTGAGCACTTCTGCCGACTATGAATTGCCTTGATTGCTGTCAGCCCGACTTCTGGCATTGGCCGTCTCCGTTTGTCTATCCTGCTAAGACGGGCATTTTCGAAGACTCGACTCGTGACTCTGCCAAACGGATTCTCTGAATCTGATCAAGCGAACAGTTCTCCAAACCGAACTCTGCGCCAGGCTGCCTGCTGAATAAGTCCGATCGTGGCAAAGGGTAGCTCCCTGCGTCCGGGAGAATGGGCAGGGTCACTTCTCTTGGAGAATGTTCGCAACAGCCCGGCTCCCGTCGGCGTCGGCAATCAACTTTGGGAGATGGTTCTCATGAAATTCAAGACTTTGGCGTCTGCTGCATCTGTCGCAAGCGTGTTTGCAAAGCATGTTCGTTCGGAGTCCACCGAGTTGGACGATGTGCGCAAGGCAGTTATTGAGCATGATGCGTTCATGCAGCGGTGCGTCACAGACCGTTGGGATGAAACTGTCGCCGAATTGAAGGAAGCAGGTGAAGATCCGTCAGAAGACTTTCACGACGAATTCTTCAGAGTCCAGCGAAACATATGCGGCAAAACCTATGACGGTATCAACGTCTGCACGACTAGCGGCGCTCTGAAAGCGATTTCAACGATCACCCGATACAACAGTCGCGTCACCAAGTTTCTGCGCGATCCACCGACTCGCGCAAGTGACTACAAGAAGGTCTATCTCGGCATGAAGGAGCTTTATGCCCGTGAGATTGCTGCTCTTTTGGCATTGGAGGCTGGTCAATCCAGCAATTGCGACGTGACGGACCAATGAAGGTCACGCAAGTTTCGTCACCGACGTGGACTCGCGTCGGACGGCAGCCCGTTGCCGGCCTTCAACGTCCTGTAGGTGAGACGCCCGCCGACCATGCCCGCTACGGTCGCCTCCATCGGCTTGTTGTTCAGGTGGCGTTCTGCCGACTTTTGATCCGTTGGGCATGCCCAACGGATCAATCCATCAGCACTGGAACCGGGAATGTAGCTGCTCAGCCGGCAAATCCCCCGCCGCGCGGCGCCGGAAATCCCCGCCGTCCCGGCCGGTCAGCCGCCAGACCGCGCCGCAGAAAAATCAACGCAACCGAAAATCAGCCCGCAAAGCCGGAACCAGCCAATGCAGCCGATTTGACCGCCGATCGGGGTTGATGCACGGCATGGACATCCACTGCCATGCTGGGCTACATTGTGGCCCAATGAGGAGAATCTAGGCATGAACACCGTCGTTCGCGCCCGCATCGACGAGAAGACTAAGGAGGAGGCCGTCGCCGTGCTCGACGCGATTGGCCTCACCGTCTCCGACGCTTTCCGCCTGATGATGGTGCGGATCGCGGCCGAAAAGCGCCTGCCCTTCGAACCCCTGGTGCCGAACCCGGAGACCGTCGCGGCGATGGAGGCCGCGCACAGGGGCGAACTAATCACGGTCGGCGACGTCGACGGCCTGATGGCCGACCTCCATGCGGACGATTAGGCGGACCGCGGTCTTCAAACGGGATTACCGGCGCGAAAGAAGAGGCCGCTTCGCCAGGACCGTCGATGCCGAGCTTGCGCGCATTGTGGCCGAGTTGGCAAAAGACCGGGCGCTCGCGCCGCGCCACCGCGACCACGCGCTGGGCGGGCAATGGAAGGACCACCGGGACTGCCATGTCCGCCCCGACTTGGTGCTGATCTACTGCAAGCCAGACTCCGAACACCTCGATCTGGTGCGCATCGGCTCGCACAGCGAACTCGGCTGGTGAGCGACAATCAAGGTGAGAATCCAGCGAGACTCTCGGACAACTGTTTGAAAACCGGCACCCCGACGATAAGGCGGTCTTCCTGAGTTCCATCGCCGCCGTGGAGACACCGAAGCGCCGGGCGAGGTCCTCAATCACTTCACTTGTCGCCGGCCCGGCGTAATCCGCAGTGGCTTTGACAAGCTCAGCGGACGGGATCACGAGGTCAGAAGCAAGGCGGTTGGCCTCGTACTCAATTTCAACCGGTTGGTTCGGGGTGCGGAGCAGGACGTCTGACTACCCGCCCTGCACGTCAATGCGCTCCCGGTGCAGCAGGCAGTGTGCCAGTTCATAGGCAAGCGTGAAGCGCTGACGGTGTTTCACCTCATGCGGGCTGATACGGATGACGAACTCACCGTTTTCCTGCTGATCTGACCGGAGGTCCTGCGCGGAAAAGTTGAAAGCAGCACCCTGACCTGAAGCCGCCCGGCAATCGAGCCCAGCTTCACGGGGTGTGCTGCCAAAAGATCATCTATCCTGGCGCGCATGGTCCGGCAGCCCCAGATATTCCTGCGAAGGTGGCCGACTCTCCCATCCATTTGACGCTGCCGACTTTGATATGCTTCCATCCATCCATTCCCCTCCTGTTTCGAATTGAGGGATTGGCTGTCCTCAACCGGTTCACCTTTCCGGGCCATCTCCAACCGGATTCCGTGCCCGATCTCACCGTTCAACCGTTTTACCCGGTTTTTCCGACGCGACAGCGCATGACGGTTCCGCGTCCAACTGACCGTCCCCGCCGGCACTCTTTAGATTTCCGCTTCGGGATGTATGCGGAGGCCGGCTAGACCCGTCTTCGACAGTAAATCCTCGATTTTGAGGTCCTCCACTGTCGGATCCCAAT
>JAPOXR010000046.1 GCA_026706985.1 Paracoccaceae bacterium | reverse complement strand
CGCTCCGTTCCCGAAGGTGGAGTCACATCAATTGCGGTCGTTGGTTATTGAGGCTAGCTACAGCAAAACCAGTGCCGCCAGGAAACGGGTCTATCCGAGCATATCGGACGCATTCAACATCCGCAGTTCGATTGATCTCGAACTGGACGACGCATTCATATTTCCGATACCCCCCGGGGTAAACACGCTGTTTCACAATGGCAAAACTTTTGATCCGGCGCTTCTCTGGAGATTGTTTCGTGTTGCGGTTGCCGGTATCGAATCCATCAAACTGGACGAGTTTTCGGAAGCGCTGAAGTTAAACAACATAGCAACCCAAAAACTCACACAAGCGCTGTTCCTTGTGAACCCGCATGAGTTTCTTCCTTTTGACCGGCAGGCAAAGTTGCTCGGTTTCGTTGATGCGGTGCCTGATAGTGCCGATCTGGAACAATATAAGGCGCTGATGGACAAAGTCCGGGGAGCATTCCCCGGTTGCAGCTTATTCGAAGCGAACTTCTTTGCCTTTCTTCAGAATTCCAAGAAGTGGAACATTGATGCCGGCAGTGTCTTCCAGGTCAGCACGAATGTGACCAACGAGGACAAAGACCATTGGGATGAATTCGAGGCCAACAATCATGTCTTTACCGTCGGTCGGCATGAAAGTGAGCGCTATCCACTATCAGACCCAAAACCCGGCGACATTGTGCTGGTCAGGTTCAGGAGGCGGGAAGGCCGCGGCATCGGCGTTGTCTACAGGAACGGGTATCAGGGCGAGTTCGAGCAGTCCCAACGACTGCATGTCGTGTGGATAAACAAGCAGCGGGGTTCCCTGCCGAATGCCACGACGATGAAGGGTTTCAGTCGCGCTGGACCGGGGACCTTAGGTTCGTTCCGGCAGGCACCGACCTATGCTCCGACTTTCGAGTTGCTGGATGGGTTGGGGCTGGAGCAATCTTATGAGTCCGACAATGCGGTTGCGGCTGAACCCGTGGAGACGCATTTTCCACTGAATCAGATTCTCTATGGGCCGCCGGGAACGGGGAAGACATGGCGGACGCGGGGCCTCAGTCTTGAGATCGTCGCGGGTGAAGACTTTGAAGAGTTGCGGTTTGATCCGAAGACAGGCACCGGCCAAATCGCCATGGTGACGTTTCACCAGAGTGTCACCTATGAGGATTTCATCGAGGGTATCCGACCGGTTCTCGGGTCGCATGGCGCATTGCATTACGAGATGCGCCCCGGCATCTTCAGACAACTGGTTGCGGCGGCCAAAGAGCGTCCGAGCGAACGCTTTGTTCTGATTGTCGATGAGATCAACCGTGGCAATATCGCCAAAATTTTCGGCGAGTTAATAACGCTGCTCGAGGAGTCGCGGCGAATCGGTGCCGTCGATGAAACCCATGTGACGCTGCCCTATTCGGGCGATCTTTTCGGCATTCCGAATAACATCCACATCATCGGCACAATGAATACGGCTGATCGCTCGATTCAACTGCTGGACACGGCGTTGAGAAGGCGCTTCACCTTTGTCGAAATGATGCCGGAGCCGGAGCACAAGGAAATCGGTCAGAATGTGGGCGGGGTTAATTGCACGCTGCTGCTGAACGCCATCAATGAGCGGGTACGGGTGCTGCTCGACCGCGAGCATCAGATCGGACACAGCTACCTGTTGAATGTGGATACAATCGAACAGCTTTCCGAGGTGATGCGGAATCGCATCTTTCCGCTGCTGCAGGAATATTTCTTCGATGATTGGGAGAAGGTCCGGGCAGTGTTGGGAAAAAACGCATTTGTCACGGAAAAGAGCGGGCCGGTTTTGCAATTGGGTAAGGAGCCGTTGGCCGAAGCGGCGAATATTTTCGAACGATTGCCGGATGATAAACCTGCGTGGAGTAAGGCGGAGGAATACCTGAAAATTTATCAAAACGATGGGGCGGACGAAGCGGAACAGGGCTGATGTCCGGTGTCATTACCATCAGAGAACATGAAGGCTTCGGGAAGCAATTAACCCGGCAGGATGTCGCCGAACTGAAGCCACTGGTTCCAACGGTGCTCAAGGATAAGGGCGGCGAATTGGCTGCGGGCAGCCATGTGGGTATCATCACGACCCGGCGCGGGCTTGTCTGCGAGATTCTCCCGAAGATCGACCTCGGCGGTGAAACGGATCCGGGCCACGAAAAAACCCGCAGGGCATTTCTGAGAATGCTGCGTTGTTGGCGCGGATTCAACAAATCATTGCCGGAAAGCGGTATCCGCGCCATGCGGCACTTTCCGATGCTCGATATTTTTGTCCGCCAATTCCTCATATCCGTGAACGCACTCGCCCGATCCGGGCTGGCGCGGCGATACATACCGATTGAGGAAAACCTGCCCTGTCTGCGGGGACGGCTGCTATTCCGCGAGCAACTGCGCACTAACCATTCCAACGCAGCCCGGTTTTTCGTTGCGCATGACGTGCTGAGCGTCAACCGGCCGGCCAATCGGTTGATTCGCACTGCGCTTGCCAGGCTGGCGCCGGCGATACGGAGCGACGAGAATACGCGTCTGCTGCAGCGTGCGCATGCAGCGTTCGAGAATGTGCCCGCGACCGTCAATCCTCAGGCGGACTGGGAGCGCCATCACGTGGACCGGTGCATGCGTCTGTATGCGCCGGTGATGCGGTGGGTCGGGTTGTTTCTGTTCAACCATGGACTCACAACCTTCTCGGGAAAGCATACCAACATATCCCTGCTGTTCCCGATGGAGAAAGTGTTTGAAAACTTCGTCGCGCACAGCTTTTCCCGCTTCCAGCAGCGTTACCGGGTGGCTGTGCAGCATCCGCAGGAGAAACTGGCCACGATCAATGGCAAAGGAGCGTTCACGACCAAGCCGGATATCGCGTTGAAGGACGGTGGACGTGTCAGGTTCATACTCGACACCAAATGGAAAAATATTGAAGGGTTCGGCGACGATGCCAAGCATGGAATCGATCAGGCGGACATGTACCAGCTGTATGCATACGGGAAACTCCACCGATGCGATGCGGTGGCGCTGGTCTATCCCCGTTCCGACCAATTTCGGAGCCAATTGCGTTACCGCTTCTTCGACGGGCTTGAACTGATTTGTCTGCCATTCGATGTCACCCGCCCGCAGGAAAGCGTCGATCTCTGCCTGCAATCATTGGAGGAATGTGCAGGTCGCTGACGCCGTGCCGAAATTGTCCTTATGGCGATACGTGCCGGGCGGCGGATCGGCTCAAATTCTGGCATCCTCGAAACGCTGCCAAGCGGCTTTGAACTCGGCAAATCCGAAATTTTCGGCGTGCCGCGCAGCATCCAGAATCAGGCTCTCGGCGCTCTCGAGCCGGTCAATCGCATCCGGCAATTCGGGTAAAAGGTCGGCGGGAATCACCAGAGCGCCATGTTGGTCGGCATGGATCAGGTCGCCGGGAGTCACCGACATGCCGAAAATGCTGACCGGCTTGGCGATGTCGACGACCCTGACATGCGCATGGCTGACGCCGACCGATCCGGCCAGAATGGGAAAATCGGCGGGCAATGCGCCGAGGTCGCGCACCACGCCGTTGGTAATGGCGCCCTTCAGGCCGAAGGCTTTGTGCAGGGTGGCATTGACTTCCCCCCAATAGGCTCCGCATGCGGCATCCGCATCGAGGTCCTCGATGACGATAACCGAAGGGCGGCGCTGATGTCCGGCCACATAATCGTAATACTGCATGCGCTTGACACGGATGGATTCCGCGCTCTCCGCGGGCGGAGATTTGGCGCGGATATGCGCCGTCAGCGCAAATCCGATGATGGGTTCCGTCAACTCCGGGGTGCTGCACATCTGTGCCTTGGTGTAATTGTCAAAACCCCGCCGGCGCATCGCCACTTCCACCGCATTGCAGATCGTGGGTGTATCCACCCGGCGTAGAGCCGCGAACAGCTTCCCGGTCATTTCATGCATAGCTCTTCTCCGCTGTCATTGCCGCCGCAGCCAGGAATTCAGTGCCTGATTGGCAGCACCCGGCTGTTCCAGAACCGACAGGTGGCCCGCTTCAGGAATCACCTCGAGTTCGGCACCCGGAACCAATGCGGCGATCTCTTCATGCCGCTCCACGCTGCACAACCGGTCATCGCGCCCGCACATCACCAGGCAGGGGGTATCTGCCCGGCGCAGCGTCTCTGTCTGATCGTGCCGGCCGAGCAATGCCAGCGACTGCTGCTCGAAAATCTCCGCACCGAGGCCAAGCGCCATATCCATGACAAGCTCCAGAATCTCCGCCTTTCGCGGCCCTTCGGCAAGATAGGCCGGCTTCATCTCATCGCGCATCACCTCTTCGAGATAACCCTGGCGGACACGGCGGAGGCGGCCACACCTTGCCTCGGCGGCCTCGGCACTTTCGGGCAGATGATTGGTGTCGATGAGTGCGAGTCCGGTGATCCGCCGCGGTTCAAGTCGCAGCATTTCCATTGCCACGATGCCACCGAATGAAAGCCCGGCGACAGCGAATCTCGGCGGCGCCCGCTGCAGGATCGATGCGGCGGTCGCATTGATCCTGTTCTCCCTCAGCGGTGGCGCGAGATGCAGCGTTGCGGACGCGGAGAGCGACCGGATCTGGTGGCGGAAGAGTCTGGCATCGCACATATGCCCCGGAATCAGGAGCAGCGGCTCCGTCATTGTCCGGCAGAGCGCGCGCCTTCGGCCAGCGCCGCCAATTTGGCGTAGCAGATCTCCGGGTCCACGGCACCGAATCCCGCGAATGTGCCGAAACCGCAGTCGCTGCCGGCAATCAGACGATCCTCGGGCACGAATTCAAGAAAACGCTCAAGGCGCTGCCCGACGGTTTTCGGATGCTCCACGAAATTGGTGGTACTGTCGATCACTCCCGGCACCAGGATTTTATTCTCAGGGATTTCGTCGAACCGGTCCCTGAAAACAACCCATTCATAGGCATGCCGCGGGTTTGATGTCTCGAAAAGCACGAAGTCCGCATTGACCCGCATCAAAGTCGAAAAGACCTCCTCCATTGCGATGTCACAGACATGCGGCCCTTCGTAATTGCCCCAACAGATATGGACGCGGACCCGCGACGGGTCGATGCCTTCCAGTGCCGCATTCAGTGCCGCCACATTCGCCTCGGCGATGCGGATGAACTCGGCATCCGACAAGTCGGCAAACAGCATGTGGCGCGACAGGGCCAGATCGGGACAGTCGAGCTGTAGATACAGCCCGGCGTCAACGATGGTCCGGTATTCCTCCCGCATCACCAGCGAAAGCGCCTCGAGATATTTCTCCCGCGATGGGAAATAATCATTCGGGAGAAACAGGCTGATCACACCCGGCGAGGCGGCATTCATAAAACCTTCCCGCGCACCATGCTCGGCCATACCCGCCTTCAGATTGGCAATGTCCTTGAGCAACTCATGCTGCCCTTTTGATTCGATTTTGCCGATGCATCTGGGCCGTGAATATTGAGGCGTTCCGCCATCATCGGCGAGCCGCCTGAGATAGCCAGGATAGAGTTTGAGATCGGCCGGCGCATTTCGCGGCGAGTCACCGCCGAAGCCGGTATAGCGGTCCTTCACATAGGTTGAATAGGAGATCTTCGAAGTCTCACCATCGGATACGATGTCGATTCCCGCTTCGACCTGACGGCGCACGGTTTCACAACATGCGGCTGTCATGACCGCATCGAATTCGCTGATATCGGTTTCTTCGCCCCGCTCGCGGGCGAAGATCATATCGACGACGGTCTGGCTGCGCGGCAGACTGCCGACATGGGTCGATTTAACAGCCATTCAACTTCCCCTTTATTGTGCCATTCCCCAAGTGGGACCGGCCGGATCATCGGTGCTGCGGACACGGAACATGCCGGCCCGGCCGGACATGGCGGGCCGCAGCGAGCGCTCGGTTCCGGGCGGCACCGCGCAGGTGTCGCCGGGAGCAAGAATGGTGGCGCCACCATTCCAGGCGAATTTCCAGTGACCCTCGCGCACCATCAGGATCTCATGCCGGGAACTCTCATAGGGATCGGCGGGAATCGATGTCGCGGAAATGAAATCAACCTCGAAACCCGGACGGTCGGTAATCATCGCATGCTCACCGATCACCGGTGCCGGCCCGTGCGCGGCAAGTGCCATCATGTCCCAGCGGCGGGCGACGAAACGCGGCACCACCTGATCGACCGGCAGTTCCGGAAAACCTGCCAGTTCATCCTCTGACAGCGGCGGCATCGGTCCTGTTCCCGGCGGCAGCGACTGTCCCTTTTTACTGTCATAAAGACGACCGGTTTCCGCCAGGATCAGACCATGTTGACGCGCATCCTCGATCACCTGCGGAGCCCAGATGACTCCGCCGCCGGCGTCGTCGCCTCCGAGCAGCGCTTTCAACATGCCGTATTCGTTACCGATATTCTCAAATCCACGGAAAATTCCCGTCGGAATGTCAAAGATATCACCTTCTTCCAACACCACTTCACCGGCGGTCCCCCAGCGGCCCCAGAAAAAGCGCCATCTGCCTTTCAGCACATAGAACACTTCGGCTGTGCGGTGTGAATGCAGCGAGTTCCGGCATTTCGGAGGCTGCCCGGCGGCCCCGACATTGAAGCCGGGTTTTTCATCAATATGCACATGCTGATCGGGGTTTTCCGAAACCCCGGAACCAAGAATGGTGAAATTCTCCTTCCGGTCAGATCCCGGTGTGTGGGTATCGATGAAGGCGGTTCGACAGGGAATCAGCTCGCCATAGCGAACGATCCGTGACTCCATATCAACCTGCGGCATGTTAATCTCCCTTACTGTGCATTACCTGATTCATGTGTATCCACACCGATCAGAATCTGCTGCCAGATGGCAACTTCATCAAACAGAATGAATTCGCGCCTGAGACCCCTGGGGCCGAATTCAGCATGCGAGATTCCCATGACATGAACCTCGGCGCCGGACGGCTCACCGAACATCCCGTACCCATCATGCTTCCCCGTCAGGCTCCAGCGGATGGCGGCCCGGGGCGGCATTCCGGCATCCTCCCGTCCGATGATATGCCGCAACTCGAACTCGGCACGCGGAAAGGCGGATTTCAGGGAAAACCAGAATGCCTCACACTGATCGATACCATGTGCCGCGCCGCCGCCGGGAAGCTGCATCTCGCAGGCGCGGTCATATCGGGTTTTTATCACTGACAAGTCATCACCCATGATGCTTTGCAGCAATTCCCCATATGCGCGGCCAATCCCGGATTGATTGCCCTGTCCCTGATAGGGACCCTTGGTGCCGTCGCCCGGCCGGTGACCTGCAAACCGGACTTCACTCGGATCCAACTCCTGATTGTCCAGCCAGATCAAGGCAAATTCCTCCGCCGACATCCCCAGGCAGCGGGTGATTGCACCGAGATCACGGACCAGCCATTCGTCATTGATTTTCCAGCCGCGCTCCGGGCACGCCTCGGCATGGCAGTCGGCAATAATCCGGTAGCCGACTCTTTTACCGCTCGCCTGGCCGAACGCGCCTTCTCCGAGATGCGTTGCGGTTGAGTATATCCGATGCGAAGACAGCCAGCTATTCCCGCCTGTCCGGTCCCAGATCACATCCTCTCCGAAAAGCTGCCGGTCGGGAAACTCGTTCAGTGTCGCCAGGGTTGCGGCGATCACATTCTCGTTGCCCACAACCACGGAGGATGGCGAACGCACCGGGATATCCTCGGCATAGAGTTGACGCAGCGAGGAGACATGCCGCTGCTCCCAGATCTCGTGCGTGATGCCGAGGATGAAATCCGTAAAATCCGAATATTTCTTCACTTTTTCTCTTCCATTCTACTCAGGGGACGCGAGGATCCCCTTACACAGAGGTCGCATTTCAGCCGGATCTGCGGGGGTTCCGTCGACGGATTTCCGATGCAGCCGGTAATGTGGCGGACCGCTTCCCGGATCATTTTATCCAGAGGTTGCCGCATTGTTGTCAGGCTGTAGGCGGGCCAGGCCGCCATCGGAACATCATCAAAGCCGGTCACCGAGACCTCTTCCGGCACCCGGATCCCGAGTTCAAACCGGAGCACATCCATTGCCGCGAATGCCATATTGTCACTGCCGACAAAAAGCGCGTCCGGCCTGATATCTCCGGCAGTGAATAACTCCCGGGTAATCCTCCGCACGATTTCCTGGTCGAACATTCCATCCACACAGGCGGCAGCGCTGCGACCGGCCGCGGCCAGCGCCTGCAGGAATCCCTGTCTGCGCTCGCGTCCGGTGGATGATCCCTGCCATCCGGAAATATGGGCAATTCTCTCATGCCCGACCCTCAGCAGAAACTCCGTCATCCGCCGGGCACCGCCGACATTGTCGGATGCGACCGAGGGCGGACCGGAATTGCCCTGATGCCGGTTCAGAAGCAGCACCGGTATGCCCTGGGCGCGGCAGCGCTCAGCCAGCGGTGTGGTCAATGCCACGGAGGCGGCGATCAGCGCATCCACCTGATAGTCGAGGAGTTCGGAAATAACGGTTTCCGTTTCCGTATCGTCGCCGGACGCCATGAAAACAAGGATATGATATCCCGACTCCTGCAGCCCGCATGAGAGCAGTTTCAGGATTTCCGGGTAAAACTGGTTGTCGAGTTCTGCCATCGCCAGACCGATGATCCTGGACTCACCGGTGATCAGCGAACGCGCCAGCGCATTCGGCCGGTAACCGAGCCGGCCCGCCGCCTTCCTGACCCGTTCCGCGGTCTTGACCGACACCGGCGCACCTGACGTAAATACCCGGCTGACCGCCGACTGGCTGACACCGGCGGCGCGCGCGACCTCGGCTGAGGTGACCCGTCCCATTTCAATGACCCCCGGAGCGGCGCATCAGCCGGCCGTCCATCCGCCATCGACAAGAAGATGGGTGCCGGTCACCATCGCCGACGCGTCGGAGGCCAGAAACACCACCGCACCCATCAGATCCTCGACTTCGGCTACCCTGCCGAGCTTGATCTTTGATTCGATCCAAGCCACCTTCCCGGCATCCGCAAATGTGTCCGCCGTCAGTTCCGTACGTACGAAAGTCGGGCAGATGGTGTTCACCCGGATCCCGTACCGGCCCCACTCAATCGCCATCGATTTGGTCATTCCCTCGACCGCATGCTTGGATGCGCAATAGACCGCCCGATCCTCGCCGCCTGTGAAACCCATCTGGCTCGAGACCTGAATGATGGAGCCTGCCCGAGGGCGCATCGCCGCCGCCGCTTCCCGTGCCAGAAAGAACGCCGCCCGGCAATTGACTGCCATCACCTGGTCATACCAATCCGGATCCGTTGTCATCGCCGGCGCGTGTTTTGCCATTCCGGCTGAGTTCACCGCCACGTCAAAACGGTCCTCAGTGGCGAAAAACGCCCGCACCGCCGGCTGATCGGTGATATCAAGCGCTTCCGCCCGGACCGAATATCCCGCGTCCCGCAATCGATCAGCAGCGCCCTGTATCGCGGCTTTTCGGCGCGAGACGATGACCAGTTCAGCGCCGGCTCCGGCCAGCGCCGCTGCCAACGCCAGTCCGATGCCACGCGAGGCGCCGGCAACAAATGCCCGTCTCCCATCCAGGCGGAATGACGGCGTGATCGGAAGCGACTGCATCCGTTCCGCCTCAGCCACCGCTTTCCCGGTATGCGGCGGCACCACCATAGGGAATATTCAACCCGCCATAGCGGCGTAGCCGGATATTTGCCTGCTCGGCATGGCCGGCAAATCCTTCGAGGACGCAGAGCCGCGAGCAGTATTCGCCGACAAAAACCGCCGCCTCATCGGTCAGAATCTTCTGATAGCTGTGGGTTTTCAGAAACTTACCGACCCATAGCCCGCCGGTATAACGCCCGGCCCGCTTGGTCGGCAGCGTATGGTTGGTACCGATGACCTTATCGCCATTGGAGACGTTGGTCCGAGGGCCCAGAAACAGGGCACCGTAATTCACCATATGTTCGAGGAACCAGTCATCCCGGTCCGTCATCACCTGCACATGCTCAGAAGCGATCTCATTCGCCACGCTCAGCATTTCCCCATAATCCCCGCACAGGATCACCTCGCCATAATCGCGCCAGCTGACGGAAGCGGTTTTCGCCGTCGGCAGGATTTTGAGGAGCCGCTCGACTTCAAGCATCGTCGCTTCCGCCAGGGCACGGCTGTTGGTGACCAGGACAGCGGGGGAATCAAACCCGTGCTCCGCCTGCCCCAGGAGATCGGTGGCGCAGAGTTCGGCATCAACCGTGTCATCGGCGATTACCATGGTTTCCGTAGGTCCGGCGAACAAATCGATGCCGACACGGCCGAACAGCTGCCGCTTGGCTTCGGCGACAAAGGCATTGCCCGGCCCTACCAGCATATCGACCGGCGGAATGCTCTCTGTTCCGAGCGCCAATGCGCCGACCGCCTGAATACCGCCGAGCATGTAGATTTCATGCGCTCCACCGAAATGGATTGCGGCGATGACCGCCGCATTCGGCTCACCCTTGACCGGCGGTGTGGCGGCGGCAATCCGCGGCACCCCGGCAACATCGGCGGTCGACACCGACATATGCGCCGCCGCAACCAGCGGAAACTTGCCGCCGGGAATGTAACAGCCGACCGACTGCACCGGGATATTACGGTGACCCAGAATCACACCGGGCATTGTCTCGACTTCGACATCGTGCATCGAATCGCGCTGAATTCGGGCAAAATTCCGGATCTGTTCCTGAGCGTAGCGGATATCATGCAACTCCTGACCGGTGAGTTTGCCGATCAGATATTCGATTTCAGTCTCGGAAAGACGGAAGGATGGCGGCGACCAATTGTCGAATTTCACCGATAATTCGCGCACCGCATCATCGCCGCCGGATTCGATCCGCTCCAGCGTGGCGGCGACGATTTCCGAGACATCGGCGGCGTCCCGGGACTTCTCACTATTCGGCTTGCCACGTTTCAAATACTGCATTCGGCGTTAATCCTTCTGTTCCTGCGGCGAGGGTGGTATCCGCTCACCCCTGTCATAACTTTCCCAGCCCCGGCCCTGGAAAACATCCACTCCCAACTGGTGCAGAATGCCGGGAAAATCGACCATGACCCAATTGTCGACGATCCTGCCGTCAACGACTTTCCAGAAATCCATGTATCTGATGGTGACGCGCCGGCCGGTCGGCGGCACGCCGAGAAACTCCCCGCTGTGCACCGCCTCCTGACGACCGAAGGCAGCTGCCCACTCGCCCATGAAGAGCCGTGCCTCATCGATACACACTTTGTCCGTAAATGCCGCCTGAAACGGCCGCTGCCAGTTTTCCTGAAATGCTTTCAGCCCATGCTTGGTGCCGCAGCCGAAATTGCCCATCCAGCGGAAATTCTCGGTGAAGAACTCACCGATATCATCAATCCTATGATCATTCAGCCCATCCACCATGGATTCAATAACCCGGCGGGTGTCACCGGTTCTGCTCATATCGGTACCGCCGGTCAGCGCCGCCTGTTCGGGTCTTGATCCCTTCATCTGTAATCAGCGCCCGCCACTCAGCCCTTGACGGCGCCGGCGGTCAAGCCGCTCACGATCTGCCGCTGAAACACCATGATCAGCAGGAACAGGGGTGCCGTGATCGATACCGCGGCAGCCACCGCCTCCACCTGATCCGTGGTCGTGGTTTCACGATTGAAGAAACCGGCGATTGCCGGAACCATGGTCTGATTCTGCGCATCCAGCAAAAGCGAGGTAACCAGCAGGTCATTGTAGGCGAGAAGAAAACTGAAAAGCCCGGTGGTGATGACCCCGGGCCACATCACCGGCATAATGACCCAGCGGAACGCCTGGAAATGGGTACAGCCATCCACCCGTGCCGCCTCATCCAGATCCTGCGGAATGTTCTGAAAGAATGACCGCAGCATCCAGATGGTGAAGGGCTGGTTTATGGCGACCAGCACGGCGATGACAGCGAACGGTTTTCCATACAGAGTCGGAGCTAATTCCCCGAGAATCGGGCGCAGAATCTCCGCTGAATTGATAAAAACCGGCAGGTAACCGGCGACCAGAACCGAATGCGGCAGGGCACGGAACACCAGAGCGATGATCAAAATCCAAAAGGCCAGATGCGACCCCGAACGCGCGATGCCGTAGCCGGCCAGGGTACCGACGGTCAGGGAAACCGCAACCACACCCGTGGTCACAATCATTGAATTCAGGAAATTGCGGTGAAACCCGTCCTCAATCCATATCGAAATGTAATGTTCGAGCGTCAGCCCGATTATCGGTTCACCGAGCGTTCCAAGCAACCCGTTCAGCGCGCCCATGACCGGCGGAAGGAGACCGAAAAACACCAGCACGAAGGCAGCGAAATAAAACAGCGCCGCCGCCAGCCAACCGACCAGGATATTGCCGAATGGAGAGTATCGACGCACCAGAACCGGCAATCGCCGCGTGGCGAAACGGATGAACACCCAGAGCAGCGCCAGCCCAATGAGAATATCCGGGACCGAAAGCCCCTTACCGCCCATACGCGTAACCGGACCGAAGATCACATGCAGGGGATTGGAAGCGAAAGCGTCGATCGGCGCCTTGAAACTCATCACCGCGATCCAGAAAATCGGAAATGCGGCGATCACGCACCAGACCAGAATGAATGCGCCTGAGGCCAGCCGCAATTGCGGCGACATCCGCATTGCCCGTGCCACCGCCATCAGATCGATCCCGCCTTGTGATCACGCCAGGTCTTGCCGAGCAGGGGCACCAGGATGACCACGATTCCGATCATGGTCAGCATGGCACTCGCCGAGGCGCGGCTGATGGCACGGTTGCCGGAATCATCCGGCGTCAGAAGATCATAGGTCAGCCATTGCAGCGAAATTAAATGCGCCTGCGAAGAAAATCCGATGATTTCCTCGAAAGCGCGGTAGGCATCCATGAGATGGATCAGGGCAACGAATACGATCAGCGGCATTATGTGGGGAATCACCACGTAGCGCAGACGCTCAAACCGGCTCGCGCCATCAATCACGGCGCTCTCGATGGCGTCATTATTGACGGTCTGCAAACCAGCGTAAAACACCACGAAGGCGAACGGCGCCACATGCCAGACGCGGTAAAACATCATCAGGAATTCCAGACTCCACGGATTCGCCAAAACCGCGATATCGGTCTCCAGAATCCATTCGAGCAGCGCCGTGAGAATGCCGTCGCCGACGAAAAGCCAGCGGATGGAGATGGCCCCGATCACCGGCGTGATGATGAAAGGAAGCAGCGAGACAAAAATGATCTGGCCGCGGATTGACTTCGCGGCGCTGTTGACGGCGAGCGCGATCAACAGTCCCATACCGACGACCAACGGCAGGGTGAACAGGGTAAAGGCGAGGGTGAAGCGGAGCGCTTTCCAGAAATCAATGACCATCACACCGCGCCAGTTGAGATCGCCGAGTGCCCGGACAAAACGGTCCGGCTCAAGCAGTTTCCGGTAACTTCCGAGGCCTACAAATGATGTGGTCGAAACCATCTTCCCGTCTTCATCCAAAACCGGTCGGGTGCGGGTCTCGGTCTGGCATGTCTGCGTGATGAAGCCGGGGGTGCAGACCTCGGTTTCGACGGTTTCGAATTCAACCTGCGTGACATGGAAGCTTTGCCACAGCACGCTGACCAGCGGTGCGGCGATAAAGAGCAGCATCAGCAACAGGGATGGTGCGACAAAAGCGGCGAAGACTCGGAACTTCATCGATAGCTTATCCCATCAGCACCCGTTGCAAACACCCCGGGGAATGCGGGAGCGGCCGCAGCCGCTCCCGCTCAATTCGTTCACAGAAGGCCAGCTTCCTGTGCTGCCTGGGTATAGGCCGCTTCGATGTCAGCCAATGTCGTGGCCGCATCTTTTTCACCGGTCAGGTAAGCTGCGATACCATTGCCGAGGGCGGTATGCATCAGACCCATCCAAGTGGCTGACGGATAAGGCCTGGCGCCGTCCGCCGCTGTTGCCGCCGCACCGGCTGCCGACA
Source organism: Paracoccaceae bacterium (assembly GCA_026706985.1). GTDB lineage: Bacteria > Pseudomonadota > Alphaproteobacteria > Rhodobacterales > Rhodobacteraceae > JAPOXR01. The sequence goes on along the minus strand of JAPOXR010000046.1, from coordinate 59,892 downwards.
TTCCAGGCACATAACCGTCAATGAGCCACACCGCGGCATCGTTATTGGCCATGACCATTTCCGAATCAATGCCTTCCATGGCTACCCGGAAAGCGGCATCGGCTTCCTCATCGGACATGTTGGCAGCGAGCACGATTCCGTCCCACCACAGCGTCGAAGCGGACTCAGCCGGTCCCATCGGCGCCGCGGCCATGGTAACCTTGCCGACAACCTGGCTTTCATTGGCGTCATCCATGGCTGCGGCTCTGGATGCCCAGAGATTTGCCATGGCGATTTTGCCCTGCTGGAACTGCTGCTGCACATAGGTCGAATCCGAGGCCAGATATTCCGGATCCATATAGGCGGACAGCGCCTTCATCAGCGCCAGCGTATCCATGCCCATCTGATTATTGACCGTCGGCATGTTGTCGGCGTCAACAAAGTCACCGCCATGGCCGAAATAGGCGTTGACAAATTCCTGCGCCAAATTCCAGCCCGCCTTGTAGGTTCCGCCGAGCGGATAATCCACAACACCGGCATCCTGGATCGCCTGTGCCGCAGCCAGCACTTCGTCGTAATTCGTCGGCGCTGCGATTCCGAGGTCGGACAGAATGTCGCTGCGGTACATCAGATGCTGCGCATTCACCATCATGGCGACTGCCCAGACCTGACCGTCAAGCGTAATCAGCTGGTTCGGCTTCAGCTGTCCGCCATACTTGGCCACAAGATCATCCAGCGGACGGATGGTTTTGGCGTCGTACAGCGGTGTGAACGTGCCATTGGATACCCCGCCGATCTGGTACAGCGCTGGATTCGCCGCGAAAGCCGCCGGCTGTTTGGTGCGGAATTCCTGATCCAACTCGGCTTCCACATTACCGCATTCAGACATGGCGCCGGTGACCGCTTTCCACGCCTCAAATCCGGCCGTCAGCGACTTCAGCGGCACCGTGTTGTCAAAAGCACAACCGCCCCACGCGCCTCCGGCGCCGAGCATTAATGCCCCTCCCGCCAGCGCATAAATATACTTTCTCATTGATTGAGTCCTTTCCTGGTTGTTGATCCGGCGTCAGCGGACACCGTATTGGAAATTCTGTTCGGTATCCTTCACGCTTCTCGGATGACAGTGCCGGTCTCGCTGTCAAACAGGTGACAAATCTGCGGCGGCACCGCCACCGAGATCATCTCTCCGATCCCGGATTGATGATCTTTCGCCGCCTTGACCGATACCAGCACATCGCCGACGCGCATTGTCAGCATCGTGGCTTCGCCGAGAAGTTCAACCGTGTAGACCGGGGCGTTGATTTCGGCGGTGCGCTGCACAACTTCCGCATCCTCGGCACGAAATCCGAGTGTGACCCTGCCATCTTTGTCCGGCAATCCTTCAATGCGCACCACATCGGTCGTGAAAACGCCGCCCGAGATTTCGCCTTCAATCAGATTCATCGCCGGAGAGCCGATAAAACCGGCCACGAATGTGTTTTCCGGACGGTCATAGATATCAGCCGGCGTGCCGACCTGCTGCACGATTCCCCGGTTCATCACCACCACCCGATCCGCCAGGGTCATGGCTTCAATCTGGTCATGGGTGACATAGATCGTGGTGACCTTCAGCTCATGGCTGAGATTCTTGATCTGCGCACGTGTCGATACCCGTAACTTGGCATCCAGATTCGACAGCGGCTCATCCATCAGGAACACATTCGGCTCCCGCACGATGGCACGTGCCAAGGCTACGCGCTGACGCTGTCCACCGGACAGTTCGGCCGGTTTGCGATGCATGAATTCGGTCAGTTCAACCATTCCGGCGGCGCGCATCACCCGCTCGTCATGGCTGTCCCGGTCAACCTTGCGGACTTTCAGGGGAAAGCGGATATTCTCATAGACATTCATATTCGGGTAAAGACCATAGGACTGGAACACCATCGCCACATCCCGGTCTTTTGGATCCAGATCATTGACTACCCGTCCGTCAATCCAAATTTCACCCTCAGTGATATCCTCGAGGCCTGCGATCATCCGCATGGTGGTGGTTTTCCCGCAACCCGACGGGCCGAGCAGCACGAGAAACTCGCGGTCCGCGATTGTCAGGTCGAAACTCTGCACTCCGGTGAAGTCACCCCAGCGCTTCGAGACATTGCGCAATTGAATTTCCGCCATGAGCGCCCCACCCTTCTCCGGTCGCTGCATACGATTGCAGGTTTCTACAATTTCGTTATCAGGCAATGCAAGCCGGAATGGGAAAGGGCATAAATGGAAACATCATCATCCGCGCGTGATGCCGGTGCCCTGAGACAGGGGCTGGCGCGCCTGTATCAGGCCGAGCCGCGGGAGCGGGAACGGCTGCTCAGGGATTTGATCCGCGATGACGCGGTCTGGGATGTCGCGCATCCGGTCAACCGGCTCACCGGCATCGAAGCCATCCGCCAAGGGTTTCTGGAACCGCTGTGCGGTGCAATCGAAAACCTCCGCCGCCGCGACGATATTTTCATATCCGGCATCAACCGCAGACAGGCAGGGGGGTATTGGGTCGCCTCCACGGCACATTATGTCGGAAATTTCACCGCACCCCTGTTCGGCATACGACCGTCGGACCGTCTTGTCTTTCTGCGCTCCGGCGAGTTCTACCGGCTGGTGGGGGGAAAAATTGCCGAGGCCAAGCTCATCATTGATCTGCCGGACCTGATGCGGCAGGCGGGGTGCAATCCATTGCCCGGGGAACTGGGAACCGAAATGCTGTATCCCGCCCCGGCAACCCATGACGGCATCCTGCCGGGACAGGCTGAGGCGGGATCCCGGACGCTTGATATCGTCGAAGGCATGTTCGCCGATCTGCATGAATTTGATCCCGTGGATTTCAGTTCCGCACGGCAGACCGGGTCAGATGGCTGCTGGCACAGCGACATGCTCTGGTACGGGCCCGGCGGCGTCGGTTCGAATTACCGCTGGTCGGGTTTTGTGAAGGATCACCGGAAATCTTTCCTTGAGGCGTTTCCGGACCGGGCCGGCGGCAATCATTACTGCCGCCTGGGGGACGGCAATTACGCCGCCGTATCCGGCTGGCCATCCATGACCATGACGCATCAGGGCGATTATCTCGGTATTGCCGCCACCGGCCGGCAACTGGCCCTGCGGGTCATGGATTTTTACCGCTGCGAGGATGCGCGTATCATCGAGAATTGGGTGTATCTCGATTACGGCGACCTGCTCCGTCAAATGGGTGTTGACCTGTTCCCCGCCTGAAACATCATCGCGGCCGCATATCCCTTGCCTCGAGCCGGATCGGCAGCTTGTCCCGGATGCGTGCATCCGCCCCGGGGGAAACCGGGTTGGGGAAATGTTCGGCGAGTATTTCGGCCACCCGCGCTTCCGCCCGGTCCAGCGCGACTTCCTGATTTTGCTCTTTCCACTCTTTCGGACTCAGCCGGTCACATAATTCCGGATAAATGTATTCCGTCTGCATGAGCTGCAGCGTCTGTTCAGCGCCGAGAAAATGATTCGGTCCGTTCAACGTAACTTCGGAGATCACATCAACCGACAGTGTCGAATCATTGACTTCGACACCGCGCACGGTGCGCAGCGCCGCACCGAGGGAATCATTGTCGAGAACCAGCGATTCATAGCAGGCGCCGAGCAGTGACGCATGCATGCCGGCGGACTCATAGATCATGTTGGCGCCGGAGTTACCGATCAGCGTCTGGTTGCAGCCTTTCTCAAAGCCGGACTGAATATCCGGCATTTTGGAATCGGTCATGGCCCCGGCGACGCTCACCGGAATGCCGAATGACTGCGCCACCTGCGCCGACGCACACATCAATATCGCCTGTTCGCCCGAGCCGCCCGACATTGCGCCGGTGCGCAGATCGGACACGAAAGGCCACATTCCGAGAATTGCCGGCGCCCCCGGTTTGATCGCATTCACATAGACCAGCGCCGCGAGGCACTCAGCCATTTCCTGCACCACGGTTCCGGCAAGCGCCGCCGGTCCGGTGGCACCGGCCTGCCCGGCTGACAGCAGATTCACCGGCATGCCGCCCAGCACCGCCAATTCGAGGCAGTTGCACGCGTCCTCGGCGAAAGTCAGGGGCGGAACGACAAAGCAGGAATTGGTGGAAATGAAAGGGCGCTCGCGCCACGCCGCTTCACTACCGGCCACCTCATGCGCCATTTCCAGCACCGCATTGACGCTGCGCGGTATGGAAAATGATCCGCCTACATGCTTGATGGTGCCCTGCAGCATCGCATAATGGGTGTTCACATCCAATTCGAACATATCCGGCAGATCGCGCGCGACCACGGTCCGGTAGTAGAAATGGATGTGCTCGCAGCAATCGACAACCCGTGCCATGTCATAGATGTCGCGCAACACCGAATCGCGGTATTCGCCCGTACGCGCATCGACGATATGAACCGCCGCACCGCCGGTTCCGAAATGGACCCTCTGCCCTTCCAGAACCAGATCCCGGGCCGGGTCACGTGCGTACAGCGTGACCTTGCGGCAGGCCTTGGCAAGAGCGTCCCTTACCGTCTGCTCCGGAAAACAGAGGCGGCCATCATCACCGAGCCGCGCCCCGGCGCGCGTGCAATGCTCGACGACAGACGGTGTCGGTGCCGCCAGACCGACACGGTCAAGAATCTCAAAGACACTGGCTTGGATGCGTTCGATATCGCTGTCATCCAAAACCCTGTAACGACCCCCGATCTGCCCAGGCCGCACCGGTTTCAACTCATCGGCCAGTGCACTGGTGCGCTCGCGGATACGGGCCTGACGGCCCGCGCCCCGGCGCGTGCGGCTTTCCGTCATTGACTCCGCCATGCCTCAACACCTCCTGATCCCTCGCAACGGGATATTGTGCAGCCACTTCCTGGATTGTCGAGTCAAAATCACCGCCGGCGGCGACCTGAATCTGACTTTCCCGCTTTATGGACAAATACGGATTGCAGACACTGGAAATCCTGCCTTGCCTGTCCGCACCCCATTGGCGTGGATTCTCAAATGACCTATGCTGCGGTCGTTCAGGCCGCGGCCTGGTGCGGTCAACGAGTTTGTTCCGGGAATGACGAAATGCCAAAACCGACCCCGTTACTCGACCGCATCGACAAGCCCGATGATCTGCGGAACCTGAGCCCGGCGCAGCTCAGGCAGTTGGCGGACGAGGTCAGAAGCGATCTCATTGAGACGGTATCGAATACCGGCGGACATCTCGGTGCCGGTCTCGGTGTGGTTGAGTTGACGGTGGCGCTGCATCACATTTTTGATGCGCCGCACGACAAAATCATCTGGGATGTCGGCCACCAGGTCTATCCGCACAAGATCCTGACCGAGCGGCGGCACCGCATGCACTCACTGCGGCAGGGGGGTGGTCTTTCCGGATTCAGCAAGCGTTCGGAAAGCGAATATGACCCATTCGGCGCGGCGCACGCCTCGACTTCAGTTTCCGCGGCGCTGGGATTTGCCGTGGCGCGCGATCTGTCACATGGCAGCAACAGGGTGGTCGCGGTCATCGGCGACGGCGCGCTCACCGGCGGCCTTGCCTTCGAAGGGCTGAACAATGCCGGTGCCATGGCCAACCGGATGATCGTGATTCTGAATGACAATGAAATGTCGATCGCACCGCCGGTCGGCGCCATGGCAAAATACTTGTCGCGGATCTTCTCATCCAAGGAATTCGTCACGATCCGCGAAATCGGAACTCAGCTGAAAGAGGCCCTGCCGGGGGCCTTCAAGGCGGCGGCTGAGTTCGCCGATGGATATGCCCGCCGCCTGATCAGCAGCGGTGTGCTGTTTGAGGAACTCGGCTTCCACTATTTCGGCCCGGTGGACGGGCATGACATGGACCAACTCATTCCCATACTCCGCTATGTCCGCGACTATCCCGGCAAGGGGCCCCTGCTGCTGCATGTCATCACCCGCAAGGGAAACGGCTTTCCACCGGCGGAAAGTTCCGAAGACAAATATCACGGTGTCGGCAAGTTCGATTCCGAAACAGGAGAAATGGAAACGAAAGCGCTCTCCGCTCCATCCTATACGCGGGTGTTCAGCGACAGCCTGATCCGGGAAGCGCAGGCGGATGACAGGATTGTGGCCATCACCGCGGCCATGCCTTCGGGTACCGGCATCGACAGGTTCGCATTGCAGTTTCCGCACCGGGTGTTTGATGTCGGGCTCGCCGAGCAACACTCCGTGACCTTTGCCGCGGCTCTCGCGGCGGAAGGGATGAAGCCGTTTGTCGCGGTCTATTCAACCTTTCTGCAGCGGGCGGTCGACCAGATCATCCACGATGTTGCGATTCAGGACCTACCGGTGCGTTTCGCCCTCGACCGGGCCGGATTCGTCGGTGCCGATGGCCAGACTCACTGCGGCGCTTTTGACATCGCTTATATGGGATGCGTGCCGGGGATGGTTCTGATGGCGGCGGCTGACGAGGCGGAGCTGGTGCATATGGTGGCCACCGCCGCCGCCTGGGACGAAAGTCCGATTGCTTTCCGCTACCCCCGCGGTGCCGGCACCGGGATAGCACTGCCGCAATCCGGCGAGGTCCTGCGCATCGGCGAAGGACGTATGATGCGGGAAGGCACGGACGCGGCCATCCTGTCCTATGGCGCCCGTCTCGCCGATTGCCTGGCCGCGGCGGAGCAATTGCAGAATGAAGGCATATCAGTCAGCGTCGCCGATGCCCGCTTCGCAAAGCCACTGGACACCGTTCTGCTGGACCGGTTGGCGCACCGGCATGAAGCGCTGATCACCGTCGAAGAAGCATCAATCGGCGGATTTGCCGCGCAGGTCTCGCATCACCTGGCATTTGCGGGCGCATTCGATGATGGTCTCAGATTCCGGCCGATGGTGATGGCGGACCGATTTATTGACCATGACACGCCGCAGCGACAGCTGGAACAGGCCGGGCTGGGAGTCTCCGATATCGCATCCACAGTGCGCAATGCGCTTGCCAAGTGATTGTGTCAGCCCAGATCCGTCCAGGCACCATCCTGGTTTGAACTGGCGATACAGGCGTCTATGAAGCGCATTCCTTCAAGCCCGTCTTCAATGCCGGGGCAGAGATTCTCCGCCGTCGCTTCACCCGCCCGGATCCATTCCGCCGCCTCGGTGTAAATTGTCGCAAAGGCTTCCAGGTATCCTTCCGGATGCCCGGCGGCGGTCCGGCAATGCCTGAGCGATCCGTTCCCGACCCCGGCCCCGGCCCGGGTCAGGAGCTGACGCGGCCCGTCAAGCGTGCTTTTCCATAGATAGGTCGGATCCGCCTGCACCCATTCCAGGCTTCCACTCTCCCCATAGATACGGAATTTCAACCCGTTCTCATGCCCGACCGCCACCTGCGACGCCCACAACATTCCCTGGGCACCGCCGGCGAAACGCAGCCGTGCCTGCACATCGTCATCAACCCTGCGGCCGGGGCTGAAACGGGTCAGCTGCGCCGAGACCGATTCAACCGCATCTCCGGAGACAAACCGTGCCATGTGATAGGCATGTGTTCCGATATCTGCCACGCAGCCGCCGGGTCCCGATTGCAGCGGGTCGGTTCGCCAGGAGGCTTTCTTGTCGCCGGTTTCCTCAAGTGCAGTTGCCAGCCAGCCCTGCGGATATTCGACATCGATCAGCCGCAATGCGCCGATTTCCCCGTCGCGGATCCGTTGTCTAGCCTCGCGCACCATCGGATAGCCGGTATAGCAATAGGTTACCGCAAAGATCCGGTCCGATCGCTTAGCCACACGATACAGTTCGAGTGCCTGATCGAGCGTCGCCGTCAGCGGCTTGTCGCAGATCACATGAATTCCGGCTGCCAGAAAAGCCTTTGCCTGTTCTGCATGCAAATGGTTGGGCGTGACAATAACCACCGCCTGCATGCCATCTTCGCGTTCGGATTCGACAGCCGCCATTCGGCGGTAATCGGCATAGCTCCGATCCGCCGGCAACCCGAGTTGACAGGCCGATGCATGCGCCACCTCCGGATTGGATGAAAGCGCCCCGGCGACAAGTCTGAATTCACCATCCATCGCCGCGGCAATGCGGTGAACGCCGCCGATAAAGCCGCCCAATCCGCCGCCGACCATACCGTATCTGATGGGTTGCCTGATCTCTGTCATTCGAATCCGTCCTTCCACGTCCTGCCCGTATTAACACCAGCCGCCCTTCGCGCCGCAAGCTTTGGCGGACACCCGAATTTTGCTGCGCAGGATGTCGTCTTTATCCTATAGGTGCTGCGTTGCCGAAGAGTCCGGGAGTGAAATTCAGCATGGAGTTCGGACTGACCGACGAACAGGAGCTGATCGTGCGGACCGTCCGCGGGTTCGTCGAAACGGAAATCCACCCACACGAAGCCGAAGTGGAACGCAGCGGACAGGTGCCGGCGGAACTCGGTCGGCATATCGCCGACAAATGCGGATCCATCGGCTTCTATGCGGCGAACTTTCCCGAAGAGGTCGGCGGCGGCGGGTTGTCGCATCTGGACTTCACCCTGGTGGAGCGGGAATTGGGACGCGGCTCGGCGGCCCTCACGGTGTTTTTCGGTCGGCCATCGGGAATTCTCATGGCCTGCGAAGGGGAGCAGCGGGAAAAATATCTGCTTCCCGCGGTCAGGGGCGAGCGGTTCGATGCCCTCGCCATGACCGAGCCGGGTGCTGGGTCGGATGTGCGCGGAATGCAGTGCTCGGCCAGGCGTGAGGGCAGCGACTGGATCATTGACGGCACCAAGCATTTTATTTCGCATGCCAATATCGCCGATTTCGTGATCCTGTTCGCCGCCAGTGGCGAGGAAGAGACAGAGCGGGGAATGAAGAAGCTCATTTCATGCTTTCTGATCGACCGCGGCACACCGGGATTTGAAATTTCCCCGGGATATGCCTCGGTGTCCCACCGCGGTTATGAAAACTGCATTCTCAGATTTGAGAATTGCCGGGTGCCGGAATCACAGATGCTGGGCGAAGCCCACAAGGGTTTCGAAATCGCCGAGGAGTGGCTCTACGCCACCCGTCTGACCGTTGCCGCCGGCTGCGTAGGGCGCGCCCGGCGGGCTTTTGAATTGACGCTTCCCCACGCTGTTGAGCGAAAACAGTTCGGCAGCCCGATCGGACGCTTCCAGGGGGTGGGCTTCAAATTCGCCGACATGATCACCGAAATCGATGCCGCCGATTACCTGACGCTGGCCGCGGCCTGGCGCCTCGATCAGGGTCTCCCGGCTGACCGCGAAATCGCCAGTGCCAAACTCTATGCCACCGAAATGCTGGCCCGGGTGACGGATGAATGTATTCAGATCCATGGCGGCATGGGTTTGATGTCGGACCTGCCATTTGAGCGGTTCTGGCGCGATGCGCGGGTTGAGCGGATTTGGGACGGCACCTCGGAAATCCAGCGGCACATCATCAGTCGTAGCCTGCTGCGGCCGCTCGGAGGATGAAGCGCTCCGGCTTGGCGCGCCTGCTGCGGCCGCGGCATGTCGCCGTTTTCGGCGGCGACTGGGCGGCGAATGTGGTCGAGCAATGCCTGCGCATGGGTTTCGAAGGCGATATCTGGCCGGTCCACCCGACCCGCAGCGATATGCATGGGATCGCCTGCTATCGTTCGGTTTCCGACCTGCCGGCCCCACCCGATGCCAGCTTCATCGGCGTGAACCGGGACCTGACGCCGGAGATTCTACGGCAACTGGCGGCAAGAGGAGCCGGCGGCGCCATCTGCTTCGCCTCCGGATATGCGGAATCGGAGATCGAGGAGCCCGGAGGTCGGCACAGGCAGCAGGAACTGGTCGTATCCGCCGGTGAGATGACCATCCTCGGTCCCAATTGTTACGGGCTGGTGAATTATCTCGATGGCGTTGCGCTGTGGCCGGATCAACATGGCGGCGAGCGATGCTCCAGCGGGGTCGCCATCATCGCGCAGAGTTCCAATATCGCGATCAACATGACCATGCAGACGCGTGGGTTGCCGATTGCCTGCGTTGTGACGGTTGGCAATCAATCCCAGACAAGCCTCACCGATATCGCCACCGAATTACTGGATGATCCGCGGATAACGGCGCTCGGACTGCATATCGAGGGCTTCGGCGAGACACGGAAGTTCGAACAGCTTGCAGCCCGTGCGCGGCAATTGCGCAAGCCGATTGCCGCCATGAAGGCGGGAACCAGCCTGCAGGGCCGTGAAACCGTGATTTCGCATACCGGCGCTATCGCCGGCAGCGAGGCGTTTTCATCCGCCCTCCTGCACCGCCTCGGCATCGCCCGCCTGCGCAGCATTCCGTGCCTCCTCGAGACATTGAAGCTCCTGCACCTCTTCGGTCCGTTGAAAGGCCGCCGCATCGGCTCACTTTCCTGTTCCGGTGGCGAAGCCTGCCTGATGGCGGATGCCGCACAGGAGCGGATGCTGGATTTTCCGGATCTCGGACCGGCGCAGAGCACGGCGCTGAAAGAAGCGCTGGGACCGAGGGTGCATCTTGCCAACCCGCTTGATTACCATACCTATCATTGGGGGAATGAAACCGCCCTCAGAGAGATATTCTCGGCAATGCATCTCGGGAATTACGATCTCCTGTTCCTGGTCATGGACTTTCCGCGCCCCGACAGATGTTCAGACATAGCCTGGGAACCCGCCGTACGGGCCATCGAACAATGCACCGACCGGCCCACCGGCCTCCTGTCAACCCTGCCCGAATGCCTTCCCGAATCCTGGTCAAGCCGTCTCATCTCCAGCGGTATCGCACCGATGCATGGTGTCGATGAAGCCCTCGCCGCCGCCGAAGCGGCGGCCGATATCGGTGAGGTCTGGAGCCGGCCATCGCATCCCCTTTGGGTCGCCACCCCGCCCCTGTCCGGGAGCGAAACCCTGAATGAAGCCGACTCGAAGCGGCTATTGGCAGCATCCGGGCTGACAGTGCCCCGCTTCCGTACCGCCGCAACCGCGGAGGCGGCAGCGGAATCTGCTGCCGAGGTCGGTTTTCCGGTGGTGCTGAAAGCTGTCGGACCTGCCCACAAAACCGAAGCCGGCGCCGTCATTTTGAATCTTCGCAACCGACACGCTGTTGCCAGCGCCTGCCGGGCGATGCCGGAGGGCGGAAACTATCTGATCGAGACGCAGATCATGCATCCCGTGGCGGAATTGATGCTGGGAATAATCCGCGACAATTCGGGCGCATTTCTCATGACCATAGCGGCAGGCGGAACCAATGCGGAAATTCTCGACGATGCGCGGTCGCTATTGCTCCCCTTCACCGATGACGAATTCCTGTCGGCTCTCACACGTCTCCGCTGCTGGCCTATCCTGCAGGGTTACCGTAACTGCCTCGGCGCCGATATTGGCGCCATCCTGTCGGCTTCCCACTGCCTCGCAGAATTTGCCCGGACGCATGAGCCGCAAATTCTGGAAGTCGAAATCAACCCATTCCTGGCCCTGGACTCGGGCGGCGTCGCGGCGGATGCCCTGATACGCAGGCAATGTCAGGATACACCGTAAGACCGTTCAACGGGAGTTCAAAGAAGCATGACCGAACATCCAATCAAGATATACCGCGAGGGCGGCATTCTCGAGGTGACGTTGGATCGGCCCAAAGCAAATGCGATCGACTTGACGACCAGCCGCCTGATGGGTGAGACCTTCAAGGAATTCCGTGACAACCCGGAGTTGCGGATCGCAATTCTCCGAGCCGAGGGCGACCGGTTCTTTTCCGCCGGATGGGATCTGAAAGCCGCGTCCGGAGGAGACGCGGTCGATGGCGATTACGGCATCGGCGGATTCGGCGGGCTGCAGGAACTCGGCAACATGAACAAGCCCGTGATCTGTGCCGTCAATGGCATCTGCTGCGGCGGCGGGCTGGAACTGGCGCTTTCCTGCGACCTAATCCTCGCCAGCGGCAACGCGACATTCGCACTGCCGGAAATCCGCTCCGGAACCATCGCCGACGCAGCCTCAATCAAGCTTCCGAAACGACTGCCCTATCATCTGGCGATGGACCTGCTGCTGACCGGCCGCTGGTTTGACGCCGGGGAAGCGCTCCGGTGGGGGTTGCTGCGCGAGATTGTGGAGCCGGCAGAACTGCGCGGCAAAGCATGGGAGCTGGCACGGCTTCTCGAAAGCGGGCCGCCCTTGGTCTATGCCGCAATCAAGGAGGTTGTGCGCGAAGCCGAGGCCATGCGCTTTCAGGACGCGCTGAACCGCATCGTGAAGAGGCAATTCGCAACAATCGACCGCCTATACTCCAGCGAAGACCAGCTTGAGGGTGCCCGCGCCTTCGCCGAAAAGCGCGACCCGGTTTGGAAGGGTCGCTGAAGCCGGTTGGTGAGAAATTTGAAAGACTTGGATCCGAATCGTCAAACGAAATTCGTAACTAAAACCGCTTAAACTTTAAACTCCAGCCAAGACCGGTTGGAGGGCGCCTTCATTTCCCGCTCGACCATGCTAAGGGTCGAGGCCGGCGGTACCAATGTCAGTATCGGCATAAACGCCGGTGTCCTGCGGGCGCTTGGTTTGCTCGACGGGCTAAGCCAGGTTGCTGATATCGGCAATGACTGCGTCGGACAGGCCCTCGCCAGTGCGGCACTGCCGAGGCACTTCCATCTCAAGCGGCTGATCGCCTCGTCCGGCGATAACTGACTTCAAGGTCCATATCGATCTTGAGGGTCAGACCCGACAGATCGGGCTTGCCAGAAGCAATCGCGCCCGCGGCAGGGAAACCATAATCTTCGGATATGATGATGTCCAGTGTATTTTCGATACAAAAGATTCTATTGATTCCCGGAGCGTGATACTGTCTTTCCTGCCGCCATCATGCGGCCAATGACAGAGGAGACAGGGGAATGGGCAGGAAATCGACAAGGCGGGAGATCAGGCTTTCGGATGACGAGCGTCAGCGCCTCGAACACGTCGCCAACAACCCGCGGAGCCTGCGGAAGCATGTCTGGCGGGCCCGCATCATCCTGGAGCTGGGATCGGGGTGCGGGCTGGTCGAGACCATGCGCCGGACCGGCATGTCGAAGCCGACGGTCTGGCGCTGGTGGGCCCGCTTCCTTGCCGAGGGGGTGGACGGGCTGCTCCATGATGCCACCCGCCCGCCGGGGAAGAAGCCGATCTCCGGGGAACGGGTGAAGGCCGCGATCGCGCTTGCGATGTCGCCGCCGCCGCATGCCCGGCGCTGGACGGTGCGGGAGCTGGCGGAGAGGCTGGGGATGTCCGTCTCCACCATGCACAACATCCTGAAGGCCAACGGTGTCAGGCCGAACCAGGTGAAGACATTCAAGGTCCCGCGTGACCCGAGGTTCGGGATCAAAGTCGGCGACGTTGTCGGCCTCTATGTCGACCCGCCGGACCACGCCGTCATCCTCTCGGTGGATGAAAAGCCGCAGATCCAGCCGCTCGGGCGAACGCAGAAATCCCTGCCCATGAAGCCAGGCCATGCCGGGACGAAGACGCACGACCACAAGCGGAACGGCACCGCTTGCCTGCTCACGGCCCTCGATGCCGCCACCTGCAAGGCCATCCACCAGACGGCCCGCCGCCAACGTTCAGCGGAGTTCCTTGCCTTCCTCGACCATGTCGCCGAGGGGATAGAGACGGGACGCCCGGCGCACGTCATCCTCGACAACATCTCTCCGCACAAGTTGACGGAGATCCGTGAATGGCTCAGGGACCGCCCAGACTGGCAATTCCACTTCACTCCGACCTCAGCCTCGTGGATGAACGCCGTCGAGGGTTTCTTCTTGAAGCTGACAAGGAAGAGGCTGAGACATGCGGTCTTCGACTCGCTTGACGAGTGCACCGCGGCGATCGATGGTTACATCGCGCATCACAATGCCGACCATGCCCGGCCGTTCCGCTGGAGCCGGATGCCGTTAGATCCCGTGGAGGCCCGGAAGATAGGCCACCGGAAACTCGACGAAATGGAAAGCAAATGAATGAATCAGAGCATTAACTGGTGTGGCCGGGGACGCGGAGTGAGCATACGAGGGTGGAACCCGAACGGAAGCTCCCCGGCCAATCGAAATTCCTGGTTGCAGCGTGGAAGCCGGTGCCGTGATTACCTCCTGAACCGGCAGGATCGATCGGCACAAGGCAAATGGCATTGCGGCTTGGTCCGTGGCGGGATTGTCAGGAGACATTGACCCTGGTGGCGGATGCCTGGTCGGTGCTGCAGCCGTCAAGAACCAATCCCGAGATGGTTGCGGCGGCGACGGCAAAGTCGCGTCGTGTCAACCTCTTCCTGTGAATGATTCCGGCTGCCAGATGTCCGTAATCGGCGTAGAATTGTGTCGCTGACCATAGCACGATGAAGAAATGATAGGGATCGACCGGCGAGAGCTTGCCGAGCTTCACCCATTCCCTGACCACCTCTGCCTTCCGGTCGGTCACCTCGCGCATATGCTGGCGGTGCCTGCGGGTCAGAAACCCGGCCCCGCGGAGAATTTCGCTGGCGAAGAAACGGGATTCGACCGGATATGACCGCGAGTATTCCAGCTTTGCCTTCACATATGCCTCGATCGCTTCCCGCGGCTCGCGATCGGGACGAATGTGTTCGAAAACACCATCCCAGCCATCGATGACCTGCTCGATCAATGCCGTGTAGATCCGATCCTTCGACGAGAAATAGTAGTAGAGATTTGCCCTAGGCAGGCCGCAATGGTCGGCAATCTCGCTCAGCCGGGTTCCCTCGAACCCCTTTGCCGCGAACAGTTGTACTGCCGAGCCGAGAATTCTCGTCTTGTTGCGGGCGCGGATCCGTGCCTCCGAAATCTTGCCGGCATAACCGCCGTCCTGGCGTTGCATTCCCGTTGACGCTCCCTCGTCCATCCCGGCAACCGGTGAACTGACATGACGGACTCGCCGCTCCTGACAGGTCCATCCGCCTATCTTACTCCTAGCCGAGTCGTGCCGTGAATGACAAGTTTGGCACCCGCTGGCAGTTGCCGTAGTGATCGGCACGGCGGGATAGTTTCCGAGCAGGTTATCCTGACATGACTGTCAACTTCATGTTGAATAAAACTTGACATTATTGTCAGCTTTTGGAATGCTGGCCGCATGATGCAGTGACGGGGATGCGGATGGTGGCCGCCTTGCGAGACGCATTGCAGGAAGTCCTGCCGGGCTGGAAGCAGGACATCAATCCGGCATGGCGACATATCGTCGAGGATGTGCAGCTCTGCTTCGAGAAAATACCCCCCGATCTGACGATAGAACCCTGGGAGCCCATTTTCCCGACCAGGAGGACACGGCAATTTCCGGGTGCGCCGGCGGGGGCACACATGCTCCGTGCATTCGACCGAATCCGTCCGGATGAGGTACGCTGCATCCTGCTTGGACAGGATCCGTATCCCTGCCCGGCCTTTTCCACCGGTCGGGCCTTCGAGGCCGGCAACGCCGCATGCTGGCGCGAACTTGACAAGATGGTCTCGAGGAGCGTGCGGGCGTTCATGCTGCAGATTGCCGCCGCCCGCACGGGCTGCCCGAGTCATGCAGCGTGTTTTGATCAGTGGCCGCGTCTCCTTGCCGAAATCGAGGCTGGCAGAATCAACTTCGAACCGCCGGAGTCGATTGCCAATCGATGGGTGGATTCGGGTGTCCTGCTGCTCAATTCCTCCCTGACCCTGACCCGGTTCAGAGTCGACGTGGACCCGCACCAGTCACTTGGCCACCTGCCGCTGTGGCGGCCGCTGATCGTGGCGGCAATGGGTCGCGTGGCGGCACGCCATCCTCCCGTTGCCGTTATCACCTTCGGCGATGCGGCAGCCGACAATGCAAGGCACGCGGGCGTCGCCGCCATGGCAGGCGTCGATGTCATCGAGCGGCCCCACCCTGCTTTCGCAGATGAATTCCTTGCCTGCGACAACCCGTTCCTGGCCTGCAACGCCCATCTTCGGAGCTGCGGAACTTCACCGGTTGACTGGTGAGTGGCATGAAGGTCACGGGGCATGACTACATCATTATTGGCGCCGGTTCTGCAGGATGCGTTGTCGCCAATCGACTGTCACGTGATCCACATTGTTCGGTATTGCTGATCGAAGCCGGCGGCCATGACAGAAACCCTCTCGTCCGTCTTCCAATGATGATGGGCAAGCTGTTCAACTCCGGCCTCTACAACTGGAGTTATCATACCGAACCGGTGGAATCCCTGAACGGCCGGTCGCTTTACTGGCCCCGCGGCAAGGTGCTGGGCGGAAGTTCGACCATCAACGGAATGATCTATGTTCGTGGCAACCGCCATGATTATGACCGCTGGGCGCAGTCGGGATTATCGGGATGGTCCTACGAGGATGTACTCACATCCTTCACCCGCTCCGAAATGCACCGTGAGCGGCGGGACATGTTTCATGGTCAGGAAGGGGAGTTGGCAGTCTGCCGGGCAAGAGGAAGCAACCCATTGTTTGACGTCTTCGTGGAGGCAGGAAAACAGGCCGGTTACCCGGCCAACGACGATTTCAACGGCGCCGAACAGGAAGGGTTTGGCCGGTTTGATTTCACGATCAGGAATGGGAAGCGCTGGTCGGCCGCTTCCGCTTTCCTGAAACCGGTCAGGAAGCGCTCCAATCTGACCATCATGACCGGCGGGCATGTCAGCAGGATCATGATTGCCGGAGGCAAGGCAACAGGTGTCGAAGTCGTCCGGGGCCATCACACCGACATCATCAACTCCGGGCAGGAAGTGATCATCTGTGCCGGCACGGTCAACTCTCCCCAACTTCTCATGCTGTCCGGGGTGGGACCGGCGGAGGTGTTGCAGCCGCACGGCATCGAAATCGTCCACGAAATGGCGGGAGTGGGGCGGAATCTGCAGGATCACGTGGACTGCGTTCTTGCCTATGAATGCACGCAGCCGATTACCCTCTATCGCGACCTCAGGGCAGACCGCCTTGCCTGGTCAATCATCAAGGGATTGGTTGCCGGACAGGGAATGGCAACCACCTTTCCCTACGAGGCAGGATCATTCGTGAAGAGCAGGCAGGGCCTGGTTGGATCCGACATCCAAATGCACTTCATGCCTGCGCTCGAAAAGACGGCAAACCTTCATTTCCCGAACCCGTTCCGAAAACAGTCCCCGGCGCCGGATCACGGCTTTTCGATCAGGGTCGGGCCGGTCAACCCGGCAAGCCGGGGATCGATTACCCTGCGGTCGGCCGACCCTGCCGACCCGCCGGCCATCCATCCAGGATACCTGGTCAGCAACTCGGACCGCGATGCAATGATCGCCGGCATCCGGATCGTCCGGGAGGTCGTCCGGCAACCTGCCTTTGATCGCTACAGGGGAAAGGAATTGCAGCCCGGCCCCGACATCCAGTCGGAAGACCAACTGATCACATGGCTGCGCCAATCGGCGATGACCACCTTCCACCCGGTCGGAACCTGCAGGATGGGCAGCGACAGGTTGTCGGTGGTCGATGAACGGTTGAGAGTTCACGGACTCGGATGCCTTCGCGTTGCCGATGCATCGGTCATGCCCGTGATCACCAGTGGAAACACGAATGCCCCTGCGATCATGATCGGTGAGCAGCTGGCGGCTTTCATCACTGACGGACAATAACACGGCACCGAATCGAAAGGGGCGAAAACGATGATTGTTGAACACCGGACCTACACATTCCGTCCCGGTACGGTCGAAGGCTGGCTGAGAAAATACGAGACCGAGGGACTGCCGATACAGAAGAGGCATCTGAACAGGTTCGTGGGACTGTTCGTGTCCGAAATCGGACAACTCCATCAAACCGTGCTGATCTGGGCCTATGACGATCTTGCCGACCGCGAGGCCCGTCGGAAGGCCATGTACGGTGATCCGGAATGGCAGGCCTTCATCGATTCCGTGTGGAGGCTGGACGCGATCCGGAGTCAGAATGTGATGATCATGAATCCGGCCGGATTTTCGCCGAACCCGTGACCTGGGCGGATCGCCTGCAACAACCGCGGTTCTATGAACCGCACATTCAGAAAGGAAGAAGAATATGAACCCGGAACAGCATGTCACAACAGCACACAGCATCAGTCGGAGACGCTTTATCGAATCAACTGCCGGCATTGCCGCCGTTGCGGGCATCGGTGGATTGATCCCGTTGCCGGCATTTGCCGACCAGGGGCTTGTCGCCCTCGTTCACACCCAGGCGGCCGGTGACAGCGGGCCGATTGACTCGATGATCGCCAGGCTGAACCAACTCGCAGGCGAACAGGGTTTCGATAAGAGAACCGTTTACGCACAGGATGCGGCGACCTTTGAAACCGTGTTTCGTACCCTCGGCGACGCCGGTACGTCGATCGTCGTGGCAACATTTCCGGCGGTATCAGAGCCGGTCAAGGCGGTGGCACCAGAATACCCCGACACCCGATGGATCCATCTCTTCGGAGACCCGGTTGAGCCGCCGATTCCGAACCTCGTTACCGTGTCCTACAACTACTATCTTGGCTGCTATCTCTCCGGTGTATTCGCTGCCAATGTGTCGAAGACGGGCAAGATCGGATATATTGGCGGCATCAGCATCCCGCCGCTCAATGCCGATTTCAACGCCCTCAAGGCAGGGGTACATTCCGTTAACCCCGATGCAACAGTCACTGCAGCCTTCGCAGGGTCGTTCCAGGACCCGGCCAAAGGTTACGAAATCGCCACCCAGATGTATCTGGACGGCATCGACTACATTCAGACCGATGCTGCGGCGACAGATGGCGGGATCATACAGGCAGCGAACGAGAGTCCCGGCCGCATGGTCAGCGCGCTGTCGCCGGCACAATACAAGCTCGGGCCGGGATCGGTCATCAGCATTGTCAACCTTAATTTCGGCCAGTCGCTCTACAACGAGGTCGACGCTGCCCTCGGCACCAACTGGGCGGGCGGCTCGCATGTTCCCACCGGACTGGGAACCGGCGTGATCGAGTTCGAACTATCGCCGGTCTTCATGGAACAGGGCCCGCAGGATCTGGTTGACGCATCTGAACTGGCCTGGCCACAAATCGAAGCGACGAAGGCGGGAGTCATCGACGGATCGATTATGGTGCCCTTCAACACGTCGATCTGAGATGCGGATTCGGCAAACCGGATCCCGGAAACGTTGACGCCGGGTCGCGGCAGGATTCCGGCGGTCAGCTGCAGGAATGTCGGGGTGACATTCGGCGAGATCACTGCCCTCGCCGACATCTCCATCGACTTTCCGGCTGGAGGAATCCATGCGGTTGTCGGGCAGAACGGTGCCGGCAAGACGACCCTGGCCAGGACCATCGCCGGAATTGTCAGGCCGGACACCGGTTCGCTGCACATCCACGGACAGGATATCGAAACCGGCAACGTGCAATCGGCCCGCAGGGCCGGGATCGAACTGGTTCACCAGAGTTTCGCACTGCCCCCATCCTTTACCGTTGCCGAAGCACTCGAATTCGGCCGGGGTGGAGGGATCGGCTTCTTCAGCCGCAAGGAGCTGGCCAGGCGTGCAGGTGAACTGCTGGATACCCTGGAAATGGATATCGATCCGGACAGCCGGATCCGCGACCTGCCCATCGAGTTGCAGCAGGCGGTCGAGATCGCACGGGCACTCTCCTCGAATGCCCGTATCCTCATACTTGACGAGCCGACGGCGGTGCTTCCGCCGCCAGAAATAGAGAGCCTGTTTCAGCGCATAAGGAAACTCGGAGATTCCGGGGTGACCGTCCTCCTGATCCTGCACAAGACACGGGAAATCGAAGCAGTTGCGGATAGTATCACTGTCCTGAGAAACGGCAGATTTGTCGCCGGACCACTGCCGTGCGAGGAAATCGAAGCCGACCGGGTCGCCGAAATGATCATGGGCACGGAGACCGAAAAACCCGATCCCGGATCAGGGCAGTCCGATGGCATGACGAGGCCCGCACATGACGGAGATCCCGGCCAGGTCAAACCCATGCCGTCAGGACCGGCCTCAGCATATGGATCCGCCCTTGAGCTTTCCGGTGTCAGGACCGACGACACGGCAGCCGGGATCTGCCTGGACGACGTGACATTGTCGGTCAAATGCGGCGAAATTGTCGGGATTGCGGGGGTTGAGGGAAACGGACAGGCGACGCTGATGCGGGTGCTCGCCGGCCTCGCCGGGGTCTCGGAGGGCAGGATGGATGTCTGTGGCACGCCGGCGGGCGAACTCACTCTTGCGCAGCGACGTTCACTGGGGCTGCGCATCATTCCATTTGACCGCAACAGTGAAGGCCTCAGTCTGACCAGCATGCTGTGGGAGAACTGGGTGGCCGGCGAACTGGTGGGCAAACCACTGTTCAGCCTGATCAACCCGCCCGATATCAGGCAGCGGTGCACGGCATCGATGTCGATATGGGGCGTGAACTACAGCTCCGTCGGGCAGCATGCAGGTTCGCTTTCCGGAGGCAACTGCCAGAAACTCATCCTGGCCCGCGAGCTTGATGATGCTGCCCGGACAGTCATTGCTGCCCAACCGACCAGGGGTCTCGATATCGGCGCTACCTCGTTCGTATGGTCGACGCTGCGAACGGCCAGGCACAATGGTTGCGGAATTCTCCTGATCTCGTCCGACCTCGATGAACTGTTCGAAATCAGCGACCGGATCCTCGTCATGCGGTCCGGACGGATTGTCTGCCAGTTCGGGCCGCCCTTTGACGTTGTGCAGACCGGACGGGCAATGATGGGTGCAGCTGCGTGACCGGCAAGCTCGATGCGATTCTGCGGCCGCTGGCCTTCATCCTGCTCGCCACGCTCATCTGCGGGCTCGTGTTCCAGATTGCCGGCTACTCGGCATTGCTCATGTTCGACAGCATACTGGATGGCGCGTTCCTGAGCCGTCGGTCACTGGAGAAGAGCCTCAGATGGGCACTTCCGCTGTTTATTACCGCGGTGGGAGTAGGAATCTCCTTTCGTTGCGGCTTCTTCAACATCGGTGCCCAGGGACAGTTCTATATCGGTGCAATCTGCGCTGCATTCGCGGCAGAATGGATGGCCGGCGCACCTGCTGCCATCGCCGTGCCGCTGGGCATGCTGGCCGGAATGGCAGGTGGAGCACTGTGGGCACTCTGGCCGGGAATTCTTCGACTTCGCTCCGGAGCCGACGAGGTCATCACCACCCTCATGGGAAACTTCATCGCCGGTCTGATCCTGGTCTACGTCACCTCCGGCCCGCTTAAGGATCCTTCGGGATCCGGCCAGCAGGCTTCAACCCGAATCGTTCCGGAGGAGATGCGCATCAGCGATGCCGGGGGTGTCTCACCCACGATCATTGCCATCGCCGCAGCGGTGGGAATTTCCGGCTGGCTGCTGGTCAACCGGACCGCGTTCGGTGCCCTGGCCGGACTTGCCGGCCGCAACCCGACGATGCTGAGATTCCAGGGTGGCAGGATCTGGCAGCTCGGCCTGGCGAGTTTCCTCATCAGCGGCGCTCTCGCCGGACTTGCTGGTTCAGTTGAACTGTTCGGCCCGAGCGGAAGAATTGCCAGCGGGTCCCTGCCCGCACACGGGTTTACCGCGATACTGGTGGCGCTGGTGGCCAGCTACGCGGTTCTGGCCACGGCCGTCTCTGCCCTGTTCTTCGGCGGCCTGTTTTCGGCCGCATTGTTCCTGCCCATTCTCGCCGGTCTGCCGGCATCAGCCATAGACCTGTTCAATGCGACAGTCGCATTGCTGATAACGGCGCGCATTGCCCTTGGCAGCCGGCTCCACCGCCTTCCGGGGAGATGGCGAAATGGTTGATTTTCATGAATTTTTTGTCGCCATTCTCCGCTCAGGCACCCCTCTGGTCTATGCGGCGATGGCAGGCGTCATCGTCCAGCGTTCCGGCATCTGGCACCTTGGACTGGAAGGCATCATGATCATAGGGGCATGCGCCACAATCGTCGGAATTGTGCTGACTCATTCATTCACAATTGCAATCCTGGCGGCGACGCTCACCTGTGTTGCCGCGTCCGCCCTGCAATGGTTCGTGATCGAAAAGCTGCGGGCTAACCAAATTATCGTCGGCCTGGGAATTACCGGGATAGGAATTGGTGGAACAGCTTTCGCAGTCGAGATCATCTTCGGCAGCCTGGCCGCGGTCAGCGCGCCCTTCGGCGTGCCGCGGATCGGAGGTGACTTCGGGCCCTACTCCAGACTTTCAATCCTGGTGCTGGCCATGCCCTTCGTCGTGCTGGCCATCTGGGTTCTTCTGTCGAGGACACGTTTCGGATTGCGGCTCGCAGCCGCTGGCGAACATCCGTTTGCGGCTCGCAGTGTCGGTGCCAACCCGTCCGTAATGCGGTTGCTGGCATTTGCTGCCGGCGGGATCCTGTGTGCGCTGGCCGGGGCAGAGTTGGCCGCTGGAAGTCTGCAGATCTTTGCGCAGAACATGGTTGCAGGCCGCGGATTCATGGGGTTTGCCGCGGTGATCTTCGGCGGTGGCCATCCTGTCGGCAGCGCATTGGCGGCGGCATTCTTCAGCCTGGTCGGGGTTGCCGGGATTCGAATGCAGATTCACTTCGGGGCGTTCGTGTCCCACGACCTCCTGCTGTGCCTTCCCTATCTGGCCACCGTGCTCGGCGTATGGCTCACCAGCCGGACCAGGAGAGGCACGCGGGCTGCAGCACAGATCGCGGAATTGCAGGACCACTAACGCGCCGTAACTTCCGGGCCGGCATATTGCCTGCCCGAGGACATTGTCCACTCCGGCACTCGGATTAGCCGAAGCTGCGACCGGATCCATGGTGGGGCGTTATAGTTGCCGGACACCCTGGAATGACCCCTGCAATCGGCACTGCCTCGCAAGTCGGAAAGATGGTGCGGAGGATATCGGGAACGGTTCCACAGAATCTTCTCCTCGCATTCACTGATCGTTGCCACCCCACATCTGAAGTCACCGGGGAAATGTCTGCCTTGGCCAGCTGCAAATTGGTCCGATAGGTCCGTCTCAAGGTGAATAAAAATGCTATACAGACCGTCTGGGTACACAATCGTGCTGCGGAATCGAAGCAAGGCCTTCGGTCGGGACCGCTCGATCAGCAGGGCGTTGGGCCTGGTTGTGGCGATGGCAAGGGTGACGAGGCACTGCTGCTCGTCGCCGATCATGCCTTCGAAGCGGATCCGGATGCCGGTAAAGGCGAAGGTTCCGGCGTCGGCGAGTGCATACCAATGGTGCCCGGTGGGGCTCTGGTGGCCGAATTCGCAATAGACGGTGGCAGCGACGGGGCAACGCCAGCCGGCCAGGCTGCCGACCCGGAATTGCGAACTGCGGATGAGATCATCGCGGGCGTTGGCAACCGGTTTGGGCTGGATCTGCTTGCCGGTGCGCCGGAACCGTTGCGGCAGCAGGAATCCCCACTGCATCGCCGACAGGTGCCGAGCGCCATCACCAGACGGCCGCCCGTCTCCCGGACGAGAACGGGATCCTCGCCGGGTATCCGGCACCACAGGGGAAGGTCACCAAGCAGTTGAGTAAAGAATTTTCTGCAGTTTCGCCGTCATGGCTCTCCGGCATCCAGTAGCGGCGCAGATACTCGCCGCAGGATGACCCCGACCCAACCTCGGTCAGTTCCGGGTCCGGCTGCTCCGTCCAGACATGCTGATGTTCATGACCGCAGCAGTCACCCTCCGGCACGGAAAACGGTGATGTTATCGACCCTCCTGGCAGCTGTACATTGAAGCTGGCGCTGGCTCGCTCAATTATCAGGGAAGTCGTATCGGGTGCCGAGACCTGTCACGTCACAGCGAGAAAGTTGCCTCGCACGACCGAGATCGACTGCATGGCGAGCGCCTTCGAGCACGACGGCCTGCGGAAGGCACCGGTTCTGGGACAAGAACCATCCCCGCAGTCTGGCTCGACATCAGCCGCGGAAGTGCCGGGTCAGGCAATCGGGCCCTGCCGCTGAGTTTTCGCTTTGGTTGAAGCGAAACACCACTGCGGCAGACAAACACCAAGCCACTCAAACCGCCGTTAACAGGCACCTATGGTTCAGCCGGTTGAACTTCCTCTGAAACCCGGAGGCCTTCATTTCGGATTTGACACCGGAGCGAGTATCATGTCCTGAACCCGTTCCGGAGTACTGTGAATAGACCCCGGACAAATTGAACCAATTCTCCAATGGCGATGTGTTGTAAATGAAGAAAATTGCAATCCTGCTGGCGAGCAATGAATGCACTGGAAGCCTGGAAGGTTTCCCGGAGGACTCGCAGCGGTTTATCGATATGATTTCGGCCGTCCGGAGCGATTGGGAATTCGCAACCATTCCCATCCGGGACGGCATTTTTCCCAACTCCCCGACAGATTATGACGGGTTCATTCTTACCGGAAGCACCGCTTCGGCGAACGGAGCCGAGCCGTGGCTGCCGCAGTTGTTTGAATTGATCCGTGGACTCGAAAAGCAGCGCATCCCGCTGTTCGGCAGTTGTTTCGGGCATCAGGCGATCGCCGTGGCACTCGGTGGAGAGGTCGGAAAAAATCCCTTCGGATGGTCGATCGGATCGGAAGTCACCGATTTCGTCCGCAAAGAGCCATGGTTGTCAGATGGCGATAGTCTTCGCCTCTATTCGTCGCATCAGGAACAGGTGACGCGATTGCCACGGAATGCACGGATCCTGGGGATCAATGACCGTTGCCCGGTCGCGGCTTTCGCCATCGGCAGGCACGTATTCACGACGCAGTATCATCCGGAAATGGATCCACCTTTTATCGCTGCCATCGCTGAATCCCTGACCCACGCGATCGGTGACGGAGTGACGGATGTCCGGCGTCAATTGAGTCTGGGCGCACAGGGAAAGGAATTCGCGGAATATGTGGCGCGGTTCTTTGAACAGGCGGACCGCACAACCGGTAATGAATCGCTTGAACGGTATCGATTCGCCCAACGTGTCGCCAAAACATCGGGTACCAAGGCACTTGAATATTTCAAGGATTTGCAATCGCTCAAAGTCGAGCAAAAAGGCGCGCATGATCTGGTTTCGGAAGCCGACCGCGCGATCGAACGGCTCATCCGCGAGGAGATCGCGCAGGCATTTCCGGATGATTCCATCGTCGGTGAGGAATATGACCGGGTGGGTGGATCAACCGATTTCACTTGGGTGTTGGACCCGATTGACGGTACCGCCAATTTTCTCCGCGGCATCCCTTTCTGGAATGTGGTCGTAGCATGCGTCCGGAAATGCGAAGTTGAAATCGGTGTAATGTATGACCCGGTGCATGATGAGTTGTTTCACTGCCGGCGAAATCACGGCGCATATCTGAATGACGAACCGATCAGGGCGGCGGATTGCACTGGGCTGGGTGATGGGCTGGTTGGAATCGGAACCTCCTCCAAAGCCGACCCTGACCCCCTGCCGCATCTGGTCGAACGGTTGCGGCAAGAGGGTGCGATGTTTGTCCGCAACGGATCCGGCGCCATGGGGCTGTGTTATTTGGCAAGCGGTCGGTTCATCGCCTATATGGAAGACTATATGAATGCCTGGGACTGCATCGCCGGTATCCTGTTAGCCGAGGAAGCCGGGGCCATCGTGCATGATTTCGACACCAGCCGCATGATGGAAAATGGCGGGCGGGCTGTATTGGCTGCACCGGGTGTCTTCCACACCATCCGCAACCTGTCACGGGAAGTCTTCGAGTCGTGCGGCTGACTCGCCCATAGGCGCTCCAAACCGATGCGAACAGCAGCAAGCCGGTGTTCCGCGTTTCGCAGGACAGTCGTCGCCGGTAAGGCGAATCTCATGGCAAACTAAGCGGCCAGCTAGTGGCTGCGCAGGTAAAGGCGGACGGAAAATGGGCATACTGGGCAAACTGGTCGGAGGAACGGTCGGGTTCGCGCTTGGCGGGCCGGTCGGCGCGTTGGTCGGCGTGGCCACAGGCCATTTTGTTTCCGACAGGCGATCGCGGCGGCGAAGCCCACGAATACCCGCGGAATCACCGGAGAACCGGCAGGCAGTATTTCTGGCCTCGGTCGTCATCCTCGCGGCTAAACTGTGTAAAGTTGACGGCACGGTTACCCGCGACGAAATCACAACCGTCAGGCGGGTATTCTCCATACCGGAAAGCGAGAAGGAAGCGGTGGGCGCGCTTTTCAACACGGCGAAATCCGATGCCGCTGGTTACGAGCCTTACGCGATGCAGATTGCCAAGGTTTTCGGGGGAGACCGGGAGATGTGCAAGAACCTGGTCGCATCACTGATCATGATTGCCTGTGCGGACGGCGCTTACCATCCGCTCGAGCGCCGGTTCATCGCCAATGTGGCGGACATCCTTGATCTGAGCGCAAATGATCTGCGCCAAGTCGAATCGATGTTCGCCCCGACGGCGGCCGTCAGCCATAAGGAGGATCCCTATCAAACGCTCGGCATGCAGAGCGACGCGACTGACGCCGAGATCAAGGCGGCGCATCGCAAGATCCTTATGGAAAACCACCCGGACCTGATGATGGCGCGCGGACTGCCCGAAGAGTTGCGTAAGATCGGCGATCGCAAACTGGCAGCGGCAAACGCCGCTTATGACGAGATCAAACGGATACGAAAAGCGGCTTGATCACCGCGGACGCTGCGGCAGCTCTCACTGTTGGAGATCTCGCACCAACCGGAATTCCGCCGGGAAAGTGAGGGCGGCGAACAGTCGAGGGGCGTCAGGCAGAAGTTCGGCGGCTGCCCCATACGCAAGCTCATCCTTTTTAGTCGCTGGCCGGTCCGAGTTTACTGGCAAGCAGATTCGCAAGATTGCTCCAGTCCTCCTTTATCTGCGCACTGCTCCGGTTTCCGGGCCTTACTGCCGGATGGGCAACACAGTGAACGGAAATTCCGTCAAGACAGAACGGAGAATCTATCCCCTCTTTCAACCTGATTCTTCTGACTCTACCGGGACATGCCGCTGACCCGACCGCACGGAATGTTTCCAGACCGAGGCAGATCACCAGTCGCGGACAGACAATCCTGATTTCCGGCAATGTGAACATCCGTGCGCAGCAGATCAAATCGCCCAAACGGATACGGGCGCTCATGCCTCCAGGCTTTATGAATGGAAACAGATTGGTCAGACAGCATTCCTCACGGGATACTCCGAAATGGTCTTCCAACAGACTATCGAGTTTCCGGTTGGTTAGGGAATTCGGATCGTATCCCCTCGCAGCATCATCGAAGGCTTGTGGGTCGTTGGCAAGATAATCAGCGCCCGCCCAGTCCTGACCAACAATCATGATCTCGGCATTTACATTGTTTCCGGACTTGGTAAACGGCGAGACATAATCGCATTCAAAAGCCCCATCATGGAAGTCCTTGAGGCAGCGGTATCCTGCAAGTCTCGTTCTTTGCCGGAGCCTGGCTAACTGACGAAGATCCTCCCACTTGAGAGCGGTTTCGCACATATTTTCATCACTATTGCGCAATTCGCAGTATCCCCCGTAGCGGCACGGCAGGTGCCTCACCATTGCTAGCCGCTCTCAACAAGAAGATGTGTCCTGCCTATTCGCCGGAGAGTCGGGGAGTTATCCCTATACCGAGTCAGGCTCATTCGGCAGATAGCCCGGCATAGCGAGCCGAGAGCAGTCAGCGAGAGGAACCTAGTGCAATGTTTGATTTTAGAGAGTCCACTCCCGGGGGAATTTGATATGACCGCTCGCGGCGACAGCCGCCTGATTTTGACAAGGGAGCGGAACAGCGATGGCAAGGAGCGGGAGAGCCCGGATTGTCCTGAGCGGGGAGGACCGGAAGCGTCTTGAGAGGATCAGGACCGATCCGCATTCGATACTGAAGCATGCGCGGAGGGCGGCGATCATCCTGGAGCTCGGCTCGGGCTGCGGGCTGGTGGAGACCATGCGGCGGACGGGCGTGGCGAAACCGACGGTGTGGCGCTGGTGGGACCGTTTCCCCGCTGAGGGTGTCGAGGGTCTTCTTTACGACATTCCCCACAGGCGGGGCCGCGCGCCGGTATCGGGGGAGAGGACCGCGGAGCTGATCGCGCTGACGATGTCACCGCCGCCTGGGCACGCCGGCCACTGGACGATACGGGCGCTGGCGGAGAGGATGGGGCTCGCCGTCTCGACGGTGTTCGGCATCCTGAGGGATCACGGCCTGAAGCCCCATAGGGTCAGGACATTCAAGGTCTCCCGGGATCCGCGGTTTGAGCCCAAGGTGCGTGACGTGGTCGGTCTCTATGTCGACCCGCCCGACCATGCGGTGGTTCTCCCGGTGGATGAGAAACCGCAGATCCAGGCCCTGGGGCGGACGCGGAAACCCCTGCCGATGAAGCCGGGCCGTCCCGGGACCGGAACCCATGACTATAAGCGCAACGGCACCACCTGCCTGCCGGCGGCCCTGGATGTCGCCACCGGGAAGGTGGTCGGAAGGACCGTGGAGCGGCACCGCTCCAGGGAGTTCATTTCCTTTCCTGACCATGTCGCGGAAGGGATCGGATCCGGAACCCCGGTGCATGTCATTCCCGACAATGTCTCCTCCCATAAATCGGCCGAAGTCAACCGGTGGCTGAGGGATCATCCCGACTGGACGTTCCACTTCACCCCGACCTCCGCCTCCTGGATGAACGCCGTTGAGGGCTTCTTCTCCAAGCTCTCAAGGCAGAGGCTGAGGAATGCGGTCTTCAACTCCCTCGACGAGTGCACCGCGGCCATTGAGGGCCACATCGAGCATCACAACGCCAGTCACGCCCGTCCGTTCCGCTGGAGCAAGGCACCCGAGGACCTCGTCGAGGCATGGAAAAGGGGCCACAGAAAGCTGCAGGAGATGGTATCCTGAAAAAGAATCAATGCACTAGGATCGCCCTCTGGCAGTAAACTCCCAAAATCAGATTATGGAAATATGTGATATAATTCCCAAACCAATCTACGGCGAAATTCACCGGAAAGCCGTTCTCAGCCGTTGGTACGAACGCCATCTCAACGACCCGATTTACAGCGGTTCCCATCTGATGCGTTATAGGAATTTCTGACGCTCCAGGCATTGGTGTGCACTTCCCGGTGGCTGCTGCATGGTATGGTTTCGGTATCCTTGTGGGCGGTGAGCCAAATTTGGCGTCAACCCGCATTTTCAAACTATTGCAACTACGCAGCTGACACAAGTTAGGTCATATTGAAAATCGAATCTAATAATACTACTTTTCCATCGTTAATATTTGGAACAGTAATAAATGCTGCACTTCGTCGGTGAGACCATCGACAAGCACCGCGCCCATTATGGAGTGGAAACCGGCAGACTTGTCCGGATTATGCGGGGAATCTATGTCGCATCGGAGGATGACGCCGATGCTGTCCTGTTTGATCATGCGCTCCGGATCGCCGCCTATCTCTACCCGAGCACGTATCTTTGCGGCCCCAGCGCCGAGTTGCTTGCGCCTACGCCTGACAGGCGGCTGTTTCTGAGCGGCCGGCGCAATGCACGCACAAGGCTACGCATCCTGGAAATCGTACAGATACGCGCACCCGACGCGCCCGAAACAGAGACCGCTCAAACGACCGACCCAATGGGTGACCTGAGGGTTCGGCGCTCGACACTTCGCT
Organism: Paracoccaceae bacterium; assembly: GCA_026706985.1. Classification (GTDB taxonomy): domain Bacteria; phylum Pseudomonadota; class Alphaproteobacteria; order Rhodobacterales; family Rhodobacteraceae; genus JAPOXR01. The sequence continues at coordinate 30,506 of JAPOXR010000046.1, read as the reverse complement.
TCCGGTTTCTGGAATCGTTCCGGCGGCGTAGCGATGCCGGCGCGGCGATGCCGGTCGACATGCAGGCCGATATCGCCACGCGGCTCGTCAAGAGCGCTGGAGACACGAAGACGGTGATCAAGGATTGCCGGCGACTGGCCGAGATCAACGGATGGCGGAAGGAGGCAGGGCGTGTCGAGTTGTTCATCACCACGCCGCTGCGAAAAGCGCCACCGCGGGGCAAAGCGCTTCATGTTGGATGGCATGGCGAAAGGATTGGGATGTTGTCTCACGACGGGTCGGGTTGGCGCTGGGAGCGGACCACCACAGGGGGCGCCATACCGGTTCGGACCGGACCGCCGGGCTGCCTGCCCCCTTTCATCGAGAGCTTGCTGCCGGAAGGCTGGCTTGAACGCGTCCTGAAACCGAGGTCGGAGCAGGAGCTGATATCCGGCGGCAAGCGCTACATGTCCAACATTGTTATTTCCGAGGATGCGGATGATCTCCACACTCTTCCTGCGGACATGCTGGAAGGACGGCTCGAAGCGTATTCGAGAATGGGCGCATTCACTGGTGGCTACGCCGGACCTGCACCCGCGTTCAACGAGACGCTGGAAGACCGCATGGCCGTGCTGTTTGCATCGGACAGGACGCCGCGACTTTCGGGAGTTCAGATCAAGGCGCCGATGAACCTTTCCCATACAGGCGTGTTGCGGCCGGCGGAAGAGTTGGCCTTCACGCATATCCTCAAGCCTTCGCCAGGCGCCGGTTTCGAAGATCTTCCTCTCGTCGAAGCAGCATGTCTGGCAGCAGCCCGGGCCTGCGGATTCGAAACAGCTGCGCATGCAATGATTTCTATGCCCGGCAACCTGCCCAACGCACTACTGGTCGAACGCTTCGACATCCGGCAAGACCGCAATGACCGTCGAAAGATCGCAATTGAAGACATGGCTTCCGCTCGCGGTATGGCGCCATCCGAAAAATATGAGGGTTCCATTGAGCAGGTCGCCCGGGCACTGCGGAATGTTTCAAGCGACGCCGAAGCGGATGTCGCGATGCTGTTTCGCCGCGCCGTCTTCGCCTGGCTCATAGCGGATGGCGATTGCCACTTGAAGAATATAGCAATTCTGCTGGTTGCCTCCGACGGAGCAGAGAATTTCACATCCGTCCGGCTCGCTCCGGTCTACGATGCCGTAACGACACGGGTCTTTCCAAGCCTCGAGAACGATCAACTCGCTCTCTCAATAGCGGGCAAGCGGCATCGCTTGTCGTCCCGCGACTTTGTCCGGGCGGGCGTGACGATGGGAATGAAGGCAGAGGCAGCCCGAGATATTGTCGCTTCACTATGTGGTCGTCTGAGCATACACCTTGAAAACCTTGAACCCACCGCCAACCGCGTCAATCGAGCATTCGAGATCTGGAAGGAGCGAATCGAGACCACTGCCGACTGATGAGCGCAGCAAAGCGACGGTTCTGCCGCGCGATTGGCGGCTATAGGTTTTTGAAGCCCGCGGATCCGAACTCGCCGAAATCAGTGCTGACTTGGCTAACCGGGCAGGCCACGATGGGTCGTCGGATGAAGCTGCCGGAAAGTATGATGTTGCCCGGCGGAGGTCGTGGTATGGTTGAAGATCGACAAATCAAAAGTCCCTCGGTATCCGATAGTAGAAACTAGAGGTTAAGTATGCCTGTTCCCGACTTTGAATCGCTGATGCTTCCCACACTCAAAGCGTTTGCCGGCAGAAATGAGACGCCCATCTCCGCCATCCGCGCACAAGTTGCTAATTCGCAAGGCCTGTCTAACGATGATGTGTTGGAATTACTTCCAAGTGGGAGGCAGAAAGTCTTCGTGAATCGCGTGAGTTGGGCTGTAATTTACTTGGAAAGGGCCGGGTTGCTGCAGCGAATTAAACGTGGTGTCTATCAGTTGACGCAGGATGGCAATCAACTGCTGTCGGACAAGCCTCAACGAATTGACCAGGAATTTCTTGGTAATTACCCAGCTTTCCAGGAATGGAAACAGAAAAGCGGTGCTGGACCTTCTTCAGGCAAGAAAACTGTACTTCAGCAGAACAACGATCTGTCCGTTACTCCTGATGAGGCTCTGGAGCAGAATGTCCAACAATTGAGACAGGAATTAGAAAATGAAGTGCTTGGTCGGGTACGTGCTGAATCTCCAGCGTTTCTGGAACAGTTGATTTTGGATTTGCTTATCAAAATGGGCTACGGCAGCGGCGATGCAGAAAGAGGGCGCGTGACAGGGCGCTCGGGCGACGGTGGAATCGACGGTACGATCCGGGAAGATGCGCTTGGTTTGGACGAGGTTTACCTACAAGCCAAAAACTATCATAAAAATAACATTGTCGGCGAAAGTGCCCTTCGCAATTTTGCTGGTGCGATTGACGCGGCGGGCACAACCAAAGGTGTGTTTGTAACAACCTCACATTTTACACCCGCAGCTCGAAAGTATGTGGAGAAGAGCCCAAAACGAATCGTCCTGATCGACGGTAAAGAACTCGCCCGACTGATGTTTGATCACGGAGTCGGCGTACGTATTCGAACCGTTTACAAGGTCAAGAGGATCGACGAAGACTATTTCAACCTGGAAACAACGTGAGCCTGGTCTGATCCGCTGCGCATGTCCGATTCATTTTGATCAAACTATCAGAGAAGGTGGGCACGGAGTTGCCTCAATTACGCCGCGAAATTGATGCTTACGGATCCGAATTCGCCGAAATCTGCAGTGAATTGGCTTCCCGGGCGGGCCTCTACGGGTCGGATAAAGCTGCCGGAAAGGATAATGTCACCTGAGCGCATTGACTGGTCTGACTGGGCAAGGATGGAAGCCAGCCAGGCAAGTGCGGCCAGCGGGTCGTTGCATACGCCGGCACCGAGCCCGGTTTCCTCGACCTCGTCATTGCGTTGCACAATGGCGCCGACCCGCCGCAGGTCAAATGCGCTGACCGGATGGCGGTAATCTCCCAGGACAATGCCGGCATTCGCCGCGTTGTCAGCGACCGTATCGAAGACATTGCGCAGCCTGCCGGTCGTCGGGTCGGCGCGCACAATCCGCGTGTCGAGTATTTCCAGGGTCGGCACCGCAGCCTCTATGGCGTCGGACATCTCTTGCCTGGAAGGGTTGGCAGTGAGAGGTTGGCGCAGGATGAACGCGATTTCCGCTTCAATGCGCGGTTCGATGAACCGGCCCTGGGGAATGGTGGAGCCGTTCTCAAAAAGCATGTCGTCGAAAAGGACACCGCTATCGGGCGTGTCGATCGAAAGTGCCCGCTGCATGGCTTTCGAAGTCAGACCGATTTTCCAGCCGATAATCCGCCTGCCATCTGCGCATTTCATGTCAACCAGATGCCGCTGAATGGCATAGGCATCTTTGAGAGACATGTCTTTATGAGCAAGTGACAACAGGCCGATCTGCTGACTTTGGCGCTCCGCCCTGTGCAGGTCTCTGGCAGCGCTTTCGATCTGCTGCCGGTTCATGGGTTGGGTTCATCCTTAACCTGATTGCGCAGCACGCCGATACCTTCGGCCTCAACCTCAACGATGTCACCCGGTTTCAGCCACTCCGGCGGCTGTAGGCGCGCGCCGGCGCCTGTCGGTGTTCCGGTCAGAATGATGTCACCGGGGCGGAGACGCGTGAAGCTTGAAATATAGGCGATCAGCGCCGCCGGCTTGAACAGCATCCGCCCGGTCCGGTCAGCCTGCCTGACCTCGCCGTTGACGCGTGTTGTGAGGGCAATATCGCTGAGCTGTTCTTGGTCATGGAACGGCACCATCCACGGCCCCATGGATCCCGACTTATCGAAATTCTTGCCCGGGGTCACATTGAACTTCGCATGCCGGAGCCAATCCCGGATGGTTCCCTCGTTGCAGAGCGACAGAGCTGCGACATGGTTGAGCGCCTGGGCCGCAGGAATCCGGCGCCCGCTGCGGCCGATAATCAGGGCGATTTCCCCTTCATAGTCAAACTGTTCGGATTCCGGGGGCCGGAAAATCGGCTGCTCGTGGCCGGTCAGTGAGCCCGGAAAGCGGACAAATATCGAGGGTCTGGAATGCGCGGTCGCATTGTCCGCATATTCCTCGTTGCGGGCCGGGTAGTTCACTCCGACGCAGATAATCTTGCCGGGATCCGGAACCGGGATATCGAAACGGATCGCTTCCGGGTCGATGGGCTCGCCCCGTTCCGCTGCCGCCAGCAGCGTATCGATGCCGTTCTGGGCAAGGACTTTGCCGAGGGTTTGCCATTGGGGAAAGCAATGCGAGAGGCGGAGTGGGCCATTGTCCGTGATCAGACCGTATTCCGCTGCCGATCCATGGTGCCAGCTGGCCAGCCGCAAGGGTCTGTTCATGGGGCGATTATCGGCGTTCCGGCATTCACCGGTTCGGTGCAGGCGACGTCTTCGAACTGTGTCCCCTCCTCGAACCAGGAGCGTGGTGCCGGCGCGCCCCAAAGCGTTTGCCTGGTCGGATCCCTGAGGTCCCACTTGATCGGCTCATGATCCGGATCCACGGTCTGGTAGTCCGAACTGTAGAGTTCAATCCGGTGACCATCCGGGTCTGTGACGTAAAGAAAGAAGGCGTTGGAAATGCCGTGCCTGCCCGGGCCGCGCTCAATATTGGCAAGATAACCGGTGGTCGAAATCAGATCGAGAAACTCTATGATGTGGAGCGGGTTTGCGATCCAGAATGCGCAATGGTGCAGTCTCGGGCCGCGCCCGTTGGTGAATGCGATGTCATGCACATTGCCTTTACGCTGCAGCCACGCCGCCCATTTGCGGCCCGATTCCTCATCCTCGGTATATTCGGTGAGACGGAACCCCAGGCCGGCATAGAATTCGGCGGCTCCATCCACATCGGGTGCAAACAGATTGGCATGGTCGATGCGCAGCGGTTTGACACCCCGATAGCGCCCATAGCTCTGATGCAGCGTCGGCAGACGCTGCATTTCGGCATAGAATTCAAGCGGCACGCCCCAGGGATCGCGGGTGCGCAGAACGCGCCCCATGAATGGCTGCCGAGCCCACTCAACGGGAAGATTCCGCGAGGCGAAAAATTCCGCCGCCAGATCCAGATCCTGATCCGTGAACACTCTGAATCCGATGCAGCGCGTAGCCGGCACAGGGCCTTCGGTGAGCCTGATTGAATGATGTCCGCGCTCTTCAAGGGCACGTAGAAACAGCGCGTCACCGGTCTCGGCAGAGAGCACCAATCCCAGCGTATCGACATAGAAATGCCGGGCAGCTTTGATATCCGTGACCACATATTCGACATGGCTCATGCGCACGATATTGAAAGGTGCGGGTGCTGCCGGCGCTGCCTTGACCAGTTCCGCCATCAGCGCTCAGATCCCCAGCCTTGCAATCGGATGTCTGCCGGTGGCAATTCCGACATGCTTCTGTTCCATATAGAAATCAAAGGAATAGTCGCCGCCGTCGCGGCCGATGCCGCTATCCTTCATGCCTCCGAATGGCGTCGGGAGATGCCTTACATTCTCCGAGTTCACCCACACCATTCCGGCTTCGAGCGCCTGCGAAACCCGCAAGGCGCGCTCGAGATTTTCGGTCCACACATAGGCGGCGAGACCATATCTGACGCCATTCGCGATTCTCAGCGCCCCGGTCTCATCGGCAAAGCGGAGGACCGTCAGAACCGGACCGAACACCTCATCCTGGGCGATACGCATCGTCGGCTCCGCACCGGTCACAAGAGTCGGCTCGAAAAAACACCCCTTGCCTTCGATGGCGCAGCCGCCCACCCGGATTGTGGCCCCCTCCCGCGCAGCCTGTTGCACACAATCCGTGACCTTATCGCGATGCTGCGGATGAATCAGCGGCCCGACTTCGGTCGCCGGGTCAAGCGGATGACCAACCTTGATCCGCTGCACCCGCCGGCACAGACGCTCGGTGAATTCATCCGCAATCGAATCTGCGATGATCAGGCGGCTGGACGATGTGCAGCGCTCACCATTGAGCGAGTAAATCATGAAGATCACCGCATCCAGTGCGCGCTCAAGATCGGCGTCCGCGAACACGATGACAGGATTCTTGCCGCCGAGTTCGAAATGCACCCGTTTCAGCGTCTCCGCACCCTGCTTCATGATGGCACTGCCGGTGCGGCTTTCGCCGACAAATGCGATCGCCTTGATATCCGGATGCCGGGTGAGCGCCGCACCCGCTTCCTCACCAATGCCATTGACAGTATTCAATACGCCGGGCGGCAATCCGGATTCCTCGGCAATCTCCACCAGCAGCTTTGCCGTCAGCGGCGAGAGTTCAGCCGGTTTGTGAACAACCGTGCAGCCCGCTGCCAGGGCCGGCGCGATTTTCCATGTCGACAGCATGAACGGCGTATTCCACGGCGTGATCACGCCGACCGGTCCGATCGGTGTCCGCGTTGTCAGATTCAGCAATGTCGGCGAAGGCAGCGACTGTCCGTCCCGAGCCGATGCTGCCCGGTCGGCGAAAAATCTGAAATTCTCAGCCCCCCGGAGCGCCGCCTTTGACATAAACCGTATCGCCTGCCCGGTATCCCAGGATTCGCAGAATGCGATTTCCTCCGCCCGTTCGACAATCCGGTCGGCGATGGCGTGCAGCAACTCCCGTCGCTTCGCCGCCCCGGTATCGCGCCACGCGGGAAAGGCGTCCCGGGCGGCGGCGGCGGCGCGGTCAATGTCTTTCTCATTGCTTTGCGCCACCCGGCAAATCAGGCTGCCATCGGCAGGTGCGTGGTTTTCAAACTGCCGGTCCGCTGCCGTGCTGCGGCCGGCGATATGGTTATTGACACCATCGCTGCGGAAACGCTCAAGATAAGTGTCCAGCCTGGTCATTGCCGTTGCCTGATCCATCAAGGGTCCACATGCTTTTTGAGGCTGCTCACTTTCGGGCTGAGCGACGGGTCGATATCACGCATTTCGAGGGACAGCGCCAAGGGATGTGACTCGAGAGCCTCGCCCAGATAATCCTCCGCCGCGCCGAAAATCATCTGTGTGGCCCTTCTGCGGGCGTCATGTGGTCGGCCGCCGCGCAACCGGACAGAAATATCAACAAAGCCCCGGTCTTCGGCACCATCGGCAATGGAATAGTGCCGGCAGCAGATGGCGCGCACGCGTACCCCGGCGGAACTGAACAGTCCGGATTCAATCGCGGCTCTTCTCAGCCTGTCGCACAGACCATCGATATCGGCCCATTCCCCGACATTGGATGAGTATTCAATTGTCAGATGCGGCACCGGACCCGTACCTGCTTGAGCCGAGAGCCTCAGGCAACTGCGAGGCCGGCATCAAGCGCCGCCAGTATCTCATCCGCCTCCGCCTCGGTGATCACCAGGGGAGGTGACAGAAATAGATTATGCCCCGACAATCTGACCATAACGCCGGCCTCATAGACCCGCGCGTGAATCCGTTCGACAGTAGCCTTGTCGGCAGGTGTCTTCGCCGTCCGGTCGGAAACCAGTTCAAGCGCCAGCATCAGCCCGTGACCGCCACGCACATCGCCGACAACCGGGTATTTTTCTTTCAGCGCCTTGATCCCGGCAAACAGCTGATCGCCCCGCGCCGCCGCATTATCCTTCACATTGAGCCGGACCGTTTCCTCAAGGCAGGCAATTCCGGCGGCAGCACCGACGGGATGGCCGGAATAGGTATAGCCATGGCCGATGAAACCGGCTTCGGTCTTGTCAGACTCGAAGATTTCAGCCATGGATTCCGAAATCATTGCGGCACCGAACGGGAAGTAGCCGCAGGTGATTGCCTTGGCGATGGTCATGATGTCCGGCTTCACGCCCCAATGCCGGCTTCCGCTCCAGGAACCGGTGCGCCCGAAACCGGTGATCACCTCGTCGGCGATGAGCAGAATTCCATGCGCTGAGCAGATCTCGCGCACCGCCGGCATGAATGACCGGTGCGGTGGAATGACGCCGCCGGCACCGAGAACCGGTTCCATGATGAAAGCGGCAATTGTCGAAGGCTTTTGAAACTCGATCTCAGATATCAGCGCGGCGGCGCATTTCGCAGCCAGTTTCTCGGGATCCGATTCGTCAAACGGATTGCGGTAACAATAGGGTGCCGGGATATGGAAGCATCCGGGCAGAAGCGGTTCGTAGGATTCCCGGAACCGGTATCCTCCATTGACGCTGGAGCCGCCGAAATGCGTTCCATGATAGGCATTCCGCAGGCTTATGAATTTATAGCGCCCGGTCTCGCCTCTGATCCGATGATATTGCCGTGCCAGCCGCAGAGCCGTCTCCACGCTGTCTGAACCCCCGGAGGTGAAAAAAGCCCGTCCCATGTCTTCTTCGGCGAAGAATTCCCGCAACGCGTAGCCCAGCTCGATGACCTTGTCATTCGTGGTGCCACGAAAGGTCGAATAATAAGGAAGACGCGCCAACTGGTCGCTGATCGCCCTTTTGACCGGCTCGCAGGAAAAGCCCAGATTCACATTCCACAGCCCACCCACGGCATCCAGCGTCTGCCGCCCGTCCAGGTCACGAATCCGGTTGCCCTCGGCCTCAACAATAACAGGAGGCGGGTTGTCACGGCATTCTCCCGGATGACCCATCGGCTGCCAGGAGTGGCGCGCATTATTTTCCCGGAGAAAGTTTGAATCCAGCATGACCAGGTCCCGTCAGGAAAATCCGCCCCTTCAGGCGGTCGGAATGCGCGTTACCAATTATTCATTATCTTGACAATGAGGCCACAAATTCCAACGATGCCACGGAACCCGGCTCAGACGTGAAACCCGATGACTTTTGTGACGCCGACACATGCCGAACTGAAGACGAAACACCGGGACTCGCGGGACGGGCTGGACTTCAACCTGGACATTCGTGTCCACAGGGCGTTGAGCTGGTTAAAGCGGGCCGAGCTTGCTGTACAGAGCGAAGATACAGACGCCGCATTCATCTTCTACTGGATTGCTTTCAACGCCATTTACGCCTCCGGCGATCCCCACCGGGCCGGTCTGTCCGAAAAAGATACATATTCGGATTTTTTCCGCACCATCGTGCAGCATGACAGGGAACGCGTGATTTTTGACGCCATCTGGAACAAATTCTCCGATTCAATCCGGGTGTTGATCAATAACCGCTATGTATTCCAGCCGTTCTGGGACTCGGTGTATCGGGAGGATGATAGCTGGATCGCAAAATTCGAAGACAGCAAAAAACAGGTCACATGGGCGCTCAATCGCCGCGACTCGATTCAGATTCTGTGCATACTCTTCGGACGGCTCTATGTTCTCCGCAATCAGCTGATCCATGGCAGCGCCACCTGGAACAGTTCCAGGAACCGGAGCCAGGTCCGCGATGCGATGCATGTCATGGAGTATTTTGTTCCCATTCTGATCGATTTGATGATCCGTCATCCGGAAATCAGCTGGCAGCCGCCGATCTATCCGGTTCTGAAGGATTGACGGTTCCCGTCAGGCGGAGATTTCGAAACCATGAGGATATCATCCATATCAGTCTGGCAGGTCGATCTTCCGATCACCGAAGGCCGGTATTCCTGGGCCGACGGAAAGTCGATCGAGCTGTTCGACAACAGTGTCATCGCTGTCAGAACAGATAGCGGCCTTACCGGTTACGCCGAATGCTGCCCGCTCGGGCCGGTCTATCTGCCGGCTTATGCCGAGGGTGTAAGGACGGGCATTGAGGCAGTCGCACCGCATTTGATCGGATGCGATCCCCGCAGCGTTCACGACATCGGACGCAGCATGGATCAGGCTCTGCGCGGCCACCCCTATGTCAAGGCACCGCTCGACATTGCCTGCTGGGATATACTTGGCAAAGCCTGCGGTCTGCCGCTCTACCAACTGCTTGGCGGAAAAGCGCAGGACAGTATCGGTCTGTACCGGGCTATTTCGCAGGGCACGCCGACAGAGATGGCCGAGAACGTCCGGCAATACAGAAGTGAGGGCTACCGGAAGTTTCAACTGAAAGTCGGCGCTGACCCGCTGGAGGATGTCGAACGGGTGCGTGCCGTGCGCAGCGAACTGCATGACGATGAACTATTGATCGCGGATGCGAATTGCGGATGGACCCGCGATCAGGCCGCACGCGCCGTGGCCGGATTGCGGGATCTGGATGTCCGCATCGAACAGCCATGCGAAAGCTATGCGGAATGCGTTTCCATCCGCCGCCGCTCAGCGCATGCATTCGCTCTCGATGAAAGCATCGACGGGCCGGCCATGCTGATGCGGGCGCTTGCCGATGACGCGATGGACAGCATCAATCTCAAATTGTCCAAGGTCGGGGGGCTGACACAGGCGAAACTGATGCGCGACATCTGCCTTTCTGCAAACATGCCGGCACTGATCGAAGACAGCTGGGGTGGGGACATTGCCACCGCCGCGCTGGCGCATCTGGCGATTTCAACCCCGGAAAAATACTGCGTCGCCGCGACCGATTTCAACAGCTATGTCACGCTCCGCACCGCCACCGGGGCACCGGAGCGCCAAGACGGGCGCATGAGTGTGTCAGACCGGCCCGGACTGGGAATTGAGCCGGATTTTGATAATCTCGGCGATCCGGTGATCAAAATCGGAGCGTGACACGGTTGCGCAGCTGCCGGACAATTCACGTGGTTTCAGCCCATGCCGAAGGCGAGGTCGGCGATGTGATCGTCGGCGGCGTGCCGCCGCCACCGGGAGACACGATCTGGGAGCAGCGATGTCACATCGCTGAAGATGGCCGGTTGCGGAATTTCCTCCTGCATGAGCCGCGCGGCGGCGTTTTCCGCCATGTCAACCTGCTGGTTCCGGCCAAGCACCCGGATGCGGCAATGGGTTTCATCATCATGGAACCTGCCGATACCCCGCCCATGTCCGGATCCAATTCAATCTGTGTGGCGACGGTGCTGCTGGAGACCGGCATGGTGCCGATGCGCGAGCCGGTGACGGAATTCGCGCTGGAAGCGCCGGGCGGGCTGGTGCGCATCCGCGCCCAGTGCAGCGGCGGCAAAGCCGAAAGGATCACGATCCGAAACCTGCCCTCCTTCGCCTGCGCGCTCGGCCGCAGGCTTCAGGTTCCGGGCATCGGTACACTCACTGTTGACACCGCTTTCGGAGGCGACAGCTTTGTGATCGTGAATGCCGCCGAAACCGGCATCTCAATCCGCCCCGAGGAGGCAAGACGCATTGTCGAAACCGGCATGCTGATCTGCCGCTCCGCCAACGAGCAGATCGGATTCAGTCACCCGATCCTGCATGAATTGCGGCATATCTCATTCTGCCTGTTCGCGGGCGAGATCTCTGAACGCAAGGATGGCCTGCAAGTGCGGATTGCTGTCTGCATACAGCCCGGCAAAATTGACCGCTCGCCCTGCGGCACCGGCGTCTCCGCCTTGATGGCGCTGCTGAGCGCCAAGGGCAGAATGCGCGGCGATGAATTGGTTGCCCGCTCAATCATCGGTTCAGAATTCACCGGCCGTATCCACGGCAGCGCCCGGGTCGGGGACTATGAAGCCATTATTCCGGAAATCTCGGGCCGGGCCTGGATCACCGGCACACATCAGCACATGCTTGATCCGGATGATCCCTTCCCGGGTGGTTACCGGCTGAGCGACAGCTGGGGCGTGCAGCCGGATTGATACCCGCGGTCAGCCATTGGCACCGGGAAGCGCACAGAGCATCTCGAAGAGCAGGTTGGCGCCGATCAATGCTGTGTTTCCCGTTGGATCATATGGCGGCGACACTTCCACCAGATCGCCTCCGACGATGTTCAGACCTTTGCAGCCGCGGATGATTTCCAATGCCTGAATGGTGGTGAGACCACCGATTTCCACCGTTCCGGTGCCTGGAGCGAAAGCCGGATCCAGACTGTCTATGTCGTAAGTGATATAGGTCGGGGTTTCGCCGCCGACGCGGTCGCGGAATTCCGCCATCAAGGGTGACAGTGACTTGTGCCAGCAGGCTTCCGCCGGCACCACCTGAAACCCCCGGTCGCGGCCCCAGTCATAATCCACAGCCGAGTATCCGGTGCCGCGCAGACCAATCTGTATGGTCTTGTCCGGAATGATCAGCCCCTCTTCCACTGCCCTGCGGAACGGTGTGCCATGGGCGATTTTTTCTCCGAACATCACATCGGAAGTGTCGGCATGCGCATCCACATGCACCAGAGCGACGGGCCCGTGCTTCGCGGCTATCGCCCGCAGGACCGGATAGGTCAGAGTATGATCGCCGCCAAGAATGAGCGGAACCGTGTCATGCTCCAGAATGCCGGCGATGCACCGGGTGATGATGTCGCAACTGGCCACAAGATTGAATGTGTTGATGGCCACATCTCCGATATCAGCAGTCTGCAGATTCTCGAATGGAGCCACTCCGTTCCCCATCCCGTATGGCCGCAGCATGCAGCTTTCGGCACGGATCTGGCGCGGCCCGTGACGGGTTCCGGCCCGGTTCGACGTGCCGATATCCATCGGGATACCGACGAAACAGGCATCCAGACCGTCGGCGCTTTCCTGGATCGGAAGCCGCATCATGGTGGCGTGACCGCCAAATCTCGGCATTTCATTGCCACCAAGCGGCTGGTTATATCTCATGCCTTCACCCATTCAGCCGAAAATTCCGATGCGAGCATAACCAAGGAACCGCCTCCGGCAAAGTCCCGAATGCAGGTCCGGCGGGGCTTAACCGCATTTGCCCCGAATCCGGGCCTCAGTTACGATCGCAACCCTTGACGCCGCGATTCGCCGCGGAGTCGGGGTCGGCCAGACGCGGTAATCAATGTCGTCACTTTCAGAAGCATTCCTGACCTCCGTTCAGCTGATCATTTCAGCCGATCCCGATCTCTATGAGATCATCTTTCTTTCCATGCGCATCACCCTGAGCGCGGTTGCGATCGCCTGCCTGATCGGCTTTCCGCTGGGAGCGGCATTGGCAGTGCTGAGATTCCCCGGTCGCGGCACACTCATCGTTCTGGTGAATGCACTGATGGGCCTGCCACCGGTTGTGGTCGGTCTGACGGTTTATCTGCTGCTTTCAGCCACAGGCCCCTTCGGTCCGTTGCGGCTTCTCTATACGCCGGCAGCCATGATCGCGGCGCAGACTATTCTGGTGACGCCCATCGTTGTGGCGCTGACGAGGCAGACTATCGCGGAGCTTGACCGGGAATATGATGAAACACTCCGCGCCATGCATGCATCGCGGATCGATACTATCGGCACGCTTTTGTGGGACGCCCGGTTTCAACTGATGACTGCCTCTCTTGCCGGGCTCGGACGGGCCCTCGCGGAAGTCGGGGCGGTCATGATTGTCGGCGGCAACATCAACCATGCGACCCGGGTCATGACCACATCGATTGCCTTGGAGACGGCCAAGGGTGAATTGTCGATGGCGCTGGCGCTTGGCATAATTCTGGTGTCACTGACCATCGCCATCAATGCCTCCGCCTTCCTGCTGAACTCGCTGCTGGAGCAACGGGTCTATGCCTGAACGCAAAATCATCCCGCTCACCAAACCTACCCCGCAGCACCAGGAATGGTCGGTTCTGTGCGAGAATCTGACGCTCTCCGGGGAAACACGACCGATCATCGACCGCCTGTCATGCCGGCTTTCGCAGCATGGGATCAGCGCTGTCCTGGGCGAGAACGGTGCCGGAAAATCGATGTTGCTCAAATCGATCGCCGGATTGATCCGCCCGCATACCGGCCATGTGCAGCTGCATCCTGAAATCGCCGGACGCACGGCAATGGTTTTTCAGAAACCGGTGCTGCTGCGGCGCAGCGCCCGCGGCAACCTTGATCACGCGCTGAAGATTGCCGGTTTCGGCCGGCAGGTCCGACGGCGGCGCATTCAGATGCTGCTGGAAAGCTGCGGCCTTGCCGCTTTCTCCGAACAGCCGGCGCGGCGACTTTCGGGCGGTGAGCAACAGCGGTTGCAGATGGCGAGAGCACTGGCATCCGACCCGAAGCTGCTGTTGATGGATGAGCCCTGTGCGAATCTTGACCCCGCCGCCACGCTTGCCATCGAGGAGCTGATCCGCGTCACCGCCCGTTCCGGCGTTAAAATCATTCTGGTCACCCATAATGTCGGCCAGGCACGGCGGCTGGCGAATGAAGCCCTGTTCCTGTCGCAGGGAAGGCTGCTTGAACACAGCGCCGCCAACGACCTGCTTGCGCATCCCCAATCCGCCGCCGCCCAAGCTTTTCTCGACGGGAAATTACTGGCTTGATCCGCCGCTGCCTGATCATGCTGCTCGCCACACTCGCACCGCAAATGGCTGCCTGCGACAGTTTCATCATCCTGCAATCCACCACTTCGACACAGAATTCAGGCCTTTATGACAGCATCCTGCCGCGTTTCAGCGCCGAGACCGGTATCGAAGTCAGGGTCGTCGCGGTCGGCTCCGGCCAGGCTCTGCGCAACGCTTCCGACTGCAATGGCGAGGTGGTGATCACGCATGATCCGGCGGCGGAGGCGGAATTTGTTAATGCCGGGTTTGCCAGCCGGCGCCACGACCTGATGCGGAATGACTTTGTCCTCATCGGCCCGGGCGATGATCCGGGCGATGCGCAATCAGCAGGCGACATTATTTCCGCCATGCGGCACCTCGCCGACGGCAAATTCCCCTTCGTCTCGCGCGGCGACAATAGCGGCACGCATCGCCGCGAGTTGCAACTCTGGAACCTCGCCGGTTTGAACCCGGCGGGCAGTTGGTACCGGGAAACCGGAACCGGCATGGGGGCGACGCTGAATATCGCCGTCGGCATGAATACGTATGCGCTCACTGACCGGGCAACCTGGCTGCGCTTCGGTAACCGGCAACATCACCGCATCCTGTTCGAGGGCGGCTCCGAACTCGCGAATCAATACAGTATCATGGCGGTTGATCCACAACGCTGCCCCGGCATCAATGCGGAAGCCGCCGACATATTCCTGCGCTGGATGCTGTCACAATCAGGTCAAGCCGCAATCGCCAGCTTCACCCTTGGCGATGTAATTTTGTTCGAGCCCAACTCCTCAGGCAATTAAATCTTGGTTAGCGGCATTTTGTGTGAGGCAACACGAAGATTACAGCTGAAGTGGAGACCTTGCCCGGCGGTTATAGTTGCCATGATGGCATCACGCTCGTCGTGCGGCTACCGGAAAAGCCCCGGAATGAGCGGACGCGTAGAACGCGTGCATGCCACGTGGAGAAACGGGTTTCACAATGTCCGGGCCACAGCATCCAACGTCACTGAACTCAACCCATGATCGACAGATGCCTCAGGATCTGTAACAACAGGAGATCGCATGACGCACTTGATGGAAAGACCCTGGACGCGCACGGCATGAGGCCTTTGGGCACGCCGTTTCCTCCCGCTGTCACGGATGAAGGTGCTGGCGGGCGCGGAGTTCCCCCGGCTGACCATACCGTGGATCAGCCGCTGCTCCGTGACGACGGCACCGGAACTCAGGTCGTCACTCATGGCCCGGCGCCACCGGCGCACGGTGCCCATCCGCGCCCTGACCACGCATCAAGGGCGAAGGCAGAGGCCGCGTTTCTGATAACACGGTGGCGCAGGGCGAAAACTTGCATGGGGTTCTCCTGTTCTGTCAGTTCTTCGTGAAGAACCTACGGAGAGTCCCGCCCGATCCGGCAGGAATTTTCATCCGGTCGCCGGGTATTTCTGAAGAAGATCCGGCGGACGCCACGCCGGGAGATTGAGGTGACACTACATCGCGCCAGGGAGGTGGTGCAATGGGCGCGCTCGACGAGTTGCATGAACGCTGGAGCCGGAACGCGGACTATCGGGAAGCCTATGGGCGGCTGGAATCGGAATTTGAACTGGCCCACGCGCTGATTGAGGCGCGTATGTAGGCCGGCATCACTCAGGCGGAGTGGGTCGCGAGAATGAAGACAACGCCACCTGCACCCGGCTGCGGATACTATTCGACCCCGCGTGAGCATGAAGGACCGATGACCGGCGCTGCCGTCCACCGCGCTTGACCATTATAGGCCATTGGCCTATATGATCGAGATGGAGTTCGCATGGGACGATGCCAAGAGCGATGAATGTTTCGAGCGACGCGGCTTCGATTTCGCCTATACCGTCCGCGCGTTCTTCGATCCGCAGCGGATCGTCGCCGAGGACGTGCGGCGGGACTATGGCGAGAACCGCTACCGGATGACTGGCATGATAGACGGGCGGGCTTATTTCATCGTCTACACAATGCGGGGTTCGGCCGTCAGAATCATTTCAGCCCGCAAGGCCAACCCACAGGAGGTCGCAAACTATGAGCATAACGCGCATCAGCATTGATCCCGACGATCCATCCACCTTCCCCGAAGGCCGGATCGACGCCGCCAGGGTGGACGCGACTACCGAGTTGGGGGTCGCCATGCAGGAGCGGGAAGACGAGGCCGAGGCGTTGCAGGACACGGCGCGCTATACGCTCCGGATCCGGCGGCGGATGGGCCTCAGTCAGACGGAGTTGGCCCGGCGCATCGACGTGTCGCCCGAGACAATCCGCAATTGGGAGCAGGGCAAACGCTACCCGACCGGCGCGGCGCGCGCGCTGTTGCGGGTGCTCGACAAGGCACCGGAGATCGCGCTTCGCGTGCTTACCTGAAAAAGCGGGAATGTTGCCATGTCGGAAAACGTGGTTGGCCCTCAGCGTCGACATCATTCCGAACCGGTCGTCACCGCCGGCCATTCTCCTGCGGGAGGCGTGGAGAGAGGGGAAGCGTGTCCGCCGGAGAACCCTCGCCAATCTCTCGAAAATGCCGCCGGAACTGATCGGGGCGGTGCGCGCCGCCCTCGGCGGCCGCATGCGCGACCTCGCCGCCGCCCGTCACCGCGCGTGTCATCGACCCGGCATCGAAGCCCGCCACCCCCAGGGCGCTGTCGCCGGTGACCGGAAACGAAGATGCTGTCCATGCCCGGCTGGCTGCTGCGGCGCCAGCCCTGGATCGGGAAATGCCTGGCCCGGCGGATCCTTGGGGACGGGAACACTCTGATCCTGTATGATATCAGCAGCTCTTGTCTCGAGGGACGCCGCTGTCCGCCGGCGGCGTTCGGCCACAGCCGTGACGGCAGGAAGGGAAAGCGGCAGATCACCTACGGTCTTCTCTGCGCCGGGAACGGCTGCCCGGTGGCGGTGGAGGTGTTCGCCGGGAACACCGCCGATCCGTCCACGGTGGCGGAGCATATGTAGCGATAATCAAGATGGCAGTTCAGCGACAAACAGGTTTGGGATCTTCGGGCGAGACTGAGCCGGCTGCCGTCAGCTGGCTGACGGCAGCCGGGATTTGGAATTTCCTTTCCGCCACGGTCTCACTTGGCGTCGGCGGCCGGCCGGGGCACAGTTCCTGCAAACACTCGAGCAGAGGTGAGCAGGACGGCGGGCCGACACGTGACAGACAGCCAAGTGAGGTTATTCATGAACTGCAGCAGACAGCTTTCAACCGAAGCCGCCGGAAAACCCTTATCCCACCGGATATTCCTGACCGATACCCCAGTGAATTTCCGCTTAGATCGGGAAAGTGACTCAATTTTCTGCTACGAAGGAGTCCGCTTCTTCTGAAATTGACTCCGGGGAGACATCGGAGGAGCCGGTTTTGTCACCCTTGATCGTCGGAGCTGGCCTTTGCCATGCGATTAGCCCTGCCCCGTATCTGCCGTAGAAAGAGGGAACGACCTGCTCCAGATCGGCAATGAAGTTTGACTGCTGGGTGAAGCGAGCTCCCAATCGCTTCGATTCAAACAGGTGAAAAGATCTGGCCTCCAGGTGCGTCGTGCCGTCATCGACGATTCCTGAGTCATCACGCAGATCCGAAACCGAATGCTGGGTCGATGCGCTTCGCCTGCGCCATTGAACCCGCAAGTACAGATCCGTCACATCGTCTTGCTTGATCTGGCGAAGGAGCCAGTTGACGCGAGCTTTGCTGGACTTCCTGTCTTCCGGCGCTTCGAGGGTCATGCCGACATCAATGCAGCGGCGCGCAAGATCGACCACGACGTCGAGTGGAGCCGCGGCATCAGGAATCTCCAGGGAAACGGTAAGCTGCTTTCTGTCCCGCAAGATCAAGAGTTCATCCTTTTGCCGCCGGGCAATGTTGCGTTGATGGCTTCTCGGAAGCCGTTGCGTGACCTGTGTTTCAGTCAGGCGACTCAATGCCAGCGAGAGATCGCGCGTTTCCTGATGCCATGCCTCGAGCACTTTTGCCGCCTCATGCGAATTCGCAGAAACGTCACCGCCTGCGGAAACCAGCCTGTTCAGTTCGGTCCATTCCCTTGGCATCCGATCGAAGCCACGTACTCCCGCGCTTTCATGGGCAAGAAAGCGTCGGAACTCGTTCAATAGAACAAGCTGGTCATGACTAGAGATGGATTGTTGGCTGACCAGCAAATCGGCGGTGGTTAGAATATGCATCCATGACCAATGGATCACCGGGACTCTCGAACGGCTCTTTCGAACCTCCTCAAGCGGATGTTCTGTAGGTGCCGTCGCAAACTGATTTGAAATGGTGATAACGCAATCAATGTCGTTTTCTCTCGCCAAATTCCGGTACCGCTCTATCTGATCAACGTCGAGTTCGCTGTTGCCTATCTTGGCTTCAACGAAAGCCTTCCATTCACGCTTTCCGGCACGGAGGACAATCACGCCATCAGGCCGGTCGCGCATGTCTGCGGATGTGCTTGCGGGCACTATCTCGGTGTAACACTCGACTTTCGTGCGTGTGCCAACACGTTGGCCAGCGCCAGCCAGGAGCTCCCTTGAAAGCTCGTCGATCCTCGCCATGCAGGCCAAAAGGATTGCCGTTGTCCGTCCTTCCTTGGATGTAGTCGAGAGCACCGGAAATAGGCGAGCCGCCTCGCCCTGCCTCAGGAATGGTGGCAGTCTCAGATTCATTTTCTGATCTCCAGCAGGTTCTGAAATTGTGCAGTTGCCCAAATTCCCGTTCGCGATTCAATATGCACGGAAGTTAGGTGTCAACGGACAATGCCTGCAGTCGATAGACGAGTGCGTAGACACCAATGCTGGCCAGCCCGTGCTTGTAAACCGGATCAGAACGAGTTTCCATCGTGGAACTCGCGTTTCTCGTAGACGGTTTCAATTTTCTGACCGTTCCAGACATAGCAAAGGTGCCTCTCCTGCCGGAGGTTTGAAAGCAAGGGGGGCCGAAAAACGGCGACGCATTCTCTTCTGTCCCGGCGTACGCTGTCATAGGCAATCCCGTTGGAACCGGCCGCTCGCAGTTCTTTCGCCAGATTCTGACCGGCAACGTAATTGTCGTTGCTGTAGACAAGTGGATGGGCGGCTTTCTGGTGGCGTAAGTCATGCAAATCTCCGACCAAGTCGACGAGATATACCCGCATGTCCAATTCCATCTGCATTTGGGTCGTGGCACGCAGGAATTCTTCGCGATGGTGTTTGCTCTCGGCGATCGCCGTGGGTAATTCGCGCCCCGCGTAGAAAATACCATAAGTGCCATCCGAGAAACGACTGCCTTCCGGGTTCAGATGGGTGAAAGCCGCCATGATGACGGAGGCGCCTGGCCCGCTGACACGATCCTCCGGCGGAACGAGCTTAGTATCACCGGCCTCACTCCTGAGCCTGGGATTGGTGATCGCATCTAACTCAAAGATCGCCTTGAGATCTTCGGGTTCAGCTATCCGTTCGAAAAGTTGTATCGGTTGAAATCTACTGGGAATGATTCGCCAGCACGACCTCCAGTCGATACGGACGACTGGCAGCGTCATGCCCAGCCACCCCGCTGTGCATCCAGATATTGCCTTACGACGAAGAGGTCAGCCACTTGACCGGAAAGCATCCGGTCGAGAGCCGTGCCCCCGGCGAACAGCGGTGCCGTGTTCGGACGCCGCACCCATTTATCGGCAGATGCTTCGTCGGGGAGCAAGAGTTGAAGCGCTTTGTAGATTCCCAGTACGTAAGAAATGCGTTCCAGCGTATCCTTTGGCAGAACTGTGCTTGGATCCCTTTTCCACTTGAAGAAGGTCGAACGGGCTGTCAGTCCGAGCAGTACCATTTGTTCATCGACCGAAAGGGACCACAGTTCCGCTATCCGAAAGAATGAACGCAGCGCCGGGCCGGAAAGGTTTCTCCGGTAAGACGCGTCCGCAAGAGTTACCAGTTTGGTCATAAATTTACTCCATATATGCTCTATTATAATGATATAGTCTATATTAATACTATTGACAAGGCCAAGTTGAAAAGTTTGCAGCAGAAGATGTCGGCTACGCTCCATGCTGGGTCAGCAATTCGAATTCGGGATGAGTTGCCGCATTTTCCCAATTGCAGGGATCCCGTGATTGTCGATTTGGGATAATTGTTTGACTATCAACAGACAGCCGAAAAACCAGAAAAGGCCTCAGATCTGAGGCCTTTTGGTGAGTTGGGGAAAGCGTCAGCGAATCAGTGACAGTCGGCTGGAATTGTTGGGAAATCCAGGGTCCGGATCGCCTATTCAGCCACTACTCATTCGTTGGTCCATGAAAGTCTCGGAATCTCACGCCGCCTCGACCGCACGCGCTGTCAGCACGCCCGCCAAATGCGCACGATATTCCGGAGTTCCATGGATGTCGGAGATCATCCCCTCGGGAGACAGCGCCAAGCCATTCAGGGAAGAGCGGCTGAAATCGTCCGACAGCGCGGCTTCCGCCTCGCGCCAGCGGAACACACCGCTATCGGACGCGCCGGTGATCGCAACCCGCACCAAACCGCCTGAGCGTGCCACGAACGCGCCGACCAGGGCGAAGCGCGAAGCCGGCTGTTCGAATTTCTGATAGCTTGCCGCATCCGGGATGGGGAAACTCACCTCAAGGATCAATTCGCCTTCCTCCAATGCGGTTTCGAACATTCCGAGGAAAAAATCATCGGCGGCGAGACGCCTGCGATCGGTGATGATATCGGCACCCGACGCAAGCACCGCAGCCGGGTAGCAGGAAGCGGGATCATCATTTGCGATTGAGCCGCCGATGGTGCCACGGTTGCGCACCGCCGGATCACCGATATTCGCCGCCAGAGACGCGAGAGCCGGATAGGCACCCGCTGCCGCGGCGGCAACATCCGCATGACAGGTAGCGGCCCCGACAGTCAGGCAACCGTCACCCACCGAGACTCCGGACATGTCGGCAATTCCACCCACCGAAACCAGTTTCACAGGCTGCGCCAGCCGGTTTTTCATGGTTGGAATGATTGTCTGTCCGCCGGCAAGCACCTGAGCACCCTCAGTGCGGAGAGCCGCAACCGCATCAGCCACTGTGGCCGGCCGTTCAAATTCAAAATCATACATTCGTCATCTCTCCTCAATAGCCGACCCGGCGCATCTCCGCTGGCCGGGAAATGAACCGGCGACGCTTACGCATTCATCGCCTGCCAGACCCGCGACGGGCTCAGCGGCATATCGATATGCGCAACCTCATATCCGCCCCGCGAGAGCGCATCGACGACGGCGTTGACAACGGCTGGCGGAGATCCGATGGCACCGGCCTCTCCACAGCCCTTCACGCCGAGCGGATTGTGCGTGCATGGCGTCTGACAGGAATGGTCCACCGTGAAAGAGGGCACGTCATCGGCACGCGGCATCGCATAATCCATATAGCTTCCTGACAGCAGCTGGCCGTCAGAATCATAAACCGCGTTCTCCAGCAAAGCCTGCCCGACACCTTGGGCAATTCCGCCATGCACCTGCCCATCGACGATCATCGGATTGATGATGTTACCGAAATCATCCGCGGCAGCGAAGGAACAGACGTCAACTTTGCCGGTTTCAGGGTCGAGTTCGACTTCACAGGCATAGGCACCGGCCGGAAAGGTGAAATTCGCCGGGTCATAAAACGCCGTTTCCTCCAGCCCCGGCTCAAGTTCCGCGAGCGGGTAATTATGTGGCACATAGGCGGCGAGGCAGACATCACCCCAAGCCACCTGTTTATCGGTGCCAGCCACCTTGAAGGCGCCTTCGCTGAATTCAATATCCTCGGCCGAGGCCTCCATCAGATGTGCGGCGATCTTCTTTGCCTTGGAAATTATTTTTTCCGTCGCCCGCACCATCGCCGCACCACCGACCGCTATGGAACGGGATCCATAAGTTCCCATCCCCATCGGCGTGTTGGCGGTGTCGCCATGCAGGATATTGACCTGACCCTCTTCGATACCGAGCATATCGGCGACCACCTGTGGAAAAGTGGTCTCATGTCCCTGCCCGTGCGAATGCGATCCGGTCATGACCGTCACCGAACCGGTGGCGTTGACCCGGACAGTGGCGCTTTCATAAAGGCCGGCTCTGGCACCGAGTTGACCGACCAGATTGGAAGGCGCGATGCCGCAGGCCTCGATGTAGCAATTGACGCCCAGCCCGCGCAGTTTGCCCTTTGCCTGCGAAGTCTCGGCCCTGGCCTCAAACCCCTGCAGATCCGCAATCTCCTCGAGCCGGTCCATGGTGGCATGGTAGTTTCCGGTGTCATACTCGAGCGCAACCGGCGTGGCATAAGGAAAATCTTCCGCCGCAATGAAGTTACGACGGCGGATTTCGATCGGATCTATGCCAAGCTCACGCGCCGCCTTGTCAATGACGCGCTCCAGCTGGAACGTGGCTTCCGGTCGGCCGGCACCGCGATACGCATCGACCGGCACTGTATTCGTGAACACCGCCCTGACATTCACATAGATCAAGGGCGTACGGTAGTTTCCGGCCATCAGCGTACCATGCAGCCAGGTTGGGATTGAAGGCGCGAATGTCGACAGATAGGCACCGAGATTAGCCAGCGTCGACGTCCTTATGGCGACGAAATGCCCGCCATCATCGAGTGCCAGCTCAATTCTGGTGACATGGTCGCGGCCATGCGCATCGGTGACAAATGCTTCCGACCTGCTTGCGGTCCATTTGACCGCCCGCCGCAATTGACGCGCAGCCAGTGTGCAGAAGGCTTCCTCCGCATAGTGGAAGATTTTCGATCCGAACCCGCCACCGACATCGGGAGCCACGACGCGCAGCTTATGCTCCGGAACCGCAAGCACAAACGCGCCCATCAGGAGTCGGATCACATGCGGGTTCTGCGATGTGGTGTAGAGAGTGGATTCGTCATTGGCGGCGTTGTAATCGCCGACAGCGACCCGCGGCTCCATGGCATTCGGAACGAGCCGGTTATTGGTTAATTCCAGTGTCGTGACATGGTGGGCATCGCGGATCGCCGCATCAACCTCGTCACGGTTGTCTTCGATAAAGCCCCAGTCATAGCAGAGGTTTGAGCCGATATCGTCATGCACCAGCGGACCGCCTTCCACGGCCGCCTTCATATCGATAACCGCCGGGAGTTCCTCGATCTCAACCTCGATTGCCTCCGCCGCATCGCGCGCTTCGGCCGCCGATTCCGCAACCACCGCGGCGATTGGATCGCCGACATGCCGCACTTTACCCTGCGCCAGGACCGGGTGACCCGGCTCTTTCATCGGCTCGCCATGGCGGTCGGTCACCTGCCAGCCGCAGGGCAGGCCGCCGACACCTTCAAAATCCGCGCCGGTGAAAATGCGGATGACACCGGGCATCGCCGCCGCCGCTTCCACATTGACCGCAGAGATTTTTCCATGCGCCACCTGCGAACGCAGGAAATGCGCATAGGCCTGGCCATGGATGTTGATGTCGTCGGTATATTGACCGTTTCCGGTCAGAAAACGGGCGTCCTCGCGGCGCTTTGTGCTTGCACCGATGCCAAAATCCTTCGGCATTTTTGCCTCCCTCAATTTAATTCCGTGTACGGGTCTGTCAGGCTGCTGCCCGCAGACTTCCGGCTGCCGCCTGAATAGCTTTCACGATATTGTGATAGCCGGTGCAGCGGCAGATATTTCCTTCCAGGTAATCGCGGATCTCCGCTTCGCTGGGATCGGGATTGTCCTGCAGCAGAGCCGCGGCCGACATCACCATGCCGGGCGTGCAGAAACCGCACTGCAGCCCGTGGTTATCCTGGAAAGCCTGCTGGATCACGCCGAGTGAACCATCCGCATTCGCCATACCCTCAATTGAAACGATATCCGCGCCTTCCGCCTCCCAGGCAAACATGGTGCAGGACTTCACCGCCCTGCCATCCGCATGCACAACACAGGCACCACACTGGCTGGTATCACAACCGACATGGGTGCCGGTCAGTTGAAGTGTGTCACGGATGAATTCCGACAGCAAAGTGCGTCCTTCGATCTCGCCGGACACATTCCGACCGTTCACGGTCATGCTGACATTTGGCATTGCAACACTCCTCTGCGACTGACCCTCAATTGCACCATACCGAATGCATGCGAAACTGCAATTTCCGAGTCAAGGCTGAATCTCTACGGCGAAGGATTCCGCCTCGGCTGAAACCGAAACCGCACCCCGGTCACCTGACAATGAAGCCAGTGACTCGAAGAATCTGCGCCCGAACAATGCCGGCGGGGCCACTGTGCCGTCGCTGCTCGCAAAGCGGCAGATTTCTCTGCCGTCAGCCGGGCTGAAGGCCGCCATCAGGCGATCCAACTGCTCACTCGTAACCGGTTGCGCATCGGCGGGGAAAAGCAGCACGGCCGCCGCGGCGCTGTCCATTGCGGCGATTCCGATACGTATCAGTTCGGCGCGTCCCACCCCCCGGGGCGCTGATATCACAGATACTCCCGGGTTTTGCCGCACGAGTTCCCCGTCCACTGTATTGGCCGACACCACCCGAACGCGGTCGGCATCGGAGCGAACAGCCGTGGAAAGCACCCGCCGCAACGCCTCGGCGCCACTGTTATCAAGAATGACGATCTCGAAATAGGGCTTCCCTGCCACTGCCGGCACCGCGGCCCGCGGATGCGGGCGGAGCGGA
Source organism: Paracoccaceae bacterium (assembly GCA_026706985.1). Classification (GTDB taxonomy): domain Bacteria; phylum Pseudomonadota; class Alphaproteobacteria; order Rhodobacterales; family Rhodobacteraceae; genus JAPOXR01. Next base: position 5,737 of record JAPOXR010000046.1, on the reverse strand, counting down.
ATTTCCTTCAACAACCCGCCGGTACCCATCGCCGCGATGTCGCGGTCCGTGACCTCCACGCCGCAGGCGATGCGTTCAAACACCCAGTCGGCTCCATTCAGCGCCGGCGAGCGCGCGCAACCCGGCAGACCGATAACCGGGCGGCCGCGCAATTCACCGAGAAAAAGCAGATTGCCCGGATCAACCGGCATTCCGAACCGATGCAATTTGCCGCCGGCCTGACGCAGGGCGGCGGGGCCGACATCCTCTGGATCCGAGGTTGCGGAACCGGTGAGGAGAAGGAGCAATTCGCCCCGGCTCTGATTCATCGCATTGCAGACCGCATCCATCTCGTGGCGGGTGTGAATGGTCTCGCCGACCGGAATGCCGAGCGCCCGAAGACGGGAATTCACTGCCCTCACACCCTTTTCCTCGAGACGGTCCGCAAGGTCGCCGGTCCGGGTCAGGATCAGGCTGGCGCTGGAAAAGACCGGTTTTCTCAGGCGTAGAACGCCGGCGGCGATGGATTCGGCTGAAGCCACATCGCGTTCCGCCGCGGCATAGGTGATGACCTTTACCGTTGCCACCATTGTTCTCGGCGCAACACGTCTCAGCTGCGACAGTGTCGCCAAAGTGATCGAGGTATCAATGCTGTTCAGAGCCAGAATTTTTTCCGTATCCAGCTCGACCAGCCCATGCAGACAGGCGTGAATATTGACCCGACCGGTGAACGGGGCAGTGCAGCTGAAGCCCTCCGCGCCGGAGGTAAGGGCCCGGGCAATCCGCCGCGCCGCTTCATCTTCGCCGAGATCACCGGGCTCCAGCCGCGCAACTGTGAGCTCCCCGATTCCGGCCTCCGACAACTGTGTGATATCGTCGGCTGTCAGCCGCATCCCTTTGCGGAACCGCTTGCCGTGAACCTTCACCGAATGCGCGAGGATACAGCCTTCGGCTTCCTCGAGCGGCACGGAACCGAACTTCATGCCCGCTCCCGCGGCCGCCGCAGGGCTTCGGTCACTTCCGCGAGGATGGCAATGGCGATCTCAGCCGGGGTTCTGGCACCGATATCGAGGCCGACCGGCGCGCAGACGCGCCCGATCCCATCCAGCCCGATCCCCTGTTCCGATAAGCGGCTGATACGTTTCTCATGGGTGCGCACCGAACCGAGACTGCCAATATAAAATGCCTCGGTTTCCAGGGCGGCGATGATCGCCGGATCATCAAGTTTCGGGTCATGGGTGAGCGTGACGACAGCGGTTCTCCGGTCCGGCACAAGCGCCTGAATTGCCTCATCCGGCCAGTCATGCAAAATCAATTCACCGGGGAACCGGTCACCGCTGGCAAAGGCCTCACGCGGATCAATCAAAACCGTCTCATATCCCGCGTTCCGGGCCATCGCGAGCAAGGGCTGCGCAATATGGACACCGCCGACCACCAGCATCCGCAGCGGTGGATTGTGCACCGCGGTAAACCAGTCGCCATCCATGCCCGAGCGATCTGCAGTCAGCCGCTTCCGGATTTCCGGTGCGGCCCCGGCGCCGACCACGAGTTGCCGTTCCCAGTTCCTGATATGAGTGCGGACCGCCACCGGAACTTTCTCCGCCCGCAACTGAACCAGTTGCGTGAGCAATTTCTCCGGCATTCCGGGCTCGGCACCGGTCGGCTCGACAAGCACGCGGATGCGCCCGCCGCAGGCAAGTCCGACGGCGAAAGCTTCGTCATCGGATACACCGAATTCAAGTATGCGGGGGGTGCCGCTGCGCATGCAATCGGTCGCTTCCGCCACCACCGCACCCTCGACACAGCCGCCGGAAACCGACCCTGCAATCGAACCATCGGCGGCAATCGCGAGTTGGCTGCCGGCCGGCCGCGGCGCCGACCCCCAGGTTTCAATCACCGTGGCGATTGCGGCGCCCTGCCCCCGGTGCCACGCCAGCGCGGTCGCCGGAATATCGTCATGCGGGGCCGGGTTTGCCATCAACCTTCACTCCTGAGCGCCGCCAGCAATCTCGGTTTCTCGCCGGCATCTCCGGTCTGCCCGAGAGCCTTTGCCAGGTCGGCGAGTGAGGTGATGTTGTGGGCGGAGCGGAAACAGTCGACATGTGGCAGCATCTCACGAATTCCCCGTGCTTTCGGCAGGAATCCCTGCCAACGCAGAAGCGGGTTGATCCAGATCAGCCGCCGCGACCGCAGCCGGAGAAAACGCGCTTCCCGCGCAAGTTCGCCCGCCTCGCCGCCGTCCAGCCCATCCGTGATCAGCAGCGTATAGGCGCCCGACCCCATGATTCTCCCGGACCAGTCGCGGTTGAACGCGCCGAGACATTGGCCGATTCGGGTGCCACCTTCCCAATCCGGCGAGTCGGAACCCGCCGCCGCGAGTGCCGCATCGATGTCCTGGATACGGAGATGCCTTGAAATATTGGTCAGCCGGGTGCCGAATGTGAATGCATGAACCCGGCTCCAACCGGAACCTTCGCGATGCGACAGGGCATGCAGAAACCGCAGAATATTGCGTGAATACGCTGCCATACTGCCGGAAATATCGCATAGTGCGACCAGTCCCGGCCAGCGTTGTTGCCTTCCCTGCAGGGCCAGTTCGTTGATTTCGCCGCCCCGCGCCGCCGCCTGCCGCATCGTCGACCGCCAGTCCGGATACGGGCCCCGCGGATGGACACGCCGGCGCCGGGAAACCATCGGCCTCACCGGTATGCGAAGTTCAGCGATGATCTTCCGTGCCTCGGTCAACTCGGCATTGCTCATCTGCTCGAAGTCAAGATGCCGCAGCCTTTCACTTGAAGCCGCGGTGCCTTCGGAATTGACCGCCAATCCGAACTCATGCCCGCTGCTTTCCTGTGCCGGTGCACCCGGCTCAAACTTGTCCAGTAGCGCCTCCGCGGCCCTGCGGGCGGCGGCATCCGCCTGTTGTTCCCGCTGCACACCGCGAACCGACGGGAGCAGCAACGACATCAATCGCTCAAGGATTCTCGGGTCGCGCCAGAACAGTCGGAATGTCTGCGCGAAGACCTGCCGGTCTTCGCCACGCACGACAAAGCAGGCATGCAGGATCCAGTAAAAATCCTCCCGGCTGGAAAAACCGGCGGCGGTAACCGCGCGGATGGCGTCGACCACTTGCCCGGGACCGACCTGCAACCCGCCGCGCCGGAGAGCGCGGGCAAATTGGGTCACGTTCCGGACCAGTGCTCCTCCTTCCGGGCAGGATGTAGTCGACGCACTCATCAGTCCGCCATTCCGGCATCCGCCGTCGCCTGTTCCAGCATTCGGTCGAGATCAAACTCCTGTAGCCTCTGAATATCATCCTTGTATTTCAGCACCGCCCCGACCGTGTCGGCAATCACCGCCGGCGAAAGAACGGTGATGTCGAGCGCCAACAGGCATTTGGCCCAGTCGATGGTCTCGGCTATCCCCGGCCGCTTGAACAGATCCTCGGCGCGCAGCCGCTGAACGAAGGCCACCACTTCCCGGCTCAATCGCTGTGAGGCCAGCGGTGCGTGCAGTTCCACGATCCGCGTTTCCTGTTCGAAATCGGGAAAATCGACCCAATGATAGAAGCACCGCCGCTTCAGCGCATCATGCACTTCGCGGGTCCGGTTTGAGGTCAGAATGACAATCGGCGGCTGCTCGGCCTTGATCGTGCCGAGTTCCGGGATGGTTATCTGGAACTCGCTCAGCGCCTCGAGGAGGAACGCCTCAAACGGTTCATCGGTGCGGTCGATTTCATCGATCAACAGGACCGGCGGGCGGCCGTCAGGCGGTCTGAGGGCTTTCAGGAGCGGTCTGGCGACGAGAAATTCCTCGGAGAACAACTCCTTCTGCAATTCTCCGCGCGCAATGCCGCCGGAGGCCTCAGCGGTGCGGATGGCGATCATCTGGGCGGAGAAATTCCACTCGCAGACCGCCGAGGCTGAATCCAACCCCTCATAGCATTGCAGGCGGATCAGTTCGCTGCCGCTGGCCATGGCGATGGCCGATGCGATTGCCGTCTTGCCGACTCCGGCCTCTCCTTCGAGGAACAGCGGCCGCCCGAGTTTCAGAGAAAGGAACACCGCCGCTGCCAGTGGACGCGGGCAGATATAATCCGCCCCGGCGAGCATGGCCTGCACGGAATCAATCGACAGCGGCTTATCATTCAATTTCCGGTTTCCTGTTCCGGGGAGGTATTTGCAACCTGTGACCGGCCACAATAATGACGGCACGGCGCGTCTACCAGAGTCAAAAGAGTGCTGACGAAACAGCGGCTTGCCACGCTGGCCTATGCCGGCATCGGTGCCGCCGCATCTGTGTTCCTGGGTTTTCCTCTCCCCCTCCTGCTGGGGCCGCTTTTCGGCCTTCTGGCCGCCGCTCTCGCTGGCTTACCGATGCAGGGAATGGGCGCGGTCGGCATGGCAATGCGGACCTTTCTCGGCGTTGCCATCGGATCGACGGTGACCCCGGAACTGCTGGCTTCGCTGCCGGCGATTGCCATGTCTCTTTTATTCGTAATCCCCTTCACCGCCGTAGTCGGAGCCGCCGGATTCCTGCTGTTCCGCCGCCTCGGTTTCGACCGCCGGACTTCATTTTACTCGGCCATGCCGGGCGGGCTTCAGGATATGCTCATCTTCGGTGAGGAAGCTGGCGGCAATGTGCGTGCGATGTCACTGATCCACGCCACGCGTGTTCTGGTGATCTTCATCTTTGTGCCGATCGCTGTCACCGCATTCTGGGGCCTCGATCTCAGGCGCCCCCCGGGGCAATTCGCCGCCGCGCTGCCTCACCATGAAATCCTCCTGATGGTCGCCGCAGGGTTGGTTGGCTGGTGGTCGGCCCTGAAGCTCAGGATCCCCGGCGCATCGCTGCTCGGACCGATTGCCCTTTCCGCCGCTCTTTCACTGAGCGGCCTGATCAATTCGCGACCACCGGTCGAGATGCTGTGGGCGGCGCAGTTCGCCATCGGCATCGGCGTCGGTGTCCGTTATTCCGGAATCACAGCCTATGAAGTGCGCGCTTATGTATTGTCAGGTGCCGCTTACAGCCTGATTGTCACGGTAATCAGCGTTGCCCTGATCATTCTGATCACAATCATCCTGCCGGTGGAGCCGCTTGCCGCCACCCTCGCCTTTCTGCCCGGTGGCCAGGCGGAAATGGCCATGATCGCCGTCATCGCCGATACCGATGTCGCCTACGTGATTGCCCACCACATCACGCGGATATTTCTGGTGATCCTGTTTGCGCAACTCTTCGCCAAATGGTTGGCCAGCAGATAATCGGCACTCAGCAATGATACAAAATTCGCCGGTGCGCCCTTCAAGGATCATCGAGCGCATTGAGACGCAAATCATTTCCGGCAGATCCTGGTCCGCCCCGGCACTTTGGCCAAGATTGCACCGGGCTCCTTTCAAGCGCGGCTACAGCATGCCTCGCTCGCCACTCAAGCGCGCTTTTGGATCAGCAAATGAACCATTTCCGATCGACGACGAACAGTCTGGACTGCTACGGAAGGAAATCGCTGACCGGGAATTTGCAATTGCATCCTGCAAGCGGGACAATCTGCCATCACTGCTTTCCGGCATGCTCCTCTCACGGAAGTCCGGAATTGCGGTTCGCGGATCCGGCTGCCAGACATCCTGCTTCCGATCTGAGACATGATGGTCTTTGCAGTGCCCGAGCAAGTTCCGGAAGTATTCGAACTGTGACAGGCATTTCTAACCTGCATTTCTCAAACCATGGATTGAAGCTTCCATGGGCGGGGTTTCCGGCGGTT
>JAPOXR010000059.1 GCA_026706985.1 Paracoccaceae bacterium | reverse complement strand
ATTACATTAATCACAATGTAATGCCTGATGCCATATTGTCAAATATATAATCCCCATAAATTTAAAGGACAAATTATCAAAGTTCTCAGACCATTGGTCGCCGCGTGTGATTGCTGAGATGAATGACTACCAGTTTAAACTGGCCAAGTTTAAGGGTGAGTTCGTATGGCACGATCATAAGGATACTGACGAAGTTTTCCTTGTGGTGCAGGGTTCAATGTCGATTTATCTTGAAGATGGGATTGTTGATTTACAAGAAGGAGAGATGTTTGTCGTGCCCAAAGAGGCCAGGCACAAACCATTCGCAAAGGAAGAGTGCCACGTTCTCCTTGTTGAGCCCCGAGGTGTCGTAAACACAGGTTCCAGCGGTGGAAAACTGACTGCGGAGAATGACGTCTGGATTGATTGAGCCCATTTATTGAGCGGAGACGAACAGCTAAGTGCCCCGAAATACCATCAAGACACTGAACAGGAATTTCGGCGGCATGAAAGTGGGCGACCGAATGCTGATTTCGTCACCTGAAGAAATCGCGGAATTCATAATGCCGAATCGGGTTTACCAGGTGGTGGGATCTGGTTCGTCCCGAATTGCGTGTGTTGAGCGACACCGGCCTGTTTGGCACCAGCCATGCCTGCGAGCTGGAAACCTCGCTGATGATGGGCCATTGGCGCATTGCCGGAACACGCGTCCCCCAGCCGGAGAATTCCATATAGCCGCCTTTGATTGGTCAAATGGGTCCATGCTTTACCCGGCCAGAGCGACATTTGTTCGATCGATGAAGGACATTTCGGGTGGGAGTGGCGTTGTTGGCACGCCGCAGAGTTCCTCCGCGAAAAGGGTGAGAGGATTTTCGATCTCGTCGTGCAGGCGCTGCGTCAAATTGTTGTGGAGTTGTAGGAGCTTGAATCACACTTCATCAATCATATGGAATCCGTGCGCCCGCCTCCATGCCTGGCGGCGCATTGAAAGCCGGTATGCCCTTATCTCTTTCCGTCGCCGGGCCACGCGGTTCCCGGCAGCCTCGACTCGTCCAGCCGGCAAATTCCCCGCCGCGCGGCGCCGGAAATCCCCGCCGTCCCCGCCGGTCAGCCGACAGACCGCGCCGCAGACGAATCAACGCAACCGAAAATCAGCCCGCAAAGCCGGAATCAGCCAATGCAGCCGATTTGATCGCCGATCGGGGAGCAGGTACAAGGACTGGACATGACGCGGGCCGCCGAGGTATTGGCCGGCGTGACGCTGACCGTCGGGGACGATCGTCGTGATTATGGCGAGGCTCGCTTCATCACGATTGGCTTTCTCGACGGCGAGATGGTTGTCCTCGTCTGGACGCCCCGCGACGATGTGTACCGGATTATCAGCATGAGGAAGGCCAATGAACGGGAACGGCGGCTCTACGGCGCAAGATTTTGACCCCGACACCGCGCCTGACCTCTCCACGGACGGCTGGCCGGAGAAGTTCACCAAGGCGGATGTCCGCCGGGGGCGTCCGCCGTCGGTGCGGCCGAAAGTGTCTACCACCATTCGCCTGTCGCAGGACGTGATCGACCATTTCCGGGCTGGCGGGGCCGGCTGGCAGACGCGGATCAACGGGGCGTTGCGCGACTGGATCAGGCGGCATGATGCGGCATGACTGTACGGGGCTGGCTCCGGCAGGCGCAGCAGCTTGAGATCATCGCCGAGTTGAGCCCGGATTGATTGAGAACATAACCGGCGTTGTGCACGAATTGTCACTACCGGGTGAATATTCCCCAATAGTGCCGAGCGGAAACACACCGGATCGCCGGTCCTGAAGCAGACCTTGGGGAAAAGGATGCTGACCGGGCCGATCCCGGTCTGGATCCGGCGCTCTGGCTGGCAGCCATTGCGCACAACGTCGGTCCGCATGCGCAGCAAGCAGTTCCGCGGGTTCAGCCTTAACGGTCTGGGAGATGAGTTCCCTGGCGCCGGTGCGGACCAGTTCGATCAATTCGTCATGGGCCTTGTGCGGCTTTCAAATTCATATACAGCCGATATCATGGTGGTGTACTCCTCGGTTGCTGTTCTCACATTCAATCAAACAGATATGCCGCCCGCTTTCAAACCGCGCAAACACCACTCATGCCAATCACTCATACGACAGTTGGAACAGTCTCAGGTCAGCACATAAACTTTGCGTGATGGCTTAAACTCTGATCTAGGATTCAGTATAATCGTGCTTTTCACTCAGATGGCAGTGGCCTGAGGCCTGAATCCTCCCGGTTGCCACAGCCGATAGAAAACTGGCCGGTTCCTTGCCGTTAACTTCTGTTCCCTTCAGCCACAACGCCCTGCAGGCCGTGCTTGATGGGCTTCTGCAACCTGTATTGATCACTGATTTCAAACTCCACATCGTTATGGAGAATCAGTCCAGCGTGGATTTTTTTGGAAGTGAGCTCACTGGGCAGCTGATTTTCGCAGCAATTCGGCAGCCGGATGCCCTGCAATGCATTGCCCGGGCCAGGGACCAAGCCAGACCCGCCGATACCCGGGTCCCGATGTCTGCCAATTCCATCGACACTGAATTCGAAATCAACGTCTGCCCGATCGCACTATTCGGCCCCGAAGATGACACGCTCCTAATCATGTTGAAAGATGTCACCGAAATGAGCGGGGTGGAAAAACTGCGGAGGGATTTTGTCGCGAATGTCAGCCATGAATTGCGCTCGCCGCTGACCGCTCTGAGTGGTTTCATCCACACTCTGCAGAATCTTCCGCCCGACGATGACAGCAGGCGGCGGAAATTCCTGGGAATCATGGAAGGTGAAGCGGCGCGCATGAATCGGCTCGTCAATAACCTCCTTTCACTATCGAAGGTTGAATCGGATGAACGCGTGCAGCCGCAGGCACGGGTGGACATTGTCGAGATCCTCGGTGCTGTGATCCAGTCTCTGAAGCCCCTTGCCGATGAGCGGGAGGCAAATGTACAATTGGATACCCGGCATGTCGGGCTGAAAATGCGCGGGGACAGCGATCAGCTGAGCCAGCTATTCTTCAATTTGCTCGAAAACGCTCTCAAATACGGATGCACAGGAAATGAAGTGAGAATTCACTGCCAGAAGCTGGAGCACTCCGAAGAATTGGCCGGGCCGACGATCCGTATTACCGTGTGCGACCAGGGAGACGGCATCGACCCCATTCATCTTCCCCGCCTCACGGAACGATTCTACCGCGTCGATGAACATCGTTCCCAGACGGTCGGCGGCACCGGGCTCGGGCTGGCGATCGTCAAACACATCGTGCAACGCCACCGGGGTCGGCTGGCAATTTCCAGCACTCCGGGGAAGGGAAGTGCGTTTTCGGTTATCCTTCCCGCCAGCACTGTGGCGGCAGGGCGTGAATACACAGAATTTTCATAAGCCTGTCACAATATTGAAACTCATACCCCGCAGAGACTTATGCTACATCCGGGATGCAGCCTGTATTGAATGAGGGCAGGGCGGAATGGAAACTGATATCAGCCAAAATCAGCCCCCCAATGGCAGAATCAAGATCTCATCCAAGGATGTGAACGTATTCTATGCCGGAATACAGGCGCTTTTTGACGTCTCGCTTGATATACATGACACCAACGTGACTGCGCTCATCGGTCCGTCAGGATGCGGCAAATCCACTTATCTGCGATGCCTCAACCGTATGAATGACACCGTAGACCATTGTCGGGTGGAAGGGAGTATCCAGTTGGATGGTGTCGATATTCACAGCCGGGAAGTCGACCCGGTCCAGCTTCGAGCCAAGGTCGGCATGGTTTTTCAAAAGCCAAATCCTTTCCCGAAATCCATTTATGACAATGTCGCATACGGACCGCGTATCCATGGCTTGGCGGAGTCCAGGGCAGACTTGGATGAAACCGTTGAATCCTCGCTGCGTAACGCGGCGCTCTGGAATGAAGTCAAAGACCGGCTGCATGCCCCGGGAACCGGGCTGTCGGGTGGACAACAGCAGAGATTGTGTATCGCCAGAGCCATCGCGACCCGGCCGGAGGTGTTGTTAATGGATGAGCCCTGCTCGGCGCTTGATCCGATTGCAACTTCGCAGATTGAAGATCTCATCGGTCATTTGCGGGAGAGCTTTTCGGTGGTGATCGTGACTCACTCCATGCAGCAGGCGGCGCGCGTCAGCCACATGACTGCGTTTTTTCATCTCGGCCAATTGGTGGAGAAAAATGATACCGAGACAATATTCACGAATCCCGCCGACAGCCGTACCGAAAGCTACATCACCGGCAGGATTGGATAGCCGCAATGAGTATTGAACAGCGACATATCGATTCCGCCTTTGACGAGGATCTCGACCGGCTTCTGGGCCAACTCATGACAATGGGCGGGTTGGTGGAAAGTTCGATCAGGGACTCATCCGAAGCCCTGTTCTTGAAAGATATTGAGCTGGTCGATCAAACGATTCGGAGCGATGCAAGAATCGATGCCATTGAGGAAGAGATCCAGTTGGCAGCGGTCAATCTGATCGCACTGCGCCAGCCAAGGGCAAGCGATTTGCGCATGGTCATGGCTGCGATGCGGATTTCGTCGATTTTGGAGCGGGTAGGGGATTGTTCAAAAAACACCGCCAAGCGGACAACCGCTATCCTTCAGTCGCCGCTCCCCGGTTCCGCCTTCAGCGCACTTGAACGGTTGGCCCGCGCAACACAGGTTCTGGTCAAGGATTCACTGGATGCCTTCATCCAAACCGATGAGCATAAGGCCGGCGATGTGATCCGTCGAGACCATGAAATTGACCAGATGCATAACAGCATTTTCCGGCAATATCTGGCGCTGATGGAGCAAAACCCGAAGGTAACCACGCCGTTGATGCACCTGCTGTTCATTGCCAAGAATTTTGAACGTATCGGTGATCATGCGACCGGAATTGCCGAGCAGTCAATCTATTTGAAAACCGGCTCGCTACCCGACGGTGAAAGAAAGAAAGATGATTCCACCGCTTTCCTCACCGGGCCGGCGACACCGGCCGAAAACGGGATCCGCAAAGATTGACGCCGGGTGCGCCGTTACTGCTGGTTGTTGAGGATGATCAATCCCAGCAGGAGTTATTGACCTATCATTTCGAGGTTGCCGGATTTTCCGTCGCCACTGTAGCGAATGGCAATGAAGTGCTCTCACAGATCGACAGACACTCTCCTGACCTCATCCTGCTTGACTGGATGATACCTGGAATCAGCGGGCTTACGCTGTGCAGAATGATCAGGAACAGCAGGAAAGGAAAGGACATTCCCATCCTGATGCTTTCAGCGCGCACCGAGGAAGAGGACCGGGTGAGGGGGCTGGAAGCCGGAGCCGATGATTATGTCGCGAAACCCTACTCGCTGTTGGAGTTGACAGCCCGAATTCGTGCTTTGCTGCGCCGGACACGCCCTGTCTCTTCCGGCAAACGCCTGACCTATATGGAAATCGAACTCGACCCGGTGCAGCATCGGGTGTTCCGCAGCGGCACAAATATCGAGTTGAGGCCAACGGAATACCGGATTCTGGCGACACTGATGGAGAATCCCGGGCGCGTCTGGACACGCATGCAGCTTCTCGACCGAATATGGGGTCAGGATATCAATGTGGAAACCCGGACTGTCGATGTGCATATCGGCCGTCTGCGCAAGGCACTCTGTGCCGATGGCGGCCGTGACCCGGTGCGCACCGTTCGCGGAACCGGCTATTCGCTTGATTAGATTCCGGGCTGTAGAGTCGAAAAACGCGGTAATTCCATCATGCTTCGAGCATAGGCACGGTTGCTTCAGCATCGCTCGAACTGGGTATTGTCGCTTTATATTTCAATACTTTATGATCAATATATTCGCCCCGGGACAGGCGGGCGGTTGCGCAGTTGCTAAATCTATAAGGCCGATAATATATATTATGTTAAATTTATTCCGTTATTGATTCCAACGCTTGGACATTGTCCAATTGAACACATAATCCTATGTGAATTGGTCGCTGGCTTTGGGCTGTGCTGAAAAGGACATTTGCATGACCTCCATCGTAATTCTGAATGGACCCAACCTGAACCTGCTTGGTCGCCGGGAGCCGGAAATCTACGGTTCATCAACCCTCGGGGACATTGAGGAATTGTGCCGTGCCGCGGCCGAACCACATGCAATCGCAATCGAGTTTTCACAATCCAACCATGAAGGTGAATTGGTTGAACTCATCCAGGCAGCTACCTTGAACGGCCATAACGCGGTCGTGATCAATCCCGCCGGCTACACGCATACATCGGTTGCAATCGCTGACGCACTCACCGCTTCGGGGCTCCCGGTGATTGAAGTGCATCTTACGAACATCCACAGCCGGGAATCATTCCGCGCGAACTCGTTCGTCTCGCCGATTGCCATCGGTGTGATCTGTGGTTTCGGGCCAGTCGGATACAAGCTGGCGATTGATGCCGTTGCCCAGATGCTCAGCACCAACCGCAGCTGAAAAATTCAGAAGGCGCGCCGCTTAAGCGCCGCTCTCGCCAACCCTGAGATATACAAAGCCCGTGACAGCGACATTCTCCGCGGCTGCCGCTTCTCCAACCGTTATGTCAGGATCTATCACAAACTTTTGATTCAAAAGCGTTTCAGTGGTGAAGAACTTCTTCATTCCACCGTCGACGATCTTCTCAATAATGGCTTCCGGTTTTCCGGAGGCTTTCGCCTTTTCTGACAATACCTGGCGCTCCCGCCTGACGAGGTCTTCCGGCGCATCTTTTTCCGAAAGCGAAATTGGATTCGTTGCCGCTACGTGCATGGCGATTTTGCGTCCGATGCCATGATCCTCACCATCCAGAGCCACCAGAACGCCGATTTTCCCGATATTTTCTGCTGCTTTATTATGCACATAGGAGGCAATGCTGGCACCCTCGAGTTTCCGCATCCGGCTTACACTCATATTCTCGCCCAAGGCCGCAATTTTTGCCGCAAGCGCCTCGGCAACAGTGGCACCACCGCAGTTCCGGGACATCAGATCCTCAAGATTATCCGCGTCGACCGCAGCCTCGGCAACCTGCCGTGCAAAGCCACAGAATTCTGTGTTCTTAGCCACAAAATCAGTTTCTGAATTCACTTCAACTGCGACTCCCGAGCCGCCCACGGTGGCAACACATATCTGCCCCTCCCCGGTCGCCCTGCCGGACTTTTTCGCTGCTTTCGCGATGCCTTTTGCCCGCAGCCAATCGACAGCGGCTTCCACCTCACCACCGGATTCAATCAGAGCTTTTTTCGCATCCATAATGCCAGCACCGGTCAACGTGCGAAGTTCTTTGACCAATGATGCCGATATATTCATCATCGCCTCCTTGCTGTGGGCGTGGGATTGGGTTTTCCCAGATTACACGTTCTTGGCAGTCTCTTCGTTGCCGCCTTCTGTTTCCGGTTCTTCTGCCGTGGCGGCTTCTTCCTCTCCGGCAGACTGTTCATCCGCGGCCTCAGCTGCTGGCTGCACATCCGACTGGTCTGCCACAACATCACCTTCCCCGGCAGCCTCTGCCGTGGTCTCTTCCTCCACGGCGGGTTGCGCATCCGGCTGACTTTCCCCGGCAGACTGTGTTTCCGGTTTCTCCTCCGCCGCAGCCTCTGCATCATCGGCGGGTTCCGGCTTCTCACCCTCCGCCGCCTGCGCATCCGCATCCATACCTTCTTCGGAAGCGCCAAGGTCTTCGCCCTGGTCACTGATTTCCTGTTGCAGCCCGGCTATAGCCGCCCGTGCCATGAGATCACAATAGATTGCGATGGCTCGGGAAGCGTCGTCATTTCCAGGGATCAGATAATCGATATTGTGTGGCGAGCAGTTGGTGTCCACAATGGCCACAACCGGAATTCCGAGCTTGACCGCTTCGGCGACCGCCAACGCTTCCTTCCCGACGTCAACCACAAAGAGCAGGTCAGGAACCCCTTTCATATTGCGGATTCCACCCAGCGACGCCTGTAGTTTCGCCTGTTCCCGGCGCATTCCCAACAATTCTTTCTTGGTCAGGCCTTCAACGCCGAGACTGAGCTGCTCATCAATCGAATTCAAGCGCTGGATTGAATTCGAAACCGTCTTCCAATTCGTAAGTGTGCCGCCAAGCCAGCGCTGGTTGATAAAGAACTGGGCACTCCGCTCGGCTGCATCCTTAATTGGAGCCTGAGCCTGACGTTTAGTACCCACAAAGAGGATGCTGCCGCCCTTCGACACAATGTCCGTGACTTTTTTAAGAGCCGCATCCAGCATCGGCACAGTCTGCGTAAGATCAATGATATGGATGCCGTTTTTCTTGCTGTGGATATACGGTGCCATCAGCGGGTTCCATCGATGCGACTGATGGCCGTAATGCACGCCGCCCTCAATGAGCTGACGCAACGTGAATTCTGGAAGTGACATGTGAACTCCTTTCCGGTTTTCGCCTCAACGGGACAACAGATACTTGATCCAACCGGCGGACCATGACCGCATTAACGCGCTCCGGCCCAAATCCCGTTTGTGAATTGAAACAGCGCATCTATGCGCAGCCGAATTGATTGACAAGGCCTGATTTTCAGCGTTCGGAAGCAGAATGAGTGTTTGTGATATTGCGGTCGTCGGTGCCACGCATTGGGACATTGTCGGCACATCCTCGGAAACGTTTACGGTGGGTGAGGACAAGCCCGGTATCATCAGGCAGAATCCGGGAGGTGTCGCATTCACTGTTGCCGCCGCATTGACTCACTTCAACATACAGGCTTCGCTGATATCGGCCGTCGGAGAGGATAAGCCAGGTGAACGGCTCCTGCGCTCAGTCTCGGCAGCCGGGATTGCTGCCTCATCCATCCTGACAAACCCGGTCTGCCACACCGATCAATATCTGGCAATTGAAGATCAAACGGCTTTGGTTGCGGCAATTGCCGATTGCCGTTGTCTGGAAGAATCAGAACCACAGCTGTTCGCCCGATTACGGAACTGGTTGAATGAGCGCAACAATCGACGGGTCAGGATTGTGCTGGACGGAAATCTATCCGGGCAATTCCTGAATCGGGTTCTGACATTGCGCCGCCAGCACGGATTTGTCCTGGCCAATATCGCCGCATCACCGAATAAATCCAGCCATATTATACAGTTAGCAGGGCAATCTGATGCCACAATATATCTGAATGCCGCCGAGGCCGCACAAATCTGTGGATATGCCGGCCGACTGGATTCACGTGCGGCTGCGGAATCGCTGTTGCGGCTCGGCTTCGGCCATGTTGTTGTCACGGACGCGTATCGGGCGGCCACTGAAGGCAGCCGGTCAGGATTGGTGAGTGCCGCCCCGCTACGCCCGCTTGCTGCAGGCGTGACCGGGGCCGGCGACCGTTTTGCCGCGGCCCATCTCGCGGCAGGGATAAATGGCGTACCGAGGAAGCAGGCATTGAAGCTCGCTCATGATTTTGCAGCCAATGGGAACAATGAGTAGCCCGCTGCTGAGAGTTTCCGACGAAGTCCGGCAGGCAAAGGCTGACGACACTCCCATTGTTGCCCTGGAATCAACCATCCTGGCACAGGGCTTACCTTATCCGCAGAATTTGGAGACAGCGCAGGCCGCGGCCGGTTGTATCCGGGCGTCAGGCGCGGTTCCGGCGACCATCGCCCTGATCGGGGGACGAATCGCAGTCGGTCTCACTCAATCCGAAATTGAGCGGATCTGCACCGCAACCGATGTGAAAAAGGCTGGCCGGTCGGATCTGCCGCACGCGCTGATGTCCGGCGAATTGACGGCGACAACCGTATCTTCAACAATGATCGGCGCGCATCTGGCGGGACTCGATGTCTTTGCAACCGGAGGAATCGGTGGTGTGCATCGCGGATTTGATCTCAACCTCGACATTTCGCAAGACCTCACGGAGCTCGCCGAAACTCCTGTTATCGTTGTTGCTTCCGGCGCAAAGGCAATTCTGGACATCGCCAAAACCCTGGAGGTTCTGGAAACTCTCGGGGTAACGGTCGCCACCTATGGACAGGATGATTTTCCAGCCTTTTGGTCACGCTCATCCGGTTACCCGTCACCGAACCGGTTTGATTGCCCCTCGGATTTCGCCAAGGCTTTCCTGATACGCCGCAGGCTCAATCTGCCGGGTGGATTGCTCGCAGCTAACCCGATACCGGAAGAAGCTGCCATACCGGCGGCGCGGATCACACCTTGGATCGAATCCGCCTTGGCTGAAGCGGAGCGCAGGCAGGTAACCGGAAAACGGGTCACACCTTATCTGCTTCAAAAGATAACAGAAGAATCAGACGGTGAATCGCTGCGGGCCAATATGGAACTGGTCAAATGCAACGCCACACTGGCGGCAATGATCGCTACCGCCCTTTTGGACGTCTCTGCACTGTAACTTGAAACTCGGCAGGGTTTCGGTATCTTTTAGCCGACAGGAAAGTGCCTCTAGTTCCCACGCATGGGCCGACAGGCCAGAAAGACAGGCACATAATGAGAATCTTGACGTCCTTGAGAGCCAACTTCCTCACCGGACTGGTGGTCGTCGCTCCGGTCGGGTTGACAGTCTATATCGTCTGGACAGGAATCGGGATTATTGATTCCTGGGTGCTGCCGCTCATTCCAGAGCGGTATCAGCCGGCAACCTATTTCGGCGTTCACATCCATGGTGCCGGATTAATCGTATTCCTGATTTTCACAATTCTTGTCGGTTACGTGGCAAAGGGGCTGTTCGGCAGATGGATTCTCGGGCGTGGTGAAATGCTGGTCTCCAGAATGCCCATCGTTCGATCAGTCTATCGAGGGCTGAAACAGATTGCTGAAGCCGTGGTTGACCAGTCAACAACCACATTCGACCGGGTCTGCCTGGTGCAGTATCCCCGCAAAGGCATCTGGGCGATTGCATTCTATTCCAATGATGCACGCGCCGAAATCCGTGAACATCTCGGCAAAGAACGCAAGATGATCAGCGTATTTCTTCCAACAACTCCCAATCCGACTTCCGGCTTCCTGTTATTCGTGCCTGAAGAGGATGTGATCTATGCAGAAATGTCGGTGGAGGATGCGGCGAAGCTCGTCATATCTGCCGGGCTGGTCTATCCGACTGAAGAGACCAGGCCACCGCCAATACTGCAGAAAGCCGGCTGAAAGCACCCCTACTCCGCGTACCACCACACATCTGGCTGGAAACCGATCCAATCACCGTATATTGGCAGTTTATCCGGGAATTTCAGCTCTTTACGGTGCGCAATCCGTGAATGATCCGAATACCATACGGGAATCACGTAACGGCCCGTGGTCAAAAGGCGGTCGAGTGCGCGCACAGCCGCGATAAAATCCTCTTTGCTCCTTGCGGCGAGCATCTCGTCGATCATCGACTCAACCGCCGGGCTCGCCAAACCCATCCAGTTCCGCGTGCCGGGCAGTTCAACCCCCTCGCTTCCCCAGTACAGCTTCTGTTCATTGCCGGGGCTCAGCGACATTGCGCGACGATACCACGCCATATCGAAATCATACTCCGTGGTCCGTTCTTTATATTGTGCGCTGTCGATCACCGTGACGTGAACATCCACACCGAGCCTTTTCAGTGCCTCACTGAAGATATTGGTAATCGCCAGCGTCTCGGCGGATCCCTGCACCAAGAGAATTTCGAAGGAAAACGCGATGCCATCCGCGTTTCGCAGCACACCGTCATCCGCAACCGTCCAGCCGGCCTCCTCGAACCGCTCAAGAGCCTTGCGTATATTACCGCGGTTTCGCTCCGATCCGTCCGATTGCGGCAGCCGATACCCTTCCAGCGCACCCTCGTGCAATTCGTCAACAAAGCCGGAGAGAAGTTCGTGCACCCTTCCCTCTGCAGGACCTTCGCGCATGCCCAATTCTGAATTGGAAAAATAAGATGTGATCCTCGGCTGCAGACCGTCGTTGAGCGTATTGTTGATAAACTCAAAGTTGAAAGCGTGGATCAACGCATCCCTGACGCGCCAATCCTCGAATATCTGCCGCCTCGTATTGAATACAAAACCACGAATACCGGACGGCCGCTGGTGCGGAATCAATGATTTGACAACATCACCGCTGCGCACTGCGGGAAAATCATACTGGTTCTCCCATTTGGCCGAATTCCATTCGCGGTAGCTGCTGATTTCACCGGCTTTGAAAGCTTCAAACACGACACCGCCATCACCAAAATACTCATGCCGGATTTCTTCAAAATTATGACGGCCGCGATTGAAGCCGAGATGGTTCCCCCAATATTCCGGATTTCTTTTGAAAGACAGGTATCGACCGGCTTCAAAACCATCCAGTATATAGGGGCCGGATCCGATGGGAACATGCATTGCACTCTCGCCGAATTCGCGTCCTTCCCAGTCAGCTTTTCGGAGGATCGGCCTCAGCCCGAGAATCAGAGGCAGTTCCCGATCAACCGTATTGAGCGTAAACCGGATCGAACGTGGACCGGTCTGCTCCATTCCGGCGAGCTTTTTCCAGGCCGTGCGGTAGCGCGGATGTCCTTCAGTTCCCAGGATTTCAAACGACCACATCACGTCTTCCACTGTAACCGGGGTCCCGTCCGAAAACCTGGCCTCCGGTCGCAGGGTGAACTCAACCCAACTCCGCGCTTCATCGGTTTCAATTGATTCAGCCAGTAATCCATAAAGTGAGAACGGCTCATCCCAGTTTCTTCCCATGAGCGGTTCATAGATCAAGCTGCGCAACGCCCAGGGGGCCCTGCCCTTAACAATCCATGGATTCAGTGAGTCAAATGACCCGGAGGCACCGAATGTGATCCTTCCGCCCGGAGGCGCATCCGGATTGACATAGGGAAGTTCGGAGAATCCAGACGGCAAAGCGGGTTCGCCATACATGGCAATCCCATGAGCCGGTGCCGCAGCGACACAATGTGCCGTGCCAGCAACTGCCGTTATGATCGATACTGCCGCAAGATACCGCAATGTTTGTAACATTATCGCAACGCCTCCAAAAATTGTTCCCCGCTATTTTCTCTGCTAGAAAATTCATCGCTTGGCAATATCCGGACAATAGTTTAGGGGATGCCTACTGCTCGATAGGTTTCTTGCCTGTATGAAACCTGCCTCATAAAACTCAGCGCCCGCTTCGGCGGGCGTTTTTTTGAATCCGATGCAGAGACAGATAACAAAACTGAATTGTTATCAATAAGTTATTCGGTTAATTTCGTATCTCTGTCACTTAATTAAGTTAACTAACTATGTACTTTACTTCACACCCAACCCGACGAATCTAGATTCTCTCAGTTTGACTCGGACCCGTCCGAGAAGCGCATTTCCTAGGTTACGGCTCCGAATGTCGGCGCGTCACCCACCTCCGGATCCGGCAACATGCCATTGGTCGAACCGGGTTCCGACTTTGCAATTTCCGGACTTCGTCCACGTAATTCTTCTTCGCAGGAGTGTGGGTGGAATCCGTAAAGCTATCGTTAGCGGGACGGGCGATATGCTCGGCTACGCCCGCGTCCCCACTGCCGGCCAGGATGCCGCCCCTCTTAGCATGACCGGCTGGACGCTCGTTGGCCGAGCTTTCGGCAACGGTGTGCGGGCTCAGCTCCCGCGGTATTCATCTGACCGGCCTCGAGGAGCGGACCGACACCGCCGACACTTGAACTGGCTCGTCACCAGATGCCAAAGGTGGGGATTTTTCAACCGGCACGTCTGGGGAGTTTTACTTCGGCATTTACACCCATTTGGTCGCCGACTGAACTCCGAGTCCACGAGAGAGGGCATCGCCACCGCGGCGGCCGAACGGGCCGGCCGCCGCCAGATGCGGAGAAGACGGCGGCACTGCGCAAGCTGGTCAAGGCCGGTTTGGAACCCGGCCCTCTGTACCTGATCAAACACTTTTGAAATTCTGAGACGGGGCCCGGGGAAACGGAGTGAAGGCACCACCCGAACGGAGGTTCCCCGGGGCCAGGTTGATGCCGGCTCAGAATCCCATATGTGTGTGAGCAGCCCAATCCAAACCTGCTTCCATACCGTTGCCGGGATTGTCGCAGGAATTTTTTGGTTCGAACCGGTACAATCCTGCATGACTCGTCACTTCCATTCAGCAAATGGGCGATGGCAATCCACTTGTTCACAACATCCCTCAAGGATGTATCCGGCATGAAGCTGCACCGGGATATCAATGTTACACAGAAGATCGCATGGTCCATGCTTCAGCGTTTGCGCGCAGCGTTCCAGCGGAACCCCGGAATGTTTGACGGGATCGTGGAAGCCGATGAAACCCATATGGGCGGGAAAGACCGCAACAGGCATGAAAGCAAGCGTGGCGGTCAGCGCGGATCAAAAGGCAAAACACCTGTTATCGGCATAAAGAACCGGAAGACAAGGAAAGTCAGGGCTATCGCGTTTGGATTTTTCCGGGTTTGGCGTCCTTTGCGAGGTTCGATG
>JAPOXR010000010.1 GCA_026706985.1 Paracoccaceae bacterium | reverse complement strand
CACCTGAGCGCCGGAACCGAAGCATAACATGAAAAAATCGGATGGTAATTCAGGCTAGCGATAGATACTCCGGCGGTGGCCGACGGCAACGACAAGGACCACCAAGGCATCGTCCCGGATCTCGCAAAGCAGCCTGTAGTCCCCTGCCCTGTAACGCCATAACCGGCCCAACGCAGAACCGGTCAACGGCTTTCCGAGCTGACGGGGATCGTCAAGCGGTTCAAGGCGGGTGCGCAAGTATTTCCTGATTCGCGCCGCTCCGGCGGGTCCTTGACCCCTGATCTGCCTCGCCGCCGCCTCCGTGACCTCAATTCTCCAGGGCAAGCTCGGCGTCCAGTTCGTCGAGGGACAGAGTCCGCTCGCCGGATCTGCGATGCTCGATCAGCGCCTGCTCGGCGGCGTAGAGGTCCTCAATCGCCTCGAGGTGCTCCTCGATCGCCTGACGAATATAAAATGTCGCGGTCCGGCCGGACCGCGCGGCGAGAGCCTTCAGGCGGGCATGGGTTTCGTCCGGTAGCCGGATAGCTGTCTGCTTGCTCATTTTTCTGCCTCTTCGGGATACGCGTACACCCTTTCTAGTCGATGATGGAGCGCCTTTCCAGAGTGGAGTGCCGAACGGCAGGCAGCAACTCCCTGTCATCCTGTTTGTCGCTGAGGTTTCATCTTGATTGACGTGCTACACGCCGCTCGGCCTGGACTGGATATCGGCGCTCCGGAACACGGACATCCGGAGGCTGCTGAAGCCGCCGGCGGCTTTCGATCCGGAGAGGCTGGAGGCGGACCGGGTGGCTGAGATCAGCCACCCGGAGTTCCCCGGCGAGCGGCTGCTGGTCTGCCTCAACCCGCGCCTGCGGGAGGAGAGGGCGCGGAAGCGGCAGGATCTCCTCGCGGCGACGGAGGAGGTTCTCGCCGGAATCGCCGCCGCCGCCGGGCGCCGCCGGCCGGGCGTGCGCAACCGGGAGCTGACGGCGGGGGCCCTCGGGCGGCGGGGAAACAGAAAAAAGGTGGAGAAGCACTTCCGGATCACGATCCGCGATGACGGAATGGACTGGAGCCGGGCTGAGGTGAAAACCGCCGCCGAGGCGGCGCTTGACGGGATCTATGTGGTCCGGACCAGCCTCGGAGAGGAGGAGATCGGAAGCGCGGAGGCGGTGGCGGTGTACAAAAGCCCCGCGCTTGTCGAGCGTGCTTTCCGGAGCATGAAGTCATCAGGGCTGAAGGTCCGCCCGTTCCACGTCCACAGCGGGGGCCGGGTGCGGGCGCATGTGTTCCTGTGCATGCTCGCCTGGCACGTCGAGCGGAGGATGCGGGAAAAGCTCGCTCCCCTGCTGTTTGAGGATGATGACCGCCCGGTCCGCGCGGCACCCGTCGGAAAGGCGGAGGTCTCCGGAAGCGCACGTGCGAAAGCGGCTTCGAAACAGACGCCGGAGGGACTGCCCGTCCACAGCTTCCGGACGCTGATCGCCGATCTCGGGACGCTGACACTGAACGACGCGTCGCTGAGCGGGCGCCCCGGAAGCGGATTCCGGATGACCCCGCGGCCGTCCGGACTGCGGAAACGGGTGTTCGAGATGCTGGAACTCAGACTTCCGGGAACCGGACCCGCCGAAAATGTTGTCAGTGCAGTGACAGACTGAAACGCCCGAACACTCCCCGGAACTCACAGAAAACATCGCGCGGAAACAGTGTGTTACGACGCGCTGAGACGCCATGCTCTTATGAAACAGCACGTGAAGTTCCGACTAGGTTAGCGTCATCCAGATTGACGCGCTACAGCCGCGGCAAGTTCTGGACAGACACTCGGAAAACACATGTGGAAGGCGATGGGGAACCCGTTCTCACTTCCTGCGATCGACAGTCGGGCGGTGTTTCACCACCTGCAGCCGGAATCCCACAGGCTGATCGAGGGAAGGCACTTCTTCGAGGAGCCCTGACCACGCCGCCATGCGTCCGGAAACGCTCCTCCTCACGCTCTCGGGGTCAGGGAGACCAGCCACACTGTTAACGGCCGCACCGAGGCTGGTTGCGCACGCGCCGACCGGGGAATTAGCAGAAATTGCCGCCGTATCACCGTAACACTTGCATTACGACGGAATTTCAATAAATGGCTGCGTTTCCGGCCGCATACACCCTTGGAGGATGCGGGCGGGCAACAAAGGAGATGCTTATGGCTAAAGAGGTTCCTGAACTTCTGGCTGAGCTGCGTCCGGGGACAGGCAAGGGGGCCGCCCGGCAGGCAAGGCGTGACGGATTCGTACCTGGTATCGTATATGGCGGCGGCAAGGACCCGGCGCCGATTCAGATCGATTTCAACTATCTGCACAAGAGATTGAATGAAGGTCGGTTCATGTCGACCCTTTTCAATCTGAAAATTCAGGGTGGTGACGATGTCCGGGTCATTTGCCGCGGGGTACAGCGCCATGTGGTTAAGGATTTGCCGATGCATGTTGATTTCATGCGTCTGGAAAGCGGCTCGGAGGTCAGCCTCTTCATTCCCGTCAGATTTATCAATGAGGAGGAATGTCCGGGGCTGCGCCGTGGCGGCGTTCTGACTATCGTCCGTGGTGAAGTCGAAATGGTCGTCAATGCCGGCGACATTCCGGTGGAGCTGACGGGCGATCTGACCGATCTGGAAATCGGCGATGTGCTGACAATTTCCAGCATTGAGCTGCCGTCGGGCACGCGGCCACGCATCGCTGACCGCGATTTTGTGATCGCCAATATCTCCTCGCCATCCGGGCTGAAATCGGCCGAAGAAGAAGAGGCTGAAGCCGAAGAGGAAGAGATCGAGGAAGAGATCGAGGAAGAGGAAGAGTAGTCCCGGGAAGTGATTATCCGGGCGGAGCGCGCGCCCGGATCGCAAACAAATCCGCATGCAGGGGGTTGAGCCATGAAGCTGATCGCCGGCCTCGGCAATCCCGGTGCCAAATATTCCGGCCACCGCCACAATGTCGGCTTCATGGCTGCCGACAGGATCGCGCGGGATTATCAGCTGGGAAACTGGCGACAGAAATTCCAGGGCCAGACCGTCGAAGGCCGCATTGATGGCAAGCGGGTGCTGTTGCTGAAACCGGAAACCTTCATGAATGACTCCGGAAGATCCGTCGGCGATGCGATGCGTTTCCACAGGCTGGAACCGTCGGATGTGATCGTGATTCACGACGAATTGGACCTCGATCCCGGCCGGATCCGTTCAAAGTCGGGTGGCGGCACTGCCGGTCACCGGGGCCTGAATTCGGTAAAGCAGCATATCGGCGAGGGTTTTTCCCGGGTAAGGATCGGTATCGGCCATCCCGGCCGCCGGGATTTGGTCCGCCACTATGTTTTGCGTGATTTTCACAAATCGGATTCAGAGTGGCTCGATGACCTGCTGGCCGCCGTCAGCCGGGCTGCCGGGCAGCTCGCCGCCGGTGAGTTGGGAAAATTCCAGAATGAAGTTGCACGGCACAGGCAGTTGGACGGGCCGGAGGAAACGGCTGAACAGCCGATTGCAACCGACCGGCCCGATGGTATTCTGGCGCGTCTGCTGCAGAAATTCTCCGCCGGATAATCAAGGGCCGGCGGTTACAGGCAGGAAGGCGGTATCATGACTTTCCAGATTGAGGAATCGGTGAATGTTCTCGGTGGCGAGTTGAAACATTGTTCGATGGAGCCTTTGACCGGGTTTTTCCGCAATGGCTGCTGCGACACCTGCGATGATGACCGGGGCAGTCACACGGTATGCGCAATCATGACCGAAGAATTTCTCGCCTACTCAAAATATGTGGGCAATGATCTGTCGACGCCGATGCCGAAATTCGGTTTTCCCGGACTGAAAGACGGCGATCAATGGTGTCTCTGCGCCGCCAGGTTTCTGCAGGCCTACCGCGATGATGCGGCGCCGAGGGTCCGGCTGCAATGCACGCACCGCAAAGCCCTGGACATCGTGCCGATTGAAATCCTCAAGCAATGCGCGATTGATCTGAATTGAGTTCTACCCGGCTTCTATCTGCAGGCCGAGCGCTTTGGCGACAGTGAAAATATCCTTATCGCCCCGGCCGCACATATTCATGCAGATGATCTGATCGGCGGGGAGGTCCGGCGCGATCCTGGCGACATGGGCGAGCGCATGGCTCGGCTCCAGCGCCGGAATTATGCCTTCCCGCTCACAACAAAGCTGAAATGCGTCAAGTGCTTCCTGATCGGTGACGGACACATACTCGGCCCGACCGGTTTCATGCAGCCAGGAATGTTCAGGGCCGATGCCGGGGTAATCCAATCCTGCCGAAATCGAATACCCTTCGAGAATTTGCCCGTCATCATCCTGCAGCAGATAAGTGCGGTTGCCGTGCAGCACGCCCGGTCTGCCGCCGGTCAGTGAGGCGCAATGCTCCATTCTGCTGTCCACCCCCTTGCCACCTGCCTCGACGCCGATGATCCGAACCGATTGGTCGTCGAGAAACGGGTGGAACAACCCCATCGCATTGGAACCACCGCCGATGCATGCGATCACAATGTCCGGCAGCCTGCCCTCGCGCTCATGCATTTGACTGCGGGCCTCGCGTCCGATGATGGACTGGAATTCGCGCACCAGCAGCGGATATGGATGCGGCCCGGCCACGGTTCCGATGCAGTAGAATGTATCCCGTACATTCGTGACCCAGTCGCGCAGCGCGTCATTCATCGCATCCTTCAATGTCCCCCGGCCTGAGGTCACCGGGATGACTTCCGCCCCGAGCAGACGCATGCGGAACACGTTCGGCGCCTGCCGGTCAACATCGTGAACACCCATATAGACAACACATTTGAGACCGAATCTCGCGCAGACTGTGGCCGTGGCCACACCATGCTGCCCGGCACCTGTTTCGGCGATGATCCTGGTTTTCCCCATGCGCCTGGCGAGCAGGATCTGGCCGAGCACATTATTGATCTTATGGGCACCGGTATGGTTCAATTCATCGCGCTTCATGTAGACCTTTGCACCGCCGAGATGGCTGGTCAGCCGCTCGGCGAAATAAAGCGGCGAAGGCCGGCCCACATAATGCGTCCACAGATCATCCATTTCCTGCCAGAAACCGGCATC
Organism: Paracoccaceae bacterium; assembly: GCA_026706985.1. GTDB lineage: Bacteria > Pseudomonadota > Alphaproteobacteria > Rhodobacterales > Rhodobacteraceae > JAPOXR01. Next base: position 70,693 of record JAPOXR010000010.1, on the reverse strand, counting down.
ATCCCGGGCACGGAAAAACTCCCTTTCCAAATCCAGGATCAGCGGCATCAGTGTCTCGGACACAAACCTGCCGCCGAAAGTGCCGAACATCCCTCTTTCATCCGGCCCCGACCGATATGAATTCAACATCTCAACGGTCATGATTTCTCCTTCGAACGGCATTGATAAACGCCACGATCCGTGTCGGTGATTTACGCCCCGGCGACTCCTCGACACCAGAGGAAACATCCACCTGTTCGGCTCCGGTCCGCTCCAGCGCCATCACCACATTTTCAGCATTCAGACCGCCGGCAAGCATCCAGGGCAAAGCGGGTTTCCAGTCGCGTAGTATATCCCAGTCGAACTTTTTCCCACCGCCTCCCGGCAGGGCATCCGGGGAATCCGGTTTGGCGTCGATCAGGAGCTGATCCGCAGCGGCGTCATAATCAGAAGCCAAAGCAAGATCGCCGGCGCTGCGGACACCAATGGCTTTCATAACCGGCCGGTCGAAACGCCGGCGTATATCGGCCACGCGCCGCGGCTTTTCATTCCCATGCAATTGAAACATGTCCGGATCAACCGCCCTCACTATGTCTTCAAGCTCCTGGTCGGATGCATCAACCGTCAATGCGACCCGCTGAACGCCACCTGTCAGCTTTTCCAACTCACCGGCCCGGGCTGCCGATATATGCCGTGGAGACGGCGGAAAAAATACAAACCCGACATAATCAGCTCCTGCACCGACAGCCGCCTCGACTTCGTCCGGCCGGCGCAAGCCGCAAATCTTGATTCGAATCGAAGGCCGCATCTGTCCTGTGCTATTCCAGGAGCGCCAGTATATCGTCCCGGTCGCCTGTCTGTTCCTTCTTCAGCCCGTCAACTTCGCGTTCCAGCTTTGTAACTTCGCGGCGGCGTTGGACGGCTTCCCGCCGATGCCTCCGCTCGCGCATCCATTCCCATAAGAATCCGATCCACAATCCCAACAGAATTCCACCCAGAATGACGATAAATAATGGAACTGAGACCGGACCGGGCAATTGCAGAGCGACAGCCAATTCATCGGGCAGCAGCCGCAACACGACCGCCTCCCGGTTGGCGACGGCTAACAGGGTCAGAATAACAGCGCCGATGGAGAGCAAAGTCCAGCGTAGGAAGGCCATTTCAAGAGCCCTGACCGCATAAGCGGCATTAACTGTTCAACTGTTCCCGCAGCAGTTTTCCCGGTTTGAAATGCAGAGCGAATTTGCGCGGCACAAACACCGCTTCACCGGTGCGGGGATTGCGGGCATTGCGGCTGCGCCTCTCGCGCACCGCGAATGTGCCGAATCCACGCAATTCAACCCGGTTTCCCCGTCCCAATGAATCCGCGATTTCGTCGAATACTGTTTCCACAACACGTTGAATGACACTTGAATCAAGTTCGGGATAGGATTCTGCAATCTGAGCGATCAGTTCTGAACGGGTCACTGGCAGAATCTCCTTCCCTCTTCCGGTTCATTCTGGGCTGTCAGGACTCTGCCAACCTCGCTCCAATGGGTATCAATACCGCAATGTCAGTGCAATTCGATTTTCCTGAATGCCGACTCAGTCTTCCTTGGCTTCCTGGTCCTTGAGAGCCGCTCCCAGAATATCACCCAGCGAGGCACCCGAATCGGAAGAACCGTAACGCTCGACCGCCTCATTGGCCTCGGCAATCTCTCTAGCCTTGACGGAAAGGCCAAGTCTGGATGTGGACGGGTCAATACCGGTCACCGAAACATCAACCAGATCACCGACATTGAATCGTTCCGGTCGCTGTTCCGGGCGCTCCCGGCTCAAATCCGAACGCCGGATAAAGCTCTCCAACCCGTTATAGCTGACCCGGATTCCGCCATCATCGATACCGGACACGGTAACCGAGATTATCGTCCCCCGCTTGAGTCCCGACGTCGCCGCCAGGAAGGGATCGGGCTCTAGATCCTTGACCGAAAGCGCGACGCGCTCCTTCTCGGTATCAATCTCGGTGATTAAAGCCTTGACCAAATCCCCTTTGCGGTATGATTTCAATGCTTCGCCGCTGTCCCGGTTCCAAGTCAGACCAGAGGAATGAATCATTCCGTCAATGCCGTAATCGAGGCCGATGAATACGCCGAATTCGGTGACCGACTTCACTTCACCCTCAATCTGCATACCGGTTGAATAATTTTCCGCGAACTCAACCCACGGATTCTTCATGGTCTGCTTCAATCCGAGCGACACCCGCCGTTTCACCGTATCGATAGCCAGCACGATGACATCGACTTCCTGCGAGGTGGATACAATTCTCCCAGGATGAACATTCTTCTTGGTCCATGACATTTCCGAGACATGGACCAAACCTTCGACACCCGGAGCCAGTTCCACGAATGCGCCGTATTCGGTGATATTGGTAACCGTGCCCTGGTGCCGGGAATCGATCGGAAAGCGCTCTTCAACGGTTGTCCAGGGATCCGGCTCAAGCTGTTTGATGCCGAGCGAGATCCGGTGCGTGTCACGTTTGACCCGGATCACCTTCACCATGGTTTTCTGGCCGATTTCCAGAATCTCCGACGGGTGGTTCACCCGCTGCCAGGCCATGTCGGTCACGTGCAGCAGACCATCCACACCACCGAGGTCAACAAATGCGCCGTAATCGGTGATATTCTTGACCACACCTTCGATTTCATCGCCTTCATTCAGGCGGTTGATAACCTCGGCCCGTTGCTCGGCCCGGCTCTCTTCGAGAATGGCCCGCCGGGAGACAACGATATTGTTGCGCCGCCTGTCCAGCTTGAGAATCTGGAAAGGCTGCTTCAACCCCATGAGAGCGGTGGCATCGCGCACCGGTCTGACATCGACCTGCGATCCGGGCAGGAAGGCAACCGCACCACCGAGATCGACCGTGAAGCCGCCCTTGACCCGGTTAAAGATCGCGCCTTCAACCCGGCTATTTTCGGCATGAGCCTTTTCCAGACGATCCCATGCATCCTCGCGGCGTGCCTTGTCACGCGAAAGGACGGCCTCACCCTTGGAATCCTCGACCCGGTCCAGAAAGACCTGCACCTCGTCGCCGACCGCTACCTCACTGGCCTCGCCGGGTCCGAATTCCTTCAGGTCCACACGGCCTTCCATTTTATACCCGATATCGACGATCGCCTGCCCGGCTTCGATTGCGATTACCGTGCCAGGAACGACGCTGCCTTCATTCGGGGTTGATTTCTCAAAGCTTTCTTCAAGGAGGGCTTCGAAATCCTCCTTTGTTGCGGTTGCTGACACCTGTTCAGGCGCTCCCATCTGATTCGGCCGGTTCCCGTCAAGCAGACCGGCACCCATTGACTGACTTCACTAATCCAAACATGACTATTCACCGGGCCTGGAATCCAAGCCGGTGGACAACCGCCTCTGTACGGCTTCAATTGCCTGCGAGGCGGCCTGCTCTATAGTCAGTCTTGAGGTGTCAAGCAACAGCGAATCCGAAGCCCGCCGCAGTGCCGCCAATCCGCGCTCACTGTCTCTTTTGTCCCGTTTCCGCAACTCTTCGCCGACCTGTTTCCGACTGACATCGACTCCCATCCGCGCAAGTTCCAGATACCGCCGCCCGGCGCGGACATCCTGCGACGCCGTCACAAACAGTTTGACATCGGCATCCGGCACGATGACCGTTCCAATATCGCGCCCATCCAACACCGCACCCCCGTCGCGGCGGGCAAATTCGCGCTGCAGATTGAGCAAAGCTGCGCGCACCGCAGGGATCGCCGCAATCCGCGAGGATTCCCTGCTGACGAGGTCCGAACGCAGCCCTTCGCATTCGGTGTCTTCGATCCGCAGTGTCTCGGCGATATGGCGAACCGCCTCCTCACCTTCACCGCCGGCATCAATCAGTTTTTTTGCAACTGCCCGATACAGGAGACCGGTATCCATATGGCGGAATCCGAACCGCTCAGCAAGAAAACGGCCGATCGTTCCCTTGCCTGCGGCAGCGGGACCATCAATTGCTACTGTGAATGCGCCCATGATGTCTCCAGCGTCTCTACCCCGCAATCGACACCTTGTTCAATTCCCCGCCTCGCGATGGGCCAAATCAAATTCCATCCGGGTGGATTTGGCATGAACATTCGGCGGCATTCCTCTATAGGCGAGGCGGATTTTCCGTGGTGAGAACAAAATGGCTGCGTCCCAGAAACCGGTTCCACTGACCGCATATCCCGCAGTCGCTCTGCGCGGCACGACCGGGATTCCGGGCGATAAATCGATTTCGCACCGGGCGCTTATCCTGGGCGCATTATCGGTCGGCGAGACCCGTATCAACGGATTGCTCGAAGGTGAGGATGTGCTGGCGACGGCTGAAGCGGTGAGGATGCTCGGCGCCGATCTGGAACGGCGTGCCGACGGCGAGTGGCGTATCCACGGCGTCGGCACCGGCGGTTTCACCCACCCCGGCGATGTGATCGATTGCGGCAATTCCGGAACCGGAGTCCGCCTCCTGATGGGTGCGGTCTGCACCAACCCGATCACCGCGGTGTTCACGGGTGATGAATCCCTCCGCAGCCGACCGATGCGACGGGTCATTGAACCATTGTCGGAATTCGGTGCCCGCTTCATTTCCAGTCCAGACGGCCGCTTGCCGGTAACTGTCATCGGCTCGGATGCGCCCCTGCCCATCAATCACCGCATGACAACAGCCTCGGCACAGGTGAAATCAGCAATCCTGCTCGCCGGGCTGAACGCGCCGGGCCAGACAGTGATCGTCGAGGCACACAAAACCCGCGATCATTCCGAGCGCATGCTGCGTTCCTTCGGCGCTGGAATTTCAGTTGAGGAGGATGGCGACACCCGCATCATCACACTGAGCGGATTTGCCGAACTCGAGCCACAACATCTGACGGTTCCCGGCGATCCATCCTCAGCCGCCTTCCTGATCGCCACTGCCCTGATGGTGGAGGCATCAGCCATCTCCCTCACCGGGATCGGCATGAATCCGACGCGGGTCGGATTCCTCGACACTATCCGCGAAATGGGGGCAGAGCTCGACTTCTCAAATTCACGCCTCCAGGGCGGTGAGCCGGTGGCTGACATATCGGTTTCATTCTCATCGCTCCGCGGGATTGAAGTCCCACCGGAGAGAGCACCGACCATGATCGATGAATATCCGGTGCTGGCGGCGCTCGCCGCCTGTGCCGATGGCAACACTGTCATGAGAGGTATCAGTGAACTCCGTCTGAAAGAGTCCGACAGGATTGATGCCATGGCGCGGGGTCTGGAAGCATGCGGCGTCGAGATCATCGAAACCGATGACAGCTTGACCGTCCATGGCAGAGGTCCGGGCAGCGTTGCCGGCGGTGCCGTCTGCGCGACCAGGCTGGATCATCGAATCGCCATGAGTTTCCTGTGCCTGGGCCTCGCCGCGCAATCCCCGGTATCGATTGATGATTCCACTGCCATCGCAACCAGCTTTCCGAATTTCCTTCCCCTCATGCACAATCTGGGTGCCGACATCCGGGGTGAGCCTATCCGCGGATAAAGGTCAGGTAGATTGGATCGCGGCCATCCCGCAGCGCCTTTTTTTCGTAGCGGGTTGATTGCCAGCCTTCCCAGGGAAACAGCCAGCTTCGCCTGCTCACCGGTTCCCATGTGAAATACGGACTCGCTGAAATCTGCTCCACGGCCTGACGCGCATAATCGGATATGTCTGTTGCCAGCCGCAGTTCAGCTCCCGGCTGCATCACCTTCGCCAGCGGCGTCAGGAATTGCCCGGTCACAAACCGGCGGCGGTGATGTCTCATTTTCGGCCACGGGTCAGGATACAGCAGAAACACCCGCCCTATCGATTCATCCGCAAGAACATCCAGTACATCGCGCACATCCCCGGGATAAATCCGCAAATTCGGCTGCGGCTTTGCCTCCAGTTTGCCGAGCAGTGACGCGACGCCGTTCATGAACGGCTCGCAGCCGATGAATCCCGTATCCGGATGCTGTCCTGCAAGACGCAGCAGATGCTCACCGGAACCAAACCCCACCTCGAGCCACACCGGGACGTCGCCGAACAGGGTCGTTGTGTCAATTGCGCTTGCCTGCCCGGCCCCTATCCTGCCGAGCGAAACCGCTTCAAGCGCTTCTTCCAGCAGCTTACGCTGCCCGCGGCGCAGCCGCTTACCATACCGCCTTCCATAGAAATTGCGGTGAATTGCTGAAGGGTTTCCGGGTTCCATACCGCACCGCCGTTGGCGGCCGCACCCGCCGGTTCAAGCCAGATCGGAGAGTTCGTCCGCCAGATCCGTGCGTTCCCAGCTGAACCCGCCATCCTTTTCCGGAGCGCGTCCAAAATGGCCATATGCCGCAGTTCTCCGGTAAATCGGCCGACCGAGCCCGAGATGCCCGCGTATACCGCGCGGCGTCAAATCCATAAGCTCCGGCAAACGACGGCTGATCCGGGCCGGATCCGATCGTCCGGTGCCGAAAGTGTCGACATTGATTGACAGCGGCTCGGCCACGCCGATGGCGTAAGAGAGCTGGATACAGCAACGTTCGGCCAACCCCGCGGCGACAATGTTTTTAGCCAGGTAGCGGGCGGCATAGGCGGCGGACCGGTCAACTTTGGTCGGGTCCTTGCCTGAAAAAGCACCACCGCCATGAGGAGCCGAGCCGCCATAGGTGTCGACAATGATTTTTCTACCCGTCAGCCCGGCATCGCCGACCGGTCCTCCAATGACAAACTTTCCGGTCGGATTCACATGCCAGACGGTCTTGTCTGTCAGCCAGCCCGACGGAAGGGCCTGGCGGATATATGGTGCGACAATTTCCCTGACATCAGCGGAGGAGAGTTCCGGATCCAGATGCTGCGTAGAAAGCACGACTGAAGTCACTTCGACCGGATCCCCATCGACATATTTCAACGTTACCTGCGATTTGGCATCGGGGCCGAGCAGCGGCTCCCTGCCCGACCTTCTCGCCGCCGACAGCAGACGCAGAATCTCGTGCGAATAATGCAAAGCCGCCGGCATGAGTTCCGGCGTTTCATCGACGGCATAACCAAACATGAGACCTTGATCGCCGGCACCGTCCTTATCGACACCCAGTGCGATATCAAGTGACTGGGAGTGAAGCCGGTTTTGAATCTTCACATTTCGCCAGTCAAACCCTTCCTGTTCGTAGCCGATATCGCGGATACACTCCCGGACCAGCCCTTCAATGTGGTCAGTGACGGATGCGGGTCCTCTGACCTCACCGGCCACACACACGAAATTCGTAGTTGCCAGAGCCTCGCAGCCGACACGCGATTCCGCATCCTCGCCCATATAGGCGTCCACCACCGTATCCGATACCTGATCACAGACCTTGTCGGGATGCCCCTCGGAAACGGCTTCCGATGTGAATAGATATTCGCCCTGCCGCATAAGCTTCGCTCCAGCCTGTATCACTGCACGGCTGACCGAATTGCCGCCGTGGTTGGCGGGTTAGCAATGCCGCTGATTTCGGTCAATGGCGAATTCGGTGCCGCCGGAACGCAAGTATCGCCGAGAGGCAAATGACCGTGAAAAAATACGGCATGTCACCGAATCGGGCATACAGGGTCGGCGGCAGTGCCGGCGGCAGCCTGACATCAATGATTCCAGTCTGACCGAGCGGCAGCGAATCGATGATTCTGCCCTTCCCGTCCACTGCGGCGGAGATGCCGGTATTCGTGGAACGGATCAGCGGCAGCCCCAGTTCGACTGCCCGCATCCGCGATTGCGCCAGGTGCTGCTGCGGCCCGGAGATATTGCCGAACCATGCGTCATTGGTGATCTGCAAAAGCCCCGAAGTGCGGGGTGCGGCGCGGACGCTGCGTGGAAACACCGCCTCGTAACAGATCAGCGCCAGAAACTCACCGATATCGCCGAGCCGCACGGTCCTGCTGCCCGCGCCTTTGCTGAAATTGCCGAATGAGTCAGCAGTGATCGCAGACAGTCCGATCATTCCCAGCCATTCCGGAAAGGGTATGAATTCGCCGAAGGGAACGAGCCGCTGCTTGTCATATACCCCGGAAACGATGCCGCCCGGACCAATCACGGCAAGACTGTTATACAACCTGCCATCTTCCCGGCGCCGAATACCGAGCGCCACCGGGCGTTCTCCGGCAACTGCGGAAATCCCTTCCAGTCTGGGATCGCCCGGCCGCATCAGAAAGGTAGCCGCGGTTTCCGGCCAGATCACCGCATCGGGCTGCTCCGTGGTATCGGCCGCGCTTAATGCCAGCAGCCTATGCTGGAATTCGGCGCTGTAGTCCGGATGCCATTTCAGTGCCTGCGGAACATTCGGCTGCACGATACGCAGCAACGGTGCATCATCCGAAATTTCCACCGCTCCCCTGAGCCGCTCATATCCCGCCAGCCACAGGAGGGAAAATGCCGCCAAGGCCAGTCCCGATCCAAGCCAGATCCGTTTTTCCAGCAGCCATGCACCGGATAACAGCACGGTCAGAAAGGACAACATGTGCGGACCGAACCATGCCGCCGACTGCGCCACCGGACTGTCCACCCACACATAGGCGGGCAGTGCCCAGGGGAAACCCGTGAGAATGTTCTCGCGAAGTATGCCGGCAACTGACACCGCGACTGCCAAGGCAAGGCAACGGGAAGCGTTCCCGCTGCCGATGCCATGCGCGGCGGCGAAACCGGCCGCCCAGAACAGTGACAATGCGCCGGCAATTCCGACAAGCGCGAACGGTGCCATCCAGCCGTCTCTCACAGGAAAAATCAGGAACGGCTCAACGATCCATGACAATGCCACCGCAAAATAGCCAATGCCGAAAAACCAGCCGGCAATCGCTGCCGGGCGTGGCGAGGCACATTTGACAAACACCCCGGCGGCAACGCCGAATCCGATGAGCGTCAGCACCGCCCAGGACAATGGTGCATGTCCGAGCGCCGCCACTGCACCGGACAGGATCATGAGCAATGACCGACGCCGACCGGTCATTGATCCGAACACTGTAACCGCGTTCACTGTGTCAGGATTGGGAGGCGGATTCCCGGCGAACTCTGATCTTTCTGACCAGCTGAGGTTCCGCTTCAATGATCTCGAACACAAGCCGGCCCGGCTCGTAGCGGATGATTTCACCTTCCACCGGAACCCGGCCCGCCAGAACGAAAATCAAACCGCCCAGAGTATCGACTTCATCCTCCACGCTTTCGCTGAACTGCAGAGTGTTGCCGAGCTTTTCGTTCAGTTCATCCAATGGCAGACGTGCGTGGCAGATATAGTTTCCCTCACCCTCCTCGGTGAGAAGGGCATTGGAAGTCTGGTCATCATGCTCATCAGCGATATCGCCGAAAATGACCTCAACCAGATCCTCGATCGTGACCAAACCGTCGGTGCCGCCATATTCATCAATAATCAGCGCCAAATGGATCCGTTCCTTGCGCATCTGTTCAAGCAGGGAAGCAGCCCGCATCGCGCCGGGCACGAAAAGCAGCTCCCTGAGTGAATCCTCCTGCAGCGCGAAATCGCTGCAATGGCCGTTGAATCCATGCTGCAGCGCAAGATCCTTCAGGTGAATGAACCCGCATGGTTGATCGAGTGATCCGCGATACACCGGGAGCCGCGTGCGGCCGCTCTGCTTGAACACATCGACCAGCCGGTCGAGCGAGATATCCAGCGGAACCGCGACGATTTCAGCCTTCGGTACCGCGACATCCTGCACTGGCGGGTTACTGCTGTGGAACGGGCTTGCAGCGGTCACACCGTCATGCGCGGCAGTATCATCCTGATCACCGGGAACCTCACCATGATGCCGGGGACGCCCGGCCAAGGTGCGGACCCACCGATCAATCAATCCCGGTTTCCGCTCCGTTCCCCCGGAGAAAGACTGTCCTATGTCCGGCGCGCCCTGCGCCGCCCTAGAGGAACCTTCGGATGTGCCGTCCATACTCTCTTCCGATATGCACCGGTGATTAGCGTTTGCCCCACCGGTTGTTTCAGTATGGCCTTTTCAGGCCGATTAATGCAAGTGCTTCCGCTTCCAGTGTCTCCATCCGTGCGGCATTCCTGTCCGAATCGTGTCGAAATCCCAACAGATGCAGGCATCCATGCACGATCAAATGTGCCGCATGATCATTGAGCGCACAGCCGAACTCACCGGATTCTTTCAAACATGTCTCCCACGCAATCGCGATATCGCCCAGATGCTGGATGTCATCGCATGCGGGTTCACAACCGGGCTTCACCGCCGGCCATGAAATCACGTTGGTCGGCCGATCGATTCCACGAAACTGTTCATTCAGTTCGGTGATGCGCCGGTCGCTGCACGCCAGCAACGCGATTCCCTTGCTCCCGGCGTTGAAGTCAGCCGCGCGCAGGGCGGCACCGCAGGCCTTCGGCGCCAGCGCATCCAGATCTATCCGGCGCCAGCGCTCGTCCTCGATGACGACATCAGTGACCGGGCCCGGAACCATCGTGATCGGCATAGGCTCTGACAATTTTCGACACCAACGGGTGCCTGATGACATCCTCGGAAGTGAAATCGACAAATGCGATACTCTTCACGTTCCTCAGCACCTGCCGCGCCTCAGCCAGACCCGACTGCGCGCCTTTCGGCAGATCAACCTGGGTAATGTCGCCATTCACCGCCATATGCGACCCGGGACCGAAACGGGTGAGAAACATCTTCATCTGCATGCGCGTGGCATTCTGCGCTTCGTCCAGAATGATGAAAGAATTCGCCAGCGTGCGACCGCGCATGAATGCCAGCGGGGCGATTTCGATGGTTCTGCGCTCGAGGAACCGTTCAAGCTGTCTCTGCTGCAGAAAACCGCGCAGCGCATCGAAAAGCGGCTGCATATAAGGATCGACTTTTTCCTTCATATCTCCGGGAAGGAATCCAAGTCGTTCACCCGCCTCAACCGCCGGCCTGGACAGGATAATGCGGTCGACAGAGCCCGCTGACAGCATGGCAACCGCCTGGGCAACAGCGAGATATGTCTTTCCGGTGCCGGCCGGGCCGATGCCGAAAACCAGTTGCCGCGACTTAAGGCTGTGCACATATCGTTTCTGGGCCGGCGTGCGCGGTTCAACGACACGACGTCTGGTCAAAATCTCGAGGTTGTCCGGCGGCAGAGCCTGCAGGGAACCGGCATTCTCTTCCGACCCGCCATTGCTGAAGCGGACCGCGGCGTCGACATCACCAGGCTCCAGCGAGCGTCCCCGTTCCAGCAGCCCATAGAGTTCCTGCAGCACTCTGCTTCCAGCTTCCTGGCCGGCGCGTTCGCCATGCAGTGCAAATCGATTGCCACGGCGTACGATCTGTATGCCGAGACAATTCTCGATCGCATTCAGGTTTTGATCATGTGCGCCGCACAATTCAATCAGGCGGCGGTTGTCGGGAAATTCGACCAGCATCTCACCTGATGCCGAGGGCGAATTTAGGGTCAAATATCCGGCCTCGCTAGAAATTCAGCCTGCTTCAGGAATAACGGTTTCAATTTTGATTGTCGATATACCCGCGCTTTCCGAGCAGGACAGTCGCGATGCGGGGTTTTGCGGCACACTGAACTGACCGGGTTAGTGGAGCGCCCGGAGAAACTGGAACCGGAATTCCGAAAATTCAAACGCGGCAGCCTTGGCACACAGAATGAATCATGGTGGACAGCACGCCCGAATTAGAACCCTGGAAATCCGGCATTCGCTCTAAGCCAATTCCCCCAACAGCGAATTTGGTTCGGCACGGATGATCCGAACCGGTACCGATTCACCGATCAATTCGTCTGCGGCACTGCAATGCACCGAATGCAGGTATTCGGACTTCCCAACCAGCTGGCCCGGCCTGCGGCCCGGCTTTTCAAACAAAACCGGAACAGTCCGCCCGACCATACGCCACTGCACCTCCCGCTGTTGGCTGCGTAGGAGGCTCTGCAGTTCATCAAGCCGCTCTGCCGCGGTTTCCGGAGATACCTGCGGTCGTTCCGCCGCCGGAGTGCCCGGGCGTGGCGAATATCTGAAGGAATAGGCCTGCCCGTAATGAACCTTGCGGACCAATTCCAGCGTATCGGCGAAATCGGCATCGGTCTCGCCGGGAAACCCGACAATGAAATCGCCCGATATCAGTATATCCGGCCTTGCTTTCCTGATCCGGCCGATAACCCGCAGATAATCCTCGGCAGTGTGGCGCCGGTTCATCGCCTTCAGAATCTTATCGGAGCCTGATTGTGCCGGAAGATGCAGGTATGGCATGAGTTTATGGCAGGAGCCGAGAGCCTCGATCAGGTCCGCCGACATGTCGCGCGGGTGTGAGGTGGTGAAGCGGATCCGCTGCAACCCTTCAATCCGCGCCAAGGCCCGGATCAATCTGGCGAGCGACCAACATTCTCCGTCCGGACCCGTGCCGTGATAGGCGTTGACATTCTGCCCGAGGAGCACAATTTCGCGCGCGCCGCGCCCAACCAGACGCAGTGCCTCGCTTTCAACCTGTGTGACCGGGCGGCTGGTTTCGGCACCCCTGGTATAGGGAACAACACAAAAGGTGCAGAATTTGTCGCAGCCCTCCTGGACAGTCAGGAAGGATGATACCGAGCGGTTGCCTGCCGCCCGCTCAGGCAACTCGGCAAATTTATCATTGACCGGAAAATCAGTGTTTGTCTGCACCCCGCCGCGGCGTAGCAATTCCGGCAGTCTGTGATAAGCCTGCGGGCCGACGACAACATCAACCAGAGGCTGCCGCCTGACAATTTCCTCGCCCTCAGCCTGTGCCACGCAGCCGGCGACGGCAATTCGGAAATCCGGCCGTTCCGCCTTCCTTTTCTTGTAACGGCCGAGTTCGGAGTAAATTTTCTCGGTCGCCTTCTCCCTGATGTGACAGGTATTCAGTACCACCAGATCAGCATCATCGGCTTCACCGGTCGCTTCATAACCGCTTGCGGCAAGCGCTTCCGCCATCCGTTCGCTGTCATAGACATTCATCTGGCAACCATAGGTCTTGATAAAGACCTTTTTGCCGGACATCTCCGTTGATTCCGTCAATTTGCATTCCACCCGGTTTCAGTGGACCAGTTTATGACCAAGCTTCCGGTTCTGAAAGCCTGTTTACCAGCATCACTCACTTCCCGCCGCCGCGGCGAATTCCCGCATACTGGTAAACACAAAATCCGTGTCCGGGCGGATTGCCGGCTCCCGGGTTGCACCAAAACCCGGTTTTCCCCTGCGGCGGTGTATCCAACAATTATTCAGCCCCATTTCCTTCGCAGGAACATGGTCGTGAAATAAGCTCTCGGCAACATGCAGGATCTCGCCGGCGGAAATTCCCTGCCGGGACAGGCGCTCAATCATGTGGTGAAAATTGCGCCGATCCGGCTTATATGAACCGATATCCTCGGCGCAGTAGACAGCATCGAACTGGACGCCAAGCTTTGCATTGGACCGTGCAAAGCTCTGATTGTCGACATTCGACAAAATGACGAGCTTGAAACGCTGCCCGAGTTCCTGAAGAGCCGCCTTGCTGTCCTCGAATGCCGGCCAGTTGCCGACAGATCCGCCATAGGCGAGGCAGTCGTCCCAATTGACAGCGACACCCCATTCCTCCGCCAACCGACGGTAGACCGTCGCCAGCAGCCGCGGGTAAGCCATCGACGGGGTATCGCGCTGCTGCCAGGATTCATACAATGCATGCGCTTCCAGGATTTCGTCATCGGTCAGGCTTCTGTCAGCCTTTGCCGAGAGTTCGGCAAGATTGTGCAGAATCCCACTCTCCCAATCGATAAGCGTTCCGTAACAATCGAAGGTGAGTGCCTTATAGTCCGAAATTCTCAAAATCATCTCCGGCAATAATGCCCGCACCAATGGAATGAATTGGGCGCGGGGCATAAGTGTTGATGGGCCAATGCTTCTGATCACAGATGAAAGCAACAGCAGGAACACCTCGGGCACTAGCGTCCCCAGTTACTGAGTCACTTTATATCCAAATGAAAAAAACCGAAAAGTCAGCGGCCTTGATATGAACGCACAGTCATACAAAATGACAATAGTTCGCTATTCGTTACTGTTTAACAAAGATCGGACTATTCTCGGCACCGCCCACATGACTCCACCAATAGGCGGGAAAAGAGCGGCAACCGCTACAAGTGGTTCGCCGAGATAAGCACAAAGTCCAGCAACACTCAAGCTTCCGACTGCGATCATAAAACCAAGCCAGCTACCTCGTTGGATGTCAGTTTTTTGAGCTATCAACACCTTCATTTCCCATTGTTGACGGTGTGACATCTCACTTTCAGCCATTTTTACAATTCTATCGGCCAATCCGCTATCGATTTTCTCGTATTCTTCCAGCAAGACAGGAGGGGGTAGAGGCCCCTTGAAGGAAATAGACTGGGTATACGCAACTTGTATTTCTTTCGGCAGACCGGCCAGTATTTCTTCCGGCACTAACTGGTCAGCTACAGACTCTATTTTTTCATCCAGTGCTTTGGTACGCGTGTCAGGCGGCCGCCGTGTTTGCCTTTTCGTCGCTTTCTTTTTCATACAGACCTATTGCCTTCCACAAATCAACACCAATGGCTTTCATGTCACGTTCACGTATATTGGGGTATCTCATTGCTGAAAATTCAGGCGGATAAAACAACCCGGTAGACGCAACCGTTCCTACAAGGGCATAGCCGAATAGGCTCGTAGTTCGAGTTCTTTTGTAGTGATTCATCGCCGTTTAGTTTCTCAATTCTTCACAGTAGATTCGGTAGATTCAACTAAGTTACAATACCAATGCGAAAATGCTAACCAGTAGCCAGCCCGACTGAAATTCGAAATCAGGCTCTTGATCCGTACAATCTTCCAGTTGCCAATTGGCACTCGGATACTCTGGCGTTATTATCCGCACTCCTAAACAGTTACCAGTGTAATTTGCTCTTCTTCAACAGCCAGGTAATACAACGGTTTGCTACCGTCATCCATACTTGATTCCCTGTTTTTGGATTGCTTCCATTCCATGATTTTCCCGCTTTCTATGCTGCGGTGGTAACCCGAGCACAACAGTTGCGGGTCAAGGGCACGATCTGCTCCTACCTCATAGCTTGACCTAAAAGTTGAGTGGTCTTCCCAAATGTGACATTTTTTCAAGACGCGGCAACAAGAGATTAACCTTTACGACACGGCACAAGTCATACGAGACACAACCTCCAGTGTGTGCGGTGGGATGTGCGATCATCCAAAGTCTGTTCGGATTGATGGATTCACATAGGCATTACCATTGCCTAACTGCCGGCAACAACATAGAAAACCCACTCTTGTTCGTTCACCGAAGGCAGCGCATTTTACCTGCGGAAAATCCCGACCTGTTTCCGAATTCCACTTGTCCCGACAGACCGTGGTGGTGGAATTGCCTTCAAACCGCTGACAGGATACTCGTTCCGCAGGCGTTGGCTATCACGCAGACAGATCGGGTTTGCAGTTGCGTGGCGGCTGCACATCGTGACTTCGGATTGAAAACAGTGACTCTGAATGGCTGACTCGGAGCTTCCCGGTGAGTGCGGTGGGCGGGGTACGCTTGCACCGCGGTCATTCGCAATCCTGATTGCGGTGGCGCTGGTCATCGGCTCGGTCACCTCATTCGCAGCGCTCGCCTTTATCGAAGGATATCTCTGGATCAGCCAGATCCTGCAGGTCACTGCCATCAAGTCCGGCCAATTCGGCGGCAGTGCCATGACCGGATGGTCAGTGACCATAGCGGTCACCACGATCGGCGGTATCGCGGTCGGCACCCTGCTCAGCCGTTACACCATACAAGGAAAACCGCATGGCCCGCCGGATGTCATCGCCGCAGTGGCGCTGCGCCGTTCCTTCGTCAGTTTCCGTTCCGGCCTTGCATCCACGCTCGCCGCGATGCTTGCACTCGGTACCGGGGCCCCGGTCGGTCTTTACGGCCCCCTGGTATTCATGGGTGCCCTGGTCGGTAACATTGCCTCAAGGCTCCGCATCGACTTTCCAGGTCTGCCCTCGATCGCCGTCGGCTGCGGGGTCGCAGCAGCTGTGTCGACGGCTTTCCATGCGCCGATCGCCGGTCTGATCTTCACCCATGAAGTCATTCATCGCCACTATTCACTGCGTTCCTTTGCCCCAACCGTGATCGCTTCAATCACCGGTTATCTGTTCGCAAATAAACTGTTTGACAAGGAACCGCTGCTCGCGGTCACATTCGAGGAAATCGGAAACCGGCATGAATACCTGCTGTTAATCGCGCTGGGTTGTTGCGCCGGGCTGTTGGCGGTCGGTTTTCAGAAACTCGTTCATACCGCTGCGAGGATTGGCAGCAGAATTCCATGGCGGCTCGAATTCAGAACCGGACTGGCCGGGCTGGTTGTCGGCATAACCGCCATCTGGATTCCACAGGTCCTCGGCCCCGGAACCGAGCTTATGCGCGCGGCGACGATCGCGGAATCATTCGGCGAACTGGATTTGGTGTTGCTGCTGGCAGCGAAAATCCTTCTTTGCACGATCTGTCTCGGCTTCGGTTTCGCCGGCGGGATTTTCGGACCGTCGTTGGTCATCGGTGCGCTTTTCGGCGCGGTGTTCTGGAGCCTGGTTGATACTTGGCTCCCCCTGTCCAACTCCGGGCTGCTGCCTTACGTCATCAGCGGGTTGGTCGCCGTCGCCGCACCGGTGGTAGGCGCGCCCTTAACCATCATCGTGTTCGTTTTTGAACTCACGCATAATTACGACATCACGATCTATGCCACGATTTCGACGATCGCTTCGATTCTAATCGGCAACCAACTTCTGGGGCAGTCCTACTTCGAGCGTCAACTGTCGCAAAGCGGCATTGATCTGGAGAGCGGACGCGAAAAGGCGGTTCTCACCGCCGCCAGGGTGCTGGATTACGCATCCGCCGAAACACCCCGCTGTTCCGGCGGCGAATCCGTTACCGGGCTGTTCTTTCACCCCTCCCGACAGGGTCTGAATGAAATCCTAGTCGTAGATCCGAACGACCGTCTCCTGGGCAGGATTCATCGCGCCGATATCATCGGCAAATCCGGAACTGCCGCCGATCTGGCAGAAGAAGTTGTGTTGGTATTCAACCAGTCAACCAGCCTTTTCGATGCGGCACAGTCGGTCAGCAGCTGCTCCGGGGAAATTCTGCCGATCGTTGACTCCGCTGATGGCACATTGATCGGTGCCGCGACAAAAGAAAACATCATCGCCGCCTACCTGAAGATTTCCCGCGAACTTCAGGAAGAAAGCCACGCCCACTGAACCCGGCGCGGTATCATCGAATCAGGACAGCGCGGAAATCATTCACATTTGTTCCGGTCGGGCCGGTGATCAGCAAACCGTCCACGGCATCGAACGCTGTCAGGGAATTATTGTCGTTCAGCAGCGCCGCCGGGTCCTTTCCGGTATTGGCGATCCGCGCACAGGTTCCACCGTCGGCCAGTGCCCCGGCGTGACCGCCTGCCCCGTCTATGCCGTCAGTATCCGCCGCCAGCGCCGAGATGCCGTCAATGCCTTCGATGCCAAGGGCGAATGAAAGCAGGAATTCGCTGTTGCGGCCACCCTTTCCGCCGCCGCGCATCGTCACCGTGGTTTCGCCTCCCGACAACAGCAATGCGGGTTTCTGCACAAAACCGCTGCCCGATGCGACTGATTTCGCCAGTGCCGCCATGACTTTTCCCACCTCGCAGGCCTCTCCTTCGATGGCGTCGGAGAGAATGACCGGGTTCAGTCCGAATTCGTGCCCGCGCCCGGCAGCGGCGGCCAGCGACTGCGCAGCCGATGCGATGACATGGGTTTCGTTGCCGGCAAAAACCGACTCGCCGGGGAGAGGCGACGGACAGCCGCCCCGGCGGAGAAAGGCGTCGATCTTTTCCGGCAGCTGGATGCGGTAACGGCTCACATATTCCAGTGCTTCGCTCACACCTGTCTCGTCGGGCAAAGTTGGACCCGAGGCCACCTGAGCCGGATCATCGCCGGGCACGTCGGAGACGATATAGGTGATGACCCGCGCCGGGCCGGACGCCGCCAAACGCCCGCCCTTGATCTGTGAGACCTGTTTTCGGATGGCGTTCATGGCCTTGATCGGTGCACCGGAATTCAACAGCGCGGCATTGAGTGCGATCTCGTCCTCGAGCGTCAGCCCTTCCGCAGGGTATGGCAGCAGCGCCGAACCGCCGCCGGAAATCAGGGCAAAGACCAGATCCTGCGCCGTCAGACCCGCCAACATCCGCACCATTTGCTCTGCCGCCGCCAGACCGTTGGCATCGGGCAGCGGATGCCTTGCCTCAACCACCCGCACCCGTCCAGCCGCGCACGCCGCACCGTAAGGCGTCACCACCATACCATCGAGCCGGCCCTGCCAATTGTCGCTGAGAGCCCTGGCCATCGCCGGTGCGGCTTTTCCCGCACCGATTACGGTAACGCCGGCATGCCTCTGTTGTGGAAGGTGGCGGAGCAATGCGCTGCCGGGATCAGCAGCCTTAAGGGCGGTATCGAACAGCTCTCTCAGAATCACATGGTCCTGCATCCACATTGCCTCCCAATCTTTGTGCTCCGGCCGACCGGCTCGCGGAAAATCCGCTTCCGGACTTGCGGTTGACCGATAAATCGCATCAAGCATGCACCGCAATGACCCGGGGAATCGCAAGATGAGTTTATTCACAACGACATCCGGCTGGAACGAGGAGGAACACTCCATCTTCGCTGACAGCGTGCGCAGATTCTTCGAGGCCGAGATGGCACCCCACATGGAACGCTGGAACCGTGACGGCATCTGCGACCGCGAATTCTGGAGGAAGGCGGGAGAAGCCGGAATCATGGGAGGTTCGGTGCCGGAGGCCTATGGCGGCAGCGGCGGCGGTTACGGGTTCGATTCGGTCGTGTTGTACGAGCAGGCACGCTGCTCCGACAGCGCCTGGGGATTTGGCATTCACTCAATCGTCATTCACTATATTCTGACCTATGGAAGCGATGATCAGAAGCAGCGTTGGCTGCCGAAACTGGTCAGTGGCGAATCGGTCGCGGCTCTCGCCATGTCCGAGCCGAGCGGCGGTTCCGACCTGCAGTCAATCAGGACAACCGCGTTACAGGAAGGCAACCAGTACCGGATCAAGGGCTCGAAAATTTTCATCACCAACGGCATGACCGCCGACCTCATCATAGTGGCTGTCAAGACTGACCGGCAGGAAGGTGCCAAAGGCATATCGCTTGTTGTCGTCGAAACCGGTGAAACCGATGGTTTTGCCCGCGGCAAAAAACTCGACAAGCTCGGTCTGCGCGGCAATGACACGGCGGAACTGTTTTTTGACGATGCAAAAGTTCCGCTGACCAATCTCCTGGGAGATGATGAGGGGCAGGGCTTCTACCAGATGATGAATCAGCTGTCGTGGGAGCGCCTGATTATCGCCATTTCAGCCCTCGGAAGCATGGATTACGCGTTGGCTGAAACCGTCGATTATGTCCGCCAGAGAAAAGCGTTCGGCAAGCGCATCATGGATTTTCAGAACACACGGTTCAAACTGGCGGAAGCCAAAACCAAATGCGAATTGCTTCGTTCCTTTATCAACGACTGCATTCAACGCCTCGAGAGGGGCGAGTTGGATCCGGCAACGGCATCCATGGCAAAATATTGGGGCAGTCAGACGCAGAATGAGGTCATCAATGAATGTCTGCAGCTGCATGGCGGTTTCGGATACATGACCGAATGCCCGATCTCCCGACTGTATGCCGACGCCAGAGTACAGATGATCTATGGCGGCACCAACGAGATCATGAAGGAACTCATCGCCAGATCAATCGATGCCTGATCACGGGTGGCGGTCGGACCGCGCGGGGTCGAAGCGGAATCATCCTTCAGTTTTCGTGCCGGAATAAGCCGCCGATTTCCCTACTCGCCAGCCGCTTGGCGATGACGAGTGCCAGCACCAGCCCGGATGCCACGCTGGCGGCGATTCCAAACCAAACGCCCCAGCTGCCCATGCCGAATACATAGACAAACAGGGCGCAAAAAACGGCAATGCCTATGCCTTGGCGATACAGACCGATCCAGAGCGAATAGATCGGTCGCTTGAGGGCCTGCAGCAGCGAATTGATGGCGAAGAGCAGGATATACATCGGCAGCATGAAGCCATCGACATTGAGATAATTGACTCCGATACGGACGACATCGGGATTGTCGGTGAAGAGCTGCATGGCCGGGCGGGCGGCAAACCATAGGATCAGCGCCGCGGCGAACATCAGCGCCAGACCCGCCTTGCAGCAGAATTTGAAAGATTGCCGGACCCGTTCATAGTCACCGGCTCCCAGATTCTGTGCCGTGATCGGCAACAGGGCGATTGTGAGGCCGAAGCCGGGCAGAAGCAGCAGCTGTTCAATCCTGAGCGCGACGCCGTATGCGGCGATGGCTTCAGGTCCGAATTCCCTCAGAAACAGCTGCACGATGAAAGCACCGATCAGCATGACCACCATTGCGGAACTGGTCGGCAGCGCCTGTGAGACGATTTCCCGGAAATTCCGCAGTCTCGGCCGGTAAACGGAAGGTGATGCATGCATCATCACTTCCGAGCGCAGCACCCGGAAAAGAATGAACAACATGACCGCAGTCTGCACGGTCAGGGTCGAGAGAGCGATTCCATTGAATCCGATGCCGCCGAAAAGCCCGGGAATGCCGAAAATCATCACCGGATTGAGTATCACATTGGCGAAGAAAGCCGCGATCTGCGC
Source organism: Paracoccaceae bacterium (assembly GCA_026706985.1). Lineage (GTDB taxonomy): Bacteria > Pseudomonadota > Alphaproteobacteria > Rhodobacterales > Rhodobacteraceae > JAPOXR01. The sequence continues at coordinate 50,047 of JAPOXR010000010.1, read as the reverse complement.
CCGCTGCATGGAAATCGCATCGCCCTGCGCGGTCAGGATTCCATTGGCTGAAAAGGTGATCAGAAAGGACGGCGTGGCAATCAGCAGCAGCGACAGATAGGCGTTTGCCAGATCACGGAAATTCCCCGGCTCCGACACTGCCCACACCATGATCGGTGAAATCACGAAACCGATGATGGTGAGCAGCAGCGAAGCGATGACGGCGAAACTCAGCCCCTGGCAGGCTATCCTTTTTGCCCGCCGCGGACGGTTGGCGCCGAGCGCCCTGCCGACCAACGCACCCATGGCGGCATTGACGCCGAAACCGGCCGAAACCAGCAGAAAGAAAACATGAAAGGAAATGGCGAGGCCGGCGAGGGCATCGGTTGAAATCAAACCGGCGTAAAAACTGTCAACGACATTATACAGGGTTGTGAACACCATACCGATCGCGATCGGCAGGGCCATGCTGCGGAAATGCCCGGGGATCGAACCGGAGGTGAAATCCCGGGACCGGTTCACCGGTGCTCAACTCCCGCTTCCGGCCGGCAGGAGGAAACGGAAGTCGCAACCCTGATCAGCCTGCAGCACTTCGTCGGCATACAGTCTGGAATAGCCGCGTTGGTCCACCGGCGCCGCAGGGGCAGACGATGCTTCGCGGCGCTCAAGTTCGGCTTCGGAAACATGCAGATCAATCCGCTTTTCCTTCACCGATATGGTGATGCGGTCTCCGCTCCGAACCAGTGCGAACGGCCCGGGGGCGGCCGCTTCCGGCGTCACATGCAGAATGACTGTGCCGAATGCCGAGCCGGACATGCGCGCGTCGGAAATCCGCACCATGTCGCGGACACCCCGGGCCGCGAGTTTCTTCGGAATCGGCAGATACCCCGCTTCCGGCATGCCGGACGGGCTCAGCGGCCCGGCATTCTTCAGCACCAGAAAATCATCCGCGCAGACATCCAATGCCGGATCATCGATCCGTTCGGCAAGATCACCGGGCGAATCAAAGACGATGGCGCGTCCGGTCTTTTCAAATAGATTCCTGTCAGCCGCGGAGCGCTTCATGATGGCGCCCCTCGGTGCCAGACTGCCGAACAGCGCCACCAGCCCGCCCTCGACTTCCAGCGGTGCTGTGGCGGAGGCAATGACATGGCGGTCGACAGGGCCGGCAAAAGCGTCGATGCGTTCGCCGAGAGTGTCGCCCGTGACCGTGAGGCAATCCAGTTTCAGCATCGGCCGGAGCTCACGCAAAACCGCGCACAAGCCGCCTGCGGCATGGAAATCCTCCATATAGTGTTCGCCGGTGGGTTTCAGGTTAACCAGCACCGGAGTCGTATCGGAAATTTGATTCAGCCATTCCAGAGGCAGCGGAATGCCGAGACGGCCGGCGATGGCAGTGAGATGAATCACCGCATTGGTTGACCCGCCGAGAGCCAGCACAACCCGCAGCGCGTTTTCCACCGATTCCGTGGTGATGACATCGCTTGGCCGGATGCCGCTGCCGATCAGCCTGACCGCGGCATCTCCGGTGGCTTCCGCTGCCCGCAGACGGTCGGCATGGACGGCGGGAATCGCCGCACTGCCCGGTAACGCCATGCCCAGAGCCTCGGCGATACAGGCCATCGTTGACGCGGTGCCCATGATGGCGCAGGTTCCGGCGGTGGTCGCCAGCTTCGATTCCACATCCTCGATTTCCTCCCGGGCGATTTCTCCGGCCCTGAATCTCGCCCAGAATCGGCGGCAATCCGTGCAGGCGCCGAGCCGTTCACCATCATGGCGCGAGGTCATCATCGGCCCGGTCACGATCTGTATGGCGGGAATATCCGCCGAGGCGGCGCCCATCAGCTGCGCCGGAACCGTTTTGTCGCATCCCCCCATCAGCACAACCGAATCCATTGGCTGTGCCCGGATCATCTCCTCGGTATCCATTGACATCAGGTTGCGGTATTTCAGGCTGGTCGGGCTGAGAAACACCTCGCCCAATGAAATCGTCGGAAACTCCAGAGGCAATGCCCCCGCCGCCAGAACGCCGCGTTTCACCGCGCCGAGCATTTCGGGAAAATTCCGGTGGCAATTGTTAAAGCCGGAAGCCGGGTAAGCGATCCCGACCACCGGGCGGGCGAGCATATCACCCGAATAGCCCATGGATTTTGCGAAGGACCGCCGCAGATAGGAGGAGAATTCCGGATCGCCGTAATTGGTCAACCGCGTCGATAATCCGTGCCGGGTCCTGTCGCTCATTCGCCTCTTCCTGTCCGACTCAATGAATCTGTCGGCGGCCGGTGAACAGCGAAAGCGCGATCACCGCGGCAAACACAATTGTACCGCCGACAAACTCCAGGCGGGAGATTTTTTCAAATCCAAACAGCCAGACCCATACCGGGCCGAGAGCGCTCTCCAGTAATACCAGAAGACTGACTTCGGCTGCCGGGAGATACGGGGTGCCCCATGTGACGCAGGCGATTCCCGGGCCGATGGCAAGGCCACCCATGGCGACAATGAGCCAGAAATCACCTGCCTCCACTGCCAGACCGTTACCGAAGAAGAGCGACCAGACAACCCCGTAAATGCCTGAAAGCACACCGGCGATCAGTGTGCCGCCGAGGATATCCGTCTTTCTTCCCCTGCGCGCAAAGACCAGCATCAAAGCAAAGCAAAGACCCGTCATCAAAGCAAAGAAATTACCCAGCGACCGGCCGCTTGAGAGACCGTCACCGATCATCAGGAAAACGCCGCCGCTGGTCATAATCATCGCCGCCCAGGTGAATGGATGCGGCTTCTCGCCGATCCAGATCCAGGCCATGGATGCCGCCAGCAAGGGGGCAGCGGTGAGAATGAAGAGTGTCGAAGCGACGGAAGTGTTGAGGATCGCGAATATATAGAAGGTAAAGGCAAGGGACAGAAAAAACCCGACAACCACATCCTGACGGTCAAGTGAACGGATGGCTGCGGATAGGGGCAGACGCCGCCGCAGGCAGATGATGCCGGCGATGAGTGCGGTCAGGGCGATCGACCGGTAGAACAGGATCTGGAACCCGTCCGCCGACTCGATCATCCGCAGGAACACGCCGACCGAACTCATAAAGACGGCTCCCAGCATGACCAGCAGAGCCGCGCCGCGCCTGTTCATGAGCCAATTCCCCGCCGAAGCAACGCAAAACCAATTCACTGGAGCCGGTTGTGAGTGCCATCGCATAACGGCTTACCGCCGGTATGTTTGCAGCCACAGAAGAAAACACGCTTGCTTTCCTCGGCGGTGAATTTCACCGGCTGAAACTCGGTGATCTTGTGACTGCCGTCACAGAAAGGCTGATTCTCGCTCAACCCGCAGGCGCACCAAAAATATGATTCTCCTGCCTCAACCATGACCGGATAGGGTGCCGGTCTGGCAATGGAGGGTTTTGACATCTGTTACTCCGCTCAAATTGTCCTCAGCACCCGGCATCGACCCGGGCACCGCATTCTATATTCGCGACCCGGTATTCGGCAAACACTGTCTCTGATCACAGCCGGCTGCGCTGAAGATGGGTTCGACTTTCCCCGGACCGCTGGATAGTTTCCGCTGAATGAATGCAGACAGTCGGAGACAAGGATGCAACTCGGTGCCTTTTCGCTGAGTCTCGCCGTCGGCGATATTCAGGCCTCGAAAGAATTTTATGAAAAGCTCGGTTTCCGCATGATTGCCGGAGAAATCGAGCGGAACTGGGTGATCATGAATTGCGGTGGCACCGCAATCGGCCTGTTTCAGGATATGTTCGAGAAAAACATCTTGACCTTCTGCCCGGGCCTTGATGCGCAGGGAGGTCAGCTTCAGGAGTTTACCGATATCCGGAAAATCAAGGCGGACCTGCAGGCCGCCGGACTGGAAATCTCAAACGAAACCGGGGAGGAAGCCGAAGGGCCGGCGAGTTTCATGGTCACCGATCCCGACGGCAATCCGATTCTTTTTGATCAGCACCGGTAGCGGCTCAGTTTCGCTTATCCGCCTGCAGCCGCCGCTCCAACCAACGCAAGTCGGCGAAAACAATCAGGATCAGCGCCGGAATGGGTACCGCACGGGCCAATTTCAGATAGCCCCGGTTCAGGCCGCACTGAAATCGCCCGGGCGCTGCATTCCATATTCGCTACCCGGCATTCAGCAAACACTGTAACTTGTGAGAACAGATCCAATATGTAGGAAGTAGGGTGCATGCATTTGAGTTTTGTATTACCAGGTGCTACATAAGCATTCATGATCAAAGACACGGGCGACGGTCGGACTGCGTACGTTTAAGATGAAAAACTTCGCGCGCTTCGCGCTTCGCGAGGGGATCGAAGATCATGCGCTGTGCGATGCCGTGGAGCGTATCGTGACAGGATCGGTGGACGCCGATCTCGGCGGGGGCGTGATCAAGCAGCGCATTCCGCGCAAGGGCGGTGGTTGATCCGGCGGGTTCCGTGTGATCGTGTTGTTTCGTCAGGAAGCGTTGGCGTTTTTGTCCACGGATTTGCGAAAAGCGGCCAGAAGAACATCCGGCGCATGGAGTTGTCAGGGCTGCGGTTGCTGGTGGACGAGTATCTGGCCCTGAACGCGGTGGATCTTGAGGCTGTGCTGGCAAATAGAGCGATAATAGAGGTGGATTGTGATGACCAAGCAGTATGAAAGCGAGGTGTTGGCATCGGTGCACGAAGCTGCTCTCGATCTGGCTGAGGCCGGGTTCATGTCGAAGCGGACCATGCGCAGGTTCGACGAGATTTGCCTCACGCCGGTTAAGGAGATGACGCCGGAAGATATTCGTGCGCTTCGGCTGCGCGAGCTTGCGAGTCAAGCGGTATTCGCGCGCCACCTCAACGTGACAACAGGCCTGGTGAGCAAATGGGAGCGTGGTGAGAAGCGCCCGCGGGGTGCGTCTCTGAAACTGTTGACGCTCGTGGCGAAGAATGGCTTGCGGGCGGTGGCGTGAGATTTATTTCCCGGAACGCGATTTTGTGGTCGTGTTTACGCACCGCAGGAAAGCCTCAGCATTTCCGATGTAATCCAATAATGCGGTTGGTTGGGAACCTGGCGGCGTGCTTTTGCAAGTGGTCAGGAACACATCATGACCTTCTGCCCGGGCCTTGATGCGCAGGGAGGTCAGCTTCAGGAGTTTACCGATATCCGGAAAATCAAGGCGGACCTGCAGGCCGCCGGACTGGAAATCTCAAACGAAACCGGGGAGGAAGCCGAAGGGCCGGCGAGTTTCATGGTCACCGATCCCGACGGCAATCCAATTCTTTTTGATCAGCACCGATAGCGGCTCAGTTTCGCTCATCCGCCCGCAGCCGCCGCTCCAACCAACGCACACCGGCCGATACGATCAGGATCAGCACCAGATATTCGAGCACGAGGATGGTGTAGATTTCGAGCGGCCGGTATTCCGTCACCACCAATTCATTCGCTTTGCGGGTCAGTTCCTGCATACCGATGACGGAAACCAGGGACGACATTTTGAGCATATAGACCAGTTGGTTGCCGAGCGCCGGAAGAATGCGCCGCACCGCCTGCGGCAGGATGACGCAGATCATGGTATCCGTGTAGGACAGCGAAATCGAATGCGCCGCCTCATACTGGCCCTTGTCGATTGACTGAATGCCGGCGCGGAAAATTTCCGCCTCAAACGCGCTGTCGGATAGTGCCAGCGCAATGACTCCGGCCCAGAACACGCTGATGGACAGCCCGGATAATTGCGGCAGACCGTAATACACCCATAAGATCAGCACCAGAATGGGCACCGCACGGACCAATTCGACATAACCCCGGTTCAAGCTGCGCAGAAACCGCCCCGGTGCCAGACCCGGCAGTGCCACCATTAACCCAACAGCGATCGAGATGGTGATGGCTGTCAGGGACAGAAGGATCGTGTATTGCAGCCCGCCGAGCAGGAATTTCAGATTGTTGAGCCCGTTCTGCGTCGACGGGTTGACGACATACCAGCCCCAATTCGCCGAGCAGCCGCTGAGGCCAAACGCGGCTGCGGCCAGTGCCGTAATCCTGAATGTCGAAAATTTTCTAGGCATCGGCTGAACTCAATGATGCAGGATTTTCTGCAGAAAATCCTGACAGCGGGCGCTCTCCGGGGCGGAGAAAAAGCGCTCGGGTGAGGCGCTTTCGACGATTTCCCCATGATCCATGAAGATCATCATGTCGGCGACACGGCGGGCAAAACCCATTTCATGGGTCACCACGATCATGGTCATGCCGCTCTCGGCGAGTTCGGTCATCACATCCAGAACCTCATTGATCATTTCCGGATCCAACGCCGATGTCGGCTCATCGAACAGCATGATTTTAGGTTCCATGCACAATGACCGCGCAATCGCGACGCGCTGCTGCTGACCGCCGGAAAGCTGACGCGGATATTTTTCCGCCTGCTCCGGGATTCTGACCCGACGCAGATAAGAGTGGGCCAGTTCTCTGGCAGCATCACGCGCCATCCGTCGTGACCGGACCGGACCGAGCATCAGGTTCTCAAGCACCGTCAAATGCGGAAACAGATTGAATTGCTGGAACACCATGCCGATTTTGGGTCGGATGGCACGCATGGATTTCCGGTCCCGGGCCAACTGGTCGCCATCCACATGAATACTGCCCTCCTGGAACAGTTCAAGCCCGTATATACAACGTATCAAGGTGGATTTTCCTGATCCTGACGGACCGCAGACAACCACCCGCTGACCGGCATTGACGGTGAGTGTCACCTGCCGCAATGCCTGAAACTCGCCGAAATACGCCGAAACGCCATCGACCTGAATAATCGGTCCGGGTGCCGCCACAATTCGCCTTTCTTGTCAGGGATGCGGGTAAGACAATAGTTGCAACTCCAGAGCAGATAAAGAATGTTGCGCCGGAAACCAATTACTGGAGATCATCATGAAGTTTTTCAAAACCGCTGCGGCAGTATTTTTCTGCATGTTCGCGGCGCAGGCGCAGGCGCAGTCCGCCCTGCAGGAGATTCTCAACACCGGAACTCTGAAAGTCGGCACAACGGGCGACTGGAATCCCATGACCATGCGCGACCCGGCAACCAACAGCTATACCGGCTATGATATCGATGTGATGACGGAGCTCGCCAATGATCTCGGCGTTGAAGTCGAATTCGTACCTACAGATTGGAAAACCCTGGTAAGCGGCGTCACTTCCGGAAAATACCATATGACCGGTTCGGCCTCGATTTCCCCCTCCCGGGCCAAAGCCGCCGGCTATTCCTCGAGCTATTTTTCCCTTGCCACCGTGCCTCTTATCCTTGCCGAGGATGCCGACCGGTTCAAAGACTGGGATGACTTGAACATGGGCGATGTCGTCGTTGCCGCGACTCTTGGCACGACACAGGAAAAACAGGTCAAGCAATTCTTTCCGGATGCGCAGCACCAGATCGTCGAGGCACCGGCGCGCGACTTTCAGGAAGTGCTGGCGGGCCGCGCCGATGCGCATATCACTTCCAATGTCGAAGCCAATAAACTGGTGGCGAAGTATCCGCAGATGATGATCGTGCCGGTTTCAGCCCCGAAGGCGCCGACCCCGATTGCAATGCTGTTGCCGCAGGCGGACCAGGTTTGGATCAATTATGTCAACACCTGGATCGCGCTGAAACAGGAGCGCGGATTCTTCGACATGCTCGGCGAAAAGTGGAACCTGCAGAACTGAAGAGTGATGCACCACCGGCACCGGGCCGGTGGTGCCCCCTGACGCATGCGGCTTGACCAATCCACATGGTGTGAAGTCGAGCAATACCTGCTCCGGTCGACAGGCATAATCATTCCGGCGGGATCCACGGAACAGCATGGTCCGATCGGTCTCATCGGAACCGACACAATCTGCGCCGATGCCGTTGCCGTAGCCGCCGCCGAACTGCTTGATGCTCTGGTAGCACCGCCCCTGGGCTACTCACCCGCTGCCTTCAATCTGGCATTCCCGGGTACAGTTTCCATATCCGAGTCCCTGTTCGAGGAACTTGCGCTCTGCATCATCGACAGCCTGTCCGGACAGGGTTTCCGGTTCTTCTATTTTCTGAATGCGCATGGCCGCAATACCGCGCCATTGCGGCGCGCCGGAGAGCGGCGAAAGGAGTTGTCGGTGCGCGTGCGCAGCTGGTGGGATTTCGAAGAGGTGAACCGATTGCGGCAGAGCTGTTTCGGCGACTGGGAAGGGATGCATGCCACGCCTTCGGAAATTTCCATCACCAGCCATATCGGCCGCCAGGTGACATCGGCCGCCGCCGATACGCCACCACGGCGCCTCACGCGCGGATACATCGAAGCCCGCAAAGGCGACCGCCACGGTCCGGCGGAGGAACACAGAGCGGAATTTCCCGACGGACGTGTCGGTTCCCACTCAGCCTTGGCAAGACCCGCATATGGGGCGGAATTGCTGCGGGCGGCGGCGTCAGCAGTGGCGGATGATTATGCGGAATTTCTCCGCGCTTCCGACCCGGAGCCGGCGACGGGCTGAATTTACGCGCCGCCAAAGTATGAGCTATGGAGAATTTTTTGGCCTTGTCTTAGTGTTGGAATTGAGTGTTCGGGTGTTTTCGGGGTGAATTCAGATGCGGTGAACGCATCGGATTTTCCTCCTGAGTCCTTCGATCTTGACAACCCTTTTCTCCCCGAAGCCCGGGAAGTCTGTTTTCGAGATTTATGCTGTTGAACTCTGATGCTGCGGGAAACGGGTCCTCCGACGTTCGGGACTGGGTATTTCCATCCCCCAACCAGTACGACCGGCTAGGTCAAAGCCCCGCATCATCTCTATAGACGCATCACCGTCGCCGAGCGCGAGTTGATGCTGCCCCTTCGGAGACCAAACGGCGGTCAATCATGCCCGGCTCAATGAAGAGACGGAAGGATACGCCGCCGACCAGACTGTCAACCAACTCGCGAGCCGGCACAGCGGATTGCGGATCGGGTCGAGGCGTTGATGATCGGGATGATAGCCGATGCGGTTCAGCGTATGGGTTCTGGAGAGGAACCCGTCTTACACCAGACTTCAAGACTTTGGACGGTGCCGAGACACCGATGTGAACCCGGCCACCGGAAAGACCGGCTTCGATTCGTGATTATCCAAACCTCTCAAATTTTCGATTACTGCTAAATTCTGTAATTGCATGAATTCCGGTATCTGTTAGTATGATTACCACAATTCGCATTTTATGGTAAGCAGGAGATATGGAAGAAAGCACGACCCGCCTCCCCCGAGGACGTGCACAGCTTGTCCGGGTGCTGTCCACGGCCGGTGATGTGATACATGTCGACGACGTGGTGATTGCCCTACAACTCGACCGAACCGGTGCTGCCCAGCGTCTGTCCCGTTGGACTGAACAGGGATGGCTGAGACGGGTGGGCCGAGGCGCCTATGTCGCGGCTTCCATCGACACCATGGGGTCAGATCGCGTCCTTATTGACCCGTGGGTGCTCGTTCCCGCGCTCTTCGCGCCAGCCTACATCGGGGGTCGCTCAGCCGCCGAGCATTGGGACCTGACCGAACAGATCTTCAAGGACATCTTCGTGATGACCGCACAGCCGGTGCGTCAGAAGCGCCAGGAGCGGCACGGCACGCCCTTTTCGCTGAAGCACATCAATGAGCGGAAGATCTTCGGCACCAAGAATGTCTGGCGCCATCGGACGCGGGTGCCCGTTTCCGACGTACATCGAACGATCGTCGATATGCTCGACGACCCGGCGATCGGTGGCGGCATCCAGCACGTTTCCGACTGCCTCGCAGCCTATCTGCGGCGAGATGATCGCGACCAAGAAAAACTCGTGAATTACGCCTTGAGCCTCAACAACGGCGCTGTCTTCAAACGTCTCGGGTTTCTGGCCGAGCGCCTTCCTGGGGGTGCCGAACTGGGCCGCCTCTGCGTGCCGCATCTGAGCGGCGGTCACGCGAAGCTCGATCCGGTCCAGGATGGGCCGCTCGTCGTGACCAAATGGCGGCTTCGCGTGCCTGAGCGCTGGGCTCGCGCGGAAACGCCGTGATCGATATACGTGAAATCCTCGCAACAGCCCGGCAGACATCGCTGACACCGCACGTCGTGGAGAAGGACTATGTTCTCGGCTGGATGCTCGCTGGGATCTATGGGCACGAGGATCTCACGGAGAGTTGGATATTCAAGGGCGGCACCTGCCTGAAGAAGTGCTTCCTTGAGACCTATCGGTTTCCCGAGGACCTCGACTTCACGCTCCGTGTCCCGGAGCATCTCGACGCCGACTTCCTGAAAGGCGCATTTTCTGAAATCTGTGAATGGATCTATGACCGAACCGGCATTGAGATGCCTGTCGACAAGCAGGAGTTCGATATCCACGAGAACCCTCGCGGCCATATCTCGTGCCAAGGCAAGATCAGTTACAAAGGCCCCGTCTCATCGACCCACTCCCTGCCGCGCATCAAGCTTGACCTGACCGCCGATGAGCGGGTCGTTCTGCCGCCGGTCCACGTGCAGATTTTCCATCCATACAGCGATGCTCCGCAAGACGGTATCGAAGTCCTGGCCTACGATTACACAGAGGCATTCGCAGAGAAATTCAGAGCGCTCGCGGAACGGACGCGCCCACGCGATCTCTATGATGTCGTCCACCTCCACCGGAATACGGAAGCGCGTCCGGAACCGCGGCGTTTCATGGAAGTCCTGCGCGCCAAGTGTGAATTCAAGGGCATCAGCATTCCGCGCATGACTGACCTTGAGCCGCACCGCGCGGAGCTTGAGGCTGGCTGGATTCACATGCTGGAGCACCAGCTCCCCGCTCTGCTCCCCGTAACGACGTTTTGGGACGCGCTCCCGGAAATCTTCGATTGGCTCCGGGGCACAGTCACGCAGCCCCTTGCGGCGATGTCTCTCGGCGCCGGCGACTCGCTCATTCGCGAGCGTGTAGTCGATCTGCCTACAGGCCGCCGAGGACAGAGTCATATCAAAATGATCCACTTCGCAGCCGCAAACCACTTTCTCGTGGAGATCGACTATCGCGACAAGCAGGGCAATCGTTCCACATGCATGATCGAGGCCTACTCGCTTCGCCGATCGCAGGCCTGAGACGTGTTGCTCATGGCCGTAGGCGCGACCAGCGGACAGCAACGCGGCTATCTGGTCGACAGCATCCTTGAAGCCAAAGCCACCCAGACGTCGTTTACGCCACGATACCCAATCGAATTGACACCATGGGGGCCTCAGAACATCCGGTAGACAGCGAGGTTCGGACCGCGAAACTCGTTCGGAGCGGACGGCACACATACCGTTCAACACTCACCTGCATGCAGATTAACTCAATAATCGACCGCTATCTGAAGACCTACAACAGCCGCAGACACCAAAGAACGCTGTTCCGGCAGCGGCCAATTCCAATCGGGCAACGTCTTCCTTACTTTGGCCGCTGAAGGAAACGCCCCCAAACGAGGCTGCCATCTTGATTGTCGCTACATACCTGCCGCTGACGCGGCCTCGCACCGGGTTCCTCAGCCGACTCGGTGATATGCCTGTCATCAGGGTGCGGCCCTTCGTTCAGCGCACGGCGTTGAGGACGGTTCTGTCCGGGGTCACCGACCCGGTGTCGGCGAAGCGGCTGCCCGTCATGATCGCCGCGCAGGACAGGGCCATCGCGGCATACGAGCGCGACATCGAGGCGTTAATCACCGGAGACGCTGCCCATTCCAGAAGCTACCGGTCCCCAGCATCGGCCCGGTGACCGCGGTTGCGCTGATCCGCTGGATGAATGGACCCGGCACCATCGGCAAACGCCAGGCGGCGGCACAGGTCAGCGTGGCACCCTTCGCCCACGACAACGAAACCATGAAGGGGCAAGACACTTCCGCGGAGGACGCCGTAGACCACGCGGTCTCCTGAATATGGCGGCGGCGACAGCGATGGTCCGGAACCCTGACATGAAAGTGGTTTGTGAACGGCTTCGGGGAAGGGGAAAGTGCCACAGGGTTGCTGTCACCGCGGTCATGCGGAAGCTGAACGTCACCGCCAACGCCCTGTTGAGGGACCGGCGCGGTCAGACGTAGCGGGCAACGGCCTGAGCGACTGAACCGGCACAGCCGGCTCAACAGACGCGAACCAACCCGCCTTAGACCGCAGCGGCTGGAGCGGCGTGCCCGGAAAAGAGATCAGGATGTGAACAACCTCCGGAAAACCTGTGGAAACCGATTCGGAACCTCAAAAAACTCCGGTAATCAATTGACCGACAACATGGATGCTCACATGTGTGTAAGCAGCAAGTACGAACTATGGAAAAAATTCCGCTCTTGCCATAGAGTCGGAAACGAGTGTCGGAGTGGTTGCGGGGATGTATTCAGATGTGGTTTAGGCCAGAGCAATCCGTGACACCCACCCCGGCTGCTTTCAGCCGCTGTGGGCGCACCGGGTTTTTCCTCCGATGCCTGGCGCTGTCGGTTTCCCTTTTCATCCTCGCGGCAACCTCAGTGCGCAGCGAATATCTCCTGTTTGACGATAGTTGGCAGGGGCTGCGTTTCCCGATGATCAAGCAGAATGAGTTTCAATTGAATGGCAGATCGCTCGGAATTGAGTCTGAAAGCAGCGTATCCTTTGTCTTTAAACTTCTTCCGCAACGGCTCTGGAATGCGCAGAATGCCAGCTGGATCTGGTCAGTGGATCAGGGCGTTCCACCCACCGATCTGACGGTAAAGGGCGGGGAGGACCGCAACATTGTCGTCTATTTCCTGTTTCTGACCGCTGAGCGCGCACGCGAACTCACTGACCCGAGCCCACGCGCGCTGATGAATGACGAGGATGCCTCGCTGCTCGCTATTGTGTGGGGTGGCGAACAGGAAAGAGGGGAAATCTTCCCCAGCCCGTTTCTGGAAGATCGGGCCAGCCTCGTGATTGCCCGGCCGGCGGAATTGGGAACCTATCGTGAGACATACCAGATCGCGCTGCAATATGTGCAGGCCTTTGGCCGCGCCCCGGAGACATTGTTTGCGATCGGAGTCGGTGCCGACAGTGACGACACCGAAACCGTTATCCGGGCGCGCATAGAGGATTTCAGACTTCGCTGAAGCCGGTCGCTTACGCTTGCGCTGCATTGGTCATTCCCATTAGTTTCGTGCCAGTCAGGAAGTAAGGTGTCCCTCATGCGGTTCATTGCCCTTGCCGGTTTAATGTCGATCACACTTGCCGCCTGTATGGTTCCAGACGAGGTGATCGAATTGGCCGGGAGCGGCGACGAAACGGAAGATTTCACCGGACTACCCAATACCGCCGAACTCGAAAACCGGCGCCGGGAAGCCGCCGCAGAAACCCAGCCACCGGCGCTTTGAATGCAGCGAACGGACAGGCCGCCGCACGGGGAGGCATGATTTGAACAAACCATTGGTGATCGGGGTGGCGGGTCTCGGCACGGTCGGCGCGGGTGTGCTGCAGATGCTTGAGGATAATGCTGATCTGGTTACCGGCCGTGCCGGGCGCCCTATCCGGGTGGCGGCGGTCTGTGCGCGGTCACGGAACAAAGATCGTGGCCTGTCGCTCTCCGGAATTGACTGGGAACAGGACCCGGTGCGCTTGGCCGCGCGGCCCGACATCGATGTGTTTGTGGAACTGATCGGCGGCGAGGAAGGTCCCGCCAAACAGGCGATTGAAGCGGCGATCCGGGCCGGCAAGAGCATTGTGACCGCCAACAAGGCGCTGCTTGCGGTGCACGGGAATGGCATAGCGGTGGCGGCGGAGGCTGCCGGTGTCACGCTTCGCTTCGAAGCCGCGGTGGCGGGCGGAATTCCGGTCGTTAAATCGCTGACCGAAAGCCTTGCCGGCGACCGCGTGCTGCGGGTTATGGGTGTCATGAACGGGACCTGCAACTATATCCTCACCAGGATGGAAAGCACCGGAAAATCCTACGGGGAAATCTTCGCCGAAGCGGAGGGGCTGGGCTACCTGGAAGCGGATCCGACGCTGGATGTCGGGGGTATTGATGCCGGCCACAAACTTGCCCTTCTCGCCTCCATCGCCTTCGGTACGAAAGTGGATTTCAAGGGAATGGAAATCGAAGGTATTGAGCGGATTTCAATCGGCGACATCGAACAGGCCGGTGATATGGGCTATCGCGTCAAGCTGGTCTGCGTTTCCAGAATTTCTGACCAGGGATTGGAACAGCGCACACAACCATGCCTGGTTCCGGCCAATTCACCGCTGGGTCAGGTGGAGGACGCTACCAATATCGTCGTATTGGAAGGTGAGCGCACCGGTCCGGTTTTTCTGCGCGGCGCCGGAGCCGGTCAGGGGCCGACGGCCTCAGCGGTGCTCGGAGATATCATCGACATTGCCCGTGGCCGAAAAATCTCAACTTTTGGCCAGCCGGCTGACACGCTCAGACCTGCCAAGCCGATTCGCGTCGCCGCCATGGTGCCCTATTATGTGCGCCTGCTGCTGGTTGACCGGCCGGGTGTCCTGGCAACCGTCGCCGCCGCATTCGGCGATGCCGGGATCTCGATCAACCGGCTGCGTCAGTATGGGCATGCCGACAAAGCGGCGCCGGTTTTGATCGTAACCCATCCGACCGGACGGACAGAACTCAGTCAGGCGCTGGATGCCATCCGCAGTTCCGGAGTATCAGTGAACGACCCGGTTGCCATCCGCATCGAAGAGGTATGAGTGGCATGTCCGCCGACAGCCTGACCCCCGACCTCCAATTCCGCGACCGTATGATTTCTCTCGGATTGGCACGGGTTTCCGAAGCCGCGGCACTCGCATCGGCCTTTCATATCGGCCGCGGCGACGAGAAGGCGGCGGACCAGGCCGCCGTCGATGCCATGCGAACTCAACTCAATCTCCTCGATATTGATGGGATTGTTGTGATCGGCGAAGGCGAGCGCGACGAAGCCCCGATGCTCTTTATCGGCGAGGCTGTCGGCACCGGCGACGGGCCATCGGTCGACATCGCGCTCGACCCGCTTGAAGGGACGACCCTGACGGCGAAGGACATGCCGAACGCACTTACGGTGATTGCCATGGGTCCGCGTGGCACCATGCTGCGGGCACCGGATGTCTATATGGAAAAGCTGGCCATCGGACCGGGCTACCCGGATGGGTTGGTGAGTTTGGATATGGCTCCGGCGGAACGGATCCATCGGATCGCGGAAGCAAAGAGATGTGACCCGTCGGAAATCACCGTCTGCGCCCTTGACCGCGACCGTCATGTGGAGTTGATCCGGGAGATCCGCACAACCGGCGCCGCAATCCGCCTGATCACGGACGGCGATGTTGCCGCGATCATGCACTGCGCTGAGCCTGAGCGGACCGGAATCGATATTTACATGGGTGTCGGCGGGGCTCCGGAGGGGGTGCTCGCAGCCGCCGCGCTGCGCTGCATGGGCGGGCAGATCTGCGCCCGCTTGAAATTCCGCAATGACGCCGAAAGGGCGCGGGCGACAGCGGCTGGAATCAGCGACTTCGATCGTGTCTACCGGCTCGGTGATATGGTGCGCGACAATGTGATTTTCGCCGCCACCGGTGTGACCAACGGATCGCTGCTCACCGGGATCAGCCGAGAGCCCGGTTTTCTGCAGGCGGAAACGATCCTGCTGCGGTCCCGAACCGGCTCACAACGGCGGATGATCTATCGCCATCCCATCGAATGACGGCATATTTCAGGCGATCCCGGTCATGACGCGGCCCGCATTTCTCGGGATTGAGAAATCCGTCAGGGGACACAGATGGGTCGGCGCGGATGCGGCGCAGGACCGGTTGGCGCTCGCCATGGCACAGCGGACGGACCTGCCCGACGCGCTGTGCCGGATTTTGGTGCGCCAGGGTGTTGCGCCGGAGCGGGTGTCGGATTTTCTCGAACCGACAATGAAGAATCTGATGCCGGACCCGTCAGCGGTCCTCGACATGGACAGGGCTGTCGCCCGCTTCATTCAGGCTCTGGACAGGAAGGAACGCATCGCGGTTTTCGCGGATTATGATGTCGACGGCGGCAGTTCGGCGGCACAGTTGATTTGCTGGCTGCGTTGGTTCGGCCGCGAAACCACGCTTTATGTGCCGCACCGCATCAAGGAAGGGTTTGGACCAAATCCGGATGCCATGGCGGCATTGGCGGAGACACATGATCTTATCATTTGTGTGGATTGCGGCACATCGGCGCATGTCGCAATCGAGTCGGTTGCGGGCACGGATGTGATTGTCATCGATCATCATGCCGGAGAGGCGACGCTGCCGCCGGCTTATGCAGTGGTCAATCCGAACCGGCGGGATGACGAATCCGAGGTTAAATATCTTTGTGCCGCCGGTGTGGTGTTCATGTTTCTGGTCGCCGCAAACCGGTCATTGCGGGCAGCCGGACAAGAACAGTTACCGGATCTGCAGGAATATCTGGACCTGGTGGCGCTGGCGACGGTTGCCGATGTTTCGCCTCTGGTTTCGTTGAATCGTGCCCTTGTCCGCAGAGGACTTGCCGTCATTGAACAGCGCCGACGGCCGGGCCTCAGGGCCCTCGCCGATGTCGGACGCATCAGATCAAAGCCACACTCTCACCATCTCGGTTTTGTTCTCGGTCCGCGGATCAATGCCGGCGGACGTCTGGGGCATTCGGAACTCGGCGCCCGCCTGCTTGCAACCGACGATCACGCGGAGGCTGAAAAACTGGCGCTGGAACTCGACTCTTTGAATTCAAGCAGAAGGCAACTGGTTGATCAGACCTGGGAGGAAGCCCGCGAACAGGTCGAAGCCAGAGGATCGGAAGGTGCGCTGATCTGGGCCGCGAGCAAGGGTTGGAGCGCCGGTGTTGCCGGCATCGTGGCATCGCGGCTTTGTGAAACCACCAACCGGCCGGTGATGATTTTCGCCATCGGAGAGGACAGCTGCAAAGGGTCGGCCAGATCCATAGAAGGGGTCGATATCGGTGCCGCGATTCAGAGCTGCAAGGAAGAGGGACTGCTGCTCTCGGGGGGCGGCCACAAAATGGCAGGCGGGCTGGAGATCAGGAACTGCCGGTTCAACGCGGCGATAGCCCGTTTGACCGAATTGATGCAGGCGAGCGGCGCCGATAAGGCCGGGCCACCGGTTTTGCGCGTCGACGCATCGATTTATCCGCGGGCCATAACGCCTGAATTGGTCGAAATGCTTGAGCACGCCGGGCCGTTCGGTGCCGCCTCGCCGCAACCGCGCTTTGTCTTACCCGGTCACAGGGTTGTATTTCACCGGCGGGTCGGCGGCGATGGCAGCCATCTCATGTTCCAATTGGAGGATGAGGCCGGCGAAAAGATGGATGCGATCGCATTCCAGGCATTCAAGACCCCGCTCGGCGATTTCATTGAGAATCTTGGTTCCGCCAGGGCGCATTTCGCCGGGCAGCTTCAAGCCGACGAATTCCGCGGCAAGGTCAAGGTCAAGCTCCATCTTCAGGATGCCGCACCAGCCCGAACGCAGATTGATTCTCCTTGACAGGTCGGGCAGTTTCGCTATTCAGCGACTGACGCAAGCGGTCCCTTCGTCTATCGGTTAGGACGCCAGGTTTTCAACCTGGAAAGAGGGGTTCGATTCCCCTAGGGACTGCCACCTGTTCACGAACGGCGTCTCGGCATCCGGCTGCTGTTGGTTCTTCAAATCCCACATGGTGATTGCAGCGGATTATCCGGGCAGAACGAATTCGCCTCGTATATAATCGACCTTCATTCGCAGGAACAGGAAATGGCCGCGAGACCCGAATTCACCATCGGTATCGAGGAAGAATATCTGATCATTGATCCCGAGTCAGGCAATCTTGTCGCTATTCCGGATAACCGTTTCATCGCCGAGTGCCAGTCCTGCACCGGACAAAAGGCGCAGAACGAGTATCTCCAATGTCAGATTGAAATCGGCACCTCGCCGCAGAAAAGCGTGGCTTCCGCGGGCAATGAATTGGCGGAACTCAGAAATCTTGTCGCCGAAACCGCATCCCGCTTCGGCTATGCGATCATTGCCGCCTCAACCCATCCGCTGGCAAAATGGCGCGAACAGACCCACACCAGAAAGGAACGTTATGACACGCTTCGTCTGGATCTGGGACAAAATGCACGCCGGCTGCTGATCTGCGGAATGCATTTTCATATCGGTATCGAGGATGATGATCTTCGCATCGATCTGATGAATCAGGCCTCGTATTTTCTTCCTCACCTGTTGGCACTTTCCTGTTCCTCACCATTCTGGGAGGGCGAGGACACATCGCTCGCCTCCTATAGGATCGCGGTTTTTGACTCGCTGCCACGCACCGGTCTGCCGGACACGCTTTCTTCATATGCCGAGTATGCGCGGCTGATTCAGCATCTCGTTGATTCAGGCTGCCTCGAAGATGGATCAAAAATCTGGTGGGACATCCGGCCATCGGCGAAATTTCCGACGATCGAGCAGCGGATCACCGATGTCTGCAGTGTGCAGAAAGATGCGGTGACAATCGCGGCCGTGTTTCAGTCCCTTATCGCGTATCTCTACCGCCTCCGGTCGCTCAATCAGCGTTGGCGCTCCTACCCACCCATTCTCATAAATGAGAATCGCTGGCGGGCGCAGCGCTACGGCATGCGGCAACCGCTGGTCGATCACGGCAAGGGGGCGATGACACCGTTTGCCGAACTCGCCGGAGAAATCGTCGAATTGATGGCGGAAGACGCCGATGCTCTCGGTTGTGAGCCGGAACTGCGCGATATCATTGCCCTGGTGGAACGGGGCAACTCGTCCGACCGCCAGCGCGCCATCTATGCGGAAGCGCGCCGGAACGGCCTCACCGAACAGGAATCGCTGCGCCTCGTGACCCGCCATCTGGCTGCGGAGTTTTTGCAGGGCATCTGAACCAGGTCACTCATTTCCTGCCATGTCCGGAGCTGCGTAGGAACTGATCCTCTAGCCTTTCGGTAAATGCGATCCGCTCTTCCCGGGTCATCGCTGTAATTCTCGCTGCGATGAGATCATGTCCGCCTTTCAGCCGGGCACCCGCCGCTTCCCGTTGACGCGCAAACTGCGCCTCAAGGTCCGCTGGATTAAACGGATCGGCAAGGATGACAGCAATCAATTGGCGCAGATCCTCCTTTCCCTGCCGGCGCAATAGCCGGTATCTGTCCCCACCCGAGCCGAGTTCGCGGCGCAGTGAATCCTTATGGTGATCATCCAGCGCACGGGCAACAGAGCCGAGGCCCGAAGGCCCGAAAAACCGCTCAACATGCCGGTAATCATGTTTTGGCCAGGCAATGAGCAAGCCGATGCCGGCACTGATCACGAGGATATTCAGCGCCAGCGAAACCACCAGAAGCGCAGTCCAGCGCCTGCCTGTGCCATGTTCACTCATTTCCTATTTCCCCAGCAGCATTTCATCGAGCCCGGCGAAAATGTCAGGTTCGGCGATTTCGGATGTGGAGCCGAAGCCCGCCGAAAACAACTCGACCGCGGAAACCGAACTCAGGCCGACGGTCAGGCCGGCAATCGCGGACACGGCAAGCACAGCGGCAGCTCTGCCATTCCGCAGCAAATTCTGTGCCAATCCAGCCAGCCAGCCGGCCATGGTGGAACTCCGGCGCGGCTGATATCGATCGGCATCGAGCAGAATTCGCCTTTCCAAACCGGATGGAAGCGTTGCTTGCCGTGCCGACTGAAAATATTCCGTCAACTCTCCAGGTTCCGGGAATTGTGTCGTCTTCGGTTCCATCACTGCCATCCCAATGCGGCTTTCCGCCCGATCAATTTCCTTTTCAATTCCCTGATCCCACGCGCCAAAAGGCTTTCAACCGCCTCGGTGCTGGTCCCGAGAATCTCTGCAATCTGTGGATTCGAAGCACCCTCGAAATGCCGCAGAATAACGGCCAGCCTCTGCCTTTCCGGCAGCTGTGCCAATTCTCTGTGGAGCGCTTCCGCCCTTTCATTCCGCATCAACCTGTTCACTGCACCCGGTGTTTCGTCCCTGGGCTCGGATATTTCCTCGATGGAAACGCTTCGCCGTCGCCGCAGCACATCAATGCAGAGATTGGATGCCACTTTCCAAAGCCATGTCGACAAATTCGCCTTGTCCTGCCGCCAATCCGGGGCCGCTTTCCAGAGCCGCAACATGGTTTCCTGGGTCACCTCCTCGGCCTCCGCTGAGTTTCCGAGCATACTGGACGCCAATCGAAGAATTCCCGGTGCATATCGGGCGGTCAACCGACGGGCCGCTTCCCGATCCCCCTCGGCATAGAGGGAAAGGAGGGCTGCATCATTTTCCTGCCGACCATTCTGACCGCTTTCCATCGCTGGTCTGTGCGCCGCCTACAACCGCGAATGGCCGGTGCTGAAACGGCACCGGCCTTGCCTGCGTCACTTTCTGTCGCGCTTGCGGCGATCGCCGCGCTTCTTCATTTTTTCTTTGGCGTCCTCGAACTCCGCTTCGGAAATCATACCGTCGTCGTCATCGTCCATGCGGTCAAACATGCGGTCGCTCATCTTTCCTTCGCCGAGTTCAGCTTCGCTGATCATTCCGTCACTGTCGGCATCAAGACGTTCATACATTCTGTCCGTCATCCGCGCCGCCATTTCGGTAAGGTTCTGCATGATGGCAGCCGTGACTTCGTCCCGGGACAGGGCACCGTCGCCATCCGCGTCATGCTTGCGCAACCAGACGGCCTTCGACCCGGCCAGCTCTTCGCTGGAAAGAAACCCATCGCCATCACTGTCCAACTCCGCGAATGAGAGCATATGCACACCCCCTCCTTTGCCGCGGCCTCCACGATCATCATCGGCGGCAGCCGGTTGAATCGAAAGGGCTGCGGCGATCCCTGCCGCAACCGCGGCGGCAATATAACTGTTTGACTGTCTCGACATTTTCATTCCTTCAACTGATTTCGAGCTTGAACTGATGATTAAACGCCGGGGTGTGGAATTTCCGTCGATAAAATTTCAGCTGCTCGAGGCTTTGTGGATTGCGTCGATACTCGCACCAAGTGCCCGGTTGAATTCCGCGTCACTCATAGAGCGGTCAAGCCCCTCCGCCAACGCCCTCGAAAAACTGGCGATCATGCCATTGTTGAGCGCCAGCCGACGGCATGCTTCCACGCGGTCATAGCCGCCGGAGAGGGCAGTGACACGAAGCACTCTCGGATGCGCTATGACTGTCTGATACTGATCGGAAGTCTCCGGAAGTGTCAGTTTCAGTGCCACATCGGCTCCTTCAGGAAGAGCATCGAGATGCCTCAGCAGCGCATCCCGTAACAGATCTTCGCATGCGGCTTTCGCCCGGCAGTGAATGGAGATTTCCGGCTCGACGATCGGAACAAGTCCAAATTGCAGGATGGCCTGCGCCAGTTCAAACTGTTGATCGACGATGCGCGCAACCCCACTTTCCTCCGCCTCATGTATGACCGACCGCATCTTGGTGCCGAATATGTTTTTTTCGCACGCATGCCGGAGCTTATCTTCCAGATTCGTGATCGGCCGCATCAGATTGATGCCGCACTCCTCTTCTTCGAGGCCATCATCGATCTTGAGAAACGGCAGAACCCGCCGCTCATTCCACAGATAGTCAGCCGCCGGCATGCCACCGATTTCTGAATCCATGGTGCGTTCAAACAGGATGGCGCCGAGCACCTTGTCGCCATTGAATTCGGGTGAAGTCACAATGCGCGTGCGCATCGCATGCATAAGATCCATCATCTCCCCGGCATCCGCATATTCATTGCCGCTGATGCCATACAGTTCGAGTGCTTTCGGTGTGGAACCGCCGCTTTGGTCAAGCGCGGCGACAAAGCCCTGGCTTTCAGAGAACCGTTGCAGTCGCTCATTTGCGTTCATTTCACACTCCCGGATTATGTTTCTTCTGCCCAATCGCCGAGATCGGCTCCCGGTGCAATGCGGAACCTCTCAATCCGCCACTCTTGGCAAAACGCAGCCACGGGTTCATGATGATTTCAGTTGATGGGATTATCGACGGAAAGCGGTTCAGGACATGGCGACTGCGTTTGAAAATTTTCTTCCCGGCTTCTGTTTGATCGCGTGATTCCCTGTTGAAAAACAACATGCTGAGGTAGGGATGACGCCGGTCAGTGCCAGGACTTCGCACGGATCTTCGATGGGTTGGAAGGCCCCGGATCAGCAACGCGGCCCACGGATCAGTTCTCATAGACAATTTCCCGCGATCGGTTAATTGATTCTCTCAGATACGGATTGCTGACAGATTTAAGCTGAACCAGGTCCACCTCCCTGCCAAGTGCCCGACGCAGCGCATCCAGCAAATCAAAAAACCGGACGAATGGATTTTGATTGCTGTCCCGTCGGAACACGACCAGAAAATCGAAGTCACTGCTATTTGGGTCGAAATCCGTTCCGCGTGCGGCGGATCCGAAAACTTCAAGCTTCTCGACATCAAAGCGCCGGCAGACCCGGGCAATCTCGTCCTTCTTATCTGCAATCTCAGCATGCATGCTGTTTTTCAGTTGTCTTGTGATTTCGGAGTGGAACCGCCGCTTTGATCAAGCGTGGCAAAAAAGCCCTGACTTCCAGACAACGGTTGCGGCCACTCACCTGCGTTCTCCTTACTGTACCGGATCATGTTTCCCCTGCTCAATCGCCGAGACCGGATCCGGGTGCAATGCTGAACCACTTAGTCTGCCGCTCTTGGCAAAGCGCAGCCACGGGTCCATGATGATTTCCCGGCAATTTAGCGCCGTCGACTGCAAAGGTTTGAGATGAGTTTCGAAGGCATCCGCGATGCCGCCACCGTTGTGCTCCTGCGTGGCGGCAGCACGCCAAATCCAAGAATCCTACTCGGCCAACGCGGAAGCAATGCTGTTTTCATGCCGAGCAAATTTGTCTTTCCGGGCGGTGCGGTCGATGCGATGGATTTCGAAATGCAACCCGTTGGCCGGCCCGGTGACATTTGCCGTGACCGGCTGACCAGACAT
The DNA here is from genome assembly GCA_026706985.1 of Paracoccaceae bacterium. GTDB lineage: Bacteria > Pseudomonadota > Alphaproteobacteria > Rhodobacterales > Rhodobacteraceae > JAPOXR01. The sequence continues at coordinate 27,219 of JAPOXR010000010.1, read as the reverse complement.
GTCCGCCGCGACATCACCGAAAATCTACTGCTCTGTGCAGTGAGGGAAGTCTGGGAAGAGACCGGACTGCGCCTTGCGAGCCGCGCCAGCGATCCCGACACGCCGGTGCCGGAGAGTTGGCAGCCATTCTGCTCCGGTGGCGTCCGTCCCGACGCAAGCGGGCTGGTTTTTTTCTACCGTGCCATCACACCGCCGGGCCGCACCAGGCGATATGATGCGCGTTTCTTTCTCGCCGATCTGAACCTAGTCTCCCTGCTCGGCAACGCCGACGATTTCAGCCTTGCGTCGGGCGAACTCAGTCAATTGCAATGGGTTTCGCTGGCAGAAGCGAAACAGCTGGACCTCCCCTCAATCACCCGATTGGTGCTGCAGTCGGCTTCACAGCTGCTTCCCGGGAACAAAGCACCGGCGTCGGTTCCCTTCCGCTTTTCCAATGATGGAACGTCGGAACTCTGGCAGATTTGAGCAACGGCTTACCCGCCGAGACGAGAGAAGCGCGCAATCTGTCTGCACAACCGGCCTATGCCGCTCGGCAGAATGTCAAGCTGGGGTCTGTTCGTTCTTTTGGACCGGAACACAGATGTAGCTGCTCGCACACATACGAGATGCCGGTGAGGCCGGGGTTAACCCCGATGACCTGCTTCAGGCGTTCAAAGCCTGCTCGAAAGAGACCGAAGGCTACAAGTGCGGCAAAGTTTGTTTCCCGGACAATAGGTTCAAGACGCGCCGTTGGGAGAAGGGGCTTGTCCAGATACAGGCTGAACGTGAAATAGCTTGAGAGGCCAAAGGCCGTGCCAGCTTCGCCGAGTGGATCCATGAGTGCCATCCCCTGTGCCGCCACATCACCAACCGACAGATCGAGAACCTGATCACTTCGAGGCTGGTGACGCCTGAGCAGGTGCGCGTAGCGCGGCGGCAGAGCTGAGACTTGTAGCCAATTTGAGATAAGGATTTCGTTATATCATAAATCATGGAGTTTTCTGAGATAGTGGTTGCAGCAGTCGCAGAAACTGAGATAAGGCTTTCGGTAACGCAGAAAAGAGGGTCATTTTTGAGATATGGATATCACGGAATTCAAATCTGGACGAGATGAGACCCGGTACAGGTATAAGGCTTTTCTGCCAGAAATCGTTTGCCATAAATGGGTTGTGGCCGACCCTGAGCTGTCAGTGCTCTTGGGGCGAGCTGACCGTGCCTTGGGAGAATTAAACGCCTTTGCACAGCTGATCCCTGATGTCGAGTTCGTCATCCGCATGTACGTGGCGAAGGAGGCTACGCAATCCAGCCGGATCGAAGGAACGCAAACCAAATTCGAAGATGCGTTCAAGGATGCCGATGACCTGAATCCCGAAGAACGCGACGATTGGTCCGAGGTCCAAAACTACATCAAAGCGGTCAATTTTGCGATAGACAAGTTAGATGAGCTACCCTTGTCGAACCGTTTGTTGCGCCAGACACATGAGATCCTGCTGTCAGGTGTGCGCGGAGAACAGAAACTACCAGGGCAGTTTCGAACCAGTCAAAACTGGATCGGCGTCAGCCTGAAAAATGCTGTTTTCGTGCCGCCACATCACGAGCATGTCCCGGATCTGATGAGCGATCTTGAGGCATTCCTGAAGGCGGACCATCTGTTTGTGCATCCATTGGTACGGATTGCCATTGGGCACTACCAGTTTGAGACAATTCACCCGTTCCTGGATGGTAACGGGCGTCTAGGGCGCTTGCTGATATCGCTGTATCTGGCGTCAGAGGGGCTGCTGGTACGGCCTGCGCTGTATCTGTCGGACTATTTTGAACGTAACAAAACCGCATATGTCGACCACCTGATGGCCGTACGCCGGGGCAACCAATTGCGGGAGTGGTTGGTGTTCTTCCTCCACGGAGTTGACGAAACAGCGCGTGCGTCGGCAGGTGTATTCGGCGCTATTTTGGCAATCAAAGAGCGGATAGAGCGAGATGTATTGCCTCGGTTCAGCGTGCGCCGACATGAAAACGCGCAGGCGCTGATGCGCCACCTGTATGCGCGTCCGGTTGTGGATGTGAAAATGGCTGCCAAGGTCATCGGGGCTACAACCAACACTGCATCCGCTTTGATAACGGATATGGTCGGTCTCGGCGTTTTGTCCGAAATCACCGGCCAACGCCGCAATCGGCTATTCGCATTTTCTGAGTATATCGAGCTGTTCAGGAGGTAAGTGTCCGGGAGCCAGTACAAGCTTGCCAATTCTGATGCATTGGAACAGGATTCCGACGGCATTGTAACGCCGCCGCCTTGCCGGCCTACCCCGGCGTTTGAGATTACGCCTCACGCCGGAGGCGCAGCCCCCTCGGGTGGCCGTCATGCGGGACTTTCCCCGGTACGGCCGCCGTCAAGCGGCAGCGGTTTCAGCTTGCGCCGCATCGATCTGCTCTTGAGTTCGAACCGGTGTGCGAAGTTGAGCAGCTGGTCAAGGGTCGCATCCGCCATATCGAAACCGTGCACCTTGTTGGATACGGCGTCGGCAGCAATCGATGTCAATCCGGCAGATGGCTATTGTCAGGGAAGTTGAGGAAATGCTGAGAGATCTGTTGCGGCAACTGCCGCACGGTGCTTGAAACAAACCGCCCCATGTGGCACGGGGGGCAAAAATTCGCAGGAAAGATTATGCTTGATAAAACCAACCTGACTTCATTGCTCCGTGATCCCACTCTGCTTGCCACCAAGGCCTACGTGGCCGGTGAATGGATCGATGCCGATAACGGCGGAACATTTGAAGTCATCAACCCGTCGCGCGGTGATGTTGTCGCCCGGGTGCCGGATCTCGGCGTGGCTGAGACCCGCCGGGCCATTGACGCCGCCGGGGCGGCACAGAAGGAGTGGGCCGCCAGACCGGCGAAGGAACGCTCTGAGATATTGCTGAAATGGTACCGTTTGATGATCGAAAACGCCGATGATCTCGCCGCCATTCTGACTGCCGAAATGGGCAAACCCCTGGGCGAGGCGAAAGGGGAGATCTTGTACGGCGCTTCCTTCATCCAATGGTTCGCGGAAGAGGCCAAGCGAATCTATGGGGAGACCATTCCGGGCCACCAGACAGACAAAAGGCTGCTGGTCATCAAGCAACCTGTCGGGGTTGTCGCTTCGATCACACCGTGGAACTTCCCCAATGCGATGATCGCCCGCAAGGTAGCACCGGCACTGGCTGTGGGCTGTGCCTTTGTCGGCCGGCCGGCCAGCGAAACCCCTCTCTCCGCCCTCGTGATGGCGGCATTGGCGGAGCGCGCCGGCGTGCCGAAGGGATTGTTTTCAATTGTCACCTCGACCCGATCGCGCGCCATCGGTGAAGAATTCTGCTCCAACCACACGGTGCGCAAGATCACCTTCACCGGTTCCACCGAAGTTGGCCGGATCCTGTTGCGGCAAGCCGGCGAACAGGTGAAAAAAGTCTCGATGGAACTTGGCGGCAATGCGCCGTTTGTGGTGTTTGACGACGCCGACATCGATGCTGCCGTCGAGGGTGCGATGATCTCGAAATACCGCAATAACGGTCAGACCTGTGTCTGTGCCAACCGCATTTACGTGCAGGCGGGTGTGTATGACGAGTTCGCTGCCAAACTCGCGGAGGCGACGAAAAAACTGAATCTCGGCGATGGCTTCCAGGATGGCGTGAATACCGGTCCGCTGATCAACCAGGATGCCGTGAGCAAGGTCGAATCGCATATCGCCGATGCGACATCACGCGGCGGGCGTCTGCTTTCGGGCGGCAAGCGGCACAGCTTGGGCGGATACTGGTTCGAACCGACGGTGATTGCGGATGTGACGCAGGAGATGCTGATCGCCAATGATGAGACTTTCGGACCCGTGGCGCCATTGTTCCGCTTCGAGGAAGAAGCGGATGTCATTGAATTGGCCAATGACACGATTTTCGGCCTGGCGGCGTATTTTTACTCCCGCGACGCATCCCGGGTCTGGCGTGTGGCCGAAGCGCTCGAATACGGAATCGTGGCGGTCAATACCGGCCTGTTCTCCACCGAGACCGCACCGTTCGGAGGGGTGAAACAATCCGGACTCGGCCGCGAAGGTTCACATCACGGCGTCGAGGATTTCCTCGAAATGAAATATATCTGCATGTCAATTTAGCGCCGGCACACCGCTGGCTGAACCGACATAAAACAGGCGCGCTCCTTCCGGGGCGCGCCTTTCCGGTTTCGGGGTGCCGCGTCAGGCGGCGATTTTCGATTTGCCGCTGATTACGGTGGGCTTTGAGGTCACGATCTCAATGCTGCGTGGCTTCAATGCTTCCGGAATTTCGCGCTTCAGATCGACATTGAGCATGCCGTCCTCGAACGAAGCGCCAACGACCCGGACATGATCCGCAAGTGCGAACTGCTTACGGAACGACCGCTGCGCAATTCCCCGATACAGATACCTGCCATCCTCAGCCGCATCCGGCTTCGAAGCCTGGATGTGGAGCTGGTTTTCCCTGACCTCGATCTTCAGATCGTTGATCGAAAACCCGGCTGCCGCGATCGAAATCCGGTAGGCGTCTTCCGATGTCTTTTCGATATTGAAGGGCGGGTAGGAAGCCGGAACCACCTCCTGGGAAAAGGCTCTGTCGAGCAGATCGGTAAACCGGTCGAAACCGACGGTTGTGCTGTAAAGCGGTGAAAGGTCAAAACTGCGCATGGGTCATCCTCCATTGAGCGATTCAGTTGCGTCTGCCCTCCGATGTGGACGGGCGGTTCGTGCCCGGAGCCGGACATTTCCGCGCTCCGATGCACTTGATATGGGAACAGTTTCGGGTGGTTTCAAGCCCCGGGCAAGTCAGCCGCTGCGACGCAGCTCCGGTGGTGTCAGGGCCGGCGGTTTCGGTCCGCCCGTTGCCCAATCAAGCAATTCAACAATATGCAGAACCGGCAGGCCGGTTGCCGATCCAATCTGCATCATGCAGCCGATATTTCCGGTTGCGATCAGCTCCGGAGCCACCGCCTCCAGACTTGCCACCTTGCGCTGCTTGAGCCTGTCAGCGATCTCCGGCTGCATAATATTGTAGGTTCCGGCGGAACCGCAGCAGAGATGGCTGTCATGCGGCTCCACCACTTCGAACCCGGCCCGTCTCAGCAGCTCTTTCGGCGTTTCCCGGATTTGCTGGCCATGCTGCAGTGAACAGGCGGCATGATACGCTACCCGGATACCCTTGGCCGGCCCGAACCGGATTTCGGCCCGGGCAAGGAACTCGCTGATATCCAGCGCCTGCCGGGAAACCTGCGCGGCGGCCTCTGCCAGCCGATGGTGGCGAAACATGTGGCCGTAATCCTTGATCGTCGTGCCGCAACCGCTGGCATTGATGATGATGGCTTCGGCACCGTTTTCGATCTCCCGTTGCCAGGCACGGATATTGCGCTCAGCGAAATCATGGCTCTCAGCGGTCCTCCCCATATGGTGCGGCAGGGCACCGCAACAGACCGACCCCTCGGCGATCACCACCTCGTAGCCAAGGCGGCGGAGCAGCCGGATCGTCGCATCATTGATGTCGGTATTGAGGGCTCTTTGGGCGCAGCCCGTCGCCAACACTACCCGGCCGATGGGACCGGTTTCGGCGGCAAAGAGCTGCGGATCATCGTTTCGGCTGACCGGCGGAATGACATCCGGGGTGAGGCGCAGCATTGCCCGCAGCCTGGCACTGGGAAGCAGCGATATGAATGGACGGGCAAGTTTCGCCGCCAGCAGGGACAGGCGGAAACGTGTCGGGTGCGGCAGCACCAGAACCAGAATGCGGCGCAGGAACCGCTCGAACAGGGGACGCCTGTAGGTCTCTTCAATGTAGGAACGGGCATGGTCGACCAAATGCATGTAATGCACACCGGACGGGCAGGTGGTCATACAGGCGAGGCAGGACAGGCAGCGGTCGATATGCAGCACGGTCGAACGATCCGCCGGCTGGCCGGATTCCAGCATGTTCCGGATCAGGTATATGCGGCCGCGCGGACTGTCGAGTTCATCACCGAGCAGCTGATATGTCGGACAGGTGGCGGTGCAGAATCCGCAATGCACACAGGTTCGCAGTATGTCGTTCGACCGGGCAATGGCAGGATCCTTGAGCTGTTGTTCGGTGAAACGCGTTTCCATGTCCGTGCCGCTCAGTTCATCAGCCCGGGATTCAGGATTCCCCTGGGGTCGAATTTTGCTTTCAGTCCCAGTGAAATCCGCCGCAACCGGTCCGGTTGAGGGTGAAATACACCCAACCGCAGCCGGTCGGCTACGCTGGCGCGGATGAGCGTCGCATGCCCGTCAATATCCCCGCATCCTTCACGCAGGTCCGTACCCGCTTCGGTTTTGATCCAGACCAGACCGCCGCCCCAATCATAGAGCACTGCGACCTCGGTCTGCCGACGCAGATTTTCGACCAGTGACGGCGCATCTCCCGGCTTTGTCGAAATCCTCCAGACATCACCCTTCTCATCGCCGAAACATTCGACATCGCGCACCCATTTCCATCCGGCTGCAATGCGCTCGGCACCTGTCTCGAGATCGATGTCGCCGAATTCCCGCAACAGATCCCGGAGACGGAAGCAGCGGTAGCGCACCGAATCCTCGAACCCCTCGACCCGGATCATGGTGACCGGATCGCCATCCAGCCCCCGGGGTGTATGCGCCGCACCCGTCACTTCGAATGGAGATGTCAGGGCCGCTTCCAGGCACCGGACCGCATCCTGATCGGTCAGCCCCGTCAGCAGCAAGACGCCGGCGGCTTCGGGCCGCGGCAGCACTTTCAGCGCGATTTCCGTCAACACTCCCAGGGTGCCGTGACTGCCGGCGAGTAATCTCACCAAATCATAACCGGTCACATTCTTCATCACCCGGCCGCCATTTCTGATCACCCGGCCGCTGCCATCGATAAACCGCACGCCCAGCAGATAGTCGCGGCAGGCACCGGTCTGAACCCGGCGCGGGCCGGACATATTGGCCGCTACGATACCGCCGATGGTCGGCTCACCATCGGTTCCGAGAAGATCCCGGCAATCCATGGGCTCAAATGCCAGCATCTGCTTGTGGCGCGCGAGCTCATGGTTGATTTCAGCAACCGGCGTGCCGGCACCGGCAACCAGAGTCAGCGCCTGCGGTTCGTATCGGCGGATGCCGGCAATTCCGGAAACCGACAGGGATTCACCCTCGACCGGGGTGCCGATCGGTTTTGTGCCGCCGCCGATGATGACCAGAGGGTCGGTGGCCGAACCGATTGCCTCGGCGAGTTCCGCTTCGCTCCCGGGTTTCATGCGGCGCGGCGCGTGCGTGACATTTCGAGCGGAAACACTTTTGCCGGATTCATCAGCCAATGCGGATCAAACACATCCTTGACCCACATCTGCGCCTCCATATCCGCCTCGCTGTACTGGAACGGCATCAATTCCCGTTTCTCCACGCCGACACCATGCTCTCCGGTCAGGCAACCGCCGGCCTCGACGCACAGCTTGAGGATTTCAGCTCCCATCTTCTCGCAACGTAGCAACTCATCTTTTGAATTCGCATCGAACATGATGAGCGGGTGCAGATTGCCATCGCCGGCATGGAACACATTCGCCACCCGCAACCCGAATTCACGCGAAAGCCCGGCGATGCCGTTCAAGACACGGGGCAGTTCCGCCACCGGAATGGTTCCATCCAGACAGACATAGTCGGCAATCCGTCCCATTGCCCCGAAAGCCGATTTGCGCCCGGCCCAGATGCGCGCCGATTCGTCGGCCGATTGGCTTTCCCTGACTGTAACCGGGTGATGCCGGGAAGCGATCTGCTTTATCAACCCCAGCTGCATGTCGATTTCGGCATCCGCACCCTCAACCTCAACGATGAGCAGCGCTTCAACATCCGGATATCCGGCACCGACAAAATCCTCGCAGGCCCGGATGCAGGGCCGGTCCATGAATTCGATCGCCACCGGCAAAACGCCGGCGCGGATGATGTCCCCGACGCAGGCCCCGGCGACAGCGTTTGACTCGAACCCGAACAATACCGGCCGTGCCCCCTCAGGCTTGGGAAGAATGCGCAGTGTCGCCTCGGTCACAATTCCCAACTGGCCCTCAGAGCCACAGATAACGCCCAGAAGATCCAGACCACCGGCATCGGCGTAGGCGCCGCCGATATCGACGATTTCACCATCCATCATCACCATGCGGACACCGAGAAGATTATTCGTTGTCACGCCGTATTTAAGGCAGTGCGCACCACCCGAATTCATGGCGATATTGCCGGCGATGGCACAAGCGAGTTGGCTCGAAGGATCCGGGGCATAAAAGAAACCGTCCCGTTCCACCGCGTCGGAGACCGACAGATTGGTGCGTCCGGCCTGAACCCGGATGAAACGGTTCCCGGTGTCGATCTCCAGGATGGAGTTCATTCTTGAAACACCGAGCACCACAGCGTCCGCGGTCGGCAAGGCCCCGCCAGCCAGCGAAGTGCCCGCCCCACGTGGAATCACCGGCACCGACTCGCTGCGGCAGACACTCAGCAGCGCTGAGACCTCCTCCGTCGAGGCGGGAAGCACAACCGCCAGCGGCGCGCAGCTGTAGGCCGTCAGCGCATCGCACTCATAGGCCTTGGTTTCCGCCGGGTCATGGATGAGCGTCGCACCGGGCGCCGCCATACGCAGCCGCGAAATAATCCGGTCCCTGCGCTCAAGAATCCGCGCATCGGCTGATGGCATTTCCATGATCTGTCTTCCGCTTTCCGACCTGAATTTAGTTTCTATCTCGCCGATTGTCCAAATTGGCGCCGGTGAATCCCGGCCTCAATGACGGCCTTCGCGATACCAGGCAGCGGCGGCGGCTCCGATCACCAGTAAAGCGGCCAGAAGGGCCGGCAGCAGCGGATACAGCGCAACCGATGTCAAATCGAATGCCTCCCGCCTTGCGATACCCATCCAACTCCTGCCCGCGGCGGTGGCACCTTCGCGCACACGCCGCAATTCCGGCACGCCTTCCTGCAGATGAAACACCCCACCGCCGGTGGACTGAACCCGTGATCGGAGATAGCGATCCGTCGCCAGGACACCCCGATACTCTTTCGGTGCCGCCGGCTGCTTCAAAATACTTTGCTCGAGATCCCCTTGCGCAACCCTCCAGACCCCTGCCTCGGCCGCAGATATTGCGGCACCATAAAGGCCTGGGCTCAGTTGGTCTGCCGGGAGATCAAAGCGGCGCCCGCTCGGCGATTCGAGGCTGAACCCGCCGGACTCGCCGGCGAGAGTGCGCCGGCGCAGTTGCAGCCCCCCGCCATCCTCCACCAATGTCAACGCCTCTTCCTCCAGCCCGGGCTGCCGCATCATCCAATGCACCAACAGGCGCAGCAATTCCGGCAGCGGACCGCCGCCATCGACCCCACGCTGCCACAACCAAGCCTGGTCAGAGGCCAGCATCGCCACGCGTCCCTCGCCGACCCGGTCGAGGATGAGAAGTGGCCGGTCATCGATTCCGGACATGATCACACTGCCTCCTCCTCCGTGTGACAATCCGATTTGCCGGAACCATCGGCCCCATTCCCCGTTCAGGGACTGCGCCAGACGCGCAGTCACCGGGTGCCGGGCGCCGGTTTCGGTGACCAGCGGTTTAAACCCGCGCTCAATGAGTTCACCGGTCGGTGCGGCGGGCAGAATGTCGCCGACCGCGGTATCGAACAGACTGTTCTCGTCGGTCAATTCGGGGCCGGCGACGACAAGCAGCGCCCCACCCTGCTCCACATAGCGCCGCAGGAGAAAGAAATAGTGTGGCGGGATCAATCCACGGCGAACGAATTGATCCAGAATGACGACATCGAAACTCTGCAGCTGCTCGACGAAAAGCTCCTGGATGGGAAATGGAATCAGGGCCAGTTCAGCCGACGGGGTCGGATCCCGATTGTCAGGATTTCTCAGAATGGTGAAATGAATGAGTTCAACTTCACTGTCTGACTTCAGAACATTGCGCCAGCTTCGCTGACCCGGGTTCGGAAATCCGGAAAGCAGAAGCACCCTGAGATTGTCGCGCACACCGTGAATGGTGGTTCCAGCGACATTATTGATTCCGGTCAGCTCACCTGGAACCGGCGGCGTTGCGAACTCAATCCGGTTCAACCCGGGCATGTCGATTGGAATTTCAAATTGCAGGATTTCTCCCGGCACGACCGATTGCCCGGCAAGGAACTCTCCCCCTGCTGTCGCGGTCAAGGCCACCGGTTCCCCACCATCGGGCACATCTCCAGCATCAAGAATGCGTGCTGTGATGCGGGCCTTCTCACCGACAAGCGCAAAAGGAGAAGCATGCGAAACCACCATTTCCCGGTCGAAATCTCCCCGCTCGCCGCTGATCAGGAGATGCGTCGGGGACGGCAATTCAATGTCACTGTCCCAATCATGCGCCAGCCCATCGGAAATCACGATCGCACCGGCAAACCGGTCCGGTTCAATCAAGCGCATTTGCCGCTGCAGCGCCTGCAGCAGGAATGTGCCGGAATCTCTTCCGGTACCTGACTCACCGACCTCCGCCGCAATGATTTCCACATCTTCAAAGCCTGCTATGCGCTGCCGGAGCTCGGCGGCGGCATCGCTGGTCATTTGGCTGCGCCCGCCGAATGTCTGGCTCGCCGTACGGTCCAGAAGCAGCAGTAGCTGGTCGGCTCTGCCGCTGCGTTCATCAATCTGCAGTGAGGGGTTGCAGAGAATCAGCAAGAGGATGAGAGCTGCGATGGAGCGGTAAATCCATCCCCCAAGCCCCCGCGCCGCGCCCCAGATCAATAGCGCCGCCATCAACACGGCGAAAACGGAAATGGCCGGCCACATAATGAGTGGATCAAACAGAAGCTTCAGCCGCACTTCAATTCACCGCTGCCGATTCGAAGAGGGCCTCAATCTGAAGCTGATCGGATTTATAATTCCCGGAAAGCACATGCATGATCAAATTAATACCGAAACGGATGGCCAGTTCACGCCGAACGCGTCCTTCCGCCCCCGGACCGGTCGAGAATATCGCCCTTCCTTCGGTGCTTTCCGCCCAGGCCGCAGCCCAGTCATTGCCTCCGACCACCACCGGGGTGACGCCGTCGAGCGGCGAGACCGGCATTCCGGTCGCAGCCGCATCGACATCCAGTATTTCCTCGACCCAGATCGGACCGTCATAGCGGCCCGGAAAGCTGTCAAGGCGGTAAAAGCTGCGGGTCAGCACATGCCCGTCGGGCAATGGCTGCAGCGACGGGACATCCAGCAGGCCGGCCAACTCCCGCAAGCGGCGCGAATTTCCCAGGCCCGTGGCCGCACCGCTGAATCCCGAATCCGCAGTGTCAAACAGAATTGTGCCGCCATTTCGGAGAAAATTATTCAAATTGCTGACCGCCCCGGATTCCGGCAGTTGCTGATGCGCCCTCACCGGCCAATAGAGCAGAGGAAAAAATGCCAGCTCATCATCCCCGGGATTGATTCCGTATGGTTCGCCGAGCTCCACGCTTGTGCGCCTCGCCAGCGCCCGTGCCAATCCATAGAGCCCGGCTTCAGATGCGGCATCGGTCCGGGCGTCACCGGTCAACAGGAAAGCGAGCCTTGTCTGCCGAGTCAATTCAACCGCCAAAGCCTCGGAAGTTTCAGCGGAAACCGGCGCTGGCGGAGACAACAACAGCACACAGGCAAGGGCGGCACTGACACCTCCGGAAATTCTCCCGCCGAGCCGCACCGACGCCAGGATGTCGACGGCGAGGAGCGAGAGAGCGAGCGCGATCAGAAACCCGCCGAAGGCCGTGTCAGACTCACCACTGGCCTGCGGGGTGGTGATCGCCGGCGGCAACTTCGTCCTGACGAATTCCGCTCCCACGGAAACGGCATTGACGGCAGTGTCCACTCCTGCCGATTTGTAGATGCCGGGCCTCAATTCCGGGCCGGCCACTCCGCGGGCCAGAACTTCACCTGCCACCGGCCGAAGATTTCCGGCATTCAATCGATTCCCGAACGCGTCGAGAAGAAACTGCGGCTGCCAATCCGAACCGTTGCCCGCATAGCCGGAAGCAGCGGTCGAATTCATCAATCGCCCGAGCATGGCGGGAAAGAGGCCTGACAGGGGAAGGTTTGACCACTCGGAATTCGCCGTGACATGAAAAAGCACAATCCGCCCCGCACCCTGCCCGCTGGCAGTGACCAAAGGCGTGCCATCCTCAACTTCAGCCAGCACCCGCTCCGAGAGTTCCGGTCCAGGTTGCGCAAGCAACTGTGCCCTGACAGTGACGTCCTCCGGGATGGCAAGGTTGTGAAAGGGAGAATCCGGAGGCGGTGGTCTGATTTTCAGGGCACTTTCCCATGACATTGCACCGCCGACACTCCGACTTCCGCTGCGCAGGCGCACCGGGAACAGCGCCCCCGCCTCGCCGGCGGCGGTTCTCGGACCGGCGAACCGGATCAACAACCCGCCGTCTTCCACCCATTGCCCGAGCAATGCGGTTTCGGTTTCCGACAACTTCATCACATCGGCCAGAATGATCGTATCCGGATCCGACGATATGGCCTCGGCGATTTCAGCTTCGACAAGTTCGGCCCTGCCGCTGAGGGCTTTCCGTAGGAAATGCAGCGGATCGGTCAGGCTGGCGCCTTCTTCGGTCTGCCGACCGGCAAACAGGGCAACCCGGCGTCTGCTGACGCTGTCGGCGACAAGGCTGATGGCTCCGGCGGATTCAATGCCTGCAATGCGGAACCATTGGATACGGTTAGCCAGTTCCAACGGCACCGGGAACTCGGCCCGCGCTTCACCTGCGTCGGCGCCGAATACGGAATCCACGGCGACCAGGACGCGCTGCTGCCCATCCGTATCCACCCCGACCGCCTCAATGGTGACAGTCGCAGGCTGCGTTTCCCCGGTCCGGAACACGCCAACCGTCAGGATTTCCTCTTCATAGGCAGCCGGCCGTAAACCATAGACAGGGTCTTTCGCCGGCAGTGCCCGCACCTCGCCGTGCCGGAGCAGTATGTGCGCCAATTTCTCCAATCCGGGGAAGTGCAGACCGTCACTGATCCAATGGCTGTCGAATTCCGCGCCGGCAATCTCCGACAGGTCATCAATGAGGGCATCCGCCGCCGCCATCCAGGGTTCGGGTGAAAGTTCAGGCATCTTAGCCTGCCAGTATTCCGCGCTCTGGAAACTCAGCCCCGATCCCGGCGCTTCGGTCAGGAGCCTCACTGCAACCTGTCTTCCGGATCGTTTCGCCTCGTGCAGCAGATTCTCCGCATGGTCGATCTTCGCATCCCACTCGGCGGCTCCTGCCCAACCGCCGTCAAACAGAATCAATATCGGGTTGCCGTCACCGGCGGAATCTCCAGAGGGCCTGAAATACGGCTCGGCGATTCCGGCTGTGGCGGCCGCAAGCATGGCGATCCGCAGCAGGCGGAGCCAGAGCGGACAGGTCGCCGCCTGCGCCTGCTGATCCCGCGCCTCCAATAACAGCGACACCGGCGGAAACAGCTGCCGCCGCGCAGGTGGCGGCAATGTCCGGAGCAATATCCAGATCAACGGCAGGGTGAGAAGACCAAGCAAGGCCAGCGGCACGTCAAATCCTATGGATGCGAACTCCGGCAAATCCGTCAATGCTCCCCGGCGATCGCCCGCGACAGAAAAAGCAGTGAATCGGTGGCCGGGCCTGCACTGTCATGAAACTGGCACTGCCAACTGCAATCCGATGTCAGTTCCGCAAGCTGTCGCTGCCTTTGCCGCAGCTTCCCGCGATAGGTTTCCCGAAGCGCCGCCGCCTCCATCGTCTCGAAGGTGAGGGAACCGCCCGGCGTCTCAAAACGGGTGCGGCCGCTGAACGGAAAGTCGATCTCAATCGGATCAAGTAATTGCACGGCGATACCCATCGCCCCTGTTCCGGCGGCCCTGCGAATCGCCGTCTCCAATGCTGACCAGGGTCCGAAAAAATCGGAAATCAGAATGATGCTTGCGCCCTTGGGCAGCGCGTTGACCGGAGGCACGCCGTATTCCGTATCATCCGCAGCCAGCAACTCCTCCGCGATCCGCTCAAGCTGAGCCTGGCTGGAGTCGGGTTTCAACGGTCTGCCGAGCAACCCCAGCCGTTCTTCCCCGCGCATCAGCAACATGCAGATGCAAAGCGCCAGAAGGCGGCCCCGGTCCGCCTTTGTCCCCCGGTCGGCGGAACCTGAGAACCGCATCGAGGCTGAATTATCCACCCATAGCAGAACCGTATTCGCTGACTGCTGCTCCTTTTCACGCACAAAGCAGGCATCCGACCGCGCTGATTTCCGCCAATCTATCTGCCGCACCGCCTCTCCCGGCACGGCATTCCGGAACTGCCAGAATTGATAACCTGTTCCGGCGCGGCGCTTGCCATGTGCACCAATGCGCCGACCCGACTGCGCCATCCGGGTCGGCGAGAGCAGCGGTGGCAATCGCCAGGTTTCAGCTTCAGCACGGGCAAGAAGTTCCCGCGCCTCACGGTGATCCTGATTCACGCCACGACCTGACTTTCCGCCTTTCCGGTCACCAAGCGGCGGACGATATCCTCAGGCCGTTCGCCCTTCGCCATTGCCGCATAATTCAGCTTCATCCGGTGGCAGATCACCGGCTGCGCCATTTCAACCACATCCTCTTCCCCCGGGGCCAGCCGTCCATTCAGTAAGGCACGCGCACGCACCGCGAGCATCAGAGCCTGCCCTGCCCGTGTGCTGGGCCCAAGCTGCACCCTTTCGTCGGCCGGTTGATCCCGATGATGATTTTCAGGTCTTCCGGCGCGGACGGTATCAAGGATCAGGCCATGAATTTTTTCACCGACAGGAATGCGCCGGACAACCTCCTGCGCCCGCAGCAACGCATCGGTGTCAAATACCGGTGAAATTTCCGCCTCACATGCACCCGTCGTCGCCAGCAGAATCCGGCCCTCATCCTCAAAATCCGGATAATCAATATTGATCTGCACCATGAAACGGTCCTGCTGCGCCTCCGGCAAAGGATAGGTGCCCTCCAGCTCAACCGGATTCTGCGTCGCAAAGACATGGAACGGTCTCGGCAACTGGATTGGAGATCCGTCGATCGAGACCTGGCCATCCTGCATCGCTTCCAGGAGCGCCGACTGGGTGCGAGGGCTGGCACGGTTGATTTCGTCAGCCATCAGGAATTGGCAGAAGACCGGGCCGCGCAGAAACTCGAAGCTGCGTGATCCGTCTTCGCGGTAGCGTAACACCTCGGAGCCGAGAATATCGGCTGGCATCAGGTCAGCGGTAAACTGGATGCGGTTGCGGGAAAGACCCATGACGGTGGCGATCGTGTCGACAAGCAGGGTTTTCCCTAATCCCGGAACACCGACCACAAGCGCATGGCCGCCGGAAAGCAGTGTGACTAAGGCCAGATCAATGACATCCGGCTGCCCGATGAAGCGGCGTGAAATCATCTCACGGGCTCTTTCGAGCCGCTCAGACAGCTCTCCCATCGCTGACAGCAATTCATCGCTCATGACAATCCTTCCCACTGCGGATATAGTGGCTCAGGCCACTCCAAATACACAGTCCAATCCCATACCGGCAAATGGATCAGAAAACCGAGACAAAATCCCAGCTTTCCGCGGAATCACTCGCATCCTCCGCCAAGGCCGCCGGTAAGAAGGGACCGCCTCCGGTACATTTATGGAATCCACCTTTCTGCGGTGACCTGGATATGCGCATCGCCCGGGATGGCAATTGGTTTTATCTCGGCACACCGATCGGACGAAAACCACTTGTCAGGCTTTTCGCATCGATACTGCGCAGGGATGGTGATGATTTCTTCCTGGTGACCCCGGTTGAAAAGGTGGGGATCCGGGTTGATGACGCACCTTTCGTGGCGGTGGATTTCGACGCCGAGGGCAGCGGGCGCAGCCAAAAGGTCACTTTCACCACCAATGTTGACGATACGGTGACTGCAGCCGGCGATCGGCCGATACGGGTCCTGCGCCACCCCGAAACCGGAGAAGTGTCGCCTTATGTTCTTGTGAGGTCAAATCTGGAAGCTCTGATCGACCGCAAGAGCTTTTACCGGCTCGTGGAGATCTGCACCCACGAAATGCATGGGTCGGGGAGTTGGTTCGGTCTCTGGTCCTCGGGCGTGTTTTTTCCATTCATCCCGTCCGCCGAGCTTGAATGACACAGGCTCAATGGGCATCGGCCCAGTTCTTCGCATATCCCGAATCGACAACCAGTGAAGGTTGAATCCGCACCACCGGACGGTCAGCCTCAACCATCACTCTGGAAGCGGCATCGATGACATCCCCGACCGCGTCTTCACGGGTCTCAAAAAGCAATTCATCATGCACCTGAACCAGCATTTTCGCCGGCAATCCGGCGATCGCATCCGGAATCCGGATCATGGCTCTTCGGATCACATCGGCGGCCGAGCCCTGGATCGGCGCATTGATCGCCCCGCGTTCGGCGAAACCGCGTTTCGGCCCCTTTTCGTCCATACCCGGCGTATGCACCCTGCGTCCGAACAGGGTGCGCACGCATTTGTTCCTTCTCGCGGTTTCGATCGTGCCTCTCATATAGCTGCGGATCCCGGGAAATTTCTCAAAATACCGGTCGATGAAATCCTTCGCCTCAACACGGGAAATTTTCAGATCGCGGGCCAGCCCGAAGCTGGAAATTCCATAAATCACGCCGAAATTAATGGCCTTGGCACGGCGGCGGATCATCGGGTCCATCCCCTCGACCGGAGTGTCAAAAATCTGCGAGGCTGTCATCGCATGGATATCCAGACCGGCCCGGAACGCTTCCTTCAGCGGTTTGATGTCCGCCACATGTGCCAGAATCCGCAATTCGATCTGACTGTAATCAAGCGAAAGCAGCACATGACCGTCCTCAGCGACAAAAGCTTCGCGAATCCGGCGGCCCGCTTCCGTACGCACCGGAATATTCTGCAGATTCGGATCTGTTGATGCGAGCCGTCCGGTATTGGCACCGGCAATGACATAGGAGGTATGCACCCGGCCCGTCGCCGGATTGATATGATCCAGCAGAGCCTCGGTATAGGTTGATCTCAGCTTTGCCATTTGCCGGAAATCCAGCACCAGTGACGGCAATTCATGCCCTTCGGCAGCGAGATCCTCCAATATCCGGGCACCGGTCGCGTAGCCGCCGCTGCGAAGCCTGGTGCCACCGGGCAGCTTCATCCTGTCGAACAGGATTTCCCCGAGTTGTTTCGGGCTGCCGACATTGAAGGTTTCACCCGCAGCTTTATGAATCTGCGATTCCAACTCACCGCAGCGCCTGCCGAATTCGCCTGACAGTTTCGTCAGTTGGGACCGGTCGACCTTTATGCCGTGCATCTCCATCGCGGCGATGACAGGGATCAAGGGCCGTTCAAGCGTCTCGTAGACTGTGGTGACGCCGTCCGCATGCAGTTCCGGGCGAAGTTTCTTCCACAGCCGCATGGTGATGTCGGCGTCTTCGGACGCATATCTAACGGCGTCGGGTACCGGTACAAGGTCAAAAGTGATCTGCGACTTGCCGGATCCGATCAATTCACCGATCGGGATCGGTTTATGATCGAGATACCGGTTCGACAATTCATCCATCGAATGCCTGTGCAGCCCGGCATGCAGCGCGAAAGACAGCAGCATGGTGTCATCAACCGGTGCCATGGAGATGCCGCAGCCGGCGAAAATCTTCATATCAAATTTGATGTTCTGCCCGATTTTCAGGATTGAACTATCCTCGAGCAGCGGTTTCAGCCGTGCCAGCACAGCATCAACCGGCAATTGCCCGCCGACCAGTGGTTCGGGTTCCATCAGCGTCGGTTCACCCGTGCGGTGGCGCAGCGGGATATAGCAGGCTTCGCCCGGCTTGACCGAAAGGCTGATTCCGATCAGCTTTGCCTGCATTTCATCCAGGCTGTCGGTCTCGGTATCGATGGCGCAGTAACCGGTTTCGCGCACTTCACCGATCCAATGATCCAACTCCTCTATCGTTGACACACGTCTGTACCGCCTATGGTCAAACGGCAGTGCGTCCGTTGCACCGAGAGGCACCGCATCCGGTGGTTCCACTCCCAAATGCTCGGCGGCTCTTTTCACAATAGTCCGGAATTCCTGCGCCTGCAGAAATTCAAACAATTTCCCCGGCTCCGGCGGTTTGATTTCCAGACTGTCAAGGTCCGTCGGAACCGGAACATCGCGGGCCAGGGTCACCAATTTCCGCGACATTCGGATTTGTTCGGCATTCTCGATCAAGCTCTGCCGCCGTTTCGGCTGCCTGATCTCTCCGGCCCGATCCAGCAACCCATCCAGATCGCCGAATTCATTAATCAGCAATGCGGCGGTCTTGATGCCGATGCCGGGAGCACCTGGAACATTGTCGGTCGAGTCACCGGCCAATGCCTGAACATCGATCACCCTGTCCGGGCCGACGAAGAATTTTGCCCGCACCTCCTCGATTCCGATCACTGTGCCTTTCATAGGATCAAGCATACGGATACCGGGGCCGACGAGTTGCATCAGGTCTTTATCCGAAGAGATGATGGTGACATCGCCACCGGCATCAAAGGCCTGTGTCGCCAAAGTCGCGATAATGTCGTCGGCTTCATAGCCCTCCATTTCCAGGCAGGACAAATTGAACGCCCGCACGGCATCCCGGGTCAGCGGAAATTGCGGCACAAGATCCTCCGGCGGCGGTGGTCTGTGGGCTTTGTATTCGCTGAATATCTCGTTGCGGAATGTCCTTGATGAATAGTCGAACACCACCGCCGCATGCGTTACAGCATCGTCCGTGCCCTGCTCCTGCACCGAGCGCAGAAGCATGTTGCAGAAGAAATGGATAGCACCGATCGGGGTGCCGTCGCTGCGGAACCGATTCTTCGCCGGCAGGCTGCGTTCAGCCATATGGAAGGCCCGGAATAAAAAACCCGAGCCATCAAAGAGCTGTAAGTGGCAGCCCTTGCCGAATTCTCCCATCTGAGCCGTCCCCTGCTGATCCGGAAACCGCCGAAGGGTCAGCCCGGTTCCTCTTTTGCGAGAACAAAACGTTTGTCACAATAGCCGCACTCCACCCAGCCTTTGTCTTCGGGAATGCTGTACCAGACCTTTGGATGACCGAGGGCACCGCCGCCATCACAGGATACGCGGATACTGGTAACGGTTTCTGTCTCAGGCGGCTCGTGTGACATTGTTATGGTTTGACCCCTCAATTCTTTCCCGGCGCAGTCATGGCTCCGAGGCGCCGACCTCCGATGATATGCACATGCAGATGCGGCACCTCCTGTACCCCGTCGGGGCCGGCATTTGAAATCATCCGGTAACCATTGCCGACACCTCCGGGTGCCACTCCGGCTTCGACCGCGGCGCGCCCGACAGTGCGCACGAAATCGGAAATCTCTTCATCCGACGCCGCTTCGGCGAAATGATCAAAACACACATAGGGACCCTTGGGGATCACCAGGAGATGCACCGGCGCCTTTGGTGCTATGTCTTCGAATACAAATGAATGTTCCGTCTCCATTCGCTTCGTGCACGGGATTTCGCCGCGCAGAATTTTCGCGAACACATTTTGACGATCATACTCGTACGCCATCGCGCAACTCCCTCGGCTCCGCTGCTGATTTTCCACAACCCGGCCTTGCCCGCAAGCCTATCCTCACAGATGCCATCCGCCGGGCACGCGGCCGGGTTTTCGGAAGTTCGCCGGTCCCTATCCGCCGGGCACGCGTTCAAGGCAATAATCCAAGCTCATGAAACAATTCGGGCAAGTCGGACTCCGGTCGGGGGCCGATATGCGTGATCACTTCGGATGCGGCGGCGCATCCCATACGGGCACATCGCTGCAAATCGATCCCATTCGAGATGCCATAAAGAAAACCGGCGGCAAACAGATCTCCTGCACCGGTCGTATCCACTATTGTCACGGGAAATGCCGGCACGCGCCACTCGCCGGAGGCATCGGCCACCACCGCGCCATCCCCGGAAAGGGTGCAGGCGACAATACCGACCTCCGAGACCGCCACACCCAAGGCCCGGCGCAGATCATCGGTGCGGTATAGCGACAAGAGTTCCCGGCGGTTGCAGAACAGCAGATCAATTCCTGTCTCGATCAACTCCTGAAACTCCGCCCGGTTACGCTCGATGCAGAAGGGATCGGAAAGAGTAAGCGCCACCTTGCCACCGCTGCCATGGCAAATCCGGACGGCATTCCGGAACGCCTCCAGGCTCATCGGACCATCCAGCCTGTAGCCCTCCAGATAGATCCAACCGGAAGCTGCGATCATGTCCGCATCAAAGTCCGGCCAGGCAAGGATTTCCGCGGCGCCGAGATAAGTATTCATCGAACGCTCGCCGTCGGGCGTCACCAGCACGAGTGACCGACCGGTCTCATGGCCGCTGTCGCCGGATGCGGGCGGGGTCGAATACTCTATACCGAGCGCCGCAAGATCGTCCGCGAAGATCCGACCCAACCCGTCATCCGCGACTTTACCGATATATCCGGCAGCGCCTCCCAACAGCGCTACTCCGACCGCCGTGTTGGCAGCCGAGCCGCCACTCTTGTGATGCACATCCCGCATCTCGCCATAAAGTCCGGCGGCGCGCTCGGCACCGATCAAATGCATGATTCCCTTTATCACACCATGTTCGGCGAGAAAGCTGTCATCCGTATGGCTGAGCACATCAACCAAAGCGTTGCCCACGCCAACCACATCGAGCTTCCGGCGCATCGATGCACTGCCCGGCCTCATGCCGTCACCTTTTCGGTGAAAGTGCAGAGATCAGCGATAATGCAGCTGCCGCAGGATGGTTTGCGCGCCTTGCACACGTAGCGGCCATGCAGAATCAGCCAGTGATGGGCATGCTTTTGAAACTCCACGGGCACATTATTCTCGATCGCCTGTTCGACCTCGCCGACAGTCTTCCCCGGTGCCAGACCGGTTCGGTTTCCGACTCTGAAAATATGAGTGTCGACCGCCTGCGCCGGATGCCCGAACCACATATTGAGAACCACATTGGCGGTTTTCCGACCAACTCCGGGCAGCGACTGCAGCGCACTCCTTGAGGCTGGAACCGCGCCGCCGAAATCATCCTGTAAAATCTGCGAAAGCTTCATGACATTGCGCGCCTTGGTGCGGTACAGCCCGATCGATTTAATGTATCCCGCCAGACCTTCCTCACCGAGTCTGAGCATCTTTTCCGGCGAGTCGGCGATTTCGAACAGTTTCCGCGTTGCCCGGTTGACACCGGCATCGGTCGCTTGCGCGGACAGCACCACCGCGACCAGCAGCGTAAAGACATTTGTATGTTCCAATTCACCCTTCGGCTCCGCCTGTTCGGATCGGAACCGGGAGAAAATCCGGTAAATCCTGTGATATTCCGAAGCTGTCGTCATGGAAGCCGGAGGAAATCCCTTTGAATGCGCATGATACGGGTCGACAGGCTGGTCAATTTATCTCACCTTCCGCCTAAAGAGGACGCCATGACCCAGAATATTGAATCCTGCTACCACTACAATGTCATCGCTCGTGCCATCAAGGTAATCGACGCAAGTGACGGCGACGAGTTGCCGCTTGAGGATCTCGCTGCACAATTGGGTATGAGCCCTTCTCACTTTCAGCGCCTGTTCTCGCGCTGGGCCGGCGTATCGCCGAAGCGTTACAGCCAGTATCTGAAACTGGACCATGCGCGGATGTTGTTGCGGCAGCATGCCACGCTCTTCGAAACCGCATCCGCAACCGGATTGTCGGGCTCCGGCCGTCTGCATGATCTGTTCATTCGCTGGGAAGCCATGACCCCCGGCGAATTCGCACGCGAAGGCGAAGATGTCACAATCGACTTCGGATGGTTTGACAGCCCCTTCGGTGAAATGCTGGCGATGGCGACCGAACGCGGCATCTGCGGCCTCGCTTTCACCGCCGAGTGCGGCCGCCTGGAAAGCCTCGCCGATATGCGGAGCAGATGGCCGCACGCACTCTACCGGGAAAATCCCGGCGCGGCGGCGAATTGGGTTCAGGCGGCGCTTCAACAGCGCGGCGATATCCGCCTCCTATTGGCAGGCGGTCCATTCCAGATCAAAGTATGGGAGGCGCTGCTTTCAATCCCCTCCGGCTATGTCACAACCTATTCGGAACTGGCAGCGGCGGCGGAAATGCCGAAAGCGGTACGGGCGGTTGCCACAGCGGTGGGGCGGAATCCAATCAGCTGGTTGATTCCCTGTCACCGTGCGCTGCGGAAATCCGGCGCGCTGGGCGGTTACCATTGGGGGCTCGGGATCAAACGGTCTTTGCTCGCATGGGAATCGATCCGCCGCGATGCTGCCGCATAAGCGTCGGAACCGGACTGTCAACGGATGTTGGTCTGAATCTCCTGCAATGCCCGGGCGGTCATTTCCCTGCGGCTTTCCGCCGTCATCCGGGTTGCGATCTCGGCTTCGGCAACCTCAATGGCAAGATCAATGGCGCGGTTCCGTATACTGTCGAGCGCCGCCTGTTCGGCGGACGCGATCTGCTCCGTCGCAGCCTGAATCCTGCGCCCGGTGGCTTCGGAAATGCGGGATTTCGCCTCTTCAATCTGTTTCAGCGAATTCTCCCTTGCCTGCTCAACGATCTGTTCACACTGGCGCACAGAGGCGGAATTTTCCTTCTTCGCCGCCTTCAGTGAGTCTTCGGCCTCGGCTTTCAACGCTTCAGCGCGTTCGATTTCATTGCGGATGACATCAATGCGGCCATCAATGAGTTTTGCCGCAAATCCCGGCGCCTTGAAATAAATGATGGCACCGACAAAGAGCAGAAAAGCGATGGTGACGACAAAATCGGTATTGCCCATGGAAAAAAACGGGCCCGTCGCCGCTCCGGCCGGCAGCGCCGAGGAAAGCAGAATGAGAACTGGTAACCGGATCAATTCACATCCCCTCTCAGCCTGTTCTCAACCCGCTGGCGGATGTCTCCATCGGATGTCCCGCCCGGCAACAGCGTCGACAGGATATCCCGGGCCGCTGCTGTCGCAATTTCGCTGATCGAATCCCCGGCACTCTCGGCGATCCGGCGAATTCGGGTTTCTGACGCTTCGCTTAACCGTCTGATCTCGCCGGCCACCTCCTCCATGGCTTCATCCTGGCTGCCACGAATCTTCGCCCGCGTTTCGGCGGAAATCGCCTCCGCCTCGGCTTTCGCTTCGGCCAATGACAACTCGATCTCACTACGCAGCCGACCGGCTTCGGCGGCGGCACGTTCCGCCCCGTCCAGATCATTCCTGATGCGGCGGCTGCGCGATTCCCTGATCGTCTCAATCCGCGGAATAGCCAGATGTCTGACAATCACGAACAGGATGACCAGAAATACAATCAGCCAGAAAATCTGGTTCGGAAAGGCACTGAAATCCAGTTGCGGAATTCCCGCCTGTTCAGCCGCCTGACTTGCCTCTGCCATGATCCGTCCCCGTTTGCCGGCGAAACCCGTATTCTCAGAGTGCGAACATCAACAGCAACGCAACGAGGAAGGAAAAGATGCCGAACGCTTCGGCAAAGGCGATTCCAATAAACAGCATAGCCGTCTGCGATGCCGCCGCGGATGGATTCCGCAAGGCACCGGAAAGATAGTTCCCGGCCACGTTTCCAACGCCGATCGCGGCGCCGCCCATTCCCACACAGGCAAGTCCGGCACCGATATAGGCGCCGAGATTTGTAAGATCACCTTCCATTGGGTTTCTCCTTGCTAAACTCTTCTGGTTTGTTTCACTTTCAATGGCTCGGATGCAACGCATCGCGAAGATAGACGCAGGTCAGGATGGTGAAAACATAGGCCTGGATAAACGCCACCAGCAACTCCAGCGCATAGACCGCCGAAATTGCGACTATCGGCACAAACGCGCCTACGCCCAACACACCCGCAAAAGCCGCGAATACTTTGATCATCGCGTGCCCGGCCATCATATTGCCGGCGAGCCGGATCGAATGGCTGACGGGACGCACGAAGTAGGACATGACCTCGATCACCGCCAAGACCGGTCTCAGTGGCATCGGCGCCGATGAAATCCAGAACAGACCGAGGAACCCCAGACCATTCTTGGCAAAGCCGAGTATTGTCACGGACAGGAAAACGGTCACCGCCATCGCAGCTGTGACGGCGATATGCGAGGTCGTGGTGAAGCTGGCGGGAATAAGTCCGAGGATATTCGAAAATGCGATGAACATGAACACGGTCATGATGACCGGAAAATATCTCAGCGCATCCCGCCCGGCGACGGATTCGACCATGTTGCGCACAAATCCATAGGCCAGTTCGACGATCATCTGTCCGCGCCCCGGTATATCGGCCCTGCGGATTGTGCCGAGCATGAAAAAGGCTGCGCAGGCAAGAACCGCCAGAAACATCCACAGGGTCGTATTCGACAGGGTGTACCACATCAGGGGCCCATCGCCGAACAGGGGTTTGACGATGAACTGATCCATCGGATGGATTTCCAGGGACTGGTTTTCCGCCGCCACTTTGACTTCCCTACCCGCCTGACGGATTCCCGCCGGAACTTTTACGCTGGTAATCCCGCGCCGTGCGCAACATCAGATTCACACCCGCCGCAAATCCCAGCAATGTAAAGACGGCCAGCAGAACCGGCTGGATTCCCAACAGAACATCCAATCCGTATCCCACCGCCGCGCCGACACCGACACCGGCAACGAGATCAACCACCATACGCCACGCCAGATGCGCGTCGCCCGCCGGGCCGAAACTCCGAACCTTTGGTTTCAGTTCCGCCCTGGCAGCTTCGATCCTCTTTCGTATCGCCTCGCCGCCATCTGAGCCGTCAGGTTCCGGCATTCGCTTTAACCTTAGATTCGGAAGCGGCGAAATTATGGCGTGCCGGAATGGCTGTCAAACATTTGTGCCTGACCGGGAAAGGTAGGAATTGGAGCACTCACAGTTTGCCGGGATTTGATCTTTCCCGACGGTGTCTTTCCTTAAGGAAATATATACCGGGGTCGATAAGCAGATGAGGCCGCGTATCTCTGTGCGAGGCGATTTCTGACCTTTTGCGCAGCGAGATGAACAACCTGCTCGGACTTTGGATAAACTATGCCAATGCCTGCCTGAAGGGACCAACACCCCGTGACCGCACCGGACGGCAGGGCTTCAGGTTCATCGAACGCGAATGCCCCGGATCTGAACTCCGTGCGCTTCGGAAGGGCATGGGCAGGACCGGTTCAGCGTCTCAGCCGGAGCAGGCACCGGCAACGATAACCCTTCCAACGCCCGGACCGCGTTCGCCGTCTGATCCGGAAAACAGGACAAAGAGGAATCAAACAGTTGCCGTTTGGGAGTCGCTCTCATTCGCCCGCAGTTTCTTGATTGCATTGCAATCATTGCGTAGATAGGGCTTTCAGAAGAGTGAAGGGTTTGTCCATGGGGAGCATCACGATCCGAAACCTCGACGACAACGTAAAGACGCGCTTGCGCGTGCGGGCTGCCGAGCACCACCGCTCCATGGAAGAGGAAGCGCGGCTGATCCTGCGCGATGCGGTGGTGCGCAAGGCGGATTCGCGGAACCTCGCGAGCATAATGCGCTCTCATTTCGGGCCGGACAACGGCATGGACCTGGATCTACCGCTTCGCGAGCCTGGGCGCGAGCCGCCGTCCTTTGATTGAGTCGCGGTCATGGCCGTGCTGCTTGACACAAATGTGGTGTCCGAATTGATTCGCAAAGCGCCCGATCCGGCCGTCGAGGCGTGGGCCGCCGGCTACGCCCTGGAAGACCTGTTCTTCTCGGCCGTCGGCGAAGCGGAGCTGCGATACGGTGCCGCCATTCTGCCAGTGGGTCGGCGGCGGGAATCACTGGTCTCGGAAATCGATGCGATGCTGCTCGATGCCTTTGATGACCGCGTTCTACCGTTCGACAGTGCTGCGGCACGAGACTACGCGGACATCGCGGCGGGCCGACGTTCTGCCGGACGTCCCATCGCCCCGGCGGATTGCCAAATCGCTGCGATCGCCCGGTGCCGCGGCATGGCGGTGGCGACGCGCAACTTCCGGGACTTCGTGGACATCGACGTCGAACTCGTCGATCCTTGGACGGCGGTATGAGTGGAACCGACAAAGCTTTCGCGGGGGTCAGGATCAACGTTCTGCTGACGGGCGCGGGCCGGAACCTCACTGACGGTTCAAGCGTCCTGTTCGAACACGCGCTGCCGGATAGCATGCAGGCCGACTATGTGCTCTGTGACCGCCAGAGCCAGCCCATGGCTGTGCGGTAAGCCAAGCGGGCGAGCAGCGATCCGCGATCGCGGCGTAGAACCAGGACCGTCACTATGCCGAACAGACCGGGATGCCGTTCGTATTCCTGTCAAACGGCGAAGAAGTGCGGTTCCACAACCGGGAGACCGACACCCACGCGAGCCGGACCGTGGGTTTCCGGCTGCATCCTCTTAAAGGGCGACCGGGCGGACCCCGGTGGAGCGTATGCGTCTCCGGCAACTGGTGCGTGGTGCTCCGTTTCGAGAACGGCGAGGCCGTGGAAGTGGACCAAATCGATTATCATTGGCCGAACGGGAGTGCTGATCATGAATAACGTTGTAAGCGAACGCGTCGGACCGATGTTGAACCCACCGCACTTGCGCGAATTGATCCGCGAGTGCATGGAAGATGCAGGCTGGGACGTGACCGAGACGGCTACACGTCTCGGCTGGAAGCGTGGCACGCTGTCGCACCTGCTGAAGGGCAAGGCGGGTGTGTCGGTGAACATGGCATTGGAGGATGTCGGCTGGGGCACCGCCGATCACTGGATGCCGATGCAGACGAGCTACAAGCTTGCGCAGGCGCGGCGCGACCGGACGATTGCGGGTCGGCGTGGTCGGGTCAGGCCGATACGCCTGTCAATGTCGGGAACGGATCGCCGAACCTTTGGTTTCAACTCCCCCCGGCAGCTTCGATCCTTTTCAGAATGATCCCGCCGCCGTCTGAGCCGTCAGGTTCCGGTATTCGCTTTGACCTCAGATTCGGAAGCGGCGAATTTTTAGCGTGCCGGAACGGCTGTCAAACAATTGTGCCCGATCAGGAAAGGTGGAAATTGGCGCCCTCACTGTTTTCCGTGACTTGAGCTATCCCTGCGGTGTCTTTCCATAAATTGTGCCATGCCAACTTCAGCCATTATGGATTTCGAGTCGCCGGGCAGGAAGTTGCCTATGGCGCTAGCGGCCACGGACGATGTCGATTCCTGCCAATAGCAGATTGAGCTTAGAGCTTGAATCATAAGTCATTGATTTAATTATATTATTTGTTTTCATGGCGTTG
>JAPOXR010000031.1 GCA_026706985.1 Paracoccaceae bacterium | reverse complement strand
ATTGGGATCCGACAGTGGAGGACCTCAAAATCGAGGATTTACTGTCGAAGACGGGTCAGAACCGGCCTGTCCGCATCCGCAACTTACGCCTCGGAAAAGGTAAGGAGCGAGACATCGCCTCCAACCCGCGTCAGCGTTCCTATCGGCTTTCCGTGGAGCAGGGCTTCAAGGACACTGACATCAGCCATGAATGTCACCATCCAGGCTGTAGACCGGACTCGGCAAGGATGGCGCGGATACGCCCACCCGATGCGCCAACTCTTCACGTAACGACCGCAACCGACTCCGTGCCTGTTCGATTGCTTCCAGATTGCGCGGATCGCTCAGGAATTCCTGCATCGCCGCCGACGCTGCCTGCAGGTGCACAAGATCAGCAGCTGACAGCTTGAAATGCATCAACTCGCGGACCCGGCGCTGAAACTCCTGAACGGGAATCTCGGAGTGTATTTCATCGGGAAGCTCCGCTATCTGGTCTTCGAGGCGCTGCAACATGTTCGCGGCCTAGCGCGCGCTCTGGACGTCACGCTGACTATCACCATCGCCGCGGATGATTGCCCGAACGGCAGGCAGTTTCTTGCTTGGAACCAGCGTCAGCTCCAAGTCAAGGACACGTGCAAGCTCGACTAGCCTGCATTTCTCATACCATGGACTGAGAGTCTTCGCAGGAGGGATTTCCGGCGGTTTCTGATGCCGTTGTCCCCGCCGGCGGCCGGCGGTGGCATTTTTCCGCTCCTTTTCCGCCGCCGGAAGGCCGTTCCGTCCGGAACCGGGCGTCTGAACGCGGTCTTTTCCGGCGTCCGGGCGCACCGGGGCCTCCCCTCCGGCAGGGCGGCCGCTGGCGGTCGGTCATGAGGCGCGGTCAGTCGGGTGCGAGGTTCATCCATGCGGCGGCGAAGGCCTGTTGGTCCGGGCAGGCGCCTGACATGGCGAAGTGGATGCGCCGGACCGACAATCTGACACGGGCGCCGATCTTCAGCAGCCGCAGCCGCAGCGTCTCCGGCGCGGCCCTGGCCAGCTTCCCTCCGGCCGCCGCGGCGATGCGGTTGTGCAGGATATGGGCGAAAGCCGAGAACCGGAGCCGCAGGGCGTTGGCGCTGAACAGGTTCGATGAGCAGCGGTCCGCGAACAGGCCGGTCTTGAGATCTTTCACACGGTTTTCCGCGTCTCCCCTGGCGCAATAGAAATCCTCGTACAGTCGGCGGGCGGGGTGCTCCGAAGCCGGAAGCGGGGTGACGATGAAGCGCGCGTTGGGTTTCGGGGCGCCCCTTCCGGGCAGCGCCCCGGCCCTGCCGATGACGCGGCGTGTACGGCTCCAGCTGTTCCGGGTGCGGTGTCTGAAAGAGCGGAACCGCCGCGGTTTCACGCCGGTCACGGCGGCGCGGCTCCGCGGGCGCCGCATCTGCCGCGCGGTTTTCGCCTCCAGACGGGCGTTGCGTGCCACGCCGATGACATAGTCCACCCCCTCTGTGCGTTCGCACCAGGACATGATGGAATCCCGGCAGAAGCCGGAATCCGTACGCAGGATGATACGGGTGTCCGGCCAGCGCTCCCGCAGCCGACGCACCAGTGTCTCAAGATCCTCCTCAACACCGGCGGCGCAGAGGCGCACCATGACCGGATCCCTGCCGCAGAAGTAAAGCAGCGGCAGGTAACAGTATTCATCGTAATACCCGTGGTAGAACCGTTTCTCCTGGCCGCCGTGCAGCTCGAAGTCAGTGGCGTCGAGGTCGATCACGATCTCCTCCGGCGGCTCCGCATGCCTCTCCATGAACAGATCCACCATCAGCTGATCCATCTGTCCGAAACCGGCAACGGTCTTCCGGGCCTTCCCCGGATCAACACCGGCGGCCGACAGCCCGGACCGGTTCAGCGTGCTCCTGCCGGCCAGCGGGGCACAGTCCGCCCGCCGCGGCTCAAGGCGGCCCGGGACAGCGCCCAGGGCCGGATCCTTCCGCAGCTCCTCATGGTCGCTCAGATCCCCGCAGCCGAGCAGAATGCCGAGCACCCGCTGGCCCGCCAGGCTGCGGCAGCTGTGAACAGTGAGCTCAGGACGGCGCTGATCGCGGAAGCAGGCTCCCAGACGGTCGAACAGGTTCATCCCCTGCGCGGCAAGCCCGGCAAGCAGGACACCGGCGTCCGGGGTGATCGTTCCGCCCGGGAAATAGGCATCGATCCGGGACTGGCGGACGCCATCGGGAGATTGACAGGAGAGTTTCTGACCGGTACAGACTGTCATCAAGGGGAGACCCCGCTGTTTGAGCCGTTTGTTTCGATAATTCAACAGCTTATAACAGCATCTCCCCTGTTCCACAACCTTGGGTAAGAGAAATTCGGGCTAGGCTGGAAAGCCTCAGATCCACCGCTCCGTTCTCGATCTTGGAAATATGACTCTGTGGAATCTCCGCCTCCGCGCTGAGCGCACGCTGAGAGAACCCCTTGCGTTCACGCGCGGTTTTCAGCAACCCTGCGATGTGCTCCGTTGCATAACCCATAATCTATCTTTCCATATCAAATGAGCTAAATGATATATATAAACACATCAAATATTCAAGGTTACTTCAAATAGTGAAGTAGAATGATATATCAAATCTGGATTACAATATGTATTTATATATCACAAAGATGGAACAGTTGTAAGCTGACGAAAAGTCGGATCACGATTCAGGATACTCGGGTCAGGATCCATTAATTGATGACGGTGCCGAATACGCCTGGTTCACTTCCCAAAAACAACGAATTTGCGATGTTCAGGATTGCCACAATCCTCAGGTGGCACTTGTAGCCATTCTTGAGGGATTCAGTGCATACCGGCTTTCCTCACCCCCACATCATCCACTGACACTGTCTGTCCGGGGAGATTGAGCACAGTATCCAGTTGCGGGATTGCGACCGGATATCACTGTCAGGCCCTGCGATGGTTTCACCAGGCAGAACCGTGGAGCACCTCAACAATGCGGTCGACAGATCAGGCATTTGATTTGGATACCGAGTCTGTTCTTTACAAATTGTCGCAATTTCCCCACTATAGATAGTATGCTGTTGACAGGATTCCCCGTATTATAGACAAATTGTCTGTTAATGGTGGAAGTCCTTTGTTATCATGCCAAGAGTTGGGGGTCAGTCGCATGGAAAGACCAGGTTTCGATTCCACGGAAACATACGGGCACCCGGTCGATCTGGCTGAACGGGTGGCGGAAGATATGGGCTGGCGGCACAGCCGTCATTGCGATGATGAACTGCTTATCCGGTTCGAAGGAGCCTGGAGGCAGTATACGATTCTGTTCAATTGGCACCAGACAATGGAACTTTTCACAGTCGGGGTCGGATTCGACATGAAACTCCGGGGCCGCGACACGAAAGCGCTATTGGAGGTGATCAATCTGGCCGGTCAGCGTTGCCCGATGGGGGCATTTGTGCTGCATGCGGACTCGGATGCGATTGTTTTTCATTGTGGCCAGAGTTTGGCCGGTGGGTCGCAACTGAGCGCCGGCCAGATCCGGCATATGGTTGAGGTCAGCATTTCCCAGTGTGAGAATTATTATCCGGCATTGCAGATTGCCGCTTCAGAGGGTGCGCAGGCGGAAGCGGCGATTGAGGCGGCGATCCTCGAACCCGTCGGAAGTTGCTGAGCCGCCGGTCGGACCTGTCTGACGGCATCATGCAAGCCAACCCATTGAATTCATGTTCCATTCTGTTACTGGGATGCGGCAAGATGGGAACGGCATTGCTCCGGGGATGGCTGGAGGCCGGCATACAGCCGGGGAGCTTGCGCATCATCGAACCCAACCCTTCCGCCTGGTTGAAAGAGTCGCATATCGAATTGATTACGGCGCTCCCGGAGACGCCGCCGGATGTCTGCGTGCTCGCGGTGAAACCGCAGATACTGCCGGATGCCGTGCGTATGGTGCAGCCGCTGGGCAATGCGGACACGGTGATTCTTTCCATCGCTGCCGGGATCACGCTGAATTTTCTCCAGGGCGTGTTCGGCTCCCGGACACCTATTGTGCGCGCGATGCCCAATACACCTGCGGCGATCGGCCACGGAATTTCAGCCTTGATCGGCAATCGCTGTGCCGATGGGAATGTGCTGGAACTCGCGGAAGACCTGCTTTCGGTTGCCGGCGAAACGGTTCGCCTTGATGATGAATCGCAGTTGGACGCGGTGACCGCCGTATCCGGCTCAGGTCCAGCCTACGTGTTTCACCTGATTGAGACACTGACCGCGGCCGGCATAGATGAGGGTTTGGAACCGGGTTTGGCGCTGCGCCTGGCGAAAGCCACCGTAGCGGGCGCCGGAAGACTGGCACTGCTGTCGGGGCCGAGCCCTTCGCAGCTGCGCGTCGATGTCACTTCACCGGCGGGAACCACCGCGGCGGCTCTCTCACACCTGATGGACGAAAAAAACGGACTTGCCACACTCATGCGCAGATCAGTAAAGGCGGCAGCGGACAGATCGCGTGAGTTGGGTAAGACCGATGGCTGAAATCAGCTTCGAGGATTTTCTCAGGATCGATATCAGAGTCGGCCGGATCGTCAGGGCCGAACCCTATCCGGAAGCCAGAAAACCTGCCCTCAAGCTGTGGGTGGATTTCGGGCCGGAAATCGGTGAGCGCAAGAGCTCCGCACAGATCACGAAACATTACCAGGCCGAGCAGCTGATCGGCAGACAGGTGCTTGCGGTAGTGAATTTTCCGCCGCGCCAGATCGGTAAATTCAGATCTGAGATTTTGGTGTTGGGTCTTCCTGATGAAGATGGTGAAGTGGTGCTGATCGTACCGGATTCCGAGGTCCCGGCAGGTGGGAGGATGTTCTGATGAAACGGCCAAGAATCCTGTTTTCCCGAACGCTGCCGGAAGCTGTCATGGCATCGGCAGCGAAAGAGTTTGAAGTGATCACACGCGAGCATCAGCAGCCGATGACGATTGAGGAGGCTGCCGACTGTCTGCAATCATATGACGGCGCGTTGCCCACACTTTCGGATCAGTTCAACGCGCAGGCCTTCGCCTCGGCGAAGCCGTTACAATGCCGGATACTCGCGAATTTCGGCGCCGGATACAATCACATCGATTCGGCGGCCGCTGCATGGCATGGCATTACCGTCACCAACACTCCGGGCGCGGTGACCGATGCGACGGCCGATATTGCGGTGCTGCTGATGCTGGCGACGGCAAGGCGGGCGGTTGAAGGAGACCGGCTGGTACGTGCAGGCAGCTGGACCGGGTGGCAGCCGACACAGATGCTGGGTACCAATGTCACCGGGAAAACGCTTGGTGTCATCGGAATGGGCCGGATCGGTAAAGAGATTGCCCGTCGCTGCCATTTGGGCTTCAGGATGGATGTGGTGTTCCACAACCGTTCGCAGGTGGATGATACAGAATTTCCCTGCCGCCAACTCGACTCAGCGGAGGCTGTTGCAGCCTCGGCTGATTTCGTGGTCATTGCGGTGCGCGGCGGGCCGGACTCGCTTCACCTTGTGGATGCGGATTTGCTCGCGGCAATGCAGCCGCATGGAATTCTGGTGAACATATCCCGTGGTGATGTCGTGGATGAGGCGGCCTTGATCAAAGCCCTCGAGGCAGGTGTGATTGCCGGTGCCGGGCTTGATGTTTACGAATTCGAACCGGCGGTCCCCGAGGCTTTGATCGGAATGGATAATGTTGTGTTGCTGCCGCATCTCGGAACGTCGGTTCTGGAGGCGCGCGAGGCCATGGGTTTCATGGCTCTGGATAATCTGAAGGCATATTTCGCCGGTGAGACACCGCCAAATACCGTTTGACAATCCGGAGGCTTAAGCCGCTTCAATGGATTGCAGTGACTGCACTGAAAATTCCTGCCGGTCACGCGATTCCAGGACCCGGGCAATGACCTGTGCCGCCGCCGCGGTCGTGCAGTAAGGCACATTTCCGGCAATTGCGGCGGTTCTGATGGTTAGACTGTCGGCGACGGTCTGCCTTCCCTCGGTTGAATTCACGACCAACGCAATCTCACCATTCCGCAGGGCGTCGGCGACATTCGGGCGGCCTTCAAAAATCTTGTTGATCACACCACAGCCTATTCCCCCTGCCTGCAGAAAGGCCGCTGTGCCGCGGGTGGCGGTGAGACTGAAGCCGAGCGATGCGAAAACCCGTGCCGCGTTCAGCATGGAAGATGACTTATCCGCATCCTTAACCGATATGAATATCTGGCCGGAATCGGGAAGATGCATGCCGGCGCCGATCTGGGCCTTCAGGAAAGCCTGCTCAAAGGTTTTCGCCAACCCCATCACCTCGCCGGTCGAACGCATTTCCGGCCCCAGCAATGCGTCAACGCCCGGAAAACGGGCAAACGGTAACACGACTTCCTTGACCGAGAATATGTCGGGTTCCGCCGGACGGAGTTCAAATTGCGACAGCTTTTCCCCGGCCATCAGCCTTGCGGCGATCGAGGCGATCGGGGAGCCGACCGCTTTGGCCACGAAAGGAACGGTTCTGGACGCCCTTGGATTGACTTCAAGCAGGTGGATGACGCCATCCTGAATTGCGAATTGCACGTTCATCAGACCCTTGACGCCGAGTGCGATGGCGAGCTCACTTGTCTGCCGCGTGAGTTCTTCCGTGATATCGCGATTAAGCGAGTAGGGTGGCAGCGAACAGGCGCTGTCGCCTGAATGCACACCGGCGAGTTCGATATGCTGCATTATGCCGGCAATATGGGCATCACTGCCATCGGACAAAGCATCAACATCGATCTCGACCGCGTCCGGGAGGAATTGATCGATCAGCACCGGATTGGTTCCGGACACTGCCACCGCTTCCCGCAT
This sequence comes from Paracoccaceae bacterium, assembly GCA_026706985.1. GTDB lineage: Bacteria > Pseudomonadota > Alphaproteobacteria > Rhodobacterales > Rhodobacteraceae > JAPOXR01. The sequence goes on along the minus strand of JAPOXR010000031.1, from coordinate 7,835 downwards.
GTAATGGCCGAGTTGCTGCCGGTCGCGGACAATTTCCATCGCCCGGCCGCCAAGCACGTAGGATGGCCGCACCACCACCGGGAAACCGACCTCCTCGGCAACCTGGTAGGCCTGCTCCAGATTCACCGCGGTTCCGTTGCGCGGCTGACGCAATCCGAGTTCATTGAGCAATTGCTTGAATTGTTCACGATCTTCCGCCCGGTCAATCGCAGCGGGCGGTGTGCCGAGGATCGGAAACCCGGCCTCTTCGATCGCAGATGCCAGCTTGAGGGGAGTCTGGCCGCCGAATTGAACGATTACCCCGGCCAATTCGCCATTGCGGCTCTCGGTTTCCAGAATGCCGATCACATGTTCGAGGGTGAGCGGCTCGAAATAGAGCCGGTCGGATGTATCATAATCGGTCGATACCGTTTCCGGATTGCAGTTCACCATAATGGTTTCAAACCCGGCCCGGCTCAGCGACATACAGGCATGGCAACAGCAATAATCAAACTCGATTCCCTGCCCGATACGGTTCGGGCCACCGCCGAGAACGGCGATCTTCCTGTTACCGGAAGGCTGTGATTCGCATTCGACACTGCCCATGCCAGGCGCCTCATATGTCGAATACATGTAGGGAGTCAGGGCTTCGAATTCGGCAGCGCAGGTATCGATACGTTTGAAAACCGGCGTAACTCCGTGCCGGATACGGGAGGCACGGACTTCCTGTTCGCTGCATCCGGTCAGGTCCGCAAGACGGGCATCGGTGAAACCCATCATCTTCAGCCGGCGGACAGCGGCGGCGGTTTTCGGCAACCCGCCGGAATGAACGTCATTCTCGGCGGTGATGATTTCCCGGATTCTGGCGAGGAACCAGGGGTCATAGCCGGTGGCTTCATGCAGCTCCACATCCGTAAGCCCATGCCGCATTGCCTGCGCGATCAGGCGCATTCTGTCAGGGGACCGGGCCGAAACCGCCCGGATGATCGCGGCGCGGTCAGGGGCGCCGTCAATTTCGATTTCGTCGAATCCGGATAGCCCGGTTTCCAGTGACGCCAGAGCTTTCTGCACGCTCTCGTGAAATGATCGGCCGATAGCCATGGTTTCGCCGACAGATTTCATCGCCGTCGTCAGTTCGGGTTTCGCCCCGGGAAATTTCTCGAAGGTGAAGCGGGGAATCTTGGTGACGACGTAGTCGATCGTCGGTTCAAATGAGGCCGGTGTGACCTTGGTGATATCATTTTCCAACTCGTCCAGAGTGTAGCCGACAGCCAGTTTGGCGGCGATTTTCGCGATTGGAAATCCGGTGGCTTTCGAAGCCAGTGCAGAGGACCGTGACACCCGGGGATTCATTTCAATGATCACCATCCGACCGGTTTTCGGATCGATTGCCCATTGGACATTCGAGCCTCCGGTTTCGACGCCGATTTCGCGCAGAACCGAGATCGATCCGTTGCGCATCAGCTGATATTCCTTGTCGGTCAGCGTCAAGGCCGGGGCGACGGTGATCGAATCCCCGGTATGCACCCCCATCGGGTCGACATTTTCGATGGAACAGACAATGATGGCGTTGTCGACTTTGTCACGGACGACCTCCATCTCGAATTCCTTCCATCCCAGAAGGCTTTCGTCGATAAGGATCTGCTCCACCGGCGAGGTTTCCAAGCCGATCCTGCACAGATTCTCAAAGTCGCTGCGGTTGAAAGCGATCCCGCCGCCGGTTCCACCGAGTGTGAAAGCGGGTCTGATGATCGCCGGCAATCCGACAATGCTCAGTGCATCAATGGCCTCTGAAAGTGAATTCGCAATAGCCGAGCGGGGACTCTCGAGACCGATCCGGTCCATTGCTTCGCGAAACAATCGGCGGTCTTCGGCCTTGCGGATGGCCTCGCCTCCGGCGCCGATGAGTTCGACACCGAATTTATCCAGGATTCCGGCTTCGGCGGCTTCCAATGCGGTGTTCAGCGCGGTCTGTCCTCCCATTGTCGGGAGCAGCGCATCGGGGCGCTCGCGCTCAATGATCCTGGCGACAACATCGATTGTGATCGGTTCGATATAGGTGGCATCCGCCATCGCCGGATCGGTCATGATTGTCGCCGGGTTGGAGTTCAGCAGGATGATCCGGTAACCATCTTCGCGCAGCGCTTTACAGGCTTGGGTTCCCGAATAATCAAATTCGCAGGCCTGACCGATGATGATCGGTCCGGCGCCGATGATCATGATGGATTCGACATCGGTTCTTTTCGGCATTTACGAATTCCCCGCTCTGGCCCCCGATGAGCAAGGCGGACCCGGTTCGCAGGGGTTTATAGAATGCGTAGTGAAAGACGCAAGCCGCGCCGGGTCCGTGTGTGAAAATGAGACAGACCCGACATCATCACGTTCAGGTTAGATCGTATAGATAGTTCCTGGTCGTCGGGACAGCACCCACATTCCTGGAAATCTGAAACTGAAAAACCACCTGTCCGGCATGCCGGAATCCGACTTCACAGGCGATGAGATAGAATCTCCACATCCTGCAAAAGCGCTCATCATAGAGCTCTCTCACCCATTTGATATTGTCGAGAAACCGTTCATGCCAGTTTTTCAGCGTCTCGGCATAATGCAGTCGCAGCACTTCAACATCGGTGACAATCAGGCCTTCCCTTTCAATCGCGGCAGTGACCTCTGACATCGCCGGTATATATCCGCCCGGGAAAATATATTTCGTGATCCAAGGGTTGGTTGACCCGGGCGGCGTTGTCCGGCCGATTGTGTGCAGCAGCGCGACACCATCTTCCTTCAGCAGCCGACGCATAGAGCGGAAAAACTCGCGGTAATGGGGTGCGCCGACATGCTCGAACATGCCGACCGAGACGATTCGGTCAAATTCGGATTTAACATCCCGGTAATCCATCAGAGTGAAATTGGCCCGGTTCGCCACGCCCTCATCACGTGCCCGCAGATTGGACACGCTGTGCTGCCCGGATGACAGCGTCACCCCCTGAACTTTGCAGCCATGATCTTTCGCCAGAGTCAGCCCCATTCCACCCCAGCCACTGCCGATATCGAGAACCGACATTCCCGGCTGCAGCAGCAGCTTTCGCGCGATATGTTTTTTCTTGGCGATCTGGGCTTCTTCCAGGCTGGCCTCGGGATGTTCAAAATAGGCGCAGCTGTATTGCCGGTCCGCATCCAGGAACAGTTCATATAACTCGTCCGACAAATCATAATGATGTTTGACATTCTGCCGCGACCGCCCGACCGGATTGCGCTGGCTGAGGAAGCGTAGCGCGGTGCGTATTCCATTCACGAAACGGCGAAACGCCACATCTCTGGAACCGGAGATGTTCTTGGTGACGAGTTCGAGGAACCGGTAGAGTTCGTCATTCTCGATCGTCAGCTTTTCATCCATATAGGCTTCGCCGACCACCAGATCCGGATTGATGCAGAGGCGGCGCAGCGTCGCTTCATCATGGATTCTGATTTTGACTGGACTGCAATCCTGTTCACCGAAATGCCGCTCGCTTCCATCCGGAAACGTGACCTCGAGCCGCCCTTGGCGAATCAAGGTCTGCGCCAGGTGGCAAAAATATTTCTTCGGAAGATCCTGCAGGAGTGCCATCAGTCAGCACCTGCATTGCGATCATGGCGTGTCGGAGCTGCCATTGCGAACTCCCCAATCCCGGTGGCCGGCAATCAGGACCGGCATTCCCGGATGTTGGACTGCCGGAGCGCAGGCCCCGGCAGTTTCAAATTGGACGAATCTTCAACTGAGAACACGGTCAACCCATGGCTTCAGGGAAGCCAGGCGCGCCAGATATCCTCATTCGCTGCCATCCATTCGCGCACCACCTCGTCGATATCGCGTCCATCAACATCAATCGCCAGGATCATTCCTGCCTGCTGTTCATTTGTCAGGTAGGAATTGGTGATCACGGCAGCGGCCTCGGGATGGTCAGTCAACATGTTCGGATTGCCGTAATTGAAAGTCACATCCTCCGACCATCCGGTCGCCGGAAAGGCGTCTTCGGAATATGGCGGCAATTCAACCTTATGCAGATCGAGTGCGGCGTGGATCCAGTGCGGTTCCCAGGCATATGCGACAAAGGCCTCACCCCTGTTATAGGCGGCCTGCATTTCCGCCCAATGCGCGGTTTCAGAGCCGAGTTCGACTGCGGTGAAGTTGATGCCGTTCGCCTCCAGCCGCTTATCATCTTCGCAGAGCCATGCCGCCACCGGGCAGCCGATCAGCCGTCCCCTGTCACCGGACTCCAGAGTCTTGAAGAGGTCGACATGATTGTTGAGATCCGCAAGCATGTTCAGGCCTTTGGCGGGTGCATCATCGCCCTCGACCAGATAGCGGGGCACATAGTAGGAGGAACGCCCGATGATCCCGGCTTCACCAAGAAACGCAATCGATCCGTCACCGCCGAGTTCCGCGACATATTCCCTTGAAATCGGGTTATAGCTTGGCCAGGCCTCGCACCCGAAATCCATATCGCCGGAGCGCACACCTTCCCAGATTGCCGGCCCGGCGGGCATGACAATCCGCTTGACCTTGTAACCAAGTTCATCTTCCAAAATCACCTGCAGGATATGACAGGTAACCTGACCGCCGGTCCAGTCAGCGACCGGGGCGGTGAGGACACCCTGTGCGGCGACCGGTGAGCCCACCAGAGCCATCAGGGATGTGGCCAATGCGGCACCCCCGGTTTTCAGTATATGCAACGGCTTCATTTGTCTCCTCCGTCTTTCTGGCGGTTCAGGCCACCGGTTTCAGACCTTCGGTTGGTAATGAATGGGCAGTCCGCTGTCCAGTGTATTGAAACCTGAAAACCGCAGCGGAGTGGGCGCGGTCAAAGTCCGAGTGCCTGGCGCTGCCGGCGGGTCCATCCCTGCGTCAGCCTGTCGAGCACGATCGCCAACAGCACTATTCCGATGCCTGCCATGAGCCCTTGCCCGGTATCGGCGAAATTCATGGCGTCAAACACTTCTTTGCCGAGTCCGAGGCCTGCGACCAGCGGCGTGATGACCTGCATCGCCAATGCCATGACAACGGATTGGTTCACACCCAGCATGATGGAAGGGGAGGCCATCGGCAGCTTCAGCTTGATCAGCGTCTGCAACCCCGTTGCCCCGAACGACCCGGAAACCTCAGTGACATTTTCGGGAACCTGGCGCAGACCGAGAATGGTCATACGGATCATCGGCGGGATCGCGTAGACGACGGTCGCGATGATGGCGGTCACCGGATTGCCGCCGAAAAACATCAGTACCGGCACCAGATAGACGAAAGCCGGCATGGTCTGCATTGCATCGAGAATCGGTCGGATGAAATTATCCAGGGTTCGGTTATGGGCAGCGATGATGCCGATGGGGAGGCCGATGACCACGCAGACCGAGACTGATGCAATGGTCGAGGCCAGTGTATACATGGTGACGCCCCATAAATCGGTGATGCCGGTGAACAGGAAAGCCAGGACCGAGATAACGGCGAACTTCCAATTCACCGAGACCAGTATCAATACGAAAAACGCTGCCAGCACGTACCACCAGGGAAGTCCGACGAAGAAATTATCGAGCGGATTCAGAATATAGAGGTAAATGAACGCCCGGGTTCCGGTGGTAAAGGCGATAAAAGTGGGGTTGACTGCCAACCATGCCACCGCACCATCCGCGGGTTCCCGAATCGAGATTGTCCAGTCGCGTGGAAAAGTACCGATCCCGGATATCCAACTGTCCCAAAGAAAGATGAGAATAATCAGTACCCCGCCGGTCAGAAGCCCGTGCCGCGACCTCATCCTGGCTGACAGAAGTGCTGCGAATTCTTCGCCGATCAACGGTTTGGCGGCAATCGCGGCCGCTGCAGACAGCCCTGCGACTGCGCCGGAGATCATGACGGCTTTCCGCCACAGCACATCAATTACCGATTCGATCCACCGGGCAGGAGCGAAACTGTCCCATTTCTGCGGCAACAGGCGGAAACGCAGCCTGGAGGGGTCATAAAGTGATCTTCTGTCCGCAGGCGTGCTCATGGCGATCGACAGGCGGTCGAAGATGATGGCCATGAAAACGATACACAGCCCGCCTTCCAGGGCCCAGCCGACCTTAAGCCGCCGGAGAGCTTTCCAGACCTCCTCGCCCAAGCCGCCTGCACCGATAAAAGTCGCGAGCACGCACAGGCCGAGAGCCATCATGATGGTCTGATTGATACCCAGCATTATCGATGGCAGGGCCTGCGGAATTTCCACCTTCCACAGCCTCTGCCGCGGCGTCGAGCCGAAAGCGTCGGCGGCTTCAATCATGGTCGCAGGAACCTGTCTGATGCCGAGATTGGTGAGGCGGATCACCGGTGGAATGGCGTAGATGACGATGGCCACGGCGGCGGAAGGGCCGCCGATGCCGAAAAAGAAGATGGCGGGAATCAGGTAAACAAATGCCGGCATGGTCTGCATTGTGTCGAGAATCGGGCGGACGATGGCTTCGGTCCGGTTGCTGCGGGCGCAGAGAATGCCGACAAGGATTCCGAGAATTGCGGAAAAGATGACCGATACACCCATGAGTGACAGCGTTGACATCGCTGCGTCCCACATCCCGAAAAGACCCCAGCACATGACACCGGCGAAGGTGAACAGGCCAAGCCCCAGCCCGCCATATGCCAGTGCCGGCAGGGTCAGGGCCAACGCAACAGCCGGCCATGGCGCGAACCACAGGAACAGTTCCAGCTTCTCCAGCCAGTATCCCATGAATTCTGAGACCGCGCGGGTGATGAAACTGATATTTTCCTGCAGCCAGTTCTCCGCCTCGTTGACAGCGCCTGCGAGATCAAACCGCTTTGCCAGAGTTTCAGGAAATTCATACCCGTCGGGCGTCAGAGCCCGCACCAGCAGAGACAGCGCCAGCCCGCCCAGCGACAGGATCAGCACGCTGTGGTTTCGTCCATTGAATGTCAGCCGTTCCCGCGTGGCCCGCCGCAATGCCCCGCCAAGGCTTTTGATTGAATCCGGCATCACATAGATGACTCCTAATCAGCTTTTGCGGCAAGTAAAGTGAGATCATGAAATTGCTGATGTTAAAATAGCGGACGGGCTCATGATTTTCGGCGCGCTGGCCGTTTTTCTGGCCTGGAATATTCCCGCCGCGGCGGAAACCTGGCGCGGGATAGAGGTTGCGCCGGAGCATCGATGCTCGCCCTATAACCGCCGCGATTACCGCTACAGCGGATCGACCGAGAAGGAGATCGTCGAGCGGATCGGGGCCGTCTACGGACCCTATAGCGGCACCTGTTTCAATTCCACGGACGAAACCGATATCGAACATATCATCGCGGTCAGCGAGGCACATGATTCCGGTCTCTGCGCGCGCAGCCGGGAAGTCCGTCGGCAATTCGCCTCCGACATCCGCAACCTGACATTGGCGGCACCGGAGCTGAACCGGAACTCCAAACGGGGCAAGGATGCCGCCGACTGGATCCCGGAGCACAATGCCTGTTGGTTCGCGGCGCGGATTGTCGAGGTCCGCCGCCTCTACGGTCTCACGATCGACCGCCGGGAGATGGAAGCGCTGGAACAAGTGCTGCGGGACTGCCCCGACACGGAAATGCAACCGCTCATCTGCCATCGGAAATTTCCCAGACGGGTGAAAGTCAGGGACGCGTCAACAAAAGACAGCGAGGTGCTGCGGCGCTATGACGACAATGGAAACGGCAGAATCACCTGCAAGGAAGCCAGGCGGCATGGCATTGCTCCGGTGCAATCAGACCATCCGGCCTATGTATTCATGCATGACGGCGATGGTGACGGGGTGGTCTGCGAATAGTTAGCCCGAATTTCTCTTACCCAAGGTTGTGGAACAGGGGAGATGCTGTTATAAGC
>JAPOXR010000013.1 GCA_026706985.1 Paracoccaceae bacterium | reverse complement strand
CGGCGGCGATCAGGGGCTGGCGGACACCATCGGGAGATTGACAGGAGAGCTTCGGACCGGTACAGACTGTCGTCAAGGGGAGACCCCGCTGTTTGAGATGTTTGTCTTTCAATTTCAACAGCTTATAACAGCATCTCCCCTGTTTCACAACACTTGGTATGAGAAATTCAGGTTAGGTCACTGTATCAAATGATGGCCTTAACTTACAAAGTCGTGATTTTCCGGAGCGGAGAACGGCTGACGGCCAGACAGGCCGCAGACAGGAAGTAATGGGCGAGCTTTGTTGTGTCATGTGGCGACCCTGCGGAATTCCTTGAGTCTTCTGAAGAAAACGTCCGCTGAATTTGCGATTCATGTAAATCCTGCGATCAGACGGCCGCGGCGACCTCCGGTTCAATTTCAACGGAATGACCACGGTTGCCCTGCCTTCCCGACCAGAACAGGAAAGGCATCGGGGTCGAATTGCAACTTCACCAATCCCCGGCACCATCCGCCGTTCCGCGCAGAAAGCAAGGTATAGGGTTGTGATAGTTAACGATTTTCTGTCCTCTCCGGCCACCGGCTCAGAAACCCAATTGTGTTTGGTCAGGTTCAGCCTGGCCTTGACGTTCTGCGCCAGGACTTCTCCGGCGACGAGTCCGAAGGCGGTGCGGTTATGGAACAGATCATGCCTCGATCGCCGCCAGAAGCCGCTCCATCATGTTGTTGACCTGCCGCTGTCTCAGCAACCGTGAGTCGTGCCTGTCAGCGTCGCCATCCTTGCCCAACTCGAACAGGGCCACAGCTGCCGGACCGTCCTTCCGATACCCTTCGACCTCGTGCTCCCCCGCAAAACGATTGCGGAGAATTGAACAACAATCCTGGACAACTGCGCCGTGTATGCCCTTCAAAGCCGCACGAAACATCTGTGCAACGCCGTCGAGGCCCTCCTCCGCGTTTTCAATGCAATAGGCCAAGTCATACGCGTCTTTCCGCTCGAAACGCTGATCGAACGCGAAGGCCTTCAGGCAGGTGAAGCTCACCAGATCGGCATATCTCACCTCTTCGACGGCGAATCCCGCACCGCCAAGGAGTTCCGCCCGAATCTCCGCGACCTGGTGCATTTCAACGACGATTGAAGAGTGCGGGATATTGAGCGCGGAAATGTTCCCTTCCGTGGGCAGCGGCTCCACCCTGCCACCGGCAATCTCCGGTGCATCCGCGAGCAGCTCGACGATCATCAGCGCGCCGTTTTTGGTGCGGGTCTGCCACCGCCATGAGAGCTTCTGTCCCACTTCGTTCGTTGAGCGCTCGAACCCTATCTTTCGCAGGTTCTCCTCGAGCGTGCGATATCCCGCGGTATCAGCTAGGATCTGCAGGTCGATCACGACGTCCACATCGAGCGTGCCCGCATGCGCCGGGACTTCTGGCGGCCGGGCTTTCACAAGGTATCTGGGAGTCAATCCGCCCACCAGAAACACCGATTTCTTCCACGGACCAAGTCCGCGTAGCAGGGTTACGAGGACGCGCTCGCACTCGACCGTGTATCCTTCGCAGTAGCCGTCAAACGTCACGGGCTTCACCATCAGAAGCCGATCCTTTCGTCCCGCAGGTGCCTGGCCATTTCCCTGGAGCGGCCCTCGCTGCGCATCAGATCAAGGTAAACCTGCACTGCACCTGCCAACCAGATCCCGTTCATGCATTCCCGAAACAGCAACTCACCCGGCGACCTGGCCTCGATAACCGTAAGGTTCGCGCCTTGGTCAACGACCCGGGCATCCAGTGCGCCGAGAGCCCGGTCTGCCGCCGGGCCGTTCAGCAGCCGACTACGGACTTGGGAGATAGTCGACAGGAACGGCGCGTACCGTTGCCCTGCCGCCTGGTGGGTGATCGCGTACTCGGCCTTATGCTCTGCGCAGACTTCAGCGAACTTCTCGACCAGCCCTTCCGCGCGCGCCAACGGCACGAAATAACGCCGCATGGACAACCGCCGCTTTACCGCTTCCTGGTTCTGCCACGCATCCAGCAAGGCACCCGGCTCTTGCAGATGACGTTTCTTTCCCGGCCCCTGTCCACGCGACATCACCCAACCGAATTTTTCCAGTTCCGTCAGCACCTGCGAAGCGGTCGAGGGCGAAACCCGGGCCTGGTTGGCGATGTCCTTCACTCCGAACCATTCGCGATGCCGCAGCAGGATCGCGTGCAACACTTGCGCACGACGGCCCGAAAACACGGAACGGATAGACCGAGACCGGCTTTTCGGGGGCGGCTTGTCCACGTACGCATAAATGTTGAACGCGGGAAGAAACAAGCTGCCGCTGCTGTCGTAGTAGCCAACCCGCTCGTTTCGCAGCAGTTCCCTGGCTCCAGGTGAAATCAATTGGGCGATCAGGAAGATCACCGCCTGCCGTCCTGCCTCCGGATCAAGCCGTCCATGTGCAGATTCCCGGAGCGGCCACAGCATCTGCCGCACATCGCGGGGATATACCTCTTTCTTCACTTGTATCAGCAAGGTGGCAGCCTTTCCGCACGCTTGAAGGTCAACCTGTGCGTCATGTCCTCGATTGATACCACCCGGCTGTTCGATCCCACTGAATTTCGCCCGCACTTCGGGCAGTTCCTGCAGGGCTTTCAGGAACTCTTCAAGCAGTTGTCCCTCCATTATGTCCGGGTCAAGCATCACGATTCTACATATTTTGCTGTGCAGCAAATATATGAACTCTAAACAATATTCAAGAAAATTGTATTATTTACTGCGCAGCGAACATCGCAGACGGGCACGTCAAGGCACCAAGGCACCAAGGCAGTAGAGGCCGTAGCCGATTACGAAAAAAGATTGGTGGCAAACCGACTATTCGCAAAATGTGATGACCAACCGAAGAACAATTTACAATATTTGGTACTGACGCGTCTTGTGCCACGGTTGGGTCCCCCGGCGCGAGCCTGTCTGCCTCCTGATTCCCATAAGTCCATGGCGGACGTGTCGTCGTCGACACCGCGATGCGTTGCCGGGCTACAGCGTTCACCGCCCATATTAACCGGGGAGGCCGCTTTGGAATGGTGACAAATGTTGCCGCGAGGGTCAGGAAGCTCAAGGACGACGGGAAGGTTCCAGAGAGAGCAGCCTATAGAATTTTCGTGTCTGGGTTGAACTGCGACGAAGCGAATAGCGAAGAGATCAGACATCGCGAAGCATCCGGTTCGCTTTGCTAAGGGTCGCCAGGTGGCGGGTATGCGGACGGTCGCGTGTGGAGCGTTTACCGAATCGATCGGTGAAGTGGCAGCGGCTGGTCGGCACTTTTCACGATGGCTCCGCCGCCGCAACCCGCAACACAAGGGATCGCAGAAAGCGGATGCAGGCTGTTTAATGCAGCGGATCGTGGCGGGCTTGAATTGACGGAATCCGCCGCTTGATCATCCGCTTGCCGGGTGCGGCACATCTATCCTGACAGCGGAGGTGAAATCTCCGGTGGTGAGGGTGTTCCTTGATTTCGTGCGGCCATTGCGTTGTTTTGGTGTATTGGTGAGACTTCCCATGATGCGGGTGGTGATTGATGCGGAACTGGTCACTTGCGGATTTATGGCCGCGCCTTGCGGGCCCGGCTGAGGCGCGGGTCGCTGCGACGGATGCGCTGCCGCATTGGCGTTGTCTGAAGGCGGAGCCGAAACAGCAGGGGTCTGTCGAGCGGGGGCGGGCGCTGTCCCGGGGCGTGTATTCGGCGGACGGGGAGGAAATTGAGATTCCGGATGGGGATATCTGGAATCTGGCGGCGCTGCGGGCGGAACTGCATGGCTTCGCGTGGCTGGATGACCTCGCCGCCTACCGGGGCAGCGATGCGGTGGCGCTGGCGAAGCGGTGGGTTTTTGATTGGATGCGGGGCCGGACAGGCGGACAGGAGGCGGCCTGGCTGCCGCATATTGCCGGGCGGCGGGTGGTGCGGCTGCGGCATGCCGAATTCATGCTGTTGGCGATGGCGGGAACAGGGGAACGGGCGGAGTTCGCCGAATCGATCCGGCTGCATGCGCGTCGGCTGCGCAAACTGCATGGAAATGCGACTGTGGGTCTGCCGCGGGTGGAGGCGCTGGCGGGCCTTCTGTATGCGGAACTGTCGACGGGGGGTCGGTTGCGGTCCGCGCAGGATGCGGCGCGACGGTTGGGTGAAACCGGGCGGACGCTGATCGTGCCCGATAAAGGTTTGGACTCGCGTAACCCGGAGGAGTTGCTGGGTATCGCCTGCCTGTTGGATTGGTGCGCGGCGCTTCTCGCTTCCGCCGGCTGCCTGGCACCGCGGGCCCTGATTGATACGATCGGGGAGTCGGTATCGATCCTGCGCCTGCTCAGGCATGCCGACGGCTCGCTGGCGCGGTTCCAGGGCGGCGGCAATCCCGATCCGGGCCGGTTGGATCGGCTGCTGGCTTCAAGGCCGGGGGCGGTTCCGGCGCTGGCCATGGGATATGCGCGCATGGCATCGGGCGGTGTGAGCGTCATCGTCGATGCGGCGGCACCGCTGACGGGATGGAATTCACATTCGGCGCATGCCAGCACGGCGGCATTCGAGATGGTTTCCGGGCGCTGTCCGATGGTTGTGAATATGGGCCCCGGCGCCGGGTTCGACGCCGAAACCCAGCGTCGGGCGCGTGCCACCGGGGCGCACAGCACCGTCGAGATCGATGCGCAGTCTTCATCGCGTCTCAGCGCGCCGGTGCTGCAGAAAGCGGGGCGTGAGGAAATCATTGTCGTCTGCCCCGATGATATCCGCATCGAGCAGTTGCCCGGGGATGAGGGGGTCACGGTGATCGTCAGCCACAATGGCTACGTGCCACTCTTCGGGCTGACGCATCTGCGGCGGCTGGATCTGCGGCCCGATGGTGGCCGGCTTTGGGCCGAGGACACGATATGGGCGCGGTCGGATGAAGACCGTCTGGTGTTTGACGGGGCATTGGCCGGGACCGGCCGCTCAAACCTGCCGTTTGCGCTGCGTTTCCATATGCATCCGGACTGCGGGCTTAAGCAGCTGGGGGTGAAGGAGGTCGGTATTTCGCTCGCCAATGGCGAGATGTGGCGCTTTCGCCTTGAAGGTGCGGCGCAGCCGACGCTGGAGCCGAGCCGGTATCTGGATGAAGGTTCGGGCCGGATTTGCGACAGTCGGCAGATCGTGTGTTATGCCGAGTTCGAGAAGGGCACGGCGCAGCTGAGGTGGGAGATTGAACGCGTTGCAAATGGTTGATGGTGTCCGCATCCGGCGGGCGCTGCTGTCGGTCTCGGACCCGACCGGGCTGGCGAAGCTGGCGCAGTTCCTGGCGGATAAGGGCGTCGTGCTGCTGGCGACGGGCGGCACCGGTGACCGGCTGCGCGGGGCTGGCATTCCGGTGCGGGAATTGTCGCAGATTGCCGGCTTCAGGTCGCTCGTCGGCGGGCGGGTCAAATCGCTGCATCCGGCGGTGCATGCGGCGATTCTCGCCGATCGCGGGGATGCGCGGCATATGCGCGAACTCGCCGGGCTGGGGGTGGAGCCGATCGATCTGGTTGTCGGCGGGTTGTACTCCTTCGGGCGGGTTGCGGCGGATGGCTGGAGCCGGCAGGCGGCGGAAGCGGTCGATATCGGTGGGCCGGCGATGCTGCGGGCGGCGGCGAAGAACCATGAATGGGTGACCGTGGTCGCCGATCCGAAGGATTACCAGTCGCTGATGCTCGAGATCGAGGCCGGCGACGGCGGCGTCAGCGGTGAATACCGCCGCCACGCGGCGGCTTCGGTGTTTGCCCGCATCTCCGCCTATGATGCCGCCGTCGCGGAGGTGCTTTCCGAAGATCTGCACCCGCCTCGCAAGGCGCTGGTGCTGGAACAGGTGCGGGCACTCCGCTATGGCGAAAACCCGCGCCAGCGGGCCGGGTTCTATAGCGTCGCGCCGTTTTCCGGCCTGGCTTCGGCGGAACAGCTCACGGGGCCGGATCTCGGTTACAACAATATCGCCGATGCCGATGCGGCGCAGGCGCTGGTGGCGGAATTCGACCCGGCTGCTGCCGCCGCCTGCGCCATTGTCAAGCATGGCGCGCCCTGCGGAGCCGCATGCGCGCCGACACCGGTTGAGGCCTTTCTGCGCGCCCGCGAAACCGACCCGGTTTCGGCTTTCGGCGGCGTCATCGGCTTCAATTGTGAGTTGGACGCGGCTGCCGCCGGGCGGATCACGGCGGAATTCTATGAATTGGTCATCGCCACCGGAGCGGTGCCGGAGGCGGTATCGATTCTCGGCCGCAGGGATCGGGTGCGTCTGCTCACGGCGCAGCTGCCGCAGCCGGGCCAGGCGGTCACCGAGGTCAGGACCGTGCATGGCGGCTTCCTGATACAGGAGCGTGATCCCGGTGACATCGGTGCCCCGGACTGGAAAATTGTCAGCAAAAGGCAGCCCGGTCAGGCGGAGCGCGGAGATCTGGAATTCGCCTGGAAACTGGTCAGGCATGCGAGATCGAATGCCGTGGTCGTGGTTGCGGACGGTGCCGCTGTCGGTATCGGTTCCGGCCGCACCAGCCGGGTGGATGCGGCGGAGGCGGCGGCGCGGCCGCTTGCCGGCAGAGAGGCGGTGGCGGCATCGGATGGGTTTTTTCCCTTTGCCGACGGCGTCGAGGTGCTGGCGGCGGCCGGTGTCCGGGCGATCATTCAACCCGGAGGGTCGAAGCGCGATGCGGAGGTGATCCGCCGGGCGGATGAGCTGGGCCTGGCGATGATCATGACCGGCAGCCGGCATTTCCGGCACTGAGCGATGCGGCTGGCGCTGGCGGCGGCGTTCGCGGCTTTCGCCGCCGATCAGGCGCTGAAACTCTACGTGTTGACGGTTCTCGATCTCGACCGGTTGTTCAGCCGCGATGTGCTGCCGCCCTATGTGAATTTCCGCATGGGTTGGAACCGGGGCATCAATTTCGGCCTGTTCGACAGCGAATCTGAGGCGCTGCGCTGGATCCTGATCGGGGTTTCGATCCTGCTCGCCTTTGCTGCCCTCTACTGGTGCGCCCGCCGCCGGCGGGTCGAGCGGATATTCACCGGCCTCCTGGCCGGAGGCGCGCTCGGAAACGCGCTTGACCGGCTGCTGCATGGCGCGGTGGTGGATTTTCTCAATGTGACATGTTGCGGCGTTGAGAATCCCTTCGTCTTCAATCTTGCCGATGCGGCCATTGTCGGCGGCGCGTTCGGTCTCGTGGCCTACTGCACTCTCCGGCCCGACAAAGGTTGAATGAATTCCGGCTTTATGATTGGAATGCGGCGCGAGACGAGTCTGAGGTGAGCCATGCGTTTGGCGAGCATATCCGCGGCGGTTGCCGCAATGATTGTGGCCGGCTGTTCAACCGGTGGCGATGAGGCGGAAATTCCGGACCTGATGCAGTTCAAGAACACCGGCAGTCCCGATGAACTGGCAACGGTGGTCTCGAAGCCGATCGTTTATCCGGATTTGAACACGGAACTGGCCCTGCCGACACCGGGCGCGTCGAACCGCGCCGACTACCGGCCGACGGAAGACGCTATCGCCTCGCTCGGCGGCTCGACCCGTGCCGGCGGGACAGTGCCGCCGGCAAGCGATCGCGGGATAATCGCCTATGCGACCCGGTTTGGATTGGATCCGATGATCCGGCAGCGGATTGAAAACGAGGATCTGGAGTTCCGGCGCCGCAGTCACGGCAGATTTCTGGAACGGGTCTTCGATGTGAATCTGTATTACCAAGCCTATAGCGATACCTCGCTCGAACCCTATTTGGAACTGGAAAGGCTCCGCCGTGCCAATATCCGCACGCCGGCGGCTCCGCCGGAGCCGAACTGACGCAATCCTGTCACGTATCCCTTTGGATACCGCCCGATGACCGCGACGGAGAAATAGCATGATGAAACGCCTTACCGCGGCGGCGGTCGCCCTGTCGCTGATGAACGGCACCGCGGATGCCGCTCAGAAGGTCACTGAGTTCCGGCTCGAAAACGGATTGCAGGTAGTGGTGATTGAGGACCACCGGGCACCGGCGGTATCGCAGCTGCTGTGGTACCGCACCGGTGGCTCCGATGGCCCGCCGGGTAAATCCGGTATCGCGCATTTTGTTGAGCATCTGATGTTCAAGGGCACGGAAAAATTCCCACCCGGTGTATTCCGCGATGTGGTGCAGGAACTCGGCGGCTCCGACAACGCGTTCACAGGCAGGGATTTCACCGCCTATGTGCAACGCATCGCCGCCGACCGTCTCGGCACGATCATGGAAATGGAAGCCGACCGGATGCATGGAATCATCATCTCCGACGAGGATATTGAAACCGAACGCCGGGTTGTGTTGGAGGAACGCAACCAGCGGACCGATACCAATCCGGGGAGCCTTTTCCGCGAGCAGAGCAGCGCATCGCTGTATCTGAATCACCCCTACGGGGTGCCGGTGATCGGCTGGAAGCATGAGATCGAGGCGCTGAACCGTGATGATATATTTGGATTTTACCGCCGCCATTACGCCCCCAATAATGCGATCCTGGTGCTCGCCGGCGATGTGACCGTGGACGAGGCGCGTGTGCTGGCGGAGCGCTATTACGGTCCCCTGCCGGCGAATCCGGAGATTGAGGCGCGGCAGAGGCCCCAGGAACCGCCGCATCTCGCCGGTCGCCGCCTGGTTTTCGAGGATGAGCGGATTTCGCTGCGCCAGGTGTTCCGCACCTATCTGGCTCCGGAACGCAACCCGGGCGACCAGCGGCAGGCGGCGGCGTTGGAAATGCTCGAAACGGTGCTGTCCGGCGACGGGCTGAGCTCATTCCTGAAACAGAAGCTCGAGGTCGAGGAGCAGATCGCCATCCACAGCGATGCATTCTATTCCGGCGCGACTCTGGACCGGTCGGAATTCGGGCTGATCGTGCTGCCCGCCGAGGACGTCTCCCTTGAGGAGGCGGAAGCGGCGCTTGACCGCACGCTGGCGGCTTTCCTGGAGAGCGAAATCGAGGAAGAGCAGTTGCGGCGGATCCGCAAGGCGGCGCGGGCCGGCTGGATTTATGAACAGGACAGCGTGCATGGGCTTGCATTCCGCTATGGCCGCGAATTGATGGCAGGCCTGACGCTGCAGGATATCGCCGAATGGCCGGAGCTGATCCAGTCGGTGAGTGCGGAAGAGATATTGCAGGCGGCCCGGGAAGTGTTCCTGCCGGAACGGTCGGTCACCGGCTGGCTGCGCAGCCCGGAGGGTGAATCATGAAGCGGAGACTGCATCTTGCCGCCATCCTGGCGCTGCTCCTGCCGTCGGCGGTATCGGCGCTGGAAATCCAGCAGGTGGAATCCCCGGGCGGGATCAAGGCCTGGCTGGTGGAGGATCATTCCATTCCCTTCACGGCGATGGAAATTTCATTCCTCGGCGGCACGGCGCTGGAAGCGGATGACAAGATCGGCGCCACCTATCTGCTCACCGGAATGTTCCAGGAGGGTGCGGGCGATCTCGACGCTCAGACCTATCAGCAGCGGGAAATCGAACTGGCGGCGAGTTTCTCCTTCGAGGCCTATACCGAATCCATTTCCGTCAGTCTCCGGTTCCTGACCGAGAGCCGCGATGAATCCATGGCTTTGCTGCGCCTGGCACTGACCGAGCCGAGATTCGATTCCGACCGGTTGGAATTCGTGCGCAGCCAGGTGCTGGCGATTATCGCCGACAAGGAAACGGATCCCGGGGAAATCGGCAGCGAAGCGGTTGACCGGCTCACCTATGGCGACCATCCCTTCGCCCGCCCGATCGAGGGAACCGCGGAAACCGTTGCGGCGCTGACGGCGGAGGATCTGGAAGCCGCCCGCCGGCGTGCGCTCACCCGGGATGGTGTGGTTGTGGCCGCCGCCGGCGACATTACCGGTGAGGATCTCGGCATCCTGCTTGATGATCTGCTGGAGGGATTTCCGGCAAGCGTGAACGAACCGGCGGCGAGACCCGAATTCCTGCTGTCGGGCGGCACCACAGTGGTTGAGTTTCCCACGCCGCAATCGCTGATCCTGTTTCTACATGAAGGTTTCCTGCGCAATGACCCGGATTTTCTCGTCGCCTACGTGATGAATGAGATGCTGGGTTCACAGCGCTTCGATTCCCGGCTGAACGAAGAGGTGCGCAGAAAACGCGGGCTGACGTATGGCATTTCCACCTATCTGGGTGCGCATTCGAATTCCGGGTTCATCGCCGGTGAGTTCTCAACTTCGAATGAGTCCGTTGCCGAGGCCATTGACATCGTGAAAGCCGAATGGGCGAAAATGGCCGGTGAGGGGGTGAGCGAAGAGGAGCTGGAGCGGGTGAAGACCTATCTCACCGGTGCCTATCCGCTGCGCTTTGACGGCAATGGCCGGATTGCGGGAATTCTCGCTGCCATGCAGTTTGACAAACTCCCGGCGAGTTACGTCGACAACCGCAATGACATGGTCAATGCGTTGACGGTTGAGGATATCAATAGGGTGGCGGCGCGCCTGCTGGATCCGGAAAGGCTGCATTTCGTGGTTGTCGGGATGCCCGAGGGTCTTGCGGAAGAGTGACTGATGCCGGGCCGGCATCCCGCATGCCTTACAGAGGCCGGTGCGGATAGTGAGTAATGCAGTTGCCGCAGGCGCGGCGCGGGTGCGCCGGCTGGACGAGGCGTCGATCAACCGCATCGCCGCCGGCGAGGTGATTGAGCGCCCGGCTTCCGTGGTCAAGGAATTGATTGAAAACGCCATCGATGCCGGTGCCGGACGGATTGCGGTGCAGTATTCCGGAGGCGGCAAATCCCTGATCCGGGTCATCGATGATGGCAGTGGCATTGAGGCGGAAGATCTTCCGCTCGCAATTGCCCGGCACGCGACCTCCAAGCTCGAGGCGTCGGACCTGTTCGACATCCGCAGCTTCGGTTTCCGTGGTGAGGCACTCGCTTCCATGGGGGCTGCCGGGCGGCTGACGGTGACCAGCCGTGCCACCGGTGCGGATGCGGCCCATGCGATCACCGTGCAGGGAGGAAAGGTTTCAGCCGTGCAACCGGCGGCGCTGAGCCGGGGCACAATCATCGAACTCACCGATCTGTTCAGATTTACGCCGGCACGGCTTGAATTCATGCGCTCCGACCGCGCCGAAGCCCGGGCCATCGCCGATGTGCTGCGGGCGCTGGCAATGACGGCGCCGTCCATCGCATTCACATTGCATGATGTGCCCAATGAGGGTGACCGCCGCAATGTTCTCAGTCTGGAAGCGGAACAAGGCTGCCCGGATGAGGCGAGGGCGGCACGGCTTGACCGGATCATCAGCGGCGGTTTCGCTGGCAGCAGCTTTCCGGTCGACGAGAGCAGAGAAGGGCTGCATCTGTCCGGATATGCCGCATTGCCGACTTTTTCCCGGGGCAATTCAAATGCGCAGCATTTATTCGTAAATGGGCGGCCGGTACGGGACAAGCTGCTCCAAGGCGCCCTGCGGGCAGCTTATTCCGATGTCATGGCCACTGGCCGTTACCCGGCGGCGGCGCTGTTCATCACCTGTGAGCCGCATTTGGTGGATGTGAATGTGCATCCGGCGAAAGCGGAAGTCCGGTTCCGCGACCCGGCGCTCGCCCGGTCGCTGATCATCAATGGATTGCGATCGGCGTTGCACAGGGAAGGGCAGCGTTCATCGCCGGCGCTCTCGCAGACGCTGGCCGGTTCCTGGCAGCGGAAACCGGCACCCATCCGGCCCGATCCGGAGATTACGCACAGCTCCCGCACCGACATGCTCGGCGACTTTCCGCCATGGGAGGAACCGCAGCCCGAACCCGCCCCGGCGGAAGCGCGGGATTATCCGCTCGGCACCGCGAGGGCGCAGCTGCACAATTGTTATCTCCTGGCGGAAACCGAGCGCGGTATCGTGTTGGTCGACCAACATGCGGCGCATGAGCGTCTCGTCTATGAAAAACTCAAGGAGCAGTTCAAGGAAAGGGCGGTTGAAGCCCAGATGCTTCTGGTGCCGGAAATTGTTTCACTTGCACCCGAACAGGCCGAGGCGCTGCTTGGAATTTCCGCTGAACTCGCGGCGCTGGGGCTGGAAATCGAGGATTTCGGGCCGGGCGGCATCTGCGTCCGTTCGGTGCCATCCATTCTCGGCTCCGAGGTTGATTTTGCCCGGTTGCTGCGCGACCTCGCCGATGCGCTGGATGATACCGGGGAGGCGCTTGCCCTCTCGCAACGGATCAACGAAGTGATCAGCCGGGTTTCCTGCCATCACTCGATCCGCGCCGGACGGCGGCTGAATGCGCATGAGATGAACGCATTGCTGCGGGAGATGGAGAACACACCCGGTTCCGGCCAGTGCAATCACGGCCGTCCGACCTGGGTGGAGTTGCACATGAAGGATATTGAGAAGCTCTTCGGCCGCAGGTAATCGCCGCGCCGAAGATGGCGGCAATGGCTTCAGTCGGCTCACCAACTCCGGCCAGGGATCTGACCTTCCTTTGTGCAAGTGGCAATCCGGTTCACAATATAAATGGGAACAAAGATTTGAAGAGGAAGAGAAATTGGAATTTATTACAACCGCACAATTCCTCCAAGCCTATTCAGAGGGGAAAATCGGTCCAGAGGTTGTGATTGAGTTACTCTATAATGCCCGACTTCCGCGAACTGATTCTCGAAACGTCCCGGAATGACCTTCCACTTCCATGCGGCAAGGGGCGTGAAGCGGAAACCGAGCGGGAGGTGCGCGAGGGATTACCGATTCTGCGCGCTGCCCTGCTGCCCGACCCGCCACGCCGAAATCCAAGATCACCTCATGATCACAGTTGTGATGCCGGGCATCGGGCCACCGATTTCTTGGCCTAACCCTGACACCCGGATCTTCTCGACAAATTCTAAGGACGGATGTTAATCACCGGTACTGTTAAGATCCGTTGCTTGAATCAGTTGCATTTCGCGGCAGGCTTCTACCGTTTCGATGCATCCCGGCATTGATCATGGCACTCCAGTGTCGGCGCAAAGAAAAGTCTCCGATTGTCGACAATCCCCCGTGGTTTAATCGGGTAGTGCCACACAAATTTTTCGATCCTTCACATCCTGTACACAGGCATGTACGGGATCAAATTAAGGCAGATCGAGTGTACAGTTCGAATGGCGCTCCAGAGAATTCGGGACCCGCTCCACAATCTCATCGTTTTTGATACGAAAAAGCAACTGGACAGAATGCTTTGGGATGTCATCTGCAGTCCTCCGTTTCAGCGATTGCGGCGGATCAAGCAGTTGGGGTTTTCGGAGATGGTTTATCCGGGAGCTTCTCATTCAAGATTCGCTCACAGTCTCGGAGTACTTCAGACGGCAAGGGAGCTGATGCGTGTCGTTAAGGACCGTTCCGATGGCGAGCGGACGGAGCAAAGGGAGCACATGGCAATTGCGGCGGCACTGGTTCATGATGTCGGGCACGGGCCGTTCAGCCATGCCTTCGAGGAAGTGGGAAGGGTGCTCAAACTCAAGGATCCCAAACTCAAATTAGCCCGCCACGAGGAAATGAGCGATCAGTTGATTACGGAAGGAGAACTCGCTGACATACTCAATGACTTTGGGAGCGGTTTTGCCACTGATGTCGCCAGCATGGTCATAGAGGATGGAAAGAAGACGGTTCACAATGCGGTTGTCTCCAGCCAGTTCGATGCTGATCGACTGGATTACATGCGGCGCGACCGAATGATGACAGGAAACAGGCACTCTTCAGTCGACTTTCACTGGCTGGTGAATAACCTTGAAATAGGAGAGGTTGATGTCGGGGTTGATGATGAGCCGGCTAAAAAGATTCCGACTTTCATTATCGGTCCGAAGGCGGTCCACGCGGCAGAAGCTTACATCCTGGGCCTGTTCCAGCTCTACCCGACAGTCTATTTCCACAAGACGACAAGGGGTGCCGAAAAGTTATTCACTGAGTTACTTGTTCGCTTGGTCGAGTTAGTTCAGGACTCCATGCAGGAGCGTGTAGCTCTGCCGTCGCAGCATCCGTTGATCCGATTCGCGAAAAAGCCGGATAATGTGGAAAACATACTGCGGCTGGACGACACGGTTGTCTGGGGTTCGCTTTCGCAGCTTCGTGAATCGAACGACCCGGTAATCAATTGCCTGGCCGGTAGGTTGCTGGATCGTAAGCTGTTCAAATGCATAGACATCCGGACAAGGATTCAGCATGGAATCAATCCTGACAATTTGCCCGATCCTGAGCTTTCTGACGGCATAGACAATTGTTGCGAAAACGTGTTTTCCAAGTTGGAAGACGTGCGGAAAAGGAAGACGGGACAGGATCGAATTCCGGCGGTCCTGCTGGATAAGGCGAGCCGATCGGCCTACAACACGGAAATTGGATCCCGAGGTCCGATTGAGCGGATTAACATACGAACGGATGGTGGTTGCCCGATGGATTTGGGACAACGGTCAAGAGTCGTGCAGAGCATTGGCGAGTTCAAAGTCACACGGGCGTATTTCGACCCGAGTGAAAGTGACATCGAAAAGATAATTCTTAAAATTGTCGATGAGGAGGTCAAGAATGGCTTCAGCTCCTGAACGCGTCGCAGCGATAATCCGGGATGCGGGCGGTACGGTGGTTGGTAGGACCCGCCTACAGAAAACCGCCTACTTTCTTGATGTTGCCGGCTATGGTGACGGCTTCGATTTTCTTTACAGGAACTATGGACCCTTCAGTGAGGAGATTGCCGAGTCAGCCAGATCGGGTGCGCTGCTGGGCGTATTGAATGAAGAGGTCAGGCGAGCTGACTGGGGCGGAAATTACTCGATCTACACGGTGGACATGCCGCCGGATGAGGACATCCCGAAGGGTCGTCGCGAGCTTGCCACTTGCGCTGCGGTTGGCAGTGCTATTGAACTGGAGCTGGCAGCCACCGCAGTGTTTCTATTCCTCAGGGGAGAAAAAAATCCTTGGAAGGAAACCGAACGCCGCAAGCCGCTGAAATCTTCTGATGGGAGGATTAAGAAGGCCCGGCTTCTGTTGGAGAAACTCAGGAAAATCGAAGTGAAGAAACCGCTGCCGGAGTTTTCCTGAGACCAGCGGGCATGCCCGCCGGATCATTCCGTAAGTCCTGAAGCCGGGGAATATTGCGCCAACATTGTAGGGGAGTATCTGTCCAGCACTGACGTGTCTGCAATTTCGCTTGTGGATACCCCCTTTCGGTCATTCACGGCCCCGCTATCCCTGAACACCGTGCGTCGGTTGCAAGGAGAGGCACACCGGGTGTGATTTCCGTATGGCGGAGTTCGTTTTTCACAGCGCGTTGAAATCACATG
>JAPOXR010000023.1 GCA_026706985.1 Paracoccaceae bacterium | reverse complement strand
GACGGGGTCGACTATCTGGTCTTCGAGTACGCCGATAACGACGGCGACCTGAATTATTGGCGCCAGCCTGACAATACCGCATGGACCATGCGGGTCTTCGAGGGCACGGGCACGACCACGCCGCTGCTGGTTCACCAGGACGGGGTGAAGCACTGGGTGCTGTACCACTTCGACGACGAGACGCGGCTGGACGCGGAGGTGCAGCGGCTGGCCGACGAGCTCGGCGTCAACGCGGACAACCAGGGCGAACTCGCCTCGATCGTCGAGGGCTTCAGGACGGGCTTCTACACCGGGCCGCAAAACGCCAAATACGAGGTGCTGGCCACCACGACAAGACGGTCGAAGTCCAAAGCCTCCCTGATCGACGACAACCGGGACTGGTTGCCCGCGTTCGACAGGGACAACGGCTCGATCAACATCGGCAACGCGTCCGGGTACGCGTACGTTCGGGTCAGGAAGGCGGACCGCGACGCGGATTTCGAGAAATCGGCATCGCTCAATGTCATCCAGCAGACCGACCGCAGCGATTATTTGATGATCGCCTCGCAGCCGATTGCCGGGGCCGGTTTGCAAGACACGCTCGCGCCCGATCCCCGGCACTGGCAGACGAACGACGCCATCCTGGCGAAATACTGGTCGGATGCGACCTGGGACACTTGGGAGATAACGTTCCCCGGCTCGGGCGACGACGATGCGCCGAACGTCTACAACGCCTATTTCGGCCGGTTCGTGCGGCTCGACGGGGAGCTCGCGGACGAGGACCCGGAAGTGTTCCGCCGCCTGCTGGAGCACTACCAGCGGGGGCTGCTGACCGGCCCCATCGACGAGAACTACAGGGTGCAGGTTGACGCCAGAAACCGCGACCAGACGAACGTCAACAGCATTTATTACGTGCTGAACTCGGAAACCGGGTTCCACAACGCCGCCACCGCCTACGTCTATCTCCGGGTGCCAGCCAATGCCCATGATGAGGGCTACGAAAAGGACGCGGCGCTCATCATCTACCGGAAGACCGACGGCTCGATCATCCAGGCCCGGTCCATCCGCGCGCAGGACACCGCCAGCGACAGCCGCCACTGGCTGACCGACCCGACTCCGCTGACGAAGCTGGCGACCGTGGCCGGCTACGACTACTACCAGATGACGTTCACCGTGGCCGGCGACGACGTGATCGACGGCAACGACCCGATCTTCCACGGCCTGAACCTGGTCGCCTATTTCGGCCTGCATCAGTCGCTGACGCAGGGCGAGAACGACGCCGGGACCGGCATCGAGCTGGACAGGGGTCGCATATCGATCCGGCACACGGACTTCCCCCACGGCATGTGGGGCACGAACGAGGACGGCATCGTCGAGGCCATGCGCCTCAAGGAAGTCCGGGTCGACGACCAGCGGGGTCAGCAGCCCGGCTACGAGTACAACTGGCAGAGCGGCTGGCGGCTGCGGGAGGACCTGTTCCCGGGGGCGACCGGCGGCACGCACGCCCGGCGGCTGAACATCCATCAGAAGATCGACCTGTTGCCGATCAACAGCGCGGTTTCCGGCTACGAGGGCACCCGTCCGGGATTCGCCTGGGACGCGGCGCACTACACGTTGAAGTTCAACGGCGTCGAATGGAGCACGCAGAGCGCCGGGACGGCCGACCGCAAACTGGTGATGGATATCATCATCGACATCGACGGCGCGCCGGGCGACACCTACAACCTCCACATGTACGCGACCGACGACACCTGGTTCGGCCGCACCCGCTCGACGGATATTCCGTTCACGATCCCGCAGGGTCAGATCAGCGGCTACTGGCGCTGGCGCTACCGCTACACCTTCGCCCCCGGATCGCTGCCCCAGGCGGGCTCGCAGGTGAAGCTCCAGCTTCACTACGCCAGCGGAAGCCTGGGATTCGCGCTGGTGAAGGACCCGATCTGGGTTCAGTTCTCGCTGCCGAAGGTGAACTTCGTCAGCCACCAGACCCTTGACGTGAAGCCGCCGAACTACGGCGGCGACGAGCACTCGCTCGGCCCCGGCAGGATCATGCCCCTCGAGGACGGCGGCAACACCGACTACAAGGCCGCCAATTTCATGCGGCTGGGCTACGACGGACCCGGGAGCTGGGCCGACGCGACCGACAACGCCAAGGTGGGCATCGCGGCGACGGGGAGCGCACCGGCGGCGGGCGACGTCGGCTCCGGCAGCTACCCGCTCGACGCCGGTGACGTCAACGGCGTCGCGTACCTGATCGTCCGCATCGCCAGCGGTGAGGTCCCGGCCCACTACAGGGCGGCGTGGACGAACCCCTCGAACATCGCCCAGAGCAGCGTCGTCGGCAGTTCGGGCTGGGAGCACCTGACGACTGCCGGCGGGTGGGACTACTGGACATTCTCGTTCCAGGCTTCCTCGATCCCGCTGTCGGACATCACCGACCTCCACGTCGAGGCGAGGAACTCGGTGGTGGACAACGTGGCCGGGGCGATTGAATTCGTCGAGGACATGCGGAATGTGCAGGTAAATCTCTACACTTCCCGTACCGCGACCGTCTCGAATTACCGGATCACACTGTGGAGCTGGATCGACGGCCTGATCCGCCCGCACGTTGCCCGGATCATCGGATACACCAGACCGACATTCAATCTCTACTGGGATCTCGGCGCGGTCAAGGCCGGGCAGCGGTTCGCCTTTGTCGCGGAGGGCAGTTTCCCGGCGACCGATGATGAGGCCGGACACCTGCATTTCGAAATCAACACCAATGTCGACACCCGGTTCCCGACGCAGGTGACACTGGTTCCGGGCCTGATCCGGGATACCAAAATTTATTACGAACGCGTTCTCGCGGATCGGACAATCAACCGGATCGACCTGACCCGGAACCCGGTTGACGTATCGCACAAAGACAATCTCATAGCGGTTTACGCCGTGGTCCGCGCGGTCAACGGCCACGCGAAAATGGCCGGGTCGATCCTGATCCACCCCCAGAGAGTGCTTGACTCCGGCAATGACTGGGCGATGGCCGGACATTTCGGAGCCGGTGACACCCAGGTCATGCGATGGGATCCGTCGACGAACAGAATCCAGCTGTCATCGGGCGTGCAGGTCGGGAACAACGACGTGATCGAGGCCTGGGTCGAGCACTACTTATGACAGATCAGAAATACCGCATCACAAAATACCCACACCTGCAAGTGCGGCCGCTGCGCGAGCCGGGGATATTTCAGTACTGGGAGAGGGACGGGGAAACCGCCGGTATCATGTCCTGCAAGTGCGGCCGCCGCGAGCTGTATCTCAGATCGCATGAAATCAGCTACGACGACGATGGAATTGTGACTGTGCATCCCAGCATAATTGACCGCGAATGGTGGGATAATCAGGACGGAAAGACAGTGCGGGGAATCTGTCATTTCTGGCTGAAAAACGGCGAGATCGAAATGTGCGGGGATTCGACCTGTCCAGGAGCGTGTCAGTGAGATGCGCCGGCGTGTCGAGCACCACCTCTGGAGATAACGGGAGATCACCGATGAATTGTGACAGACTGAGAACCGAATTCGAGACACGGCCCGACATTGTGCCGATCGTGGAGCGGGCGCGTGACGCCCGGACGGAGAGGGAATACCGTGACGCGCTTGCGGAGCTCGATATCCGCTGGGAAGCTTTCAAGGCGGACCGCCGGCATGGGACGCCGCGGGAGACGCCGCGGCAGAATCCGGCGATTCCCCTGGGCGCGCTCACGGCCGGGATCCGCGACGACCTGGCCGCCGCCGACTCGATCCGGAAACAGATGGGGCAGCTGCAGCGGGAGATGGACGAGACCTTCGTCCGGCTCCGTGACGCCGTTGTCCGGCTTGCCGATCAGGCGGAGAGCGGCCGGTGAGACGCTCCGTCACATGCCTGGCCGCCGCGTCGCTCGTTCTGATTCTGACGGGCTGCGGCGCGGCGGAATCCCCGGAGACGCCGCCCGCTCCGCAGGTGTCGGCGGAGTCCTACGCCGCCCGTATGGCGCGTATCGACGGCGCGCTGCGGGCCGCGATGGATGAATTCCGCTGCCGGATGCTGGAGCGCCGGTATCCGGAGGCGCACGCCGCCGGCCGGCTTGTCTGCGCGGTGCCCGGTGACTGACAGGGCGGTGCGGGTGTGACCTACGCGGTGCGGGCGGATATGGAGACGCGCTTCGGCGCCGGCGAGACCGCTGACCTGGAGCGTGACCGGAGCGGCGCCGTCGACAGGGCGCTCGCCGACGCGGCGGCCGAGATCAACGGCCTGCTGTCCACCTCCTACGACCTGCCGCTCGCCGCCGGCACGTATCCGCAGCTGGCGGAGATACAGTGCCATCTCGCCCGGCTGAGGCTGTATGACGAATCGGCGCCGGAGCGCGTGCTCGGCAACGCCTCCGCGGCCAGGGGCCGGCTGCGCAGGATCGCCGACGGGCGCACCGGCCTTGTGACCGGCGACGGGTCCACCGTCCGCCGGGAGGCCCTTGTGCGGACATCCGGTCCGGATCCCGTCATGACAGCCGACGCGCTAGAGGGATTCTGATGGCCGGCGCCGGCATCCGTATCGAGACCAATGCCGCGGCCGCATCGGCCGACCTGGCGCGCCGAATCGCGCGCATGTCCGACACGCGCCCGGTGATGGACGAGATCGGCAGTCTCCTCGAGGAGTCGACGCGTGAGCGGTTCGACCGCGAACGCGGTCCGGACGGCGCGCCCTGGCTTCCGTCGCTGAGGGCGCGGCGGGAGGGCGGAAAGACGCTGACGGACAGCGCGCGTCTGCGGGAGTCGATCACCCGGCGGGTCACCGGATCCGGCAGCCGCGCCGAGGTCGAGGTCGGGACAAATGTGATCTACGCCGCGATCCACCAGTTCGGCGGGGAGATCAGGCGGGCGGCGCGCCGGCAGACACTGGCTTTCAACGCCGCCGGCAACCGGTTCGCGTCGCGGCGGTCCACGTCGCGCAGACGGGCCGGCATCGTGCGGATCGCCATCGCCGACATCGGCGAGGGCACCTCGGTGATGCCGGCGAGACCCTTCCTCGGCGTCTCCGCGGCGGACCGCGCCGGTATCGAACGGATCGTCGTCAATCATCTCGTGAGGGCGGGGCTGTGACGGATTTCGGAACGCACTCCGCGACCGAGCTCGATATCGTCGGGCGCATGGTCGACTGGCTGAGGGCGGACCTTATATGGAACCGTCCTCCGCCGTCCGAGCCCCCGCCGGACGATTGGCCGCCCGAGCCTTTCAATCATTTCAGCGCCGGCACCGTGCCGACCATCGAGGACGCGCTGGAACTCGGCGATTCGACGCCGCCGAGGGTGCCGGCCGTGATCATCTTCAATGAGTCCGACGCCGTGCCGGAGGGCGAGGCCCCTGAGGCCGGCGCATACCAGGGAGTCGTCTCGACGATTGCGGTGGTGCACGTCCTGAGGGCACCGAACACAAAGCGCGGCGCCGGCGGCGGAGCGCCGCTCGTGTCGATGAAGGGATTCACCGGCTGGACCCGGAACCGGCTCGCCGGCTTCCGGCCCTACCGCGGCGGGGAAAGCAGGCCGCGGCGGCGCTGGACGCTGCAGCTCGCGAGGGGACGGCTGCTCGACATCGACGGGGGCCGGATCCTGTGGAAGGATGACTACAGCATCCGCTGGCGCATCCTGAATTCATCAGATGACTGGAGAGAGGTCTGAGACAATGGTTAACCTGATTTCACAACACAAGCCGGTGCTGATTCTCGGCGCCGGGGCTTTTTTCATCGATAGGTATGAGGAGAACGGGAAGGTGCGGGGCGCCGAGACATATGTCGGCGACACCGTGGCGGCGACGATCGGCGCCACAACCGAGCGTCAGACGGTCTTCTCCGGCGACGGCGCGGTCGCGACGAAGATCATCGACAAGGTCACGTCGGTCGACCGGACCCTCGGAATCACGCCGCAGGACGCGACGCTCGACAACATCGCGCTGTTTCTGATCGCCTCAAAGCCGGCGAAAATTTCGCAATCCAGCGGGGATATTGTGACCGAGTTCAATATCCCGCTCGGTGCGGACGACCGGACCTATTTCCAGCTCGGAGCGGCGGCGACCAATCCGGCCGGCCGTCCGAAATTCGCGATCGCTTCCGACACCCCGATCGTGCTCGCCAGCGGCTTCGAGAGTGACAAGCAGACCGCGGGCACCTTTGCCGCCGTGACGCTGGCCGCGGCGGATTTCGAACTGGATCGCATCAACGGGCGGATCCGGTTCATGTCAGCCGGTCTCGGCAAGCTGGTCGGCGACGATCCCGGCCGTGCGGTCAAGTGCAAGGTCACGATCCTGACCGGGAAAGCGGGGACATCTCCCGAATTCCAGCGCGTCGCCGTTGATGCCGCCGCCCGGCAGGTGCGGGTGGCGGTCCGCTACATCGAGGACGCCGACGAGGGCGTCGAGGGCCGCAACATCTACATTCCGCAGGCTTCGGTCTCGCCGGCCGGCGAGGCGTCTCTCAAATCGAGGGACACGCCGCAGCAGTTTCCGCTGACGCTGGCGATCGAGGATCCGGGCAGCGGCCTCGCGCAGATCTACGTCGACGGCGTTCCGGCATGACGGGGCGGAAGGGCAAGACCGCGGCGGCGGAGGACCCGGCGGCGGATGCCGCCGCCGGAGACCTGGAAATCCTTTTTCCGGACGTGACCGTCACGGTCACGGATCCCGACACCGGACTGGACACGGAGGTGACCGTCCGGGAATTCCGCTTCCTCGAGGGGCTGGAGGCGCAGGCCGCCGCCCGCCCGCTGGCCGCGGCGCTGGCGGGGAGCGTCGGGGAGACCGGTGCGGCGCCTTCCGCCGACGGCGTGATGCTGGCGCTGACCGACCACGCCGGTGTCTGGATCGATCTGCTGGCCAAAGCCTGCGACCGCGATCCGGAGTGGGTCGGCCGTCTCAGGGACACGGACGGCGACAGGCTGTCGACCGCGATGTGGGACGCTAACCGCAGTTTTTTCACGCGTGCCGTCCTTGCCGTCATCCAGGCGCGGCAAAGGGCGGCGGAGACCCGGTCCTGATGAGCGGGGCGCTGCACGCCCTGGTCTCGGCCGGACACGGACGCGGACACCGTGAGGTGGCGGAGAGGCTGACTCTCCGCCAGATAAAGCTTTTCTACGAAATTGACTGCGCGCGCCGCGCCGCCGGTCCGGCGGCCACGCTGACAGGATAGTCCCGGTGCCGGGCGATCTCGACCTCGCGGTCCGCGTCAGGGCTGATCTGACAAATGCCGTCCGGCAGCTGGACCGGCTCGAGCGGGAGCTGAAACAGACCGGCGCCGCCGGCAGGACCGCCGGACGCGGCGGCAGGGAGGCGGCGGCCGGAACCGACCGGGCCTCGCGCTCGGCGGACAGGGCGGCGCGGAATTTCAACCGCCTGGGCGACGCCGCCGAGCGGTCCGGGCGCGGTCTCGGCATTCTGCGCGGCGCGCTCGCCGGCGTCGGCGCGGCGCTGGTCGTCAGGGAGATCATCCAGGCGGCCCGCGCGGTCACGGAAACCGGCCTCGCGTTCGAGCGGCTGGAGCAGCGCTTCACATTCGCCACCGGATCGATCCGCGGGGGCGTTGAAGCTTTCCGTTTCGTCCAGGCCGAGGCCGAGCGGCTGGGGATCTCATTCGCCGCCGCCGGCGACGGCTTCAGCTCTCTCGCGGCGGCCGCCAAAGGCACGGCTCTGGAGGGCGAGGCGGCGCGCGAGATTTTCCTGGCGCTGTCCGAGGCGTCGACCGTGCTGCGTCTCACGCAGGACCAGGCGCGCGGCGCGTTCCGCGCTGTCGAGCAGATCATCTCCAAAGGCACTCTGTCGGCTGAGGAACTGCGCCAGCAGCTCGGCGAGCGCCTGCCCGGCGCTTTCCAGATCGCGGCCCGCTCACTCGGCGTCACGACCGAGGAGCTCAATAAGATGCTGGAGCGCGGCGAGGTGCTCTCCGAGGAATTCCTGCCGCGCTTCGCCGCCGAGCTGCGGCGCACCTTCGCCGGCGATGTTCCCGAGGCCGCCCGGTCATCGGCGGCCGAATTCGCACGGCTGGGCAACGCCATCGAGCGGCTGCAGGATTCGATCGCGCGGTCCGGGCTGCTGGAATTCCTGGCGGATGTCTCGTCCGCCCTCGCCGATGTCGTGGACCGCGCCACGGCTTTCGTGGACTCTCTCGGCGGCGGCGGTGACGCCGGCGGTATCGAGGCGCGGACGGCGGCGCTGGCGCGGACGCGCGAGCGCCTGGAGACAGAGGAGAACGGCCTCGCCGAGGCGCAGCGGCGGCTGGAGGAGGCGTCAACGCGGAGTCTGAATTTCCGTTCCGCCGCTCAGCGCGCGAGTCTCGCCCTGCTCAGAGAGGAGGTGCGGACGCGCGCCGAGGCGACGGCGCAGCTGCGGGAGTCGTACGCCGCCCAGGAATCTTTCCTGAGGCGTCAGGCCGCGCTGCGGACGCGGCCGGCGGAGCCCGCGGCGGCTGTGCCCGCGGTCACTCCCGAGGTCGACCGGGAGGCGCTCGACAAAGCGCTGGAGGAAATCGCGCGTTTCCGCGACCGGGTCCATGATCAGTTCCGCCGGGACAGCGCCGGGCCGGGCGGGCTGCTGCGGCTGGATTTCGAGCGGGACCTCGAAAGCCTGCGGCGCTTCAACGCCGCCGCGCTCGAGGCGGCCGCCGGAAACGCGGAGGAGACCGCGCGGATCAACGAGGCCGCGGCGGCGGCGGAGCTGGCGCTGAGGGCGAAGCTCGCCCGCGACCGTGACCGGCTGATCGACAAGGAGGAGGAGAGGCTGCGGACGGCGGCCGAACGGCGCGCCGGGGAGGCGGAGCGGGCGGCCCGGCGCGAGGCCGATGTCCGGGCGCGGGTCCTCGCCGAGATCGGCCGCCGGCAGGACGCGCTCGGCCTGATCACACCCTACGAGGACGCGGTGCGGGCAGCCGAGACCTGGCGCGCCGAGGTCCTGCGTGACGTGAACGCGGTCGCCGGCGGCCACGAGGAACTGGCCGGCCTGCTTGAACAGATCAATAGAATCTACATGGAGATGATCGCGCAGGCGGAGGAGGCGCGCCGGGCCAATGAAACGCTCGCCGGCGCGATCGCCGCGGGCGCCCGCGACTACGCCGGGGCGGCGGCGGATTCACTCGGCGAGGTCAGGTCGGCCGCCGAGCGCGCTTTCGGCGGCCTGGAGGACGCGCTCACGAGGTTCGTCACCACCGGCAAGCTGGATTTCAAGGACTTCGCCAACTCCGTGATCGCCGACATCGCGCGGATCGCGATCCGGCAGCAGGTGATCGCGCCGCTCGCCGAGGCTTTCGGCGGCGCATTCGGCGGCGGCGGATTCTTCGGACTTTTCCACGGCGGCGGAATCGCGGGCAGTCCGGGAGGGCGTGAGCGCCTGCTGCCGGCCGCCGCGTTCGCCGGGGCGCCGAGACTTCACGCGGGCGGCATCGCGGGCGGCCTGCGGGCCGACGAGGTGCCGACCATCCTGCGGCGGGGCGAGGGCGTTTTCACGCCGGAGCAGATGGCGGCGCTCTCCGGCCCGGCGGCGGGTCCCGTGAGCGTCGAGGTTGTCAACCGCGGCACGCCCCAGGAGGCCGTGTCGGCTGACGCGCGCATCGACGCGCGGGGCATGATCATCGAGATCGTCACGGACGACATACGGTCCGGCGGCCGCATCGGCCGCACGCTGCAGGACACGATACCGGGGATGCGGCTGTGAGCGGCTGGCCGGATTACGCGGACATCCGCGCCGACGGCTACTCGGCAGGATCGGGGGAGACGCATGCGCGCACGCCGTTCGACGACGGCATGGTCCGCCAGGAGCGGCGCTTCGCCTCGGCGCTGCGGACCCGGCGGCTCACGGTTCTGCTGTCGTCCGACGCGGACCAGGCACGCTTTGACGCCTGGGTGAGGGACAGCGGCGGCGCATGGTTCGACTTCACCGACACCGAGACCGGCGGCAGGGTCCGGGCGCGCATCGAGGGCGGCGCGGGCGGCGTCCGCTACAGGGCCAGGACGGTCCGCAACCGCCGCCGCTGGGAGGCGTCAATGACAATTGAAGGGCCGTTCACGGCGGCTTGAACAGAGACTGAAAGGGAATTCACAATGTATCTCAGCGATTATTTTCTGAACTGGCTGGCGGCGCGGGTCGCCGGTCAGGCGATCACCGTCAGCCTGCACACCGGAGCGCCCGGCGACAGCGGCACGGCCAACCGGGCGACGGGCAATAACGGCCAGCCGGGCGTGACGGTCACGATCCCGGCGAACGCGATCAGCGCCGACGGGGCGCGGGTGGACAACGATTCCGTTGTCAACGTTTTCACGCCCAACGGCACCTCCGCCGGGCAGTCGATCAGCCACCTCGGCTACTGGTTCGGCGGCAGCTTCGTCGGATGGGCGCAGGCGACGGCGGCGCGCACCACGGTTTCCGGGGAGGCATTCCCGATAGACGCCGCCGCGGTCGCATTCACATTCGCGCTGCGGAGCTGACACGGCCCCCGCCGGACTGACCGATGGCGCTGTCCGACCTGCCGGTCACCTACCGGCTGACGCCGCGGGTTCCCGGCCACCCGGAATTCGGATTCCGGGCGACGGTCGACATCTCGCCGATCCGGGCGGACGGCGGCAGGCAGCAGATTTACGTCCGGGCCAGGGTGATCGGCTCGGAATTCGTGATGCAGTTCGGCATCGGCGACCCGATCGGCGATACAGCGGGACCCGATTTCGACTCCGCGGTCGAGGCCAGCGCGCTGATCAACGCCGCCGCGTCGACCGGCGGTACAGTTTACGACGGCGATTTCCAGGGCGACGCCTCGGAACCCTACACCGTCGTGATCGGCCGGACCGGCTACGACCTCCTGCGGTCGTCGGCGACCCTCTGGGTCGATCTCACGTTCCGCACCGCCGATCCCGCCCTCAGGGTCGCCGTCCGCCTGGGGCGGCCGTCCATCGGTGTCAAGCTGTCCGCGCCGCCGCTGCCGGTCGCGGTCCGGCCGGCCGCGCCGGAGCTTTACAGCGGGATCCACGCACCGCCGCTGCCCGTCGGCATTTCGCCGGCCGCGCCGAAATTTTTCCTGGACGTGTCCGCACCGCCGCTGCCGGTCGCGGTCCGGCCGGCCAGGCCGGAATTCCACCTGGCCCTGCACGCGCTGCCGCTGCCGGTCGCGGTCGCGGTCGGGCGGCCGGAAATCAAGACGGACCTCAGGGCGCCGCCGCTGCCGGTCACGGCCGGGGTGGAGCGGCCGCGCCTCGCATCGCCGGCCGAGACGCGGGAACGGATGCGGATTTCGCTGCGGTCATCCTCTCCCGAGGCACGGATCGTCACCGCGCTGGAGCTGACGCACCCGGCCGCGGTCCGGCCGGCGCGGCTGGTCGACGACACGCAGACGCTCACGATCGACGGCGATGATTATACGCCGGCGCGTTTCGAGGCGGCGCTGCCCGACGACATGGAGCGCAGATCGCCGGCGGCGACAATCAGGATCGGCAATACCGGCCGCGTCCTGACCGACTGGATAAATCTGACCGACGGCGGCGCCGGCGCCGAGATCACGCTGATGCAGATCTCGCTGCTCGACGGCGCTGTCTCGGTGGACTGGCAGCTGACAATGGACGTGGCCACCGTCTCGCTGGACGCCGACACGGTGACCGCCACGCTCGGATTCGACCCTTTCCTCTCCCTGCCGTCGGTGGCCCTGCGCTACGACCCGCAGACCGCGCCGGGGCTTTTCTGATGATTCCGGCCGCCGACTGGACAGATGAGTGGCTGACGAGGCCGCTGCCTCCGGAGGCGCGCTCCTGCAGCGGATTCGCCGGGGAGGTGCTGCGCGTGACTTTCGGGCTGGACATACGCCTGCCCGACCCGATGCGCGGCGTCCGGCGCAGCGACGGGCAGATCCGCCGCCTCAGCGGGGATTTCGCCCGCCGGACCCGGAAGCCGGAAGCCGGCGACGGCGTCCTCATGGAGTGCCTCGGCGCGCGCGCGCTGCACGGCTACCACATCGGGATCCACGCCGGCGGCGGCTGCGTCCTGCACTGGATGGCGGGCACCGGCGCCGTGCTGCACCCGATCGCCGACCTGCCGTCTGTCGGGCTTCAGCTCGAGGGATTCTACCGGTGGATCTGATGCCGGCGGATCACGGCGCCATCGGCGTCGTCCTCGATGTGTGGCCGCACCCGGTCACCTCGGAGGGGCGCGTCCGGCTCGATCTGCGTCTGCCCGCCGGCACGACGCTGGAGGAGCTGCTGGAGGCGCAGAATCTGATACGCGCCGACCTGACGCCGCCGGAGGTGATGCTCAACGGCACCACGGCGCCGACCGCCTCGTGGCCGCTGACAGCGCTGTCCGACGGCGCGGTCGTCACAGTGCGCGCCGCCGCGGGGCTGCCCCTTGCGATCGCCGCCGCCGCGACGGTGCTGCCGTCGGTTCTCGGCCTCACGGGAGTGTCGGCGGCGCTGGTGTCACTCGCGGTCTACGCCGCCGGCGGTCTCATCGCCAATTCGCTGGCGCCGACGCGGCCGGCCGACATCGCCGGTCCCGACAATCCCCGGCCCGATCCGGTCTACTCGCTCACCGGAGGCGCCAACCGCGCACGGCCCTACGAGCCGCTGCCGCTGGTCCTGGGGCGGCACCGGCTCTATCCGGACCTGGCGGCCAAGGAGTACACCGAGTACGAGGGCGGCGAGCAGTATCTGAACCAGATTTTCCATTTCGGTCTCGGGGATCTCGAGGTGACCGACCTGATGATCGGCGCCACGCCGATCACCAGTTTCGAGGAGGTGACCACGCAGTGGAGCGACGCGCAGGGCCGGATCACGCTCGTCGCCGGCAACGTCGACACCACGGCCGGCGCCGAGCTCGGCGACACCGCCTGGGTCAGCCGGGACACGCCGGACGGCACCGGCCGGATCGGCATCGACCTGACCGGCCGGATCTTCGAGGTCTCGGACGACGGCACCCACACGGCTCACAGCGTCACCGTCGAGGTCCGCCGCAGGCGCGGCACCGGCGCCTGGTCGACGCACCGGGTCACGCTCACTCACGCAAGCGCGGATCCCCACCGGCGGACAGTCACCTACGACCTGCCGGCGCGCGGCGTCTGGACCGTGGAGGTCAGGCGGACCGCCGCGCGCTCCGAATCCGAGCGCGTCTATGACGAGGTGCACTGGGCGGCGCTGCGGTCCTACCAGCCCGACACGGCGGATTACTCCGGGCAGACCAGGCTGGCGGTGAGGATCAGGGCGACGGGCCAGCTCAACGGCCGCCTCGACCGGCTGTCCGGACTCGTAGGCCAGAAAATACCGCGCTGGAACGCCGCCGCCGGATCGTGGGGCGCTGAGGGCAGCGTCTCATCCAACCCTGCGGAGATCCTGCGGTGGTACGCGCGCGGAGTCCGCATCGGCGGGCAGGTGCGCGCCGGCGCCGGTCTCGATGACAGGCGCATCGACCACGCCGGCCTCGGCGCTTTCGCCGAGTGGTGCGCCGCGCGCGGTCTGCGCTGCGATATCCCGCTCACGGGCAGCACGCACGATGAGGCGGTGCACCTGATCGCGCAGTGCGGCCGGGGATCGGTGACCTGGCAGCCGGGCAGGCTCAGCGCCGTGTGGGAGGATCCGGACCGCCGGCCCTCCGGCATGGTGTCGCCGGGAAATATCATCGAGGGCACTTTCCGCGCCGAATACGCGAGCGGTCCGGTCGCCGACGAGGTCGTCCTGCAGTTCATCGACCCGCGCATGGACTGGCAGCGCAACAGCGTGCGCCGGACCCGGCCGGGTCTCACCGGCCCGGTCCAGCGGTCCAGCACCGTATTCGCGCGCGGCGTGATCGACCCGGACCAGGCGGCCGAGGAGTGCAATCTCCAGACCGCGCGGCAGCTCTACCACAAGCGCCGCCTCAGCTGGGACATGGCCGCAGAGGGGCGGGTGTTCGCAAAGGGCGACGTCGTCTGGATCACGCACAGCCTGATCGACGGCGGCGAGACCGGCCGCATCGCCGGCGGTACGCGGTCGAGGATCGATCTCGGCCGGAGTGTCGATGTCGGCGCCGGTGACTGGATTCTGATCCGGAGCACCGACGGCGGACTCCACCAGTCGGCGGTTTCACGCGCGGGCGGCGGGTCGGGAGCCACGCGGGAGGTCAACCTGACGACTCCCCTCGCCTCGGCGCCCGGCGCGCCGGGCACCGAGCCGCACGACGCCATCTGGCGGATATACGACAATGCCCGCCCGCCGCTCAGGGCGAGGATCATCGGCGTCAGGCCGGTGTCGGACCGGCGCTTCAGATTCACGGCGATCGACGAGACCGCCGCGTACCACCGGGCGGCCACGTCCGATCTCAGCGTGCCTTTCGCGCCCGTCAGACCGAGGCTGCCGCACGTCTACGACGTCCAGTTCTCGGCGCGCCGGATCCGCACCGCCGGCGCCGAGGTCGTCGAGCTGCGGGCGGCCCTCACCGTCGGCGGTGACTGGCAGGGCGGCGTGGTCCGCGCCGGCGTGACAGCAGCCGATTACGCGGTCGTCGAACGGCTGTCCGGACCCGCCGATCTCGACGCCAGATGGATTGTGCCCGTCGACACCGGCCAGGTGGTGCAGATCGTGCCCGGCACACTGGATTCGCCGACCGGTCCGGTGTGGACGGGAAGCTGGGCGTGGGACGGCGGATTCAGGCCGTCGCCGCCGACGGGATTCGCCGTGGCGGTCGCGGACAACCGCAGCCGGCGGTTCAGTTTCCAGATCCCCGCCGGCGCGGTCGGCGTGCGCATCCGGTACAGCGACACCGACGGCACCGCCTGGGATGACGCGACGCGGCTCGGCACCGGCCTCATCGTGTCGTCTCCGTATGAGACCACCGATCCGGCTGCCGGCACCTGGTATTTCCAGATCCGCGCCTACTCGGCGGAGGGCCTGGCATCCGAACCGGCCCTGCTGACCGCGGAGCTCGGCGGGCAGGCGGTTCCGGTGCCGCCGCGCGCGAGGGGCTGGTTCGAGCTGGCCGTCAGCGAGTCGCAGCAGACGGCGATCGAGGCGGTCGCCGAGGGCGCGGATCTGCCGGCGGCGCTGACAGGACTCGCCGACGGCGCCGTTCCGGGGTCGCCGGCCGACGGCGACAAAGTCACGTTCCGCCGCGCCTACACGGTGACGCAGGGCGGCAGCGCCGTGTCACGGTCATTCACCTCGACCTGGGAGTGGTCGGGAACCGCATGGCGGCGCGCGTTTCCGTGGATCGGCTCCGAGGTGATCGGCGATAAGGCCATCACGGCCCGGAACGCGTTTTTCGAAAATCTGGCGGCGCTCGATCTCCAGGTGCGCAACGCCGACATCGGCGAGGCGATACGGGCGCGGAATCTCAACGTTGACGGACGGCTCATTCTGAACAGCGAAACAGCGTCTTTCCTGCACGGGAAGGTGGAATCCGACGATCTGGGAGACGGGATATATTTCGGACGGTCAGCGACAGGATTCGCTCTCGCCACCTCGGTGCAGGTCGCCGGAGTCCGCGAGGAAATCGTGCTGTCGGAGCGAGGCCTGGTTATTCAGAATCCCGAACTGAAAATCGCGACCGGTATCTATGGCGCGGAGACAAAGCACACATCGGCGGGGACTGTCGCGCTGGCCGCCAATGCTGACAGGGTGGCTATCGCCGCGATCGGCGGCGGCAGCGGCGGCGGCGGCACCAACGCGGGCGACCGGAGAGGGATCACCAACGGCGAGGACGGCGGCGCGACGGTTGTTGAGGTGCTGGACGGCTCGACCGTCGAATACACGCTGCGCGCGGTCGGCGGGGTTTTCCGCGATCAGCAGCACGGACCCGAAGCGCGTGCCATACGAATAGGTGAGGGCAGCGTCAGGAATCCGGACGGCAAGGGCGGAAACAGCGGCTATTCCTGGTGGAGTGACGGGAATGCTTTCGAGGACGAAAAAGCGTCGAACATTCCGGCCTATCCCGCCGAAGCCGGCGAATACGCCACGACCGTTATTGATCTCGACGATTTCGAGTCGCCGTCCATCAGGATCGTATCGGTCGGCGAGGGCGGCGAGGGCGGCAATGGAAATTTCGATGAGGGCGAGGACGGCGGAGACGGCGCTGTCTGGATTTCGCAGGCGACCGGATTCAGGGTCCAGGAGGCCACGGTTTTTTCCAAGTCAATCACGGACTCCGGCACGGTCGCCGTCCGGAGTAATTTCAACCGCGATGATGTGCTCGGCGCAGGCGCCGGACTCTGGATATTGAGGTGGCGTTCCGGAGGCGGCGATGTCGTCGTCACGATCGACGAGGACACGACGCTGACTTTCGCGGCGGCGCTGCAGACCGCCGTATTTGTGTCCCGCCGACTGCCCAGCATCGCCCAGCGCGAGAACGTCACCGAGTGGATGTATTACGAGGGCCAGGAATGAAACTATCCAGGACTTACCTTTTCCCGTCGCCGGTCTGGCGTGCCTCGGTGCCTGAATCAGAATTATATAACCCGGTTCTGCGCGCCCGGATACTCGCGGAGCGTGATGCCGATCCCCGCGGCGTGATCAGAAGCAACGACTCCGCTTCCGGCGCCTGGCACTCCGACAAGGGGATGCTTGATTGGCCGGAGGCGCGGTTTCTGCGGGATGCGATCCTCCAGCTCGCCGACGCGGTTTTCAGAAATTCAGGATTCAAGAGCGGCACCGATGCCGTGCTTTCATCGATGTGGTCCAATGTCCTGCCGCGGGGCGGCTACAACAAATCCCACATCCACCCTAACAGCCATATATCCGGCGTCTACTATGTGTGCGCCGGATCCAGCCTGACAATGGAGGATCCCCGTGCCGGGCGCGGGTCTTTCCAGGCTCTGCTCGATGACAGTGTCGACCTGCCGCCGCACTCCCTGTCGTATGTTTCTTTGAAATCCACAGAGGGAGACATCATTCTCTTTCCCGGCTGGCTGTCGCACCGTGTCGAGACGCACAGCGATGATTCACTGCGGATTTCGGTGAGTTTCAACATCAATCAGAGGATAACCTGCGATGACTGACAAAACCCCTTTCCGGCTGCTGACCACGCCGATCTGGTCGATTCCGGGCAACTGGCCGTTTCCCAGAATAGCCCTGCCATTTGATCTGCATCCCCGGCGCGCCGGAGTGCCGACAGACGAAAGAGCATGGTTTTCGGAATCGGAGTGGGAGGCCTACCCGTGGAATCCGCTTCCGGCGCACATGGACGAGTTACGATTTAACCGTTACCCGCACAGGCAGTTCAGACGGGATCTCGGCAGGGGTGCGGCGGATCCCGACGCATCGCCGAAACCGACATGGGAAAAACTCCTGGAGATCACCGTCTACTATGCCGGGCGGCGGCACAGAATCGCGGAAGTGTCCGCCGGATTCAGGGAAGCGCTGTCACGGATCACTGACAGCGAAAGCCTGACGGTCGGCGGTGATGAGCTGGTGATCGGCGAGGGCATTGATCATCTGACGGGACTGATCCACCTTTTCGGCACCGCCGCCGTCGCAGGGCACAGACTGCCGCCGGTGAGTCTGCGTGAAGTCGGAGGGCGCGTGAAATCAGTCTGGAGCCACGCGGAAATCCAGGAAATACTCGACGCGGCGGCCGCGAGGGAAAATACAGTCGAGACAGTCCACAACGATCTGGTGTCAGAGCTCTATGCCCGCGAGCGCCAGGTGGACGACACATCGAAGACGATGCGCGAGCGCGCGGAAATCGCGACAAAGCTGCACAATGACATTTTCGGCTTTGAGGCGCTGCTGAAAAAGAGGCTGGCCGATCACAACCCGGACTCCCTGCCATCGGATCTACAGACGCTCCGCATCGTCCTGGTCGAGCGCCTGGAATCCACTGCCACGGGCGCTCAGAAGCGTATCAAGGGCGCGCTGTCCCAACAGGCGATCGACAATTGGGCGGCATGCATCGACATGGACAAAGCGCTCACCGAGGTGGCGAAACGGTGCGCGCTCGGCGGCATCAATATCGAGAGGGCGGCGACGGCGGGTGAGGCGAAATCGGCACACACTGCGGCGGTGCAGGCGATCAACGGTGTGTCGGCGGCCAACACGCCGTGGTGGCGGGTCGGCACCGCCATCGTCAAGCTGTCCAATCCCGCTTCCGCACCGCAGGTGTCCGGGCGGGAGGTGAAGATCCGCGCATTCCATCCGGAGGGGGTGACGGTGCCCGGAAAAGTGTCCCTGACGGGCAGCAGCGTGACCGGAAAGACATCGGGCAAGCCGCTGAAATCAACCTCCAGGATCTATGTGCCGTCGAATGATGCCGATGCTCATGAAATCCGGGTGACGCTCGATGCGTCGGTCACCGAGGCGGCGGTCATCGAGGTGGCCGCACGCAACCTGTGCGGACCGGCCGGGATCAAAGTCGAACTGACGCCGGGGCAGGAGATACCGCCGGTGCAGGATGCGTGACCGGCCGGACTTCTAAAGGGACTTGCCGGCCCGCTTTTTCCGGCGGACGGCCTGGTCCGGGTTTGTCCGGGCGGGGCGGCGAGGTATTTTTCAGGCGTTTTTTCGCTGTTTAAATCCGGACAGGCGAGTCGAATTATTGGACTCAAATCAGGCGAATGTTGCTGTTATGTTCGCGCCCGAGTCCAGTATTTCGACTCACGAGTCCAATCATTTCGACTCGCTACAGACAAGCCCTGAATATACCCACATAACCGAGACTCCGTTGCAAGTGACCGTGGACCCTGTCCCATTCACAGAGGAATGAGAAAAATCAGAGGCAGACATCCGCACCGGACAAAGTAATGGCGTGGAAATCTGCGCCCGGATTGGGGCGGCGGTGGTCGCTGCGGCAACTCGGACGCGCCGGGATTTGGTCTGAAGCCCGAGCATGGCAATTTCTGTAACCTCTATTAATTGCCGATTTGTTCTTAATTTGTTTTCATATGTGGATGCCAATTTGCAATGGAGACTGCGGATGCGGAAGAAGCGTGATCGTCATCTCAACGGAATTGAATGGACGGATGAAGAAGTCCGGTCGCTGATCACTCAATGGAAGCAGGACAGATCATTCGCGAAGATCGCCCGCAGCATCGGGCGTTCGCGGAAATCGGTCACCATCAAAGCCTGCCGTCTTGGACTGACAACCCGCCCCTATTGGAATGATCAATATCTTGCGAAAGCCAAGAGAAGCGGCTCGGCCCGGCACTGCATGAGCTGCCGGCATATGTTTTTCTCCGAAGGATCGGGTAACCGCATCTGCCCGCAATGCAAGAATAGGAAAATCTGGCGATCGGGCGGAGATTTCGCCGCGCCGGGACATTGATCCAAACATGCGAAACCGACAGGATATCGCCGCGATCAAGGCCAGTCTGAGACTCAGCGAAGTTGTGGAGAGCCTTACCGGCGTGCGCCTCGAGGGTTCCGGCGGGCGGTGGCGGGCGCGGTGTCCGTTCCATGTCGAGAACACACCCTCTTTCTTTGTCGATGACAGCACCGGCCGCTACCATTGTTTCGGTGCTGCCTGCGGCAAGAGCGGCGATGTCATCCAATTCATCGCCGACTGGCAAAATCTCGATTTCCGCGAAGCGCTGTGTTTCGCCGCGGAACTCGCCCGCTTCCCGGGCAATACGCCGCCGGCCGCAACCCGGTCCGCGTGGAGTCAATGGGTGCGCAGCCGGGTGCCCCGCACCGAAGCCGATGGGTTGCTGGAAATCCCCTCCCACGTCACGCTGCCGCGTCCGGGCAACATCGTCACAATCCATGACCCGTTGAAAGACCGCTCTTTCAGAGTCACACCGGCATATGTGCATGTCTATCGAAACTCCGGCGGCAAGCCCCTGTGCCTGGTGCTCCGCGCCTTGACCGCCGACGGCGGCAAATTTTTTGTTCAGACGAAATGGA
Source organism: Paracoccaceae bacterium (assembly GCA_026706985.1). Taxonomy (GTDB): domain Bacteria; phylum Pseudomonadota; class Alphaproteobacteria; order Rhodobacterales; family Rhodobacteraceae; genus JAPOXR01. The sequence continues at coordinate 59,192 of JAPOXR010000023.1, read as the reverse complement.
ACGGCGGCGAGTGGCAGCTGGCGCGGCTTTCGCGGAGCACAAAACGACCCGTTTACGGCATCGAGGATTTGCCCGAATGGTCGCACCGGAATTCGAGGCAGATACTTATCGTTGAGGGCGAAACAACGCGCGATGCCGCCGCCGACCTGCTTTCTGCGCACCATTTCCTCATTCTCACTGCAATGGGGGGTGCGAACGCGGTGAAATACGCCGATTGGGAACCGCTCGCAGCATCACTGCGCGGCAGCAACGGTAGCTTCAAAATCACCATCTGGCCGGATGCCGACACCCCCATCCGCGGCCCCAACCCGATTGACCGGCAGCAAGCCTTTGCCGACGCTGTGAAAGCCTCAATCCTCGGCTCCGGCCTGTCGCCGAAGCTGGAATTCCGCCGCGTCCTGCCGCCCGCTTCGGTCGCTCCCGGATGGGATATCGCCGACGCCAGAGAGCAGGGCTGGAATGGCGCACGGCTTCTCACCCATATTGCAGAATCCTCCGTCGGCATGTCAGACCCGAAACCCGAACCATCCCCGGAACCCGGCTTTTGACTCTTCCTCTTCAATCGTGGCGTCTCCACGGGATCAATCGCCAAGATCACAGGGTGGAATCGATGCCAGGCCATCGAGAGGTCGGCCGGGCTGCAATATAGCTCAATGTGGATGACCGGATCTTGCGCATTGCCGTATGGGCAAGCATCGATGAAAAGACCGGTGGCAAGGCCACCGCCGTGCTAAATGAAACCGGTGTCACAGTATCGGATGCGTTCCGCCTTACGATGAAAGGGGCGGCCGCCGAGAAAAAAACTGCAGTTTGAGACCCTGACGCCAAACGGGAATTCCCGCTCGCCTTGAATCACATCCTTGGCCAAGGAGACGCCGACAGGCTTCGGAGCACACAGCTGTCGAGCTGCAGTTGACACGCAATGTGGAAGGCAGGCACCAGACTGGAATTCGGGACGGAAGGAAATTGTAGCGCAGATTGCGCTTTCCACTTTGTGGAAGCGGCGTCAGGTTCCCGACAACATCCAGGCAACCGCGGCGATGACGCCGGCATTCAAGGCAAGGCCGGCAATTTTGATGCGCCAGGTCCGGCGGATTTCCAGTCCGGCAAGATCGGCCTCAGTCGCTGCACCGCCCCGGCCATTCATATCGCATTCACCTGCCCGATATGGCGGATGCAGAGCCGCCCTCGAGATCATTCCGTCCCTGCACTTATGCAGGAAGTTCCGGGCGGCTTCGTCCGGTCAAGTCACCAGCGGATCACGACCTCCACTTCGGCAGCCTGCTCCATTGACCTGTCATTGCCCCTGACCAATGAGGTGTTGGCATCGAATGTCAAATCGGGCGCCGAACTGCTTTCAGGTGTCAGGCGCCAGCCGACCCTCAGTTTTTGGCCCAACTCCGAAGATCCAAATCCAACATGCGGACTTCCTGTGAAACGGCCGTCCAGAGCCGGAAGCCCATAGGCCGCTTCCGCGGTCCAGTTGTTGCTGCCATCCTGTGCGAATGCGCTGTCATAACCCACCGGAGCCAAGAGCGCATTCATCCCTTCCGGCGCTCCGATTCCCGCATCCTGCCTCAGGCTTGCCGACAAACCCCGTTCTGACGTCGGATTTGGATCATAGGCAATTGCGGCGGAGAAACCTTTATTCTTGGTGATTCCGTTTGAACCATGATCCAGGACTGCCCTTGTCCGAAAGCCAAACCTCAAGGCTTCCCGGGAATCGACCCAGGAAACGCCGCCACCGATTTCGACTCCGAATCCCTCGCCCGCATCACCGCCGTCATGCCGCAAACCGGCCCGCAGCATGGGATACGCCCTGCCATACTTTTCGAGATCAACATCCCAGCCCACTTCGAGGCCCAGTCTTAACCGCGTCACCTCGGAATCCGCCGCTGCAAGCCCCTCCACTTCACCTGACGAGGTCTTTACCCAAAGCGCGTCCGATACCAGCGTCACAAGCCCGCTACCGGCACCCTCCGGCTCCCAGAGGTCGCTCCTCAGCCCGACCGCGGCCATTGTCCAGTCAATATCCGTTTCGAATGTGCTGCCTGCTTCCATGACCAGATCACCGCTGCCCCGGCCCAAAGCTCCCCAGATGCTCGTGCGTTCCGCGCGCTGCCACGCGGCATATGGGACCACGGCATTCAGCCTGTATGTGGACATGCCTGCCCGGAAATCATCGTCACTTTCCGAATTTTCAAAACTGACGCTGCCTTTGCTCCGCATTAATGCAAGGCCAAGCAACCATTCATTATTCTCCTGATCAGCACCCAGAATGAATGAATTCACATTACCATCAACTGTAAGGCTGCCGATGGCGCCGCCGAAGGATGACCTTCCGCCACGGCCCCAGAACACCAAATTCCCGCCACCGTTGTCCTCGCCCGCCAGCGCAAAGCTGCTGTCTGACAATGCGTCATCAATCGGCACGGCGGAAGAGGACGCCGCTCCCCCGGCCAACTCCTGACCCGCGATGACCCCGGTAAAGCCCGGCAGACGCGATGCGCCTATCCGGTCCTGGACACCCTCCAGCACCTGTTCCGCGACCGTGCGCCCGAAATGCGCAAGTTCTGTCTGTGGAATATAGTCAACATTGTTGATGGTCCCGACCGCCACACCGTCGTCAATTGTCGCGCCGGTGGCCTCTGACAGGACCAGTTCAAACGTTTCAGGATTCTCATTATGGCTGTCATTGATCAGGGTGATGCTGACCTGTCTTTTGGTCTGCCCAGCATTGAATACCAGGAGCTCGCTCTTGTGAATATAGTCCTCACCTGCCTTCGCGCTCCCCTCCCTTGTTGTCGCCCGAACCCTGGCCTTCACATTGCCAACCGTAGCCTTACTGAGGCGGACCGTGAATGTCATGATCCCGGAACTCTCCTCGGCAGACGCGTCGAGCACCGAAAAAGCACCAACGCCGTCATTGTCAGCGATAGTGATTGTGTGCACATTAATGCTGCCCGGCGTGTAGCCCGTGCCGGCGGTGAGCGTCAGGATCACCGTCTCGTCATCGTCGTCTGTGGTGTCGTCATTGATCGCCACCGGGATGTCCGCCGTGGTGTTCCCGGCTCCAACCGACAGCGAGCCGGAGTTCTGAATAGTGAAGTCGTTGCCGCTGCCCGCCGTCGCCGTTCCGGTAACAGTGTAGCTCAGCTGCAGGCCACCCGAAGGCGCCGCCCGGTCCAGGTTCACCGTCACATTGTGCGTGCCGACGCTTTCGGACGGGTTCGAGGATGTTGCGGCAAAGGATACCGCCGGCGTGTCGGGCGGCGGGGGCAAAGTGTCGTCATCACTCACTGTCACGGCAACGTCTGGGACAGTCAAACCGCCATAGCCACCGGTATTGCTCACCGCATGGGTGATGGTAATGCTCTCGTCTTCAGCATCATTGTCGTCCAACGGGGTCACCGTCACGGTCTGCGTCTGGTCCCAGTTTGTCGGCGTGAATGTAAACGTGGCGCCTGGACCCGGACTGCCGCCCGGTCCATTGACTCTGACCTTGGCCGCATCGCCGCTGGTCACCGTGACCGTTACATCCGCTGTCGGGCGGCTTGCCAGCACAAGGGTGTAGCCGTCGGCCAACCCTCCCTCCGATAGGTTAAGGATACTCTTCGATACGGTCACCCCGGCAGTGTCATTGTCGCTCACCGTTACGGACGCCGAACCATCCGTGCCGGATGGCGTATAGCCGGTACCGCTTTGGACTGTCGCCTTGATCGTCCCGGACGGCTCATCAACCTGGTCGTCGTCAACCACAACCGTCAGAGTGGCGGTGCCGTCGGTACCGATTGTGACCTGTTTGGTTCCGGTCTGACCGCTCGCCGTGAAACTGCCACTCTCGGAGACTGCCACATCCACCGTGATGGGACTTTTCGGCGCCGGATCCGCGGTCAGCGTAAATGCCGCATTCTCACTCTCGGCAACCGATGAAGTATTGGCCTCTATGGAAATCAGCGGCCCGTTGTCGACCGTGACCGTGGTGGTGCAAAAATCGGTACTCCTGCAATTCTCTGCCGAACTGTCGAATGGATATACGCTGCTGGGGTTAGTGAAATCCCATTCTACAGTGATAGTCGCACCCTGTGCAGCGCCCGGACAGAGTCTGATCGGGAGGCGAACCTTGCCGTTCGTCGAATAATCCGGATCCGGTTGCTTGTCCCGATTTGTCGCGATGCCTTCTGTGGTGACAACGACTTCCCGGCCTATAAATTTACTGTTTCCGCCGCAAGTATAGGCGCTGCTCCCACGATATCTGAATTTGAGATATTGTTTGTACTGGTTCAGCGCGGAGGGAAAAGGCAACACGATGGTTGCTTTCGACTCATATTGGACCTGCGCTGTCGGAACCACAGTAACGCCGGAGGCAGCGGCCGCGCCGACGAGTGAAAAAGTCGCAAGCGCGAACAACTGGAAGGGCAGCAGATAGTGTCGGCACAGGGCTGACTTCAATCGCCGCAATCTCGATTCGGTACGCTGCCGCAAATTACCTAACTCTGCTCTTCCTCTGGTAAATCCCGCGCTTCGCGCTGTTATTTGCTACATATGTCAATTTCTACTTTCAGTCTCATGTGTCAAGGTTGTATTTTGAAGGAAATGGTGCGCCGCCAGACACGAGCGCGAGAACAAATTGAAGAAACCGGGTGTTATGTCCAGCCAGAAGAGACCAATTACGGAGATTGCCGGGGTCACATCGCCGGATGATCAGCCGGCTGTGTCGACTTCTGATCGTGCGTGGGCAACCCTAGTTGTCGGTTTCATTTATTTGATGCCATTTCCAGAAGCGCCGGCGCCCTCTTTTCCACGCCTCCACGGGATCTTCCGGTTTCCGGCTCCACCAGAACGGGCCGGACGTGGTTGGCATTGTGATGCGCGATGTAGCCCTCGGTTGCCGCGATGCACTCGTCGAGCGAATTGAAAACCGCGTTCCCGGGCCTCTGCCGCGAGAGCTTGGAGAAGAAACTCTAGACGGCATTCGTTCACGAGGCTGCGCCCGGAGTGAAGTGGACCTGCCGGTTGGGACGGTCCTTCGGCCATTCATGAGTCTCGGCCAACTTGTGCGGGGACAAGTTGTCGAGGATCACGTGTGCCGGGGTTTCCGGCTCGATCCCCCTGGCGACACGAATGTCACAGGACACAGCCTGATGGGATCACATTCTTGACAATCTTTGGAAACTGAAGCTGGAATCGCTTCTGGCGCAGGTGGAGACGGGCAGTTCGCGGACCGCCCGCCCGGTCAACTTTTCCGGCGGCAAACCGGACGACTCGGACGAGAAGAGCCGGAGCATAACTCCCGACCCGGACTGATGCCCTAACGGTCGAAGTCAGGCCCGATCCTCGGGACGACGTCGATTCAACAGTAAAGGCATCTGTGTTGAGTTTAGAGCTTCTTCCAGAGAACCTTGCCCGCGCCAGAGCGGGGAAGACGGTCGCGGAGATCGAAACGCGCCGGAACCTTGTAGGCCGCCATGTTGGCGCGGCACCATTCCTTCAGCCGGCCTGTGTCCAGCGATTCGCCGCAGGGCACAATCACGGCGCGCACGGCCTCGCCCGTACGCGGGTCCGGATCGCCGACGATGCAGGCTTCCTTAATCTCCGGATGTCCGTGCAGGATCGCCTCGACCTCCGCCGGCCAGACCTTGAAGCCGGAGACATTGACCATCCGCTTCAACCTGTCGACGAAAAAGAAATATCCCTCCGCATCCATATAGCCGACATCGCCCGTTCGCAGGAACCGCTTGCCATCGAGCGTCAGGATTGCGGCTTCGGTTTCCTCCGGACGCCGCCAGTATCCCTGAAACAGCTGCGGCCCATGTGTGACAATCTCGCCGGCCTCGTTTGGTCCAAGCTCCGCCAGCGTATCCGGATCCACGATCCGGCAATCCACGTCAAAAATCGGGATGCCGAGACATTGCCGTTTGGGTGCCTGCGGCGGATTGATGTGTGTGGGTGCCATGGTCTCCGACAGGCCATAGGCCTCGATATAGTCGAGACCGATCAATTTCGACATTCTGCGGGCGATTTCCGCGGGCATCTGCGCGCCGCCGCCGCCGATTGCCCTGAGCGACGAGACATCGATCTCCCCGATCCCCGGCAATGACAGAAAGTCGATCATCATTGTGGTGATCGAACGCCAGTATTCGATCTGTTCCTGTTGAATCAGCCTCGCCGCCAGTGCCGCATTCCAGCGGGTCATCAGGTAGATTGTCGACCCCGTCAGGATCGGCAGGTTCATCGAATTCTGCATTCCGGTGACATGGAAAAGCGGCAGCGATGCTAGAATGCGCGAGCCGGGTGCAACCCCGATCCATTTTGTGTAGCCGAAGATCACGGCGTTCACGCTGGCATGGGTGTGCAGGCAACCCTTGGGCTGCCCGGTGGTTCCGGAACTGTATTGGATCATGCACCAATCTTCGGGGCGTCGGTCGTGGGCGGGTGCCGGGCACGCCATACCCAGCGCATCGGCCCAGGCGGTGCCGATACGAGCGGCCGCAGGCTCCCCGGGAAACCCGTTCCCATCCGCCGCATAGTCCCGGTAGTGCGCATGGATGAGGCCGGGCCGTCCGCATTCTTCCCAAACCGCCGCCGCCTCTTCCGCCAGTTCTGCGCCATGGATGATTGCCCGCGGCCCGGAATCCTGAATGATGTGCAGGAGTTCGGCGCGGCGGCACATCGGGCTCACCGGAACGATCACCGCATTCGCGGCCAGGATGGCATAATATGCCACCACAAATTGCGGTGCGTTCTGCATATAGATAGCGACGCGGTCGCCGCTGCGGATGCCGAGTCGGTGATGCAGAAAACCCGCCAGGCTGCGCACTTCCACCGCCAGCGCGTCATAGGTGATGCGGTTACCGTAATACCAGATGGCAGTGCGGTCCGGAGCGACGGCAGCGGCCGTGTTCAGATTGTGCAGAACCGAATGTTCCGACGGCGGCAGGCTGTGCGGCAATCCCTCCGGCCAGACTCCGAAATGCCGGCACTGCATGATTGCTGTCCCGGACCTAATCCCTTGGCAACTGGTTCCCGGCGAGCAGTTTCAGCTTCGGGTTCTGCAGGTATTTCCGGCACAATCGCTCGCAGCCCTCATAGGTCGCGTCAAACGGCCCCGCCTTCCAGCCGGTTAACTGCAGCACAACACCGTTGCCGGTTCTCGGACCCGCAAGCGCCTCCTGGTAATCCTCATCCTGCATCTCACTCTTATCGAGCTTCACGCCCTTGGCCTCGAGTGCGGCCACATATTCCTCGATATCGTCGATCTCCAACCCGATATGTTGGATCCCATTGCCATGTTTCTCGACGAATTTTGATATGAAGCTGTCCGGGTCGCTGCTGGAAATGAAACTCATGATACTGACGCCGAACCGCACACAGGCACCCCGGTACCTGTCCTCAATGGATTCGAATTCCATCATCATCTCGCCGCCGAGCACATTGATGGCATTATCCAGAGCCGCGGGAAGATCTTTGACGGCAAAAGCAATGTGATTGATTGCAGTGATCCTGGCCAATTTACTGTCCTTTCGAATTAGATCTGTGCGCATCCTCTTGCTGGCGCTTGGGCAGAAACGGAAGCCCGCTGACCCAAGCCTTACGCGGCCCGTCCCACGTGTCGACCACAAGTTGGGTTCCAGCCGCCGCATCTTCGGCCGCCACCAGCCCGAGTGCGATATTCGCCTGCAGCCGCGGTGAGTATGCGAGGCTTGTCAGCCGGCCCGCAGTTTTGCCACCCCGTGTCAGCGGCCAGAGATCCTCGTTCGGCTCCAGCGCCGTGCCTTCAATCCGCATGCCGACCAGCCGTCGCGCCGGAGGCAATTCCCGCATCCGCTCAAGGGCGGCCCGTCCGACAAACTCCGGCGCGCCGTCCAGCTCCACCAACCTGCCCAACCCGACCTCGTACGGATTTTCCTGCGGCGTCATGTCCACGCCCCAGGACAGGATACCGGATTCTATGCGCCGCGCATGGCTCACCGCACCCGGGGCGGCGTTGCAGCCGCTTCCGGCCTGCAACAGTGCATCGAACAGAGCATCGCCCAGGCACGCATCCCCGAGATAGATCTCGTAGCCGAATTCACCGCTCCATCCGGTGCGTGAAATCATCAGCCTGTGGCCCTGAAAATCGGCCGGTGTGAGTCGGTAGTATTTCAGCTTGAGCAGCCTTTCGCCGAAGAGATTGGTCATCAATCGAGGCGATTTCGGCCCCTGCACCTGGATCACCGAAACCCCGGCATCCCTGATTTTCACCTGCATCGGCGAATGCACCGCCACACCCTTCGCCCAGAGTTCCAGATCAACATCCGAAGTCGAGAGCCAGAACCGGTCCTCCTCCAACCGCAGGATGATCGGATCGCAGAGGATTCCGCCCTCGGGCGAGGTGATCAGCGCGTATTTGCACTGCCCGACGCGGCATCGGCTGATGTCCCGTGTCGTCAGGAACTGCACGAAGTCCGCCGCATCCGGACCGGAGATCTCGACTTGTCTTTCGCCCATCACCGGCCACAAGGCGACATCTCTGGTCACCTGCCAGTATTCCTCCAGCGGCGATGCGAAGCCGCCCGCGATATAGGTGCGGTTATAGACCGAAAACCTCCGGCAGCCATGTCTCCAGGAAGCATCGAAAAACGCACCCTTGCGGATGCGCGGCTGGAAAGACAGGGAGGCGCCCTTATGCGGGATCATCGGGCGGGCACTGCGCTCATCGATTGCCGCCGCGCTTCGAACCGAGGAACTGCGTCAGCAGCAGGAGCACCGAGGACAGGATCACCATGATGGTCGAAATCGCCGCGATTGTCGGATCGATATAGTCGCGCAGCGCCGCGAACATGTGCTTGGTCAGGGTGGCATTGGCGCCGCCGGAGACAAAGATCGCGATGATCACCTCATCGAATGATGTCAGGAATGACAAGAGTGCCGCGGTGATGACCGAGAACCGGATCTGCGGCAGGGTGATGAGGAAAAACGCCTTTATCCGGTTGGCACCGAGACTGCGTGCAACCTGCTCCTGACTGAGGTCGTAGGAGCGCAGCCCTGCAGTGACGACGATGATCGCGATCGGCAGCGCAAGCGCCGAGTGTGCCAGCACCAGCCCGGTGATGGTGTTGTTCATACCGACCCGGCCATAGGCATAGAATGTCCCGATCGCGATCAGGATCACCGGCACGATCATCGGCGTGATCAGCAGCAGGAAGATCGCCTTGGTGGCACGGTGGCGGGATACGAAAAGCGCGTATGCGGCCATTACACCGAGCGGTGTCGCCACCAGCATCGTCAACAGGCCGACCTGCACCGATGTAGCCGTCGCCCGTATCCACTTAGCGGTGCCGAGATATTCCTCATACCAGCGCAGCGACCAGTTGCTCGGCGGAAACTCCAGATACTGCGAATCCGAAAACGACATCGGAACCACTATCAGTGTTGGAATGACCAGCAGCAGCATAATGATCGCCGCCAGCGTATACAGCCACAGCCGCCCGCCATGCGTGATCTGTGTGTCGGATGCGGGGCGGCTCCACCAGTTCACTCAATCTCTCCCGAACAGGACAGCATCGAACCTGAAAAAACGGGCGGCAAGATACAGTGTGAAGGTTGTGGCGACCAACAGCACAACCCCGAGCGCGCTCGCCGCTCCCCAGTCGAACTGGTTCTCCAGAATAGCGGTGATATGGTTCGAAACCATGATCACACGGCCGCCGCCGAGGACAGCCGGGGTCACATAAAATCCGAGGCACAGGACAAAGACAATCAGCGCGCCCGCGACCATCCCCGGCAGCGACAGTGGAAAGTATACCCGCCAGAATGCGTGCACCGGACTGGCACCGAGATTGGCTGCGGCATGCATCAGGTCGCCGTCGATCTTGCGCATTGCATTGTAGAGCGGCAGCACCAGGAAGGGCAGCATGATATGCGCCATCCCTATGAGCGTGCCGGTCATGTTGTGCACGAGCTTGATCGGTGTTTCCCACAACCCGATCTGCACAGCGAATTCGTTCAGTATGCCCCGCTTCTGCAGCAGCACCAGCCACGCATAGGTGCGCACCAGAAGCGATGTCCAGAACGGCAGCAGCACCGCCAACATGAAGATGCCCGCCCATTTGGGAGGCAGCTGCGCGAGGAAAAACGCCAGCGGATAGCCAAGCGCTATACAGGCCAGCGTGGTCAGAATGCTGACCTGAAACGTGGTGACGAAAATCCGGTAGTAGGATTTGTACTGGGTCATCTTGTGATAATTCTCAAGCGAGAACCCGCCGTCATCGCCGAGAAAGGAAAGGTAGAACAGCCATGAAAGCGGGATCAGGATGATCAGGATGATCACGATCATAGCGGGCACGACAAGGCTCAGTATCGACCATTGTTCGCGCCTGTGCTGACGCTGCAGCGCCGCCTCGTGCAGCGGTGCTGCGCCCGCCATCACTGAGCGCGCCCGCCGGGAATAATGATCACGTCGCTGCGGTCGATGCCGATATAAACCTCGCCGCCGATATTGCCGCCAGCCGGGTTCGCCGTGCCGCCGGTGCCGATCCTGACGGCGAGTTCGGTATCGCCATCAAGCGCCACAAGCACCATTTCCGACTCACCCTGAAACACGGCTTCCCGCAGCACACCCTTCAGCACGATGGTCCGCTCATCGGTTTCCGCCGCCGCATCGGCGAGGAACAACCGCTCGGGCCTCACCACCAGCGTCCAGTCCCTGCCCTCACCGGCTTCGCCGACCAGCTGATCCCGGAATGTCAGCGCGCCGGTGGCATTTCTCGTCAATGGGAGCATCGTCGACTCGCCGATGAAATCGGCGACGAATGCGTTTGCCGGCCGGTTATAGACACGCTTCGGTGTGTCGAGCTGCACCAGCTCGCCGTCATTGATGACCGCAATCCGGTCGGACATGGTCAGCGCTTCCCGTTGGTCATGGGTGACATAAACCGTGGTCACGCCGAGCTTGCGGTGCAGATGCTTGAGCTCGATCTGCATCCGCTCACGCAGTTTCTTGTCCAATGCCGACAGCGGTTCGTCCATCAGCAGGACCCTGGGCCCGAACACGAAGGCACGCGCCAATGCGACGCGCTGCCGCTGCCCGCCGGAGAGCTGGTCGATATTGCGTTCGCCGAACCCTGAGAGCTGGACCGTCTCCAGCGCCTCTTCGATGCGCGATATGCGCTCGGTGCCGCCGATGCCGCGCAGTTTCAGCGGAAAACCGATATTGTCGGCGACACTCATATGTGGAAACAGGGCATAGCTCTGGAACACCATGCCGACCTCGCGCTTGTGCGGCGGTGCGAGGATGACCTCCTCACCGCCGAATTGGATGCTGCCGGAATCCGGTCGGTTGAACCCGGCAATCGCCATCAGCAAGGTGGTCTTGCCCGACCCCGATGGCCCGAGAAGCGTGAGAAATTCGCCACTCCGGACATCCAGATCCACCGAATTCAGCGCGAAGACCGGTCCGTACCGCTTGGTCAGATTCCTGATCGTGATCGGTAGCGCGGATGTTTCCTTTTGAGAATCTGTCACAGCGAAATCCAGTTCAGGCGGAAATCGGTCCATGTGGAACCGCCGGGTGCGGCCGGCACCCGGCGGTTCCTGCTGTTGGAGGTTACTCGCTGAGCAACTCGATATACATTTCCAGCGCCTCGGCGCGGTGTTCCGCATACCAGTCAAGGCTCACCGGAACCATCATCGGCACATTGTCCGGATGCGATGGCAGAGCCCGGATCAGCTCATCGGGCGCCGTTGTCACCTCGTAGGCTTTCCGGTTGGTCGGCCCATAGGTGATGTGGAACGGAAGGTTCGCCTGATATTCGGGCTTCGACACCTCGGCCAGGAACTTCATCGCCGTGTCTTTGTTCGGCGCGCCCTTCGGCATGGCAAAACAATCATAGTCGAGGAGCGCCTGGTTGAAGGTGTACCCCACTGTGGCACCATCCTTCTTAGCGTTGTCAAAGCGGCCGTTCCAGCCGGTCGTCATATCGACTTCGCCGTCCTTCATTAGCTGCGCCTGCATGGCACCCGATTCCCAGAACACCGCGATATGCGGCTTCAATTCGCGGATCTTGTTGATCGCGCGTTCCTTGCCTTCGCGGGTGGCGAGCACATCATAGACATCTTCCGGCGCCACGCCGTCCGCCATCAGGGCCGGCTCCAAAGCACCGTCAACATTATTGGCACGGTAGGCGCGCGTCCCCGGGAATTTCTCGACATCGAAGAAATCGGCCCAGTAATTGGGGGCGCCATCGCTGCCCGGCGCACCGTATTTGTCGGTGTTCCAGGCCATGACCGTGGCAAACACATCCGAGCCGACGCAATGATCGGTGTAGGTATTGGGGTAAAAGTCCGACACATCGACGACGCTGTAATCGATCTCCTCCAGACAGCCCTTTGCCGCAGCCGCGGCCGCACCACCGGAGCCGGTGACCACGAGATCCCAGGTTACCGCACCGGATTCCACCTGCAGACAAGCCTTCGACATGCTGGCACCGGATTCACGGATTATTTCGATGCCGGTATTCTTAGACGCGTCGTTGAACAACGCATTATCCTGCGCCTGACCGTAGGTTCCTCCCCATGACACAACCGTGATCGGCTCCGCGGCCGCGGCTGTTCCCAGCGCGAAAACCGCGGCAGCCGCAGCGGCAAATTTTCTCCCGATATTCATATCAGTCCATTCCTTTCATTTGCTGGCGTTACCGCCATCGGACAGCAAACATAGAGGAAGCCAGCGGCGGATGTCCACCGGTGCGACAGTTTGTACCTTGCGCCCGTAGACAGCTCTGCATGCTTCGTGATGCGGATTTTGAGATTTTGTGTGGTGAACACCAGGGGAACTGCGCTCCAACTATCAAAACCGAATTTGAACTCATAGCCAAGTGCCACAATGAGTTCGTTGCCCGATTTGACACAATCGCCACAGATAAAGCCACTCCAAATGAAAGAAAGCGCGTCGTTCGGACGCCAGCCGTTATAGTTCTTTAGCAGTCACAGATATGTACCTGCCGCTGCTCAGTGACTTACAAGGCCAAAGGCTCCCGCTACCTCACAAAGGTCAGGAACTTTCGCACATTCGGGAAGTTTTATCCCGGCACTGGTACCTACGCCGATCAGGTGCCCCTTTCAGCGTTCAGGTAAAGATCGTGAATCCCGGCCTCGGCAGTTGGCTACAGCACTGGGAAGCGAATGACCGCCCCGAGTCATCCCCGCCGAAACCGGACCCGGTGTAATTATTGGTACAATCCTGTGAACAAGCGTGCTCAATGTCCCGGATCGGGTACATCATTTCAGCCGCCTTCCCTTCCGTCAGCCTTCTGTATTTGCCGCACCGGGATTTGCTTGCGTCCGGCTTGCTCAAATTCAACTTCCAACTCATCGTCAGACACATCAAGAACTTTGCCGTAGCCGAATTTCGTGTGAAACACCCTCTCTTCCGGGAGACAGGTCTCAGCCGCGGCGGCAGGTTCGGAAGAAATTTGTGAACCCTTCATGACCACAAGAATCCGCTCACCGTAAAGGTCCAACTTTGCGGCCCCGACGCCGTGGCAGTCGGCGAGTTCGTCGAGGCTTTGCGGCTTGCGGGCCGCCATGTCTTGGAGGCTGCGGTCGTGGAACACGACAAAAGCCGGTACGCCCTTCTCCCCTGCAATCTCCAGCCGCACCTTCTTCAGCCGCGCAAGCAGTGCCGGATCGAAATCTCCCGGCGGGGTCTCAGGGTTGCGCTTCCACTGTGTCCGGCTTCCCTTGGCGACCTCGCTGTGCAACGCCACACTTTTGGTCCCGTCCAGCACGGCCCGCGCATGATCGCCGAGTTTCAGGGCACCATAGCCGCCAATGTCGATCTTCAGCACGTCCGAGGCCGCCAACTGGCGCAAGTAGGAACGCCAGAGCGCCTTGTCGGTGTCGGCTCCCACTCCAAAGGTCGGCAGCCGGTCATGGTCGTGCTGACGGACCTTCGCGGTCGCCTCACCGCGCAGAACGGCAATCAAGTGCTCGGTGCCGAAACGTTGTCCCGTGCGCATTGCGGCTGACAGTGCCTTCTGGGCGATCACCGTACCATCGATCGTGTCGACCGGAAAAAGGCAGCGGTCACAATTACCGCAGGGCGCGGAGTTCTCGCCGAAATAGCCGAGCAAAGCCTGGCGGCGGCAGCCCGCGGTTTCGCAGAGGCCAAGCAGCGCATTCAACCGTTGGTGCTCGATGCGCTTGGCTTCGTCAGGCCGGTCGGAGTCGTCGATCATCAAGCGGCGCAGCCTGATATCGTCCATGCCGTAAAGCATGAGGGTCTCGGCGGGCAATCCGTCCCGTCCGGCACGGCCGATCTCCTGGTAATAGGCCTCAACTGTCGAGGGAATGTTGACGTGGGCAACGAAGCGCACGTCGGGCTTGTCGATGCCCATTCCGAAGGCAATTGTGGCGACCATAATGACGCCGTCTTCGGTAAGGAAGCGGTCCTGGTGGCGGTCGCGGACCGCCTGTTCGATCCCGGCATGGTAGGGCAGTGCGGTGCGTCCTTCCGCCGAGAGGCGCTGCGCCGTCCGTTCAGCTTCCCTGCGGGACAGGGTGTAGACGATACCGGACTGCCCGGAAAACCGGTCCAGCAGGCTGTTGATCTGCCGTGGTGCGGAATTCCGGGGTGTTATTCCAATCTGCAGGTTGGGGCGGTCAAAACCGGAAACGAACACCTTTGCCCGGCCGCCGAACAGCCGCTTAACGATATCCTGCCGGGTGACGGCATCCGCCGTTGCGGTGAAAGCGCTGATCCGGGCGTCGGGGAAGTGTTCCGACAGTTCAGTGAGGCGGCGGTAATCCGGACGGAAATCGTGCCCCCACTGCGAGATACAGTGCGCCTCGTCGATCGCAAACCGGGCCGGGCCGTAGCGGGAGAGGCCTTCCAGGACTTCCGGCCGCATGAGCCGTTCCGGCGAAATATAAAGCAGGCGCAATTGACCGTCGCGCAGTCGGCGGTGTGTTTCCACGGCATCTTCCCGGGGTGTCGCCGAATTGAGCGCGCCTGCCGCCACGCCGTTGAGGCGCAGCGCAGCAACCTGGTCACGCATCAGGGCGATCAGCGGCGAAATCACCACGGTCAGGCTCTCTGTCGTCAGCGCCGGAAGCTGATAGCACAACGACTTGCCTGATCCAGTCGGCATAACCGCAAGGACATTGTCGCCCGCCAGCAACGCCGAGACGATATCCTCCTGTCCGGATCTGAACCGGTCATGGCCGAAGATGTTCTTCAGACAATCAAGGGCGACGTCGAGAGTCGGCAACCGCTCCGCTCCAATTGGCTCGGGGCCAAATAGTCCCGGATGCCATGGGGTTCAAGCCGCGGTGCCGGTTCCGATAAATGGCAGCTCATACCATTGTTCACAAAGCGGAAACGCAGAGAATGAAAAATACCTTCGCCAGCATTTGAAGCGACAGTTCAGCCGTCTCAGAATCCCATATGTGTGTGAGCGGCACGCTTAAATCGGTTCACCAGATTATAAAAATGGGCCTTTACGGATTCCTGTAGTTGGTATTTCGAAATTGAGGATGCCCGCCCGCATTCCAAATAACAATTGCTAACCGCATCAAGAAACAAACACGGTACTGATTGCCTGAGGCCTTGCGGTACAGCCTCCGGCGTGGACACATTTGCCACAACCTATGCCTTGCGCCCGTGGTCGGTTCCGCACTGCCACAAACAGATTAATTCAGTGGCGACGGATGCGGCGGCGATTGCCGTCGCCCCGGTCGGGTCGTAGGGCGGCGAGACTTCCACCACATCCATACCGATCAGATTGATGCCGGCGAGCCGCCGCAGAATGAGGGCAGCCTGGGCTGAGGACAACCCGCCCCAGACCGGGGTTCCGGTGCCCGGAGCGTAGGCCGGGTCAAGCGCATCAATGTCGAATGTCAGATAGACGCGGTGATCGCCGACGATCGTGCGGATTTGCGCCACCACCTCGGCAGGTCCTTGAAGATGCACCTTATCGGCATCGATGATGTTGAACTCCCCCGGATCCGCATTCACCGTCCGGATGCCTACCTGAACCGATTTCTCCGGCACGATCAAACCATCTTCCGCCGCCCGTTTGAACATCGTCCCATGATCCAGCCGTCGCCGGTCGTCGTCGGCCCAGCAATCCGTATGAGCATCGAATTGCAGCAATGCCATCGGTCCGAACCGTTCAGCATGCGCCCTCAACACCGGGTAGGAGATGAAATGATCACCGCCGAGGGTGAGTGCGGCGGCACCCGCATCGAGGATACGCCCGATATGCCGCTCAATGCGGGTCGGCGCCTCCTGCAGCAGCCCGTAATCGAATCCGGCGTCGCCGGTATCGGCGATATTCAATTCGCTGAGCGGGTCGACCTCCCAGCCGAATGGCGGATCGAATGTCTGCAGCAATGAGGCTTCGCGGATGGCGCGCGGACCGAAGCGTGTTCCCGGGCGGTTTGATGTGGACGCATCATACGGCACGCCGGTGACGGCAACATCGATACCGGCGAGATCCTGTGTGAACGGCCGCCTGAGAAAAGTCGGAATGCCGGAATAGGCGCTCTCAGCTGCGGGTTCCTTCATGTCTTCACGCGGAGCCGAGAAATCCGAGAATGGCTTTATTGACCTCGGTGGGTTGCTGCCAGGGGGCGAAATGGCTGGCATTCTCGAACAGGCACAGCTGCGCATTCGGCATCAATTCCACCATCCTGCGTGTATGCGTCTCGTCAATCGCCTCTTCGTAGACACCGGCGGCAATCAGGAAGGGCGTCGAAATGGCGGCGATTTCCGCTTCGGTGTAGTTCGGCTGTGACCCCCATAGGGCAAAAACCTTGGCGGAGAATTCCTCCCACCGGTCAGGTGTCGGCGAAATCCGTGCATATTGCTCCGTCGCATGCCCGACATAGGCATGGATCAAGGCATCATTGAAAACTGTCGGGCGCAGGGCGGATTTGTTGAAATTGGCCCCGATGGCGACGACCCGGGTGAGGCGTTCCGGGTTGCTGAGCGCCAGATCGATACCGATAATCCCGCCATCGCTCCAGCCGACAATCGCAGCCTTGCCGATATCCAACCGGTCCATGACGCCGATGACATCTCCGGCCAACTGCCGGTAGCTGTAAGGCTGGCCATCGTCACGTGAGCGGCCATGCCCCCGGCTGTCAATGGCAATCACCCGGTAAGCGGCTGCGAGCGCGGCGATCTGTCCGCCGAAATCCTCCGACGCGCCGAGGCCCCCATGCAATAGAATGATCGGCTCGTTCCCTGCCTCGCCGTAAAACCCGTAATGCAACTCGGCGCCGTTGACGCGGGCGGAATCGCTGCTCTCGGGTGCCGGCGTCGGCAATGGCGGCTTCAATACCCGCCAGCCGTCGCCGCAGTCTGGTTGGTTCATCTCAACTTCCCTCCTTCCTCAGATCCCCGCCGGGATATTAAGCGGATCGCGGTTGACGATACGCGGGCTGGTCAGCGCCTTCCATTTGGAGAGTGCTTTATGCACCGTCGGGAAAGCCGGCCGCGGCACAAACCGCCCGCGTCCCGGCTGCGGCCTTGAATTCTGCCCCCAGGCCCAGATCACATCACCGCGTGACATTGTGTAGCGCGGCTGCGCTTTCACCTGGAATCCGTCGAACACATTATAGTCGAGAACCGATTTATGTGTGCCGGCGCTGATGGTTTTGGAGATTTTCGGGTCCCACACAACGATATCGGCGTCAGCCCCCGGCACCAGTGATCCCTTCTTCGGATACAGGTTGAGGATCTTGGCGATATTGGTCGAGGTTGCGGCGACGAATTCATTCGCTGTCAGCCTTCCGGTTTCCACGCCCTCGGTCCAGAGCACGGCGAGCCGCTCTTCCAAGCCGTTCGAACCGTTAGGAATTACGGTGAAATTGTCGCGCCCGCGGCGTTTCTGCTCGGTCGAGAAGGCACAGTGATCCGTGGCCACAACCTGCAGCGAGCCGGCGGCGAGCCCGTTCCACAGCCCGTCCTGATGCTCTTTGGACCGGAATGGCGGCGACATCACCCGCTGCGCCGCATAGTCCCAGTCATCGGATTGATACACGCTGTCATCGAGGGTCAGGAACTGAATCAGCGGCTCGCCATAGACCCGCATTCCCTTCTGCCGCGCCCGGCGGATCGCCTCATGCGCCTGTTCGCAGGACACGTGCACGATATAGAGCGGCACGCCGACCGCATCGGCGATCATGATGGCGCGGTTGGCGGCTTCCCCTTCAACTTCCGGCGGTCTGGAATAGGCATGACCCTCGGGTCCGGTAATTCCCTGCGCCAGCATCTTCTGCTGCAGCTCGGCGATGACATCGCCATTCTCGGCATGCACCATCGGCAGTGCCCCGAGATCACGGCAGCGCTGAAACGAGGCGTAGAGCTCGTCATCCTGCACCATCAACGCGCCTTTATAAGCCATGAAATGCTTGAAGGAATTCACCCCCATCTCAACGGCGTTCCGCATCTCGTTAAAGATCTGCTCATTCCAGCCGGTGATCGCCATATGGTAACCGATATCCGAGCAGATCTGCGGCTTCGACTTCCGGTGCCATTCATTTATGGCACTGACCAAAGAGCCGTCCTCGCCCGGCAGGCAGAAATCGACGAGCATGGTCGTCCCGCCGGCGGCGGCAGCCCATGTCCCGGATTCAAAAGACTCCGCGGCTACGGTTCCCATGAACGGCATTTCCAGGTGCGTGTGCGGGTCAATGCCACCGGGAATCACATATGCACCCTCGGCATCGATGACCTCACCGCCGCTCAGATCCTCGCCGATGGCCTCTATCGTCTCGCCGGCAATCCGGATATCCGCCTTATAGGTCCGGTCAGCCGTAACGACCGTCCCGCCTTTGATTACCTTAGTCACATCCACCTCCTTCAATGCCGGCACTGCGTAAACCAGAGCTATTCGCTGCCAGCGCTTCCTTCAAGCTTTCATGTGGCAATCTGCCCGGTTTCCCGGCCCGCCGGTCCCCAGCCACCACCATTTGCGGTCTCAATGACAATTTCATCTCCCGGCCCGACGGGGCAATCACTGACGAAATTATGGATCTCCCTATCGCCGTTCAGACGGATCACCGTCAAGCTGTTATGCCCCCCTTCGGCACCGCCGGCGGTACCCCATACCGGGTGCTTTCCACAACTGAATCCGGCTGCCAGGATGGCCGCGTGGCGTGGCCGGTAGCAGGTTGAGAGGCCGCGTCCTCCGGGGTGCAGCGCCTTTCCCCTTGGCCGGTCGGAAAGCCGTTTCCACCCCACATCAATGCCGTAGCGTGCCTCGCATATTTCCACCGGACAATTGTATGTCTCGCCATGGCTGGTCGAATACATGGCATCGAGACCGGCACGGGCGGCGGTCGCGCCCCATCCGCCCATCTGTGGCTCAACCATGGTGTAGGCGCGGCCGCTGTCAGGATGGCGGCCGGCTATCACGGTGCCGCAGATGGATCCGAAATGCCCCGCCGGCAGCCGTTGTGGAAAGGCATCGGCAAGGCATCGCCACAGCATGTCGAACAAGCGGATTCTGGTCTCGAAATAATAACCGTGCGGAGCCGGTTCTTCAGCGTGAAACACGCTTCCGGGCCGGGTCTCGACGCGGAGTGGCCGAAACGAGCCGGCATTGGCGAAACGCTGCGGGTCGGTCAGCGCCTTGAAAATCATCTGCGCCGAGATCACCGCACCGTCGCGGCTGGTATTGTAGGGGCTGGCTTTCTGCTCCGGATTATTCCTGAGATCGACTTCGAAGGATTGGGGCGTAACCGTAATCGCCGCGCTCCACAGATCGCCGCTATCCTGCTCGACCGAGATTTCCCATCGTCCCGGTGTCAACTCCCCGAGACCTTTGAGCGAACGGGCTTCACCTGCCGAAAACAACGCGCTGACGGCCCTGCCGAAGGTCCCCGGCCCATAGCTGTCAGCGAGTTGCCTGACCCGTTCCGCAGCCCGCCGGCAGGCGGCGATCTGCGACCAGAGATCGCCCCTGGCAAAATCCGGCAGTCGCGAATTTGCGCAAATCACATCGAAGAGTGAGTTGACTGGACGCCCCGCACGGAAGAGATGAACCGCCGGAAGGCGCAGCCCCTCCTGCGCCAATTCGCTGGCTTTCGTGGACATCGAGCCCGGTGTCATCCCTCCGATGTCGCTCCAATGCGCGATGCATGCCGTCCAGGCGATACGCTTTCCGGCAGCAAAAACAGGCATCGCGATGACGATATCATTGAGATGGGTTACGCCGCCGAAATTCGGATCATTGGTGATGAACATATCGCCTTCAGCGATCACTGACCCTTCATGCAGGGCGATAATCCGCTGCACCGCCTTATCGAGCACGCCGACAAAAGTCGGGATTCCGGCACCCGATCCGACAAGATTTCCCTGCCCGTCGGTAATCCCGGTGCCGACATCGAGAACTTCGTAGATGATCGGGCTCATCGCGGTTTTCCGAAGCATTGAAAACATCTCGTCGGCCGCCGCCGACAGACCCGCCTGGATCACCGTGAGAGTTATTGGATCATCGCTGTCCCGGTTCACGGATTGCGGGCCTTTCAATCCGCTTCAACGCGGATGCGGTTACCGAATACATCGCCGTCGCCGATTATGCCGAACTCCGCGATTTCACTCTCCGGCGGCGCTTCACAGGACCAGGCCCGGCTTGGAACCAGCCCGCAGTCCCGCTTCAGGACAGCCGCATATTCGGCCCGCTTGAAGGCGGCGATGGAGGGGTCAATCACCGGCACACCGAGCCGCTCCTCAAGTTTCCTGTTGAATCCGATCTCCAGAGTGCAGCCCAGTATCAACGCTTCCGCAAAATCCTCTTCGACTGCACGGCGGCCAGCCTCATACAGACGTTCCTCAGTGCGCTTATGGTTGGCCTGGAACTCGGTGACGCCGAGATCTACGGCGTAGAATCCGCTGAGCCGTTCCGCCATACCGTTATCCCGGACGGTCGCATTCATCTGATGCACCCATTTGCGGCGGCCGACGATGATCCCCACCCGGTTGGAAAGGCTGGCGGCGATCTCAAGCGCCGCAACGCAGGGCGCGGTGACGATCATACTGCCTGAAACTTCGCGCGCATCATGCAGCGCGGTGTCATAAAAGCAGCCGATGGCGAAAGCATCGAAGCCCTCCGCCGCCGCCGCCCGGGCGGCACGGACGATTCCGGTGGATACCACATTTTCGTAAGAACGGAATTCGATATGGGTGAAAGCCCCGTCTTCCGCTTTCAGTGATGTGATATGCACTTCGGTCCCCGGAAGACGAACGTCCCGCACCATGTCAGCGAACACCTGGTCATAGGCCGGTGTTCCGACCGGATTCAGATACATTACCTTCAAATTTCCCATTACCCTTTCTCCCTCTTGCTGTGGTGCCCGGCTCACAGACCGAAGACCTCGCGCGCCGTCGCCCCGCTGATCAGCCCGTCTCTGAGATCCTGCTCGACTTTCGACCGCTCGCGCTCGCGCGGGTCACCAAATCCGCCGCCGCTGCCGGTGAACACCCGAATCACGTCATCCTTGCCGGTGGCGAGGCCGGACACCCCGGCGAAGCTCTGCCGCTCACCTTCGCGGGGAATGAATTCGATGTAGTTCGGTGAACCGTCATGACCTCCGGCCACACCCCAGGCAGGAAATTTAGACCGTGTATAGCCCGCAGTCAGAAAACCCGACTCGCTGCGCACACGGTAATCCATCACGATACCGCGTCCGCCCATGAATTTCCCTTCCCCGCCAGGCGCCGTATTCAGCTCCATCCGGTCGACGGCAAGACCGTTCCGGGCTTCGTTGATTTCCGCCGGGCAATTATATGTCTCCCCGTGAAAACCGCAGAACATGGCGGTGTTTCCATCAGCGCCGGGGGCGGCACCCCACCCGCCGAGCTGTGGTTCAATCACCGTGTATTGCCGGCCGGTGTCAGGATGGATACCGCCGATGAATGTTCCGCACACGGAAGCGAAATGCCCCGCTGCCAAACGGTCCGGCATATGCTTGGCAAGGCAGCGCCACATCACATCATAGACCCGCAATTCCAGTTCATAATAGAAGCCGAGGGGTGCCGGCTCCTTCGCATGAAAGACCGAGCCTTCCCGGGTCAGCAGTTCAATCGGGCGGAATGAGCCCCCATTGGCCGGCGTATAGGGGTCGGTGAGTGACTTGAAGATCATCTGTGCCGCCACCATCACACCATCGCGGCTGGCATTCAGCGGCCCGGCAAGCTGGTCCGGATTGTCCCTGAGATCAACTGTGAACCGATCCTTCGAGATTCCGATTTTCACATTGTAGAATTGGCCGTTATCCTGTTCTTCGGTAAGTTCAAACAGCCCCTGCGGCAGCTGCGCCAGGGCCGCCAGCGATGCGCGCTCACCAAACTCCATGAACGACTCTATGGCCGCGGCGAAGGTGGCGGTTCCGTATTTTTCCGCCAGCGCCGTTAACCGGCGGGCGCCGATCCGAACCGAAGCGATGGCCGCCCACAGATCGCCCTCAAGAACATCCGGCATCCGCGAATTCACCCGGATCACGTCCATGACCGGAGCGATCGGCTCGCCTTGCTCGATGATTTTCACTGCCGGCAGGCGCAGACCTTCCTGAATAATGGAAACCGCCTCTCCGGTGAGCGAGCCCGGCGCCATGCCGCCGACATCGGAGTGATGGGCGATGTTAGCAGTCCAGGCAATCAACCGGTCGCCGGCATAGACCGGCATCATGACGACAATGTCATTCAGATGTGTCACCCCGCCGTAATAGGGATCGTTGGTTGCGAAAACGTCGCCCGGCTGCACATCGCCGGGCTGGGAAAACTTTTCGATGATCACTTTTACGGATTTATCGAGAACGCCGATAAAGGCCGGAATTCCAGCGCCGGAGGAGGCAATCTCACCCTTCGGATCAAGGATTCCGGTGCCCATATCAAGCACTTCATAGATGATGGAACTCATCGCCGTCTTGCGCATGGCCGCGAACATTTCATCGGCGGCGGCCTGCAGCGAATTCTGGATGATTTCCAGGGTGATAGGATCATTCCGCGTCTGTTCCATTATTCCGCCCTCAATTCCGAATCTCGATAATGATGTTGCCATAGCCGTCGATACGGACCGCATTACCTGGGTGCACAACCACGGTTGAGCCCGGATCCTCAATGATCGCCGGGCCGCTGAATTCCATGCCCGGCGCAAGCCGGGGCCCTTCATAAATGGTTGCTTCATGCACCCCATCGAGGGCGTAATCGACCGCTCTCACACCTTTCACCGCAGCAGCACCATCGCTGCGCGTCGCTTCCCGCCGCTTCATCTGCACACGGCCGACCTCAGCGGTGGCGGTGACATGGATACCCACCATCTCCACCGGCGCATTGAGCCGGTAAGTGTATTCGCGTTCGTAAGCTGCCTGAAACCGCTCGCGGATAGCATCAATTCCCGCCGGTACCACCGGCCCGCCTTCCAATTCGATCTCGGTGGTATGCTCCTGGTTCTGGTAACGGAACTTGCCGAAACGCTGAAAGGCGAGCCGCTCCGGACTCACACCCTCGGCTCCAAACTGTGCCTTTGCCGTCTTTTCGGTTGCTGCCAATGCGTTCTCGATATCGGCTGCGGCAGCTTCTGAAAGCTCCATCAAGTGGGTCGAAATATAGTCGCGGCGAAGATCCGACATGATCATTCCCCATGCCGAGAATACCGATGCATCGGCGGGAATGACGAGTTTGGAAACCCCGAGTTCCTGCGCCAGGGCAACCGAATGCATGCCACCGCCGCCGCCGAATGCCACCATGGTGAATTCCCGCGGGTCGAAACCCCGGTTGAGCGACACCAGCTTCAGCGCATTGACCATGTTGTTGTTAGCGATACGGACGATGCCGCGTGCCGCTTCGTCGGCTCCAACGCCCAGCTTCGCACCCACCTCGGCTATGGCCTTGCCGGCAGCGCCCATATCCGCCTCGGTTTCGCCGCCGCAGAAATAGTCCTTGTTGATCCGACCCAGCCAGAGATTGGCATCCGTCGTCGTCGCATCCGTGCCGCCCTTTCCGTAGGATGCAGGCCCTGGCACTGCCCCCGCAGAATGCGGTCCGACATGCAGTTTGCCGAATTCGTCGACCCAGGCGATGGAACCTCCGCCATTGCCGATCTCCACCAGATCCACGACCGGAACCATCACCGGGTAACCGGCGGATTTTCGGTCGCGCTCGATCCAGTAATCGGTCACGATCCTGACATTGCCGTTCTCGATCAAGGCGCATTTGGCCGTGGTTCCGCCGATATCGAGCGCAATCACATTGGTGTCACCGATCAGCCTTCCCAGCTCCGCCGCCGCCCAGATCCCTGATGAAGGCCCGGATTCGATCATGGTAATCGGCACCCGTGCCGCCGATTCGAGCGAGTCGATGCCGCAATTTGACTGCATAACATAGGGTTGACCCCGGAATCCGCGGGCGCTGAGACCATCCCGGAGTCTGTGCAGATATCTCTCGGCGGCAGGTTGCACATAGGCCGACAGCACAGTCGTATTGGTCCTTTCATACTCACGCCACTCGCGGGCGATGCTGTGCGAGGATACAACCGGTATCTCCGGCCAGAGCCGCCGCACCTCAGCTTCCGCCGCTTCCTCATGCGAGGAATTGGCGTAGGAGTGGAGAAAGCAGATCGCCACCGCCTCGACACCGTCGGCACGGAAATCGTCGAGAATTCCCGGTAACGGATCCAGATCCAGCCGGGCTGTCTCCTGGCCCAGATAACTGATCCGTCCCGGCAGCTCGCGGCGCAGATAGCGGGGCACAAAGGGTTTCGGTTTGACGTAGTGCAGGTTGAAGAAATCCGGCCTGTTGCCGCGTGCGATCTCCAGCGTATCGCGGAATCCCTCGGTCGCGATCAGCCCGACCTTGACCCCTTTGCGCTCGGTCAGCGCATTGATCACCACCGTGGTGCCGTGGGCGAGAAACCCGACAGCCGCCAGGTCGACATCTCCCCGGCTCAGGACATCAAGCACACCCTGTTCATAGTCGGGAGGCGTGGTTGAGGATTTCGCTGTGCGGACATGTGACTGTCCGGTTTCGCTGTCGATTTCAAAACACACCAGATCTGTGAAAGTTCCGCCGACATCGGTGGCGGCGCGGATCACTGTTTGTCCCATGAATGGCCTCCGGAATTGGAAAATCTGCGTTCGAGCAAAAGACATTCGGCGGCGGGCTGTGCCAGCCTGCGCGCCTTCAACTGACGCTCGGCATTGTACGCGCCTTCGCTGTCGAGGCAGTTCGCACAGCCTAATAGTTGATCGCCGGCGATGGCCGGGATGTTCAGCACGGCACCGCAATTCAGCGAACGGATGATTTCGTGATCGGGAAACACCGCGGCGATTTCCTCAATACTGTTGGCAACGAATATCTCCCGCCGCGCAAAGAGTGTCTCCGACCAGATGCCTTCGGGAATCGGCTTGCGGCCGGTCACCGGATAAATTTCCGGCCGGTTGGTGTAGATGCGCTCACCCTCACCGGAATCGGTGTCGAAACGCATCAATGTGAAAAGCCTGATGCCGACGCAGGCTTCGGCAAGCCGCTCAAGCGCCGCAAAGCTGCGCTCCGGCTGGCCGGTTTCCTCCGCCAGAGCGGCGCTGAATTCCGCGAACGGGTCCATCGTTCAAGCCGCCTCGGCGCGCAACCGGTCGCGCAGCCGCAGTTCTTCGCCGGTAATCACCGGCGAGGCGGCAATCAACCGCCTTGTATAAGCCTCCGCCGGATTTTCGAAAATCTCATTCGTCGGTCCGTGCTCGACGATTTCGCCCGCCCGCATCACCACGACCCGTTCGGCGACATTGCGCACGACCGCGAGGTCGTGCGTGATGAAAATATAGGCAAGATCCCGCGAGAGACGGAGATCGTTCAACAGCTTCAGCATCCGGGCCTGCACGATGACATCGAGCGAAGAGGTCGGTTCGTCGAGCACGATCAGCCGCGAATGACAGGCCAGGGCGCGGGCAAGGGCGACGCGCTGGCACTGCCCGCCTGACAGCGCCGCCGGGTAGCGGTTTGCAAATCCGCTTTCCAACCCGACCTCGGCCAGCAATTCGGCCACGATCCCGGATCGCTCGGCGGCGCTGCCGATGCCGTGGACATCAAGCGCCAGGCGCAGCGACGCACCGACAGTGCGGCTCCTGTTCAACGCCGAGTAGGGATTCTGCTGCACAAGCTGCATCAGCCTGCGATGCGCCAGCGTCCGCTTATCCGGCAACCGTTCGCCTGCGAACAGGATTTCCCCCGAATCCGGCCGCAATGCACCGAGGATCATGTTGGCGACAGTGCTCTTGCCGGAGCCCGATTCGCCGACCACCGCCAGGCATTCGCCGGCATCGACATCGACCGAGAAATCCCGCACCGCCTGAACGCGTCGACGGCCGACACGGAACATCTTCGACAACTTGCGCAGCGAAAGCAGGGGGATGCTCATGCCGCCTCCGCGTGAATCTCGCACGGAGCCGAAAAGGCTTCGACATCCTCCCCGACGACCGGAATACCGGTCCGGGTGATACGCGGCACCGCATCGAGGAGCGCTCGCGTGTAGGCATGCCGTGGATCACGGAAAACCGAATCCGTGGCGCCCTGCTCGACGATCCGTCCCCGGTAAATCACGTATAGCCGGTCCGAATATTCGCGGACGATGCCGAGATTATGCGAAATCAGCAGCACCGCCGCCCTGTGCTCCAGAACCAGCTGCCGCATCAGTCTCAGAGTCTGGTCCTGAACGGTCACATCGAGTGCCGTCCCGGGCTCATCGGCGATCAGCAGTGACGGCGCATTGATGAGCGCCATCGCGATCATCACGCGCTGGCACATCCCACCCGACAACTGAAACGGATACGAGCTGAGAACGCGTTCCGGCTCGGTGATGGAAACCTCGCTCAGCTTGGCGGCGGCCCGCGCACAGCCCTCCCGCTTTGAAATGCGCGGCTCGCGGCGGCGTATCACTTCCAGGAACTGTGCGCCGATCCGGTAAACCGGATTGAGCGAAGATACCGGGTCCTGAAAAATCATCGATATCCGGTTGCCGCGGAGCCGTCGCCTCCCGGCAGTCGAAAGACGCGCGAGCTCGGTGCCTTCAAACGCGATGCTCCCGGTCAGTTCGGTATCCCGCCGTTCCTGAATGAGGCCGAGAACGGCGCGCGCCGTCACCGATTTTCCGGAACCCGACTCGCCGACCAGCGCCACCCGCTCCTCGGCATTCACCGACAGGGATATTCCCTTCAGGGCTTCGGTCCGGCCATCGAATCCCTGGAAGGCGAGCCGCAGATCGCGGATATCCAGAACCGGGACGCTCACTGCCCGCTTCCCAATATGTCGCGCAGCGTATCGCCGAGCAGGTTGAATCCGAACACCGCCACCAGGATCGCCAGCCCCGGAAATACCGTCAGCCACCAGGAATCCGGAAGATAGCGGGCGCCTTCGGCGACCATCGAGCCCAGATCCGGTGTCGGAGGCTGCACGCCGAGGCCGAGAAAGGACAGCGAAGAGGCGATCAGAATGACAAATCCCAGATCAAGCGTCATTTTCGTGAGTATCGCCGGAAAGC
Organism: Paracoccaceae bacterium; assembly: GCA_026706985.1. Classification (GTDB taxonomy): domain Bacteria; phylum Pseudomonadota; class Alphaproteobacteria; order Rhodobacterales; family Rhodobacteraceae; genus JAPOXR01. Next base: position 31,668 of record JAPOXR010000023.1, on the reverse strand, counting down.
AGTTAGGGAGGATTTCCCGAAACATGATGTGCGTCCGAGAGGCACCGATCACCTCGGCCGCCAAGACATAGCCTTCTTCCCTCTCCGCCAGCGTGATGTTGTAAACGAGCCGGGCATACCACGGCCACCACATCGCCGTGACCGCGATCATGCCGTTGATCAGGGTCGGCTCGAGAACCCCCATGATCGACATGGCCAGCACCAGCGGCGGAATGGACAGGAAGACATCGGTTGTCCGCATCAGCAGAAATCTGGCCCAACCGCCGAGATAGCCGGCGGCCAGGCCGACGGCGACGCCGACCGGTGTCGCCAGGGCCAGCACCACCGCGCCGAGTATCAATGACAGGCGATAGGCGTAGATGATGCGGCTGAACAGGTCCCGCCCGACGAGATCTGTCCCCATGATATTCGGCCAGCCGGGGGGCTGGTTGAAATTGCTGAAATCCACCACCGTGCCGCGATGCTCCGGAAACGGAGCGATGAGATCGGCAAACAGCGCCGAGAACAGAACCAGCGCGATCAGGCCGACGCCGAGGATGGAAAGCGGGCGCGACATCACGATATGGATCACCCGCTTCATGACGCATCCCGCGAATGACGGATGCGCGGATTGATCAGCGCAATCAGCAGATCAACGATCAGGTTAGCAATCAGAAAGGCTGCCGAAATAATCAGAACCGTTCCGACGATGGCATTCAGGTCTTTGCGCAGGATGACCGCAACCCCGTATCGTGAAAGCCCGGGCCAGGCGAAAATGGCCTCAACCAGGAAAGCATTGCCGAGCATGGCCGCGAAGTCCAACCCGATGATGGTCAGGGATGGGATCAGCGATGGTTTGAACGCATAGCTCCGGGCAATGCGCCATTCCGGAAAACCGTAGGAGCGCGCCATTTCGACATAGGGCCGGTCATAGGTTTCCACCATATTCGCCCGTGTCAGACGCGCCGCCTGCCCTATACCTGACAATGCCAGCGCCAATGCCGGCAGGGCGATGTGCCGCAGCGCGTCGGCAAAGGCCGCCACCTGTCCATCAAGCAGGCTGTCGACCAGCAGGAACCCGGTGACCCCGGGAACCTCGAACGCCGTGTCGATACGTCCGGCTATGGGGAATAACGGCAGGTAGAATGCGAATAGGAGCATCAGGATGACGGCCCAGACAAAACTCGGCGCCGACACACCGAGCAGCGACAGCAGGCGGACGACATTGTCGATCACGCCGCCGCGGTATTTGGCCGCGAGCATGCCGAGCGGCAGGCCGGCGCAGATCATCAGAATGCCCGCCACGATCACCAGTTCCAGCGTTGCCGGAAGAAACTGAGCGATATCCTTCACAACCGGCCGGTTGGTATACAGGGACTGCCCGAGCTCACCCCGGGACAGGTCATTCACAAACCAGGCATACTGGCTCCAGATCGACTCATCGAGCCGCAACTGTCCACGCAGAGCCGCAACCTGTTCGTGAGTGGCATTGGGACCGAGCGCAATCCGCGCCGGATCACCCGGAATGACCCGCGCAATCGCGAAAATGAGGACGGAAACCCCGGCGAGCACCAGAAGCGACACAAAAAGCCGCGCCACAAGCAGTCTGAATACCGCCCTCATGGAGGAATCCGGAACGGCGCGCCCGGGGGCGCGCCGTTGCCTGTGGGTTTATTCGATTTCCATAAGGCGGAACGAAAAGCCCATGGTATCGAGACCGAAAGCTTGCGCCGGATCGCTCAAAGCCGGAACCCTGATCCCCGGCCGGGCGACGAACACCGATTGCCGGTCGAAACCGTAAATCGAAGGCGCGATTGCCAGCAGGCGGTCATTCAAGGCGGAATAGGCCTCTTCCCGGGCCGCATCGCTTGCCCCCACTCTTCCGGCTTCGAGCAACGCATCAACCTCGGCATCATTGAGATGCTCAGGTGACTGCCATGTGCCCGCCTTGCTGGAGTGATACATGCCATAGAGCAGCGTGTCGGGATCGCCGGTCACCGCGGTGACAAATATCTGCGATACGTCCGGAGTCGTCTCCGCACTGTCAACCATGCCCGCGAATGCCGCCCATGGAATCTTTTTGATCGTGGAATTCACTCCGATTTCCGAAAGATTGGCCTGCAGCAGCAGCGCCAGCCGTTCCTCAAGCGGAACCTCGGCAATCCATGAGATTTCAACCGAGAATTCGGACGGATCATGGCTGCATTCGGCGAGATGCGCGCGCGCCACCCCGGCATCGCGCTCCAGCATCGTGCCCGCCGGACGGGCCCCGAACATTCCGGCGGTGACCGCACCGGTGGCGGCCGATCCTTCAGATACCGCATCGGTGATCGCGATCAGTTTCAACACCGATCCGTAATCGAACGCATTTGCCAGGGCCAACCGGCAATGGACATCATCAAGCGGGGCTTTGGCGGTATTCATCTTGAAGTAAAACGACCCGGTGCCACCCTCTGTCAGAAGCTGATTGCCATCCTCGGCCAACGCCCGCTTCACCTCCGGCGGCAGCCATTGCGACGAGATATCATGCTCGCCCTGGGCGATCAGGGTGCGGACCGTTGCCGCCTCCAGCCCGTAGCGCAGCCGAACCGTATCCGGCGCTTTCTCGCCGATACCGAGAAAGTAACCCGGATTCCGAACCATCACGGTCTCTTCCTGCGGGTTGTGGGACTTTACCATATAGGCACCGCTGCCGCCGCCATTCGCCGACAGATAGGCCTGCCCCCAATCACCCATATCGCCTTCGCCCTCGCCCAGATTCTGCATGACCAGATCCTTGTCGACTATCGGCAGCCGCACAAGCGAGGCGACAAAGGGTGCATAGGGTTCCGCCAGTGTGAAACGCACAGTGTGGCTGTCCACGGCCTCGGCGGATTCAACGTTGGTGAAAAGGAAGGACAACCCCAGACCGAGTGTCTGCATCCGATCAAGCGAGAACACGACATCCTCCGCTGTCACCGGATTGCCGCTCTGGAAGGAGACGTCGGTCCGCAACTCGAACAGATACTCGTTGCCCGACCCCTCCCAGCTTGCAGCGAGATGCGGCACATGCCCCGGCCCGCCCTGTCGGGGAATGACCAGGGTGTCATAAACATTGAACATCAGAATGCTGTCGGCGTAATCCGATGCTTTGGCCGGATCGAGTTCGCCAACGGCCACTTCGTCCAGCCGCAGCACACTCTCGGCCGTGGCGGCGATCGCCATCGCCGACATAGCGGCAGCGGCGATCAGGTTCTTTGCAACAGGTCTCATTGTCTTACTCCTTTTTCCTACGACTCAGTCAGCGTCATCCGGAACCGGCCCGTCGCCGAAGATGTCTGTCGTCACAACAACCAGGATCTTGGTGACATCGGAAGTGTGGTTCCAGGTTGAGTGCGACCGACTCGACTGAAAATGAATCGAGTCGCCGATCCCGAGGACGCTGACATTTCCTTCAATCTCAACGGTCAAAGCGCCGGAGAGAATGTAGTAGATCTCTTCCCCCTCATGCCGACTCACCTCGCGGCGGCTGCCGGGAAGTTCGGTCAGGATGACGGCGTTCAGAATATGGCCGGGGAAGTTAGACGAAATCCGCTCATAATTGAAGCTGCTGCCATCGAGCGCATAGTGCTGCCGCTTACCGGCGCGTGTCGTCTGCGAGTCGCCTTTCGGCGGCGCGAACAACGCCGTGAAATCGACATCCAGAATCCGCGAAATCGCCGCCAGCGAGGTGAGCGAGGGCGATGTCAGACTGCGCTCGAGCTGCGAAATAAATCCGACGGAAAGCCCGGCTCCATCAGCCACATCCTGCAGTGTCAGGCCAAGTTCGCGACGCCGCGTGCGGACATTGTCTCCGAGCCTGTTGATTTCGGTGCTGGCGGTCGTCTTCTGTGCCAAAATTCTCCCCTTCCACATGTGAGGATAAGGGCTTGAACAACAGCGAGTCAACGAATTTTTTAGTGGTAGTGAAAATTTCTGTTCGCGCTCAACCAGGAACAGAAATGCTGCTGCCGGTGTTGATTTCGTGCAGCCTGGAATAGAAACCGGCATTGATCACATGTCCGGTCATCGGCAATCGCTCGACTGAACTTGCCGCTGTTTCCGCCTTTCAACGCCTGTGTCTGGCCCATTCCGGGCAAAGGTTTCGGCAATCCCTGGGTAGATTCCGGGCTGTCCCCCGGCTTCAGGCCTTGAGGTTCAGTGACTTGAATCCGTGTGCATCCGTCCCCGCGCAGATCGACCAGTGCAAAAACTGCATCCCGCTGCATTGAAATGCGCGCCCGGATCCGCGCCGTGATTTCCTTCAACGCGACCTCGCAGCTTTGACGTCCGGTGAATCGATCCCTTACCACCGTTTCGACGAACGCCGTGGCGAAGTCGGGTGCCGCGTAGAGGACCGCGAGTCGGTCGGGTTTATTCCGAGCGGGTCCGAGCGGTGGCGGCTTGCCATGATCCGGTAGCTGGCAGGCATGGGCACCCTTATCAGGACAGGCGCGATCCGGCTTCTGCGATAGGGCCGGCGCTCATGTGAACGTGGCGCCGAAGCCGGACGCCCTCCTCATTTCGCGAGAGATCGATCAGCGCCTTGTTGACGCTCAATTCACCGCTGAGCGGCACCGGCAGCCGTTCGATGACGGTCCGCCGCAGGGCACTGGCTCCGAGGCGCGATTCCCGCTCCGGGAGCCCGAGCGCCTTGTCGAGGGTCCGACGTCGACGGTCAGGGTCGGGTTCCTCCAGATCGAGCGCTTCGCTTTCGATGAAGTCGGGGTCGAGGCGATTCGCTTCGTACACATGCCGAACCAAGTCGGCGGAACCCGGTCCCGCCGAGATGCCGGCACCGCAGAAGAAAACGACTCTTCCGCTGTCCAGTTCGTTCAAGAGCCGAACCGGAATTGCCGGGCCGCCTGCGACCAGTTCAGGCATTGCAAATCAAGACTTCAGTCGCAACTGCCGCGTCGAACGCACCGCAACGCCATCCTCCCGATGCTTCGCTCCGCCGCACGTTCATGTCTCCGTCTCGCCCTTCCACGGCTCGCCGGGAAGAAGCGAGATCAGCCGCTCAGAGACTGTTAGCGCCGCGTCCTGTGGCCACCACTCGAAACCCGGCCGGAGAAGTGCGCTCATGTCGGCATTGAACTGTGCATCGCCGATCTTACCCGCGAGGTTCCGCTCGAACAGCCCACGGGTCACCGGTGCGCCCTCGCGCTCCATGTACTCCCGGAACGCTGCAACGATCCGCCCGGTATCGCTTCGGCCGTCTGCGAGCCCGATCGCGAGATCGAACAGATCCCGGCCCTTGCGGCGCTGATAGAGCGCTCGCATCTTGGTCGCCAGCAACTCGTCGAGCTCGAAGGTCGTGATATCGGCACGCCCGGAATACCACCGCGACTCAACCGGGAACGGGCGTTTGGTGAAATCCAGCACCGCAAAGTGCTCGCGGGTATTGATCTCGACCTTGAGGCGCAGCCGGACCGCTGGCACATCCTCGGACAGGAACCGGTAGCCGAACGTCACCCGGCCCTGCGACTGCTTCCACCGTGCTTGACCGAGCCAAGGATCCAGAACCTGCCGCAAACCATCCATGATGGGGCCGGCCGGCCCGGACTGTACTTGGACCAGATCGATGTCCTCGGAGTATCGCGCGGGCGGGGTCAGGTACAGCTTGTAGAGCGCCGTGCCGCCGCGGAAAGCGAGAGACTCGGCGAGAACGGGATCGGAGAATATCTCGACCAGGGCCCGGCTCATGACCAGATCCTGCTCGACCTGGAAGTCCTCGCTCCAGGGTGCCCGCTCCCGCCACCGGGTGATGTAATCCCTCGGGATCACGCATCCGCCTCGATGCTTGCGTTCACCAACAGCCGCCAATCCTTTGACCGCTGCGCACCCGCGGCATCCGCGCCGGGCAGGAGCTTCGTACAGTTGCGCGCGCGCAGTCGCACATGCTCCTTGAGCAGCACCGTCCTGTCTCCGGCCCCGACGTGCTCAAGGAGGTGGCCCAAACGCTGCGCCCAGAGGAGCGATGCGGATCTCGACGCCTCGACAAGCCGCTCCGGGTCTATGTGCTCGCCGAGTTCGGAAAGCATGCCGGCTACCCGGTCCACGCCTCCGGCGCGGTGCATGTACCCGACGAGATCGACCGCCGTCGCTTCCACTGTCGAGACTACGACCGTGCCACGCGGATTGTTGAAACTCTCGACCGGCACGGCGGCGAGGTTCCGGCGCGCGACGAAGGCAACCCTGACGGCGCCGCAGACGATCGCCGGCCGGTTCCTCTCCACCACCACCTGGTATTCCTGCGGGCGATGATGAGCCGCTCCGTGATATTGCGCGGCCGAGAGGAGGCCGACATAGTAACGGACGTTCCGGTGCTCCATCAGCGCCGGGACGAACTGATCCGCCGGCAAGCAGCCGAGCCGCCTGTATTCGGGCGGCACGATGACGTAGAAGCCGCGGGCGGGGCTGGCGATTTCTCCCCTGGCCGCGAGGCGGCTCAGCGCCTGTCGCGCCGCCGCCTCGGACACACCGAGGGCCAAGCGGATCTCGGACGAGGTGAAGTGATGCCGCCCGGAGGCGACCAGATCGGCGATAATGTTGCGCGCACGCGGTGCGGATTCATACATTACACTGTTAAAGTAGTATTAATTGCTACGTTATCAACGTGAAATTTCGATTTACGCAGCATCAACACCTTCCGAAGCACCGGCCCGGCCGAATGCCGTCAAGGCCTCGGACAGCGGCAGGCACAGGGGCGCCGCCCGTATCCTGTGTCCTGTGTCAGTATCCGTTCCGTTTGGTCGTGGATCCGAGCCACATTCCGTCCGTTCTGCGCGTCGAGGCGACCGATTTTGCGAACTTCCGCACGATCACTCCCTCCGAGAATTCGCGCCGTAAAGGTTCCGTCGGGCCGGGGGAATTACAAATGAAGTGATGACGCTGGTTGGAGAAACTGGGGAAAATCCCTGCCGTAGCGATGATTTACGATACACACCGTTCCGAGTCTCCACGGCCCGACGGAACCACTACATCATGCCCGCACGGCCAAACGGAACGGATACCGGTTCGAGGTCCGAAAATGGCAATCCAGCGCCTCGTGCCGTCAAGGACCGTCCTGATTTTGAAAAATCTGCATTCCATTTGATGACTGATCCGGGATTATAGCCGCATGTTGCCTAACACAGAGAAAATTAATAAAAAACAGCTAGTTATATGAATTTTTCCCAAGCTGCACCGAACTTGATCCGGGTTCCGCAGGTTCGATACCGGAGATCACGGGATTCGCGCCTGTGGGGAAATCCCTTCACAGGCGGCCGCCATCCGGCAAGAACAGGAGCTGGTTGCGCTCTTCCCAGATGATACCGCAATCATCGCCCTCATGCGGAATGGAACCACCGCCATCCTGCCGCAGCGTGAAGAGCGCGCCATCCGGCAGACGGAGATGCAGCAGGGTTTCCGCCCCCAGCGCTTCCGCATATGTCATGCGCCCGCGGACGAAGCCCGATTCCGGCTTGCAGAGCCGTGCATGCTCGGGCCTGATTCCGAGCTTCGCCGCTCCGCGACCCGACTCACCCACGGCCTCGGCAGACAGAAAATTCGTGGCCGGGGACCCGATGAACCCGGCGACGAACTCGGTTCCCGGGTTCGAATACACATCAAGCGGCCTGCCGACCTGCTCCGCCACGCCTTCGTTCATAACGATCATCCGGTCCGCAAGCGTCATGGCTTCCACCTGATCATGGGTCACATAGAGCGAGGTGATTCCGAGTTCCTTCTGCAGGTCCTTGATCTCGAGCCGCATCTGCACGCGCAGCTTTGCGTCCAGATTGCTCAGGGGTTCATCAAACAGGAACGCCTTGGGTTTGCGGACTATGGCGCGGCCCATGGCGACACGCTGCCGCTGCCCGCCGGACAATTCCCGGGGTTTCCGGTTCAGAAACGCTTCGAGCTGCAGCATTTCGGCAGCAGCGGCGACCCGGTCCCTGATCTCAGGCTGCGGCACGCGGGCGATCTTCAGGCCGTATGCCATGTTGTCGAACACCGACATGTGCGGGTAAAGTGCGTAGTTCTGGAATACCATCGCGATGTCGCGGTCCATGGGTTCGGTTTCGTTGACCCGCGCGCCAGCAATCCGCACCTCTCCCGCAGTCACCGTCTCCAGGCCTGCCACCATCCTCAGGAGCGTTGACTTGCCGCATCCCGATGGGCCGACAATGACGATGAATTCCCCTTCGGCAATCTCGATCGATACTCCATGTATGACCTCGGTGTCGCCGAACTTCTTGTGGACATTGTCGAGTGTGATCGTCGCCATCTTCTACTTCTCGCTTTCCATCAGACCGCGGACAAACAGTTTCTGCATCAGGATCACCACGAACACCGGCGGGATCATGGCGAGTAACGAGGTCGCCATAATGACGGGCCAGTCCGCGAAATCGTCACCGGACGGGAACATTTGCTTGATCCCCATCACGATCGTGTTCATCTGCGGATCGGTGGTGATCAGCAGTGGCCAGAGATACTGGTTCCAGCCATAGATGAAGAGAATCACGAAAAGCGCAGCGATGTTGGTGCGGCTCATCGGCAGCAGTATGTCCACGAAAAATCGCATCGGACGGGAGCCGTCGACGCGGGCTGCCTCGGCCAATTCGTCCGGAATGGTCATGAAGAACTGCCGGAAGAGGAATGTCGCCGTCGCCGAAGCGATCAGCGGAAAGATCAGCCCGGAGTACGAGTTCAGCATGCCAAAACGGGCAACGACCTCGTAGGTCGGCACAATCCGCACTTCCACCGGCAGCATCAAAGTCAGGAAGATCAGCCAGAAGACCAGTTGTCGGCACGGAAACCGGAAATAGACGATGGCGAAAGCCGACAGGAGGGAGATGATGATCTTTCCAACCGCGATTCCAATTGCCATGACGGCTGAATTCAGGAGCATTACCGCAACCGGCGCGTTGACGCCTGAAAAGAGTGCACGCCGGTAGTTCTCGAAAAACTGGTCGCCCGGCCAGAGCGGCATGGGAGGCTTCACGATATCCGCCTGGGAAACCGTCGAGGCGACGAATGCCAGCCAGATAGGAAAGAAAATCAGCAGGACACCGAGAATCATGCCGGCATGGATCATCCAGTAGGACAGTCCGCGTTTTTCGACCATTCCGGACATCAGTAATGGACCTTACGCTCGATGTATTTGAACTGAATGATCGTCAGCAGCCCCACAACCACCAGGAGAATAACCGATTGGGCGGCCGATGAGCCTTGATCCTGCCCGACGAATCCGTCGGCATAAACCTTGTAGACAAGAATGGTCGTTGCCTGTTGCGGTCCGCCGCTGGTGATCGTGTGGATCACACCAAAGGTTTCAAAGAAGGCGTAAACGACGTTAACGACCAGCAGGAAGAACGTTGTCGGCGACAGGAGAGGAAAGACAATTGTCCAGAAACGCTTCCAGAAACGTGCCCCGTCAATCGCGGCAGCTTCGATAACGGACCTGGGTATCGCCTGCAGCCCGGCCAGGAAAAACAGAAAGTTGTAGCTGATCCTGCCCCAGCTTGACGCGATCACGACAAGGGCCATTGCCTCTTCCCCGTTCAGCACATGGTTCCATTCGTAACCCAGAAGACCGAGATACCAGGCCACGAGACCGACCCGTGTGCTGAACATGAACAGCCACAGCACCCCCGCCACCGCCGGGGCAACCGCGTACGGCCAGATCAGCAATGTCCGGTACGTGCCGGAACTCTTGATCAGGCGGTCCGCGAGAACGGCCAGCCAAAGTGCGACGCCCATTGAAACGAGCGTAACCAGTGAAGAGAAAACGGCTGTTGTGACAAAACTGGCGCGGTAGAAGGGATCATTCAACAGGAACTCGAAGTTTCCGGTGCCGACGAATTGCGATTTGAGGCCGAACGGATCCGGAATGAACAGGGACTGCCAGACCGCCTGCCCGGCAGGATAGAAGAAGAAAACGGCGGTGACGGCGAGTTGGGGAAGGACGAGAGCCGCCGGCAGCAGCCAGCCGCGGAATGTGACGCGCTTGTCCATCGGTTCAGCCAGGCCGGTGCGTCATGTCACGGCCGCGAACATGGCTGCGCGTCGTCTATGCCCCTTCTCCCCCGGAGCGTGGAGAATAGCGGCTGTTCCCGGCACCGGCGCATACGAACAGACACGCCGTTCAGCGGCCGAAAGTGCGGGCTTCGCCAACTGTCCTCGCTGCCTGTCACCGGGGTTTCCGCCCGGAGCCGCCTGAGAAGACGGCTCCGGGCGCTTGCTAATCAGCCGGTCAGCGGTTCGCTTGCTCGAAACGCCGCAGCAGGGCATTGCCGCGTTCAACCGCGCTGTCGAGCGCCGCCTGAGCGGTCTTGTCACCCGCCCAAACCGCTTCCAGCTCTTCGTCGATGATTCCACGAATCTGGTCAAAATTGCCCAGCCGTAATCCCTTGGAATTGGGCGTCGGAGCTTTCGCGGTCATCTGCATGCCGGCGATTTCGGTGCCCGGGTTGGCTTCGTAAAACCCTTCATCCTTCGTCTGCGCAGCCGCCGCCAGGGTAATCGGCAGATAGCCGGTATCCTGATGCCATTTGGCCTGGATGTCGGAAGTTGAGAGGAAGCTCAGAAACGCCGCCACGCCCTCGTATTCCCCGGCTTCGTGACCGGAGAGGACCCAAAGCGAAGAACCACCGATGATTGTGTTCTGCGGCGCGCCTTCCACGCCGTCCCAATAGGGAAGCGGCCTGATCTGGAAGTCAAACTCGGCCTGGGCCTTGACGCCCGCATAGCCGGCTGAACTCTCGGTGAACAGGGCACATTCACCCCCACGGAAATTCGCACCGCCCTCGTTTCGCCGCCCGGCGTATAGGAACCTGCCATCCGCTGCCCATTGCCCCATGGTCTCGATATGCTTGACCTGGACCGGTCCATTGAAGGCCAGTTCCGTATCAAGCCCGGCAAAGCCGTTTTCCTTCGTGGCAAAAGGCACGTTGTGGTAGGCTGAGAAGTTCTCCAGATGAACCCAGCTCTGCCAGGCAGTGGTCAAAGGACAATCCACTCCCCCTTCCTTCAGCGCTGTCAGCGCCGCATCAACCTGCTGCCAGGTCGAAAGGTCCATATCCGGGTCGAGCCCCGCCTCGGTGAACAGGTCGCGGTTGACGTAAATCACCGGGGTCGATGAGTTGTACGGCAAAGACAGCATTTCGCCCGTCGTCGTCGTGTAGTAGCCCTTGACTGCCCCCAGATAGCCATCCGGGTTAAATTCGGCCCCGCCTTCGGCCATCACTTCGTATACGGGCTTGATCGCACCTCCGGCGGCCATCATGGTCGCGGTTCCGACCTCGAATACCATTAGAATGTGCGGTTGCTCACCGGCACGGAACGCCGCGATTCCGGCGTTCAGTGTTTCCGAGTAGTTGCCCTTGTGGCTGCCAACCACGTGGTATTCGTCCTGCGACGCGTTGAATTTCTCGACCTGCTCAGCGAGCAATTCGCCGAGGCGTCCGGTAAACGCGTGCCACCAGTGGATTTCAGTCTGCGCCAGAGCCGCAGGCGTCCACGCAAGGCTGAGTGCGGTCGCGCCTATGACCATTCCAGCCAGTTTTGATTTCACCATTGGGTAATCTCCTCCAATTCGAAATTTGTCCGCACCGAATTTATGCTTCGGCTTACGACATTGTCCAAGCCACCGAAGGTAGGCATTTCACGGCGGTGGCACAAGCAGGTTTCACGGGCGGCGGTGCCAGATGATACCCTGTCATCCGGAATTCGTGGCGGCAGGCACAGACATTCCGTTTGTCGGCGGATTCTGCCAACGGCTGCAACCCTACCCCCCGAGAGCGGCCCTTTCCCTCCAAATTGTGAAGATTCCGGCACCCACGAGGATCAGGATTCCCAGGATCGTCCAGGCGTCCGGAATTTCCGCAAACAGGAGAATTCCGAAAATTACCGAGAATATCATGATCGAATACCGAAACGGCGATACAAACGAGATGTCACCCGTGCGCATTGTCACGACACCCCAGTAATACCCTGTGAAAAGCAACATGGCCGACAGGAAAAGCAGTCCGAAATCGGTTTGCGATGGCGGTGTCCAGATGCCATTGACGAGTGTCACCAGGCCGAAAACCATGGTCACCATCAACGCGGAAGCCAGGGTGACAAACATCGAATCCGCCGATGATGACAGTTTACGCGAGGCCAGGTCGCGTAGCACCACGAACAGGACTGCCAAGAGCGCCAGCAGGCTGTAGGCGTTAAACCCGTCGGTTCCCGGGCGAATGACGACAAGCACCCCGAAAAGGCCAACGAAGATCGCGACGAACCTCCTTGGCCCGGCACGAATGCCGAAAACGAAATGCGCGGCAACGACAATGGCCAGCGGGACAAACTGCAGGATCGCCGTGGCATTGGCGATCGGCATGTTCAGCACCGCGGTCAGGAAACACGCCGTGATTCCGATTTCCGCCGCTGTCCGCACCGCAATGATAACGCTGTCCCTGCGTCCGGGAATTTTGCGGAACGTGCCGCGGAACCATGCGAATGTGCCGAATAGCAGGCACAGGAACGCGCCGCGCATGAAAACCGACTGCGCCAGTCCGATTTCGGTTCCGACAAGCTTGATGATGGCGTCATTGGCAGAATACCCTGCCATGGAAACGCACATCAGGGCAGCGTTGCGGATGTTGTCCCGGCGCCAACTCACCCTGCACCCTCATTCAAGCTCATCTGGCTCTGCCTGCCTCGCCCCAGCCACCGCCATTTGCAGTTTCGATGATAGTTTCATCTCCCGGCCCGACGGATAACTCACTGACAAAGTTATGCGTTTCCGTATCGCCGTTCGGACGAATCGCGGTCAAGCAGCTATACCCGCCGGCGGAATCCAGAACCGGGTGTTTTCCGCAGCTGAATCCGGCGGCCAGATTTGCGGCACGCGACGCACGCCGAGAATCCGTGCTGCCGACGTGATGCTCAATCCCAACTCCTCAAGGACCTCAATCCGGATGATGGTTCCCGGATGCGGGGGTGTCATTCCTATCTTGATGCCGCCGTCGGTCATCAGTGGTATTCCTCCTGTTCAGGCGCTCAATTGCGCTGTCGAGTTTCTCAAAAGTGATCCGCCGGTCGCACCCGATTACGGACAAAACATTTCGTCAGCCCATCGGTTGGCTGCCATAGTTTGAGGGCTGGCTACCCGAGTTCCTGCAGCGTGACGGTAAGCGGGTGTCCGACAAGGAGCTTGTCCACGGTAAGCAGTCGGAGACCTTCCTCTTGCGCCTGAACGATCAGTAGTTCGTCGAACGGGTCCTTGTGGCTCAGTGGTGTTTCGAGTTCGCCGGCGGCATGGCGCATAGACATCGGCAAAAACGTAATATCCTGATCCTGCAGCGCGGCGACGGCATCGGCGGGAGAGAAACGGCTCTTGCGCTCGCCGGATCGGTGGCGGGAATTGTGTTTGAGACGCATTTCCCAAATCGAAACCGCGCTTACGTAGAAATTCGTTCCCGGTGCAGCCAGCGTACGGCGCTCGAAGTCCGATAAGGCGCCTGGCTTGTCCATGAAATCGAACAGGTAAGAGGTGTCGAGCAGAACGCGCATTGTCATTCCCGCTGATCTTCGTCGAGCCCAAGCACCTTGCGACTGAAGGAGGGATCATTGAATTCCTCCGGCCATCCTGGTCCGTCACCCTCGATCCCGAGACGCCGGCGGGCTGCCTCCAGCTTGTCGAAGTCAATCCCACCGCGTAGATCGCATCGCACCAGTTCGACTGCCGGCCGGCCGTGCTTTGTGATTATCACGCGCTCGCCGTCGCGAGCGTTGCTGATCAGTTCGGAGAGGCGGGCTTTCGCTTCACGGATGGGAAGTTCCATGGCGGTTCTCTCCCGGTCTTGTTGACACATTCGCCAATGTAGCACGAAGGAAATCTCAATTCAAGACTACTGCGTGACTACTTAGTGTCGGTCGCGTCCTGTTTTGTACCCTCGAAGCAGCTTCCGAATTGGGTCGAATGGGTTTCGCTGCCGGACGGTTGACCCGGCAATCTGTCACCTCGAATGTCCAATTCCCGCCAGCTGGCCGGAACCGCCGATGCCGGGATGGTAGTCAAACAACTTCTTCACGCCGTCAACCGAGTACGGAAAAGCTGCTGTCCTTGTTGATTTCGCGCAGCCTGGAAAAGAAACCGACATTGATCACATGTCCGGTCATCGGCAAAGTGTAGCGGCACGGGTTCAGATCATGATCCTGCCCGGCCTCGCAATGCTCGATCAGCGCCGCCATCATCTTTCCGGCGGGAGGCGCGTTCTTATACTGGTTACCGCTGCTTCCCACCGCCATGTAGAACCCCTTCAGCGATGAGCAGTCGTAAATCGGGATCCAGTCTTCCGTGACATCATAGAGCTCAACCACGCCCCTCATCCTTGACGGAATTCCGAGTTCCGGAACCCGCTGCGCATAGCGGTGCACCTGCGCTGTCCACTGATCGGTAAAGCTACGGTCGTAATCGTCCGGGTCGACGAATTCCCGCGCATCGCATTCCGGATCCTCGGAACCGATCAGGATATTGTTGCCTTTCTCCGGTCTCACATAGCAGCCGATATCACCGTCAGAAATCACCATGCCCTGCTCGTAGAAATCAAACCCCTCGGGGGCCGGAACGTAAGCCACCTCCTGCTTGAGGGCGCGCGTGGTGATCGCCATGTCGCCGAGAATATCCGCCATGCCGTTGACCTCTGCTGAATGCGGCCCGGCCACATTCACCACCACCGGCGCCGAGATCACATCACCGTTATCCAGCCTGACCCCGGTCACCCGCCCTCCGGCACGCAAAATCTCCACCACCCGGCGCCCGAAGATAAATTCACCGCCCGCCTCCTCGGCAGCCCACTGCATGTTCTGCGCCGACAGCATGGGATCGGTCACATAGCCGGCTGTCGGCCAGAAGACGGCACCCGAAATCCGGCCGCCATTATCCTCACCGAATTCCGGGTCATCCAGCCACTTCGGCGGTGCATAGCTTTTCAGGTCATAAATCGGCAGCCGCCCGACAATCTGCTCCTCATCCCAAAGCTCCAGTGGAATGTTCAGCTGTCGGCAGATCTCGATGTGCCGGTTGAGGAAATCATTGCCCTCGGTGCGCATCACCATGCAGCCGATTTCACGGAACTCCGCCATGCCGCGCGGGTCAACACCGCCGATATAACCTTCCCAGTCCTTCCAATAGTGATAGCCTTCCCAGGCCAGCGCCGTGCCATCCAGAGTCGAATAATGCACCCGGATAACCGCACAGGAACCGCTCGTCGGTCCGTATCCCGCCGCCGGCAACGCATCCACGGACACAGTCCGCCATCCTCTCCGCGCCAATTCCAGCGCCACCGCCGCACCAATCACACCGGCACCGATAATTACGGCATCCGCTAACTTCGCCATCACAATCCCACCTTTCCGAACTGCCCCATGCGTAGCTATAAATCCCCTACCCACCCCGCAATCGCAGTGGAAGAGCATTCAATGTAATTCCGGCTAACTTGATGATCATTAACTATACATGAGTCGTGCTAAATCCGGTGTTGAGCTGGATTTATATGAATATTTGGTCTATAATTGCCTTTTTTGGGACCTAAATCCGGGAGAAGTGGAATGCTCGTCGAATTTTCAGTGGAGAATTTTCGATCAATCAAACAAGAGGCGCGCCTCAGTCTGGTTTCCGGTCCTGCAAAGGAGCGCCGTGAAACCTATTTGCTGGCGCCGGCGCTGAGTAAACAGAGCGGCAGCATCAAGCACCTCCTGCCCTCTGCCGCGATTTACGGCGCAAACGCAGCGGGCAAAAGCAACCTTATTCGTGCCCTTTCCGTAATGCAGGACATCATACTGGACACGAGCCGTAATGTCGGCCCCATTCCAGTTAAGCCGTTTCTTTTCGATTCAGCGTCGCGAGATAAGCCAACGACATTCGAGGTCATGTTTCTGACAGAGGGTGTTCGTTACCAATATGGATTTTCCGCGACTGCCAAAGCAGTGACAGAAGAATGGTTATACGCATGGCCTTCAGGCCGACTGCAAACTTGGTTTCAGCGAAGTGCGGGCCATTGGAAATTCGGCGAAAAGCTGACGGGCGACAAGGAGATTTGGCGGCGCTCAACACGTCCCGACGCACTATTCCTTTCCACAGCAGTCTCACTCAACAGCAAGCTCTTGCAGCCGGTTTCCGAATGGTTTCGGGATAAACTGCGCGTTGTGGTTTCCGATTCTTGGAATAGGGATTGGACCCTGAACTCTGTCCGTGGAGAGGATAAAACCGAGGTCATCGAGTTTCTGCAGGCGGCCGACCTGGGAATTTCGGATCTGACGCTGGTTGAGAAAGAATTTCACCCAGGCAATCTGCCGGCTGGTATGCCCTCCGAATTGAAAGACCTGGTTGCGAAGAACCTTTCAGGAACACCCAAAACGGAATTGCGATTGGTTCACGAAACAGGACAGGGGGTCCCCGTCAGTTTGGACTTCGATGATGAATCCGATGGGACACGAAAAATCTTCGATTTGGCGGGGCCGTGGCTGGACACCCTGCAAAATGGCCGAGTCGTTGTTATCGACGAGCTAAACAACAGCCTGCATCCCGCACTTGTACGGTTTTTGGTTGAGCGGTTCCACGACCCAGACGTCAACTCCCGCGGTGCACAGCTCATTTTCTCAACCCATGACACCAGTATTTTGAGTAGGGATGTTTTTCGGCGGGACCAGATTTGGTTTTGCGAACGCAATGAGTTCCGGGAAACAACATTGTTTTCCCTCTCGGACTTCAGGGCTCGCAAGAAGTCGGAAATTCTGGATCGCTCCTATCTTTCCGGAAGATACGGAGCATTACCATACATTGCGCCCAGCCTGGCCACGGCCGGGCGTTGAGCAATGACCGCAGGAAATCCGCGGAATAAAGTCGCCCGCAAAAAGCCCAAGCGTAAGACATATGATCGCGTGTTGTTGGTTTGCGAAGGCAAACAAACCGAACCAAACTACTTTTTGGGTCTTTCACGTCATTTCAAGCTCAATGATCCAAACATTAAAGTCGTAGGGGTTGGAGGAGACCCAATGAAAGTTGTTGACGAGGGAAAGAGGCTGCAACGGGAGGAGAGTAACTACGGAGAGAAATTCGACAAAGTGTATTGTGTCTTTGATCGTGACGAACATGATCTCTTCAAGAAAGCGAGCTCTTTGGCAAAGCAAAACAATATGCATTTAGCCAGATCCTGGCCTTGCTTCGAATATTGGATCCTTCTGCACTATTGTTTCAGTCGCAGACCATACGTCCGAGTACAGGACAGAAGTCCCGCCGATCATTGCATGCGGGAACTACGGAACTATTGGAAGGATTACGCGAAAGCGGAGATCGAGATATTCGGCAAGCTCAACGCAATGATGGCATTTGCCATGAAGAACGCAAAGAAGGCGGAAAAAGACGCGCGGGCAACACAAAACCGCAACCCGTCCACAGAAGTGCATAAATTGGTTACCTATTTGGAAAAGCTAACAAAAAACTGAGAAAACGCATTGGTATCCGCGATTTTCCCCATCAATATCCACTTTTCCGACTTGGCCCGTGCATAGCTATCAATCTGCCCGACACCGCGCAATTGCCAGCGCCTTCAACACCAAATGCCAAAGGCGGAATTCTGCATTCGGAATAATTGGAGAAATCCGTTACGGCACCGGCAAGAGCGGCTGGTTACGCCGAGGCATGAAACGCAGTCGGCTCCAACACCAGTTCAGGCACAACCATCTTCCACGACTCACATTTAACCCGTTCCAGATATTTTCGGACCGTCCTGCGGTCCAGGCCGGTCCTGCGCGAGATCTCGCTGACCGAATGGCCCTGTCGTTTTAAATCGTGGATCACGATAATCATCCTCAAGTCTATCACCTGCCCAACGCCTCCATCGGCTTGTTGTTCAGGTGGGCATTCTGCCGGTTTTTGATCCGGTTGGCATGCCCACCGGATCAATCCGTCAGCCTCAGAGACCGGGGATTTTTACTGCGGCACAATTGAGGAGTATTCACCCGGCACTGACACTCGTGTTTCGTCTCGGCTGTTTCGGCCATCATGATGTCTCCCGCGTGAGAAGGCGATGGATATATGCACCATAGCGGCGCACATTGCAGGCGAGTACAAAGCTCCGCAATTTCGGGCGCGAGTGTGATGCTGCGTCCCGGCATGCCGGCTCTGCTTGAGAACGCGAGGCGCGGACCGCTCAAGGTCGTGGTCTCGAAGGCACTGGACCAGGTGAGTCGCAATCAGTTCGACACGCTTTGCGCTGGCGAAACGGCGTCTCCGGGCGGGTATCTGCGGGGTATGGTCGAGAAGGCAGGCGCAGGCGAGGAAATGCGGTATGTTCCAGAAGTGCATTCCTAGGCTGATTCTTGATTAGGTCGGATAATAATTCGCTTTATCTGGTTTGGATCGGAGTTTCAGGCGGGCTATGGCGGGAAACCTTGACTTATGCGAAACGGTGCTTTATATCGGAGAAAATTCCGGCTTAAACATCTGACGCCGGATAAATTTCCGATGTAACGCTTGGAGAGTGCTGTGAGTTCGTTGCAGGTCAAATCCGCATTGTCGCAGCTCGGCCGCGATATGCGGACAGCGCGCAAAAGGCGCCGCATGCCGGTTGCGGATTTCTGTAGCCGAATTGGTGTGAGCGACAAGACCCTTGCGAAGCTTGAGCGGGGCGATGGTGGCGTCCGGCTTGAGACCTTTGCCATGGCGCTTCTGGCCCTGGGTATGCTGGATCGGCTTGCCCCGATCGTCGATCCATCCTCGGATTCCACCGGCATCGGACTGGATCGGGAGAAGCTCCCGGAGCGCATCCGGAAGCGCGGTCCATCGGCATCCGTGCGGGCCGGCAGGGGCACAAAGACCATCCCCGCCAACCAGAGAGACGCGTCAACGGGGTCAACCGTGCTTGATGATGAAGGGACAGCATTCTAATGCCTGAAGCTTCTATTGTTCTCGGGGACGCCTGTATCCCCGTCGGGCGCCTGATTTTTGAAACCGATGGACGCCGGTCACACTCCACTTTCATCTATGACGAGAGTTGGCTCGAAAACCCGATAGGATTTGATCTCGCCCCGGACATGCCCCGCGGTCGAGCGCCTTTCCATTCTTCTGCGGAAGGGCGCGGAAGCCGTCGTCGAGATGTCCTGGCGGGCCCCTTCACGGATACATCACCCGATAGTTGGGGGCGTAAGCTCATACGCAGAGCGCATGGCGAGGGCGCGACGGAGTTCGACTATCTGGTTGCGGCCGATGACAAGGCCCGCCACGGCGCATTGCGGTTTTTGAACCAGGAAGGTGAGTTGTTCCACCCGGATCAGCCTCCTGTGCCACGCCTGGCCAATATCGAGGCGCTGCGCTCGATCGCGGCCCGGTATGAGCGGGATCCTGATGGAGCTGAGGCCGAAGCGCATGACCTTGTCGGCGCGGGAGGTTCGCTTGGCGGTGCGCGTCCCAAAGCCAATATCACGGAAGGCGGAGAGCTCTGGATCGCGAAGTTCACCTCAATTGATGACTCGTGGCCGGTTGAACGGTTGGAAATTGCCACACTCGCGCTGGCCCGCGCGGTAGGTATCCGAACACCGGAGGCCCGCCTCGAATTGGCGGCCAGCATGCATCCTGTCGGTCTCATAAAGCGCTTTGACCGCCGCGAAGGTGGTCGCCTGCCTTACATGTCAGCCCGTACGGCTCTTGGAAAAAAAGGTTCCGCCCACGGCTACTACACCGACATCGCGGATGCTCTGCGGCAAATGTCAGTGCTGCCGGGCAGAGATATTCCGGAGCTGTGGCAACGCCTGTTGTTCACCGTGCTGATCACAAACACAGATGATCACCTCAAAAATCATGGGTTTCTCTATGTGCGCGACAACCGCTGGCGCCTGTCACCGATGTTTGACGTGAATCCTCAGCCACGCAGGCAACCCACTTTGGAAACCGGGATCAGCAACGTTCATGGGTTTGAGCCCTCCGTGGAAGCGGTGATCGATGCCGCGCCCTTTTTTGATATCGAGGAAACCGATGCCAGGATTATGGCCAAAGAAATGGCCAACTCGATTACCGGGAACTGGGGCAAAACTCTCCGCCAACATGGAATAACCGGGGCTGCGCTCAAGCGATGCGCACCGGCATTCGAACATGAGAGAATGGAGACGGCTCTCGGCTTGTAGAGCGCGCCCGCGGCATTGGAGAGATCGCGGAGTCGCATTCCCATGCCAATGAAATGCGGGGAACGGTGCCGGAATTCGGACTGTTTCGGCGCAGGTTGCGGAATCCAGCGTTCTCCAGGTCGGTGCTGAGCGCCTATGGCGGACGATGCGCCGTGTGTGCCCTCTCTGTCCGTCTTCACAATGGACCCGTTGCACTGGAAGCGGCACATATCAAATGGCACATGGCCGGCGGCCCCAACCGTGACGAGATCAGCAATGGCCTTTCCCTCTGCGCGCTGCATCAACGGCCATTCGATGTCAGCGCGTTCACACTGACATCAGAATACAGGGTATTCACAGCGAAGGCGGCGGTTGGTGAAGGCAGGGGCTGGTCCCTTGGGCAGTACTCAGACCGCCCGACCCAGCTGCCGGAGAGGAAATCGGACTGTCCGGATCCGGCATCGCCGAAATGGCATCACCGCGAGGTATTCGGACCAATCCCGAAGGGCGGCAACGGATCTGATCTTCACCTGCCGTCTTGGCAGGTAACCGTTACGCCCCGCGTCACTGAGGCGAGGCGGGCGCCTCGGAGTCGCGGGGTGCCAGGTGGCCGAGATAGTTGCGTTCCAGCCAACGGAAAAGGCGTGTGATTGCGAGGACAATCAGGAAATAAAGCAGGGCTGCTGTGATGAAGCCTTCATAGGCGAGATAGTAGCGGCCGTTGAGCCAGCGTCCGACGCCCAGAATGTCCTGCAGGGTGATTGTGCTCGCCACAACAGAGCCGTGCAGCATGAAGATCACCTCGTTGGAATAGGCGGGAATCGCCCGGCGGAACGCCGAGGGCAGAATGATACGCCGCATGCGGGCGGCATAGGAATGTCCGGTTGCGACGGCGGCCTCGACTTCGCCTTTCGGTGTGTCGATGATGGCACCGCGCAGAAGTTCTGTCGAATATGCGGCGGTATTCAGCGTGAATGCGATGAAGGCGCACCACCATGCAGATGACAGTATCGGATCCCACAACCAGCTCTCGCGGACTGCTTCGAACTGCCCAAGCCCGAAATAAATGAGGAATGTCTGCACCAGAAGCGGGGTTCCGCGGAACACATATGTGTAACCCCAAACCATCGGGTTGAGCACCGGGTGCCGCGATGCCCGGGCAATCGCCATTGGGATTGCCAGCAGGCCACCGCACAGCAGGGCAAGGAAAGTCAGGTTCAGCGTCATCCAGACGCCCCACATGAAACGATCGAAGTTTGCGAGAATGAGACCGATATCGAGCGGGATGAGGTCGAGAACAGCTTGCATCAGACAGCCCTCACCACACCGCGGCTGTAAC
The DNA here is from genome assembly GCA_026706985.1 of Paracoccaceae bacterium. Classification (GTDB taxonomy): domain Bacteria; phylum Pseudomonadota; class Alphaproteobacteria; order Rhodobacterales; family Rhodobacteraceae; genus JAPOXR01. Next base: position 10,199 of record JAPOXR010000023.1, on the reverse strand, counting down.
GCCGCTCAAGGGCGCGCAGCCCGATGTCGGACAGTGCTGTCAAAACCAGATAGATGACGAAGGCGGCGGCCATGAAGGTGAACAGCTGCCCGGTGGAACGGCCGGCGGTGAACGCGTTATAGACGAGGTCCTGCAGACCGATAACCGACACTAGCGCGGTTGTCTTGAGTTGAACCAGCCAGTTATTGGTGAAACCGGGGAGAGCGTAGCGCACCATCTGCGGCCATATGATGCGACGGAAGATCAGGGATTTCGGCATGCCGCAGCTGATTCCCGCCTCGATCTGGCCGCGTGGGATCGCCATGATGGCACCACGGAATGTCTCGGTGAAATAGGCGCCGAAAATGATTCCGATGGTCAGAAAACCGGAAACAAACTGGTTGACGTCAACATACCCCCAGAGGCCAGTCGACACACCGATGGCGTTGACCGTGACCTGGCCGCCGTAGAAAACCAACAGGATGAGAACGAGATCGGGGATGCCCCGGACAATCGATGTGTAAGCACCCGCCAGTTTTTGCGCCGGCCGGTTCGGGGAGAGTTTCGCCCAAGCCCCGAGAAGGCCGAGGATCAGCGAGACGGCCAGTGACGCCAGAGCGAGCTGGATCGTGACCAGAGTTCCGGCGATGAGCTGTGACTGATACTCAAATACGAGGTCCATGACGGTTTCCGTTTGACTGCGGGGCCGGGCAGCCCCGCAGTTCATTGTGTCGTTTTACTCCGGATCGCCGCCGTAAATGTCGAACGGGAAGTATTTGCTGTTGATTTCGGCATATTTGCCGTTGGCACGCAACGCCAGAATTGCGGCGCTGATCGCATCGCGCAGCTCTTCTTCTCCCTTACGCACGGCGACACCGGCGCCTTCGCCGAAGCACTCAAGGTCGATCAGATCTCCGCCGAGGAAGCCGAAATCCGCGCCTTCGTCAGACGACAGGAAGCTTTCCTGCGCGAGCAGGCTGTCGGAGAGCTGCGCGTCAATGCGGCCAATGGCGAGATCACGGAAGACTTCTTCCTGTGTCGCATAGAGAACGATCTCGGTGTCCGGGAAGGATTTCTCGGCATAGCACTGGTGGGTTGTGCCGCGCTGCAGACCGAGCCGCTTGCCCGCGAGGCCTTCTGCCGTTGCATCGAAATCCGCATCATTGCCGGCAACCACGCGCGCAGGTGTCTGGTAGTATTTCTGCGAGAAGTCGATCTGGGTTTTCCGCTCCTCGGTGATCGACATTGAAGCGATGATCGCATCGAACTTGCGGGCTTTCAACGCCGGGATCATGCCATCCCAATCCTGCTCGACCAAAACACATTCGCGGTTCAGTTCGGCGCAGAGCGCGTGTGTGATATCAATGTCAAAACCGACGAGAGTGCCGTCGGCTTCCTTGGACGAGAAGGGAGGGTATGCCCCTTCAACGCCTATGCGCAGCGGATCTTCCGCCAAACCCGGTCCGGCGAAAGTGGCAAGGGCAGCAATGGCGGCGAGTGCTGTGGTTCTGATCATGATTGTTCCTCCTTGGGCTGGATCAGTTCATCCGGGACAGGAACGCCCGGAATTGCTCAGTATCGGGATTGCTGAAAAGTTTCGAGGGCGCGCCTTCCTCGCAGACTTCGCCCTGATGCAGAAAAACGGTTTTGGATGAGACATCGCGCGCGAAACCCATTTCGTGCGTGACAACAAGCATTGTGCGGGCCTCGTCGGCCAGATCGCGCATGACACCGAGTACCTCGCCGACCAGTTCGGGATCAAGTGCTGAGGTGGGTTCATCAAAAAGCATGACATCGGGGTCCATGGCGAGCGCGCGGGCGATCGCGACGCGCTGCTGCTGCCCCCCGGAAAGATGCGCCGGATAGTAGTCGGCGCGATCTGACAGCCCTACCTTGGCAAGCAGTGCCGCAGCCTTTTCGCGAGCCTCCGCTTTCGGCGTTTTCTGAACGTGAACCGGGCCTTCCAGCACATTCTCCAGAACTGTCATGTGAGTCCAGAGATTGAAGCCTTGGAACACCATCGCCAGCCGCGACCGCATGCGTTCAACCTGCCGAATATCTTCGGGAACAGTCTCGCCGTGCCGATTCTTCTTCATGCGGATCTTTTCGCCCGCGAGATAGACATCGCCCGAATTCGGTGTCTCGAGCAGGTTGATGCAGCGAAGGAACGTGCTTTTCCCGGAACCGGAAGCCCCGAGGATTGCGATCACATCTCCTTTCTGCGCCTCCATCGAAACACCCCGGATCACCTTATGAGCGCCGAAGCTCTTGTGTAGATCCTGGACCTTAAGTGCGGATTCTTCAGCCATGATCATGTCTCCTGCGATGGTGCAAGCGCGGCCAGTTCGCCGAGCCTGACGGGATTGATAGGGGTGCGGGCACGCGGCGCTGACATGTCGGCACCGCAGGATGCCAGTACACCACATACGGTCAGATCACACATTCGGCCTTGGCACGGACCCATGCCCGCGCGGGTGGCAGCTTTTATGTGTCGCGGGCCTTGGGCGCTGTCAATCAAGGATTTTCGGATTTCGTCGGCGCTGACTTCTTCGCAACGGCAGACAATCGTCTCGCCGACAGGTTCGGACAGTTCGCGTGACGGCGCGTAAGCGGCATCCAGGAATGGTCTGATCGCCATGGCGCGGCGCAACGCGCTGCGCGGACCGGCGGCACTCCGGTTGCGCTGATCTTCGCTCAGGCGGCCGAGCTGGTGAAGAATATCAAACGCCGCAAGCCGTCCTGCCGCCTCCGCCGCTTCCGCGCCACCGATTCCGGCACCGTCTCCAGCGATATGCAGGCCGGGAACATTCGTGGCGCCCCATTCGTCAGTGACCGGCTGATATGCCGATTGCGCGTCACTCCAGACATGGTCGACACCGCTTGCACGGCTGATATGTGTGGAAGGCACAACTCCCTGGTGGGTGAGCAGGAGCGGCGTGGTGAAGCTGTGTTCCTGCCCGCGGGCGTTGAAGGAAAAGGACAGGTCTCCATCGGCGATCTGACGCACGCGAAAGCCCGATGCGCCGGTAAAACCGGGCACACCGGCATTCCTGATCCTGCGGATGAGTCTCAGGCCCTTCAGGAGTGTGGTTGCGGCCAAAAGCGCCTGCGGCAAATGCCTGGACGCCTTCAGAAGCGAAAGACGGGTCTGTGTCTCCACAAGCGCTTTCGGGCGGGCGCCGGTATCAATCATCTGGGCCGCAAGCAGATAAAGCAAGGGGCCGGACCCTGCCAGGACCGCATCGCGGGGCAACAATCCCGCATTCTTCATCAGCAACTGTGCCGCCCCCGCCGACATCACACCGGGCAATGTCCAGCCGGGGAACGGAGTCGGGCGCTCCTGCGCACCACCGGCCAGCAATACATGCGGAGCGCTCGATATGTGGCTGACATCGTTTTGCGACCAAACGACCCGCGCACCTCGCTCCAGGCGCCACACCGAAGCGCCGTATTCCGCGACGATGTTCGAATTGTGCAACGCATCAACGAGTATCCGGCCAGCCAGGTAATCTTTCCCGAGAAATTCCCTGCGATCACCATTCACGGTGACACCGCTGAATGCCTGCCCTCCCGGACGGGATTGTCGGTCCAGCAGCAGGACGCCTGCGCCGCCTTCCGCCGCTGTCGATGCAGCCGCCATACCGGCTGGCCCGGCCCCGACAATAATGAGGTCGGCCTCCGTCATCTGCGCAAGCCGTTCTGCCGTCTCAGCACCATGCCATCCCGCGCCGGCGTCATGCAGCCCTGACAGTTCGGCTTACCGTCGATCTCAAGCAGACACCCATTATGCAATAGGCTGCCCGTGGTGTATCCTTTTCGGTCCGGCGAAACGCAGCGCCCGAGTGGGCCAGAACAGCCGCTGCGACAGTGTCACCGGGGGGCGCTGTGACCGGCGCGCCGTCAAGCATCATCGTGATCCCGGATCCGGCGTCAGGCCGCGCAAGAAAGCGCGAAGCGGTCTTCATCGAAAGCCTCCAGGTCGGGCGCCTCGGCGGAATTGTCGATCCAGTGTGCGAGCGGTCCGCCATGCAGCGGGGCAAGGGTCACGCCGCTGTGGCAGGTCACCAGATACGCCCCCGGATGAACTGGTGAGCAGGCATATACGGGGTAACCGTCCGGGGTCATCACGCGCAGCGCCCCCCAGGCCCGAATGACGCGCAGGTCGCGCAGTGCCGGGAATACGGTGACAGCATGTTGCGCGAGGCTGGCCATCGCATCGAGCGTCTCGCTGTCGTCATAGCCCGCATCAGCCTTTGTTCCGCCGACTTGTAGGCCTCCTTCATCCACCTGCCGAATCGTGCTGGAGAGGAAAGGCAGCCGCGTGGCCAGTTTCTCAGTGATCAGCAACTCACCCCGCTGTGGTCGGACTGGCGTCTGGAACCCGAGTATTCCGGCAAGCGATGCCGAGCCGAGCCCCGCAGCAAGAACCACGCGCTCGGTCGAACGGCGTTCGCCTGAATGCAAAGTGATATCAAAGCCCGGCCCGGCGGCGGATATATGGGTGACACGGGCACCCGGCACGATTTCGCCGCCGAGGGCGGCAACGGAGCGGCGCAGGGCGCAAAGCAGCCGTAGCGGATTGACGTGACCATCCTGCGCGCTGAATGTCGCACCGACAACGCCGGCACCGATTTCAGGATGCGACCGGCGGAGGTCGTCGCCTTGAATGACATCGTGGCTGAAACGGTTTCCCAGAAAGGATTGTTGCTGTTTCAGGCCAGCGGCGAATTCAGCGAACTCCGCCGCATCGGTGAAAAACTCGAAGCCGCCGGATTGCCGCAATGCGAGATCTGTGCCGGACAACTCTTGGATAAGGGAGGCAAATTCGGGCCAGGCGGCAACCGCGTCACAGCTCAGATGCGCATAAGGTGCGAAATCCACCCCCTTGCCCTGCAACCAGACCAGGCCGAAATTACCTTGCGAGGCGCGATGGTCGCTATCCGGTCCGTCAAGGACAGTAACCGAACGGCCCTCCCGCAACAGCCCGACGGCAAGCGACAAGCCGACAACGCCGCCGCCGATGATCGTGATGTCAGGTGACCTGGTTGACATACGAATCCCTCTTCCCGGGTGAATCGCACATTCAGACAAATACGACAAATTCGGGCAGCCGGAGCCGCCGGATCATTTCACTGTGAACAGCTTGCCGGCAGGTGCGCGGCGGCGCAGACTGGCAGCCGCTGCGGAACAAGTATTCGGCAACCTGTTCGCTGGCCGGGTTCTTCCGTTCGACAGCGCTGCGGCCCGCGCCTATGCCGAGATCATGGTTGCGCGCCGCGTGACCGGTCGCCCCTTATCACAGGCGGACTGTCAGATCGCCACAATCCACAGAACAGTTTAACGCCGTTGTGGACAGATTGATTGCATGGATTTCCTGGATCGATACCGCGGCCGGGCGGTCCTGTTTCGGTTCCGCATGATCAGGAAAGTGCTGAACTGGTTGCCTGTGTGCCGCTACAGCATTCGCCGAATTGCCGTTGACACCCCGCGTTTCCCGATGAGAATTGTCGGCACGGAATATCGATCTGACAAATCGGCGATCAATGCTCTCGGCCAAGCGGTTGGCAGGCTGAAGGCGAATTGCCCGGGCGGGATAAGGTGGATTGTGCATATCGGAATTCAAACCGAGGGTGAGGGTTTTGCGGTCACCAGCCAAGCTTGGTTATTGCTGTTGACAGATATGCGCAGCCTTCGAATGCGGAAGTCCGTGGAAGCGAACCGGGTCGATCGCCGCCGGACGCCGGATGTGATGTTTACGTCGATGACGGGCAATTCCGCGACCCCCCGCGCGGCTATTCCGATTGTGTCGACAGTGGCCACTTCTGACGGGTTTTACGGAACTTTGCGGTATGTCTGAGTTTGACCGGCATCCGGGGGGCCGGCCGCCGCATTCTCATCTGCCGCCGGATCCTGCGCTCCGTGTTATGGCGCTTGAAACCCTGCTCGTCCGCAAGGGGCTGATCGACCCTTCGGCCCTCGACGAGATTGCCGACCATTATGCGAACCGGGTCGGACCCCGGAATGGCGCCATCGTCGTGGCAAAGAGCTGGCTGGACCCGTCATTCCGCGAGTCGCTTCTGCGGGATGCGACCGGGACGGTCTCCAGCCTTGGGTTCACAGGGCGGCAGGGCGAGCATATCGTAGCCGTTGAAAATACCCCCGACATTCACAATATCGTCGTGTGCACGCTGTGCAGCTGTTACCCGTGGACTCTCCTCGGTCTTCCCCCGGCATGGTACAAATCCGATGCCTACCGCAGCCGCACCATAAGGGAACCCAGATCCGTGCTTGCGGAATTCGGTGTAAACCTTCTGCAATCGCAAAAAGTCAGGGTGTGGGACAGCACCGCGGAGGTTCGCTATCTCGTTGTGCCGATGCGGCCCGACGGCACCGAGGGCATGACCGAAGACCAGCTGGCGGGTATAATTGCAAGGGACTGCATGATCGGCACTGCGCTGCCGCGCCTTCCGGAACCGGGCCAATGACCCGTATCCACGATATGGGCGGCCGTTTCGGTGACGGGGCAATCGCCGGCAGGTCCGGCGGTAGGGTGTTTGAAGAACGGTGGCACGCCCGGGCTCTGGCCCTGACCCTTGCGGCGGGCGCCCTGGGACACTGGAATATAGATATGTCGCGGCACTCACGTGAATGTCTGCCGCCTAAGGATTATCAGCGTTTTTCCTACTATGAAAAGTGGCTGGCCGCGCTTGCCGACCTGCTGGTTCGGCATGGCCTTGTCACCTGTGGAGAGCTGTCGGATCCAGAACGCTCTCCGGCGTGCCCCGCGCATCAGAAGATTCTCCGTCCCGCGCACGTCGCAACCGTATTGGGACGCGGCCTGACCTACACGCGGCCGGTCTCGGGGGCGGCGAAATTCGCCAATGGCGCGATGGTCCGCACCCGACGGCACACCGCCAATCCATTGGTGATCGGCGGGCACACCCGTTTGCCTGCCTATGCCTGTGGCCGGAGGGGCCGAATTGTCGGATGTCATGGCGCACAGGTTTTACCTGACAGCAACGCGCATGGTTTGGGCGAAGCGCCGGAATGGCTGTATTCGGTGGAATTCGCCGCCGCTGAACTCTGGGGCCCCGACACAGAAAACCCGGACGACACGATGGTGCTGGATGCCTTCGAGAGTTACCTGGAGGCAGTATGACGGATTGGCGGAAAACAGGTCAAAGCGCGTTTGACCAGCCATGGCAGGTTTCGTTGTTTGCGTTGACCGCCGCCCTCAATGATTCAGGGGTTTTTTCCTCGCAGGATTGGTCGGATACGTTGGCGGACCAACTCGCTCAAACCGGCGTAAGGCAGCCGCCCTTCAGCAATGAAGACTATTTCAGCGCCTGGCTGGCCGCATTGGAATCACTGCTTGACACGAAAGACCTGGCAAATGCGAAGGACATCGATCGGCTGGCCGGCGAGTGGCGGCTGGCCTATCTCAGCACATCCCATGGCGACCCTGTGACATTAGACTGATCCTGCCGCACGCGGATTTACTCTGGCCTTGAAGGTCAGGTAAGCCCGACAGGATTTTCAAGAGTGCGCGGCAGGTTGAGAAATGGCCATGACGCAAATGACCTCAACAGACCGTCGGGAGCGCACCTTGCCGCATTTCGCCATGAAACCGGATTATTGCTGACCTCTGCGGCGACAGGCCAGGACTTCCGCGGCGCGTGTGTATCCGTGGGAGTTACCGGATGCCGCTTCGGGATTTGACAAAGTGCAGGTGAAAGCTGCACGGATGGGCGTGAGTTTCTCTGAAGATGGTTATGCCATGCAACCTGGTTACGCGGCCCGTCTCAATTCTTTCGGTTCCGGGCAATCCGTTGTGCAGCTCGTTGCAGCCGCCGGAGAGGTCGGGGGCATTGATGCGGCGGACCTGAATTACCCGGATCATTTTGAGGGGCTGGAGCCGGGCGATCTTGTCTCGGTGCTGAATGATCATGGAATGGTGCTGAACGGGCTTGCCATGCGCTATTATGGCAATCGCGGGTTTGCGATTGGTGCTCTCGCCAACCCGGATGCGAAATGCCGCCGTGAAGCCATCGACCTGACGAAGCGGGGTATTGATGCGCTCGGCGAAATGGGCGGCAGGCTGATGACGATCTGGCCCGGTCAGGATGGGGTGGATTACAGCTTTCAGGGTGTGCACCGACGGATGTGGGATGATTGCGTTGCCGCGCTCGGCGAGATTGCCGACCACAATCCCGATATCGAAGTCGCTGTTGAATACAAACCGGCTGAGCCGCGCGCCTATGCGCTGTTGCCGGATGCGGCCACGACCCTGCTGGCGATCCGGGAAGCGGGCCGGCCCAATCTCGGCGTTACCCTGGATATGGCGCACTCGCTGATGGCAAACGAGATGCCCGCCACCTCGGCGCATCTGATCAGCCGATACTCGCGGCTGCTCGGCGTCCATCTCAATGATGCGCGCGGCAGCCGCGATGACGGGCTGATGGTCGGCACGGTGCACCCGATCCTGACGCTGGAGCTATTCGTCGAACTGACGCGGAGCGGTTATGAAGGAGTGATTTATTTCGACACCTTTCCGGATCACTCCGGTCTCGACCCCGTGGAAGAGGCGCGGACCAATATCCGGCTGACCGAGAGGCTGCGCCGGATAGCCGAAGGGCTGGTGCATGATGAGAAACTCGCCGACGCGATGGCAAGGCAGGATGCGGCGGCAAGTCAGCGGTTGATTGCGGCGGCACTCTACGGCGCATGACACCGGATATCCTTGTCATCGGCGCGCTGCATCTCGATGTCATTGTGAATGCGCCGCGCTTTCCCCAGCCCGACGAAACCATTGTCGGAACAACGGTCTCGTATCAGCTTGGCGGCAAGGGTGGTAACCAGGCGCTGGCTGCGGCCCGGATGGGCGCAGCGGTCGCCATGGCCGGCCGGATCGGCAATGATGATTTCGGCAGGCGGATCGTACAGACCCTTGAGGCATCCGGGGTGGATTTCGGGCGCGTGCGGCAGGTGGACGGACCGAGTGGCATGAGCGCGGCGGTCCTGGACACCGGTGGAGATTACGGCGCCGTGATCGTCTCCGGCGTGAATGTTGGCATTGATCCCGCGGAGATCGCTCTTCCGCCATCGCTGAAGCTGTTGCTCCTGCAGAGCGAAATCCCGTCGGAGGTCAATCAGGCTGTGATTTCCCGCTCGCCGGTGAACTGCCGCGTGATTTTGAATGCCGCACCTTTCCGCGCGGCGGAGCTGAATGACAGGCGCCTGATGGAACGGGTGGACATCCTGGTCGTGAACCGGCTCGAGGCGGCACAGCATTTGGGGCTCGGGAAAGAGTTCGATGCCCGACAAGCGGTGAAGCGGTTGCTCGGGCGCGGGCCGTCGGCAGCCATTGTCACGCTCGGTGCGGATGGGCTGGTTGCCTGCACACGCGAGGGATGTTTCGCATTGCCCGGCATTGGAGTTGAGCCGGTCTCAACGCATGGCGCCGGCGACGCGTTTATCGGTGCGCTCGGCGCCGAGTTGATGCGCGCAGCGGATCTGCGGCAAGCGGCGGAGTTCGCCCAGGGCGCAGCGGCGCTTGCCGTTGCCGGGTTCAGGGAAGGCGTGGACCGGGAGCGGGTTCTCGGATTCCTGCGGCAACAATAGCTTCAGGCGGTGCAGTTCGACGGTTTTCCTGTCGAAAAGACTGAGTCCCGCCTCTTCCAGCCTCTCAGTCAGCGATTGGGCCGTTGCACAGTGGTGTCAGCCGGTGCCGCAGCCAATTTGCTCCGGCCGTAGCTCCGGAATTACTTGACGGGCTATACTGCATTCATGAATCTTGGCGGAAAGATGCGGCTGTCAGGATCCGTCCGGGCCAGACAACACAATAACCAATTGAGAGCATAATAATGAGCCGACAAACAGATCCCGAGACTCAAGAACAAAATTACACCATGGGCTACAGCGAGGAGTTTCAGGTGATCCTGCGTCGCAGGAGCGCGGCCAGCAATGCCGCCCATCTGTTGCCGAAGCTTCGTCCGGGCATGCGCGTCCTCGATGTAGGTTGCGGCCCGGGCACCATTTCGATGGGTCTGGCTGATGCAGGGCTATCGCGTTTGGATTTTTCCGGGTTTGGCGTCCTTTGCGAGGTTCGATGCGGAGCTGATCAGTTTCAGCAGGAAGTCATTGTCCCATCCGGCTCTCATCAGCCTGCCACGCATTGATTCCTTTTTCGCTGTCGGCGTGACCCGCGCCAGGTTGAGCGC
>JAPOXR010000034.1 GCA_026706985.1 Paracoccaceae bacterium | reverse complement strand
CGGCGGCGATCAGGGGCTGGCGGACACCATCGGGAGATTGACAGGAGAGCTTCGGGCCGGTACAGACTGTCGTCAAGGGGAGACCCCGCTGTTTGAGATGTTTGTCTTTCAATTTCAACAGCTTATAACAGCATCTCCCCTGTTTCACAACACTTGGTATGAGAAATTCAGGCTAATAAATCGGCTGGTCGAAATGGGATTATGCTCGCAGGCGAAGGCCGACGGGCTTCTGTCCTGGCCGAAGCAATGCACTCTCTACGGTGCGAACGGAACCTACGGGCTGCGCATGGGTATCAATCACATCAAAATCGTGACGGACGCGGAGCACTTGCAGGCGAAAGCCTACGCAGGTCTGCAGTGCTTCCCGCTGGTGCCCGGCAAGCGGTGAGATGGAATGCAGACGGTGCGCGGATTGGTGAACATCAACACTCGGTGAACATTACCGCAATTCCGGAACACATGGTTCGCCCGGCTCCGCAGCGACAGGGCATGGTCTGTAACAACCTCTGAAGGAGCTGCCGACAGCCGGTCGATGTACGGCAGGTCGCTGCCGCCTATAACGGCACCCGTCCGGGCGTGGTGACCGCGGAGCCTGTCACCTGGGAAAGGTGCCCCGAACCGCCTTTGTGAAAAGACCGGACGAAATTAAACCGGATGATCGGCACAACCGGGGCAGGATGCGGACCCATCGCGCTTTCAATCCCCTGTGGCACGGATTGCAGGCTTGCCAGACTGGTTTCTTGGCGCGCATGTGCCGAGCTGATTGCCGGATTGCAACAGGCCCCGGACATGCCTGCCAGAGTGGCGCGGTTGAAGTAAGACACGGGAACCCGGACCGGCTGGCGGTACCGTGACTTCGGAGCGCAAGGGGACAGATGGCAGAACTCTCCACATGTGATGCAGCCGGAAGCCCGGATTCTAGCTGATGCCCCAGTCAATCATCCTCTCGTAGCGCCAGGATGACAGTCTGCCATCCGGATACAATGTCGGAATCTCGGCTTGGTATCTTGACTTCCTTTCTGCCGGATCACCTTCGGCAAAGATCGCAAAAACCCGGGCTTCGACGGAACGTCGCCTTGGTGCATCGTCCCGGGTCGTCGGATCGTTGAAAGCCGTGTGAAAGGTTACCCGGGATACAGGATCCACGATGCGGGAATCGTACTGCCTGAAGATCAACGCCTCATCAGACTCCATTTTCGGAAAGTAATACCAGCACTGGGCCGTGTCATAAACGAGTTGGTGCAGCACCAGGCGGGTTCTCGGTTCAGTCAAGCGCCATCCATCGGCACTGATCATGTCGTCTGCGGAGATGGTCGAACTGTCGCAGATGGCAAGGGGCTTAGACTCGATCGGGCGCAGCCGATCCGTGCTTCGCCAGACGTTGTACACGCCGAAGTGACAGCCATCCGGTATGTCAAGCACGTCCTCGACATACGGAGTAAGGTCTGCATGTGCCAATTGCGCATAGGTCCCTGCACCACCTGGCAAAACCGGCGCGCCGACCCGGAACTCGTGCTGCATGGTTCGTGCGGAAATGCATCCAGTCGCCTCCATGACCAATTCCGCGCATTGGTCGTAGAAACGGGATATGACGCTGCCGTGATCGCCGTAGTCGACGTTAATCGGAGCATGCACGAGCTCGAACCCCATGCGCCTGATGGTGGGAACCTGTGAGAGTTCCCGTGCGTCGTGAACCCGGATTGGCTTGATGACCAGCATTTTCATACGATCAGCCTTCTCAGCGAGGTAGGGCAGCCGGAATCCCCGGCATCCCGGCTTCACGAAGAGACTTTCCGATACGATAAAAGGCGTGTCGGGAAACAGTGGAATGCCCATTGTGACGCTGGCCCTCTCAAGCTGTCTGGCGCAGGGCAAGGTCGCGAAACTTCCCCTCCGCCGCAAGCAGTTCGTCATAGCTTCCGGCCTGCACCACCACCCCCCGATGCAGCACGTGGATCCGGTCCGCGTTCCGGATCGTGGACAGGCGGTGGGCGATGACAACCCGGGTGCTCGTGGACTCCTCGATTCCCTTCATTGCCAGTGCCTGGCTCCTTGTGTCCAGCCAGCTCGTCGGCTCGTCAAGGAACAAGATCCGGGGCCTGTGCACCAGCGCCGCCGCTATCTTTATCCGCTGGCTCTGGCCACCTGACAGGTTGGCCGAGTTCTCGCCCACCGACGTGTGCAGGCTCATTGGCATGGCACGGATCTCATCGGCGACTCCGGCCTGCTCCAGCGCACGCCACGCATCATCCTCGGTAAGGCCGCTGTCTGCCCCAATGACGTTGTCGAGCACGCTGGCGGGCCGCAGGGAACTGTCCTGCATGACCACGCCCATCTGCCGTCTCACGAAGGCGAAGTCCAGCTGCGCAAGATCCCGGCCGTCATAGCAGACCGCCCCCGACTGCGGCCTCTCCAGGCCGAGCAGGAGCCGAAGAAGGGTTGTCTTGCCGGCGCCGGATTCTCCGACGATCGCGACAAGTTCGCCCGGCTTCGCGCTGATCGAGACGTCCTCCAGCACCATTGGTCCTTCGTCGGAATAGGCGTGGCTTGCCCGGTCGACGAGTATCCGGCCGGAAAGCGCGGCTCGGGCCCTTCCCGCCAATCTCGTAGGTGCGGGGCTCGCCAGGACTGGCCGGACCTGGTCACAGGCCGGCTTGACGAATGCAACCGCCCGGGCCGCGTTGCCGAGCATGACGGTCGCCATGCACAGCACCATGACGGCAGTGAAAACCGCAAGGAAGTCCGCCGTGTCCACGCCGCCCCGGACGACGACCGTCAAGAAAAGGACGGCGGATGCCAGGGCTGGCACTGATGCACCGAATGCAGCAAGGTGCTCGCCGAGCATCGACAGCCTGATCTCCGCCTTCTTGTGGCCATGATACCGCCGTGCCCAGGCGGCGAATGCCGAGTCCTCGGCAGCCGTGGCCCGCAGCTTGGAAATCCCCATGAGGAACTGCTGGGTGTCTCCGGCAAGCCGGCGCATGGTCTTCAGATACTGTTGCTGCGGCCCGATCATCAGGACGCAGAACATGACCGTCACCCCGATTATCGCGGCGGAAAGCAGCAGCGCGATCCAGCCCAGCCATGCATCGTAGAGGAACAGGAGCCCGAGCGCAGGCAGCAGAAACAGCGTGGACAGCACGCCATCGGCCGCGACGCCGGCGACCTGGTCCCGCACGTCCTGAAATACCAGCGATCTTGCCGAGATCTCGCCGGCGGTATGACCGCGAAAGAAGCCGGGACCCAGGCGCAGCAGGCGATCCCAGACCAGGGCGCCCAGGCGGGCGGCCACGCGACCCTCGACCCTCATGAGCGCCGTTCCCCGAAGGATATGCAGAAGCGCCACGAGCGCTCCGGTTCCGGCGAGGATTGCCGCCAGTTGCAATGCCGGAACCGCGTTTCCGCCAGGCGCTACCGCGGCCGCCAGCCAGCTCACTGCGAATGCGGGGGTCAGGGCGAGTGTGCCGGCGGTAATGCCGGTCAGGACAAGCACGGCGACATCGCCTGCCACGCCGCGGCCCCCCGCACGGAACAGATCCCTCAGTCCGGTGGTGCCATCCGCCCGGCCGTCGGCAAGCCCCGGATAAAGGTAGTGCACCTCCCTGAACGCGGCGGCGGTGCTACTGTCCGCAAGGCGCGAATCGCCGTTTGAGGGGTCCGCGACCCGGTACCGGCCGGCCATTCCCGGCAACAACACCAGAGGCTGTCCGTCCTCGCGCCGGATTGCCAGCATGGCCCCGCTGTCCCCGAGCCACCAGCGTCCCGACGCCCGCAGGCGCACCTTGCGTTTCCTCAGCGCCGATGCGTCGCAGATGCCGTCCAGCGAGGGTTCTTCGCCGCCCGGAACCGCCGGCACGCGGATCTCGAACCCTTCCCACCTGCCGATCATGCGCAAGGCTTCCGCCATGGCGGAGCCGTCCTTCGCCGACCGGAGCCCGGGACTGTACAGCGCTTTCAGGTTGGTTCTGGCGCGCGCCTTGTCATCCCGGCGCCTTGTGGCCTGGGCGGCCTGCAGGTTCGCCTCGTCGACAAGCAGCAGTCTCCGGCCCAGGCTTTCCGCTTCGAGCAGGATCTCGTGGAATCCCGGCAAGCCGTCGTTCAGAAGCTGCCTCCCGTCGAGTTCGGCGGTGGTCATGCAGTCGAACTTTTCCTCCTTGTGTAAGCGGATCCAGGCATCCCGGGAGACGGGAACCAGGTCACGACCGCCGGTGTCCGCCAGATCGAGAAAGGCTGCCTCGATGCCGCCCGCGGCCAACCAGGCTACACCATGGCCGGGTGAGGCGACGCCGCGTCCCGTCATCGGCCCGGGACGAAGGCGCAGTTCCGTTGCCGGTACGCCTTCCATCTCGCCGGACACGGCCGCGGACAGGGACTCGACCCAGAAGTCGACATGCCTGTCGAGTTCTGCCCTGATCGCATCGCCATCGTCACCCTCCGCCAACGCATCGAGGAGGCATTCATGCGTCAGCCGGCGCAACCTGGATCCTGGCAGTCCCTTGGCGACGAGCTTCATACCATGACCGGATTCGTCGATGCTGAATGCCAGCCGGCCAGTCTCGAGACGGACGAAATGTCTGTAGGCTGAAGTCATTTGCCCGGAATCGTGTCTGGCCGCCAGAACGTCGATGGCCCCTTTCTCGACTAGCCATGCATGGCCGGACTCCCACAGGCTCACCGGTCGGCTTGCAGCGGCCGGACACGCGTCCCCGCGTTCGAGGAACAGGCCGCTCAGGCCGGACTGCGCACGGAGTTCATTCGCCATCAAGCAGCCTACGGTAGATGCCGTCTCGGGCGTACAGCTCGTCGTGGGATCCCTGGTCGACGATGCGGCCGCCGTCAACGACCATGATCTGGTCCGCATCACGGATCGTGCTCAGGCGGTGGGCGATGATCAGGCAGGAGCATCCGCGGCGGCGGATGCCGTCGTCGATCATCAGTTCGATGACGGGGTCGAGCGCGCTCGTGGCCTCGTCCATGACTATCAGCGACGGCCTGCTGACCAGCGCCCTGGCGATTTCCAGCCGCAGCCGCTGCCCGCCGCTGAAGTTCCGCCCTCCCTCCTCCACCATGGAGTCGTACCCCTTGGGACGGCTGATGATCTCCTCGTGAATCCGCGCATCCCTTGCGGCAGCGGTCACATGGTGGTCCGGAACGGTCGCGTCCCACATGGTCAGGTTGTCGCGGACTGTGGCCGCGAACAGAACCGGGCTCTGGTCAACGATAGCAACCGACCTGCAGAACACCTCCCGCGGGACGTCCCCGGCCGGATGGCCGTCGAACAGGATCTCGCCCGACCAGGGCAGGTGCAGGCCCGCCACCAGCTGCGCGACCGTGGACTTGCCCGAACCGCTCTCGCCCACCAGCGCAACACGTTGGCCAGGCTCGATGGTCAGGCTGAAGTCCCTGACCAGCGGGCCGCGGTTCCTTTGATAGCCGAAGCTCACGCCCTTCATTTCGAGCCTGCCGATCAATCGCAGCCCGCCCTCGCCATTCAACGGTATCCCCGGCCTGCCGTCGCCGCCGGAGGCCGGCGCCGTCTCGCTCGGCGCATTGATCACGTCGTCCATTCTCGTCAGGTCGGCCTCCAGGGTCTCCAGCATGTCGGAGAACTGCCCGATCCGCGCGACCGGCCGGATGAAGTTGTCGGCGAGGATGTAGAATCCCATCAGCTGGCCGAGGGTGACGTGTCCCAGCGTCATCAACCAACCGCCAAGACCGAACACCGCCGCCGCGTTGAGCAGCTGGAACAGGTGCGGGAACGACGATGCCACATGCCCCAGCTCCACGAATTCCTGCCGCGCGACGAGCTCCCGGGCCTGCCTGCCGCTCCAGTCGGCAAAGAAGTCGTTCTCCCGGGCGGTGGCCTGCAGACTCTCGATCGACGAGAGGCCGGCGGCGCTGATCCCGGCCAGCATGCTCTGCTCCCGGCGCAGTCGGTGATTGTGGTCGCGGCGAAGGCGGGCCAGCAGTCGCGTCATGACGAGGCAGGACGCTCCCATGCCGGCGACCACGAACGCCAGCGGCCAGTGCCAGGCCAGCATGACCGCCAGGAACGCGGCGCTCATGATCAGGTCAACAGACAGGCGCACGAGCTGTCCGGCGCCGGTGTCCGCAACCTGGTCAATCATTCGCAGGCGCAGTGAGAGGTCCCCCGCCAGCCTGTGGCTGAAGAACCTGACAGGAAGGCGCAGCAAGGTGTCCAGGAACCTGTCGGACTGGGTGATCGAGAGGCGGATCACGAGATCGCGCAGGGAACGCATCTGCAGCCAGGTCAGGAGATAAGCGGCGGCGGCGGCCAGGAGCGTGTACGCTGCCAGCGGCCAGCCCAGTTCGGCCTGCCCGGAGGCCAGGACGCGGTCCACGAACAGCGCCAGCAGGAGCGGCAGGGCCAGCAGCACGATCGCGAGCAGCAGTCCGAAGGCCGTCGTGCGCGCCAGCAGGATCCTGTGACCGCGGAGCCAGGGCCAGAGCCTTTGCACGACGCTGCGCTTGGTACCCCGCCGCCTGAATCCGCTGCCGGGTTCGAGCACCAGGCTGACGCCTGTGAAGTGGCGGTCGAACTCCTCAAGATCCACGCTGCGATGCCCTTCGGCGGGATCGTTCAGGAAGAAGCGGTCCCCTGCCATGCCCTCCAGAACGACGAAGTGCTTGAACCCCCAGAAGAGCACGATTGGCAGCGGCAGACGCGCCAACTGGTGGATCCGGCAGCTGTGGCCGGTCGCGACCAGGCCGTAGCGGCGTGCCGCCTGCGCGATGTCCTTCAGGCTGGAGCCGTCGCGGCCGACGCCGCATTGCTCGCGAAGCTCCTCAAGGGATGTCCAGCAACCATGGTGCGCAAGCACGATGCCGAGACAGGCGGCCCCGCAGTCGGTGGCCTCCAGCTGCATCATCAGCGGGGAGCGGCGCGGTCGCCTCCGGAACCTCGGGATCCAGACCGCCTTCGGGGAAACTGTATCTGATGTGGCCTGCTGTGCCATCTCGGCCCGGGATCAGGCAGTCACCGCGACCAGTCCGAGCATCGCCAGCAGCACGACCATCAACGCCGTCCTGAACAAGCGTTCATGCGGGGTCGACACCTTCAGCGGTTCGTCCATGGCCTCGGGCTGCGCCCTGTGAATGAGGGAATCCCATCGAAACAACTTCGGAACGCCTCCCGGAAGCATGACTGGTCGCATGCGACATTATGCCGCTCGAACACTCCCTGCAACGGGTTTCGGATCGCCGGGAACCGGACGGCTACCTGATAGATGTGACGGGCAAGCAGTGCCGGATCAGGCAGAACGGTTCAGGCGGCTGTGGCCTTGCCGGCCAGAAAGAGCTGGCCGGGCATCGGGCGGTCAAGCTTCCACCAAATCTTCATTGGGCGCTCTGCCTCATGTCGTTGGTATATGGCGTAGCCGAGGCAGTGATAGGGAAGGGTTTCACCACGGTCATCGCGTTTGCGTTCGCGCACGAATAAGAGAATTTTCGTGGAGCTGCCCGCTTGTTCGACATACCGGCGTCCGACTGGTGAGTCCGGCGAAGTGCTGTTCTGCGATTCCCAGTGAAACAGCGTCGGTGAAATCGGTCGGTCGGCATAGCGCGTCGTCGGCGAAAAATCCTTGTCTGATTTCTCCAGCGTGACAAACAACATGTCGGTCCGCGTTGCTTCATGCCACAACACTCCTTCCCGTGGCTCATATAATGCGCCATGCCTGTCGGTTCTCGCATATGCCGCCATGATCTCGCCAAGCGTATAGGTCGCATGGCTTGCCAGGGGCATGGGGCCGGTGCGGTCCAGCGGTTCGGCGAGCGTTCGCGCCCGATCGGCGAGGATATCGAGCAACTCTGTGATCTCACCGCTCAGTTGCGGGTTCCGGCGGACCTTTTCCAGGAACCGGCCCGCCTCATTGACCGATTTGCCGCCGAGAATGGAAAACAGCATGAGACCGAAGCGGTATCTGCGGTCATGCTTCTCTGAGACCGGTCCGCTCAGGAGGATCTGCTTCCACGATATGAGCCTTTCGTGATCATCCACGTGGATCAGCCGCCCGATTCTTCTGAAGAGATGATCTTTGGTGTCAATCATTTCTGAACCGGCAACAAATCCAGCCTGTTGACGGAGTTCGGTGAAGCAGTGGCCCCGGGCATAGATGTCACTCAGTTCAACATCGGCCGCATCCAGGAACTGACTGAGCCGGGTGGCCGGCCCCAAAGCGCGAAGATCTTCAATGAGCCGTGCGCGGCTGCCTCTCACAGCACTCTTAAGATTATCAAGGATGGTCTTTCTGGCGATGCGGTCCAACTTGAGCGCACA
Organism: Paracoccaceae bacterium; assembly: GCA_026706985.1. Classification (GTDB taxonomy): domain Bacteria; phylum Pseudomonadota; class Alphaproteobacteria; order Rhodobacterales; family Rhodobacteraceae; genus JAPOXR01. The sequence goes on along the minus strand of JAPOXR010000034.1, from coordinate 7,802 downwards.
TCCCGGTGGCAACAGCGGAAAATCGGCCTCGACGGCTTTCCTTACCTGATGCCGGGTGCCGCCGAGCAATGCCCGGTAGCGCACATCATACCGGTATTCCTTGCGCGCCTGGCCGACAAAATCAAGAACCGTGAGCACCGGCTTGCCTACTGACCAGCGCAGCCCGCGCCCCAATTGTTGGAGAAAAACCGTGGCACTTTCTGTCGGACGCAGCATCAGCAGGGTGTCGACTTCAGGCAGATCAACGCCTTCATTGAAGAGATCGACGGCGAAAACGGCACGGATTTTGCCGTGGCGAAGTTCATTCAGGGCGGCGCGGCGCTCACCGCGCGGTGTGGCGGCGTCAAGTGCCGCCGACCTGTAACCGGATTCAGAAAACTGCCAGGCCATGAAATGGGCGTGTTCAACGCCGGCGCAGAAACCGAGCGCCCGCATCTGCCCTGGATCAGTCACATAATTCTCAACCGCCTGACGGATACGTCGGGCGCGGATATGGTCACCGGTGAACAGCTTGTCGAGTTCGCCGGCATTATACCGCCCGCGCTCAAACCCGACTGCCGAGAGGTCCGTGCCGTCATTGATCCCGAAATAGTGAAACGGGCATAACAGCCCCTGTTCGAGGGCATCCCAAAGCCGCGACTCCGAGGCGATGCGGTCATCGAACCAATGCAGGATGGGAAGACCGTCGGCACGTTCCGGTGTCGCCGTAAGCCCGAGCAGGACTTTCGGTTTCAACCGTGACAGCAATTGCTCATAGCTTTTCGCCGCAGCATGGTGAAACTCATCGACAATCACCATGTCAAATTGATCAGGATCGATCACTTCGATCCGATTGCGCAGCGACTGAACCGAAGCGAATACGTGGCGGAAGGATTGCGGCGTTTCACCGCCGACCAAACGCTCTCCGAAATCCGCCTCGTGCAGCACAAGCTGGAAAACCTGCTGGCTCTGGCGCAGGATCTCGTCGCGGTGAGCGACAAAAAGCAGCGATTCACACTGTCGACTCTGGCGCAGCCGCTTGTAATCGAATGCCGAAATCCATGTCTTGCCGGTGCCGGTCGCCGCGACAACAAGATTGCGGTGATGCCCGCGTTGACGTTCCGCTTCAAGAGCCTCCAATGCCACCGCCTGATGCGGCTTCGGAGTGACATCTATCAGCAGTGGCAAATCCGAGGTGCCGCCGCCGCGCTGTCCTTTGAGCACTTGATCGAGGCGCTTTCTGTCTTTCCACGGATTGTAATCCTCGAATTCCGGTTCATGCCAATATTGTTCGAAAGTTGCTCTGAAACGCTCGATCACCTCGGGGTTTTCGACTGCACTCACCCTGACATTCCATTCAAGTCCGTCAATCTGCGCTGCATGGGTGAGATTCGAAGAGCCGACATAGGCGGTGTGCAAACCGCTGCGCCGATGGAACAGCCAGGCTTTTGCATGCAGCCTTGTGCGCGAGGTCTCATAGGAGATCTTCACCTGCGCGCCGAGTTCGACAAGCGCGTCCAGCGCCCGACGCTCGGTTGAGCCGGTATAGACACTTGCTATCACGCGCAGCTCGGCGCCTTGAAGCACCCGATTTTTCAGTTCGGTATGGAACAGCCTCAAGCCCGAGAAACGCACGAATGCGCACAGAAGGTCAATTCGATCTGCGCTCGGAATCTCCAGTGCGATTTCACTTGCGATCTGGGCATCACGGCGCGCATTGACGAGCAGGCCGGTGCGGCGAAGCGGAAGATTGGGTCGGTTTGTGTCGGATTGCTTTCCTTCGCCGGCTTCCAGCAGCAAACGCACCGAGTCTGCCACCCGGTCATCATCCAGTGCACCATGCCTGACAAGAACCTCAATCAGCTGATTCACAAGGGCGACCTGACCGGCAGGCTGTGTGCCGCCCGGAACAGCTTCAAGCGCCCGCAGAGCGACTTGATAGATGTGACGGGCCAGCAGTTCCGGACGGGCCTCGCCGTCAGCCGGGGCGATATTGATCCACCAGCCCTCAGCCTCGCGGACGGCAACCTCCTTTTCCAATGCCGAGGTCAGCAGATCTTCATAGACGCCGGAATGGAGTCGGTGCGGCATAATTGGTCCGATCAGCATATGGTTGATGCCACCTATGCCCCGCCTGGCAGCCAATCGCCAGGACAATGAAGCCGCCGGGTGGTGACTTGATAGATGTGCCGGGTCGTAGTTTCGGTGCCATTGAGACGGCGTGGACTTTCCGCGCCGGCGGCTGCACATTGGATATGTTGATCAGATCGTCGAAGCAATGGCACGGTCAATCGAAATCGAAGCCGAGCGGTTGTGCATGACAGTGATGGTGTCATCCCATGCCGACAAACGGTACTGAACCGTCCCATTTCATATGGCGACCATCCCACGGTCTCATTTGCGTTGGATCAGGCACGCGACCGAATGGTTGTGTTTCGATGCGAAAGATGCCGCCATCATGCGTATCGGCCTGAATCCGCCGGAGGACATGTTGCGTTCATGATGGGTTTACAGTTAGCTGGAGGATACGGCAGCGCAGTTTTTGACGGCGAACTTCACATGGGAGATCGGTGAAATGGGAAAGGGTCTCGTCGCCGGTTTCGACTGTTCCACGCAGGCTACCAAAGTCGTCGTGGTCGATATCGATTCCGGGAATTTGGTTGCGGATGGCAGGGTCGCGCATGAGGTCCACCGAAAGGGTGCCGCAAGCGAAACCGATCCAGAGATCTGGTGGAAAGCACTGGCGGGGGCACTGGCGCAAACAGGTTGTCCAGGCGAGATCGCCGCCGCTTCGGTGGCTGCACAGCAGTTGGGGGTGGTTCCGCTCGATGCGGATCACCGACCCCTGAGGCGGGCCATACTCTGGGATGATACCCGTTCGGCGCAGGCAGCGAATGACCTGAGGCGGATTTTGGGTGATGCGGAGGTATGGGCCGAAGCGGTCGGCACACTGCCTATAGCGGGACTGTCGGTCGCATCCTGGGCATGGCTCAGGAGTGCAGAGCCGGCGATCGCGGAACAAACCGCTTTCATACGACTTCCGCACGACTTCCTGACGGAACGGCTGACCGGAAACGGCGTGACTGACCGCGGCGACGCGTCGGGCACCGGATGGTGGTCAGGTCGGCGTGAATCATACGTTCAGGAAGTGTTGGATCTTCCCATTGTCCAGATTGAACCTTCAATGTTGCCAAAGGTTCTCGGCCCGGAAGAATCGGCTGGCGAGGTTACGCGGGGGGCTGCGGACCACACCGGGTTGTCCGCAGGAATTCCTGTCGCGTGCGGAACCGGCGACAACATGTCAGCTGCCTTGGCGCTTGCCATCACGCCGGGAACACCGGTCATCAGTCTGGGCACTTCAGGAACCGCTTACGTACGGTCCAAGCGAGCAGCGGCCGATCCGACGGGAACAGTACTTGCGCAAGCTTCAGCGAGTGGTGATCACCTTCCCTTGACGTGCACGCTGAATGCGACGCTTGCGGTCGACAATCTCGCTAGAATGCTTGGCCTGAAGCGTGAAGATGTCGCCGAGCGGACCGGAGTTGTCGTTATGCCCTATCTGAGCGGCGAGCGATTGCCGGATTATCCCTGCTCACGCGGCACCATTACCGGAATCGATCATACAACAACCGCGGAGGAAATCCTGCTCGGCGCGGTTGAGGGCGTTGTCTATTCTCTCGCACGGTCTGTCGAAACTCTCGGTATGCATTCATCCGGCATTGATCCCGCAGCGCCGATTATTCTGGTTGGGGGCGGAGCGAAAGGTAAAATCTGGCAGCGTGTCATCGGTCGAATTTCCGGTCGTGAACTGTTGATCCCGAGGACCGAAGAACTGGTCGCCTGGGGGGCGGCGGCGCAGGCGGCGGCAATCCTTACAGGCGAATCTCCGGTCGATGTGGCGCGGCGCTGGAAAGTTTCCGATGGAATCCGAATACCTGCCTGCGCACCGGATCAAGAGGCGATTTCGCGTATTGAAAAAGTCAGGGAAGCCACGCATGAGTTGAACGTCAGTGATGTGTTCACTGAACCCGGATCGGCTCCGGCATCCTGAGGGCGTATTGAACCATGCGATGATTGATTCTCCACAGGTCAGCCAGTGATCATGGCGTCTGTTCTGACTGCGGATTTTTCCGCTTTGGGTGCCCAGTGCCGGTCTCTTGAAGACGCCGGAATCGATGGCATCCACTGGGATGTGATGGACGGCAGAGCCGTGCCGGCTTTGTCGTTCGGGCCGGACATCATCGCAGCCTGCCGCCGTCATGTGGCCCTGCCCTTCGAGGCGCACCTGATGACGAGTGATCCGGACCCGCTGATTGACCAAGTCGCCGACGCAGGTTGCGACACCATCATGATTCATCCCGACTGGATTCGAAATCCGCGCCGGACTCTCCAGACTATAGTGGATAGGGGGCTTACGGCGGGAGTAGCGCTTTCACCGGGAACATCCGTTGACGCAGCCCGCTGGCACATCGACATTATCGGATGCATTCTCATCATGACGGTTGAACCCGGTTTTGGCGGTCAATCCAACATCGAACTGATAAACGAGAAAATCAGGCAAGTCGCAGTCCTGATCTCTGCTTCAGATCGGCACGTGGAGCTTGAAGTCGATGGGGGGATCGGGCCCGATACCATCGCCGGTGCCCATCTTGCCGGGGCCAGGAAATTTGTGGTGGGCAGCGCCTTGTGGCGTTCCCAGTCTTTTGCCGTTGCCAAGCAGAAACTCGACGATGCCATCGGCGCTGCCTACCCGTCCACAAAACCTGTGTGACTTTATGCTTCCGGCTGCGCACAGCAGACCGGGCTCGAGACGCATCCGTGACTGACAGCACCGTAAGCGTCTGAATCATCATCCCTGGACAGTAACGCGTGCAGTGAACGGCGACACAAGTGATGCTATTCGTGGGGCGAGGCGGGACACGGCATTCACAGGACACTCCTCCGCCGATGGAAACTCCGGAGATGGGTGGACACCTTCGCCGGCACGGTGCCGGGAAGAAAGCCGGCCGGTTCCACCTTGGAGGGGAATCCCGTGGTAAGCGTCTTGCGGGAGTGGAAAAAGTTTCACTCACTGGATTCAGAGGTCACGGTGCCGAGGCCGGAAAACCAATGAGAGCGATGCGGTAGTGATTCGAATTGTTTATCTCGACCCCTTCGCAGTCCGGCCAACTGCCAAGGGGCGGTATGTGTTGGAACTTCAGCCGTTCTGTGCGGCGCATTAGTTGCCGCGCAAGCTCTGAAGCCCGATATCGCCATTCAGATTAATCTGATGTTGACCACTGATACTCCCGACATTCACGGACGCGGCACGCTCAACGGAGTCATACCGTATCCATCGCCGGCTCGGCTGTTCGAAGATACGGCTTCAACTGAGCAAATTCCACTGCAGAGAAGCGCTCAGACCGGTGTCCTCACGGACCTGTCCTATGTGCAACTGGTCGGCGACGGCGCGGCTTCGATCGATGTCGGATTTCCGGTTCGATATTCGCACTCGGCGCTGGAAGTGTGCGACCTTGCCGAACCGGAACAACTTATCCGTCTGCTCATCGCTGTCGCCAAGGGTGTCAATTCGTCGCTCAACCTTAAACCCGACAATCAAACGTAACCGGTTAACAATCGCATTTGTTTGCGCTGCGGTTCCACGGCACCGGGTTCAAGGTCGGGAATAACCTGGCATTTAGCGTCGGAGGATTGTGCACCCTCGGCTCCGAAGACAGGGTGCCGGGGAAGAAAAATCCCTGCCAACTCATTGGATATCGCCGCACCACCGACCATCCCCCGAATACATCATTCCAGCTGCTGCTGAGGTGACAGTGCCGCCCAGCCGCAACGGGCTATCGACCGCGTCTGCACGAAGTCTGCGCTGCCCCGCCTGACCCGCTCACAACACGCGGTACTTTTCCCAGACATCACCAAGATATCCTCCGCTGAGTAAAAGCTCACGCGCATTTGACTCGATGCGCGCCTTGTCCAGGGCTAAAGGGACGAGTTCGGCAATATGCCTTTTTGGCACAATAGCGACGCCGTCTTGGTCACACACCACCAGATCTCCCGGGAAAATGGTCAACCCGTAGACGCAGACCGGGATATCCCATTCCTGAATGGCTACCCGGCCAAGGGCATCGGTGGGACGGGCGCCTCGGGCAAATACCGGGAAGCGATCAAGTTCATTGATCTTGGCGATATCGCGGACCAGCCCGTCGATAAGCGCACCGCGGGCGCCGCGGCCAACCGAAGCGGTGGAAAACAGTTCACCCCAGGCCGCGGCCGATTTGCGTGAGCAATCAACGACTACCAAATCATCTTTGCTCAGCGAATCCACGAAATCGATCTCGCCTCCATAGGGGCGTTCGGGGATCCCGTTCACTGGCATGGATATCGCTGTGCGTGCGAAGCCGATCAGCACGCATTCAGGTCCTGCGACATGTCTGGCACCCGGTTCCAGCGTCTGACTGCGCATTCCGACCGCATCGCAGACATCCGAGAAGACAGCCGAATAGGTTTCGCGCGCCAGAGTATCAAGGTCAGGTATGCTCCTGACCGGATCCGGGTTAACGCGCATGGGCTTTTCTTTCATTCAGATTCCCGGAAAATCGAAAATAGGCTACGAAACCAAGGTTAAAACGAAGCCAAAAGGCCGCCGTCAATCAGATGATGCGAACCAGTGATGAATGAGGCATCGTCACTCAACAGGAACGCGGCGAATTTGGCAACCTCCTCGGGATTCCCGACGCGGTTAAGCGCATGCAGCTGTCCCCATTCGGCCAGCTGCGCTTCAGGATCTTCAGGGCGGAAATGCCGGGCATTCGCTGCTACCAAAGGTGTCAGGATTGTGCCGGGGCAAATCGCGTTGACACGGATATTCCTGTCCCCATGGTCCAACGCCATTACGCGGGTCATGGAGATTACCGCGCCTTTGCTTGCGGCATAGGCGGCCACATCCTGTTGCGTGGCCAGCGCCTGGATCGATGACATGTTGACAATTGATCCGCCGCCCGCCTCTTCCAAAGCCGGCACCGCATGTTTGCACATCAGGAATATAGCTTTGAGATTAATGCCGATCACGGCATCAAAATCGTCTTCAGACATGGAAACAACAGTGCCGTGCAACTCCTGACCGGCACAATTGAAGACCCCTCTGAGCGGTCCCCGCGAGGTCGCGGCGGCGACAGCCTTCCGGCATGCGGAGGACATTGTGATATCCGCCTCTAATGTGGTGATGGTGTCGGGAAGGCTTGCCAGACCGGCGGCATCGCGGTCCACACCGAGCACATCCGCACCCAGTTCAGCAAAATGCAATGCTGAGGCGCGGCCAATGCCCGAGGCGGCACCGGTTACGATGACACTGTCTCTCAATGCGGCCATCGCCATCCTCCCATGTCAAATCAGGGCTATCGCGTTTGGATTTTTCCGGGTTTGGCGTCCTTTGCGAGGTTCGATGCGGAGCTGATCAGTTTCAGCAGGAAGTCATTGTCCCATCCGGCTCTCATCAGCCTGCCACGCATTGATTCCTTTTTCGCTGTCGGCGTGACCCGCGCCAGGTTGAGCGCCGGCTTCCGCATCAGCGCCAGGTTCTCCGGACCGTTGTCCTTCCGGTTGCGCAGGCTGTCCTCCCCCATGGTCACATCCAGCACCCAGTGGAGGGAATTCTCCACGGCCCAGTGAGAGCGCACCGTTTTCAGGAAGCGCTCCGGATCAGGCTTTCCGCTGAGAAGGAAGTAGCGGGTATCCGTGCTCTGTCCCCTCTTGTTCTCCCTCACCGCGGTGACTTTCCCGACAGCCTGAAGACCGGGCCAGTGATGCCGGTCCTGCAGCATGTCGAT
>JAPOXR010000016.1 GCA_026706985.1 Paracoccaceae bacterium | reverse complement strand
CCTGTGAACAAAGGCGGAAGGCCTCACATCAATTGCGGTCGTTGGTTATCGAGGCTAGTGGGAATGTTGTCCAGCCCCATCCTTCCAAATCTGGCAGGGTTTCGGAAAAAAAATGGGGTAAGAAGGTCATGAAACTCGGCTTCTGTATTGTTCCGTCCCTGCTTCTGAAAGCACAGCAAAGAATCGGCTTGAATCCGACTCATCTTGCTGTTCTCATCCAACTCTGTGACTTCTGGTGGGATGAAGCTCGCAAACCTCACCCGGGAAAGAAACTTCTGGCAGAACGGCTCGGACTGGGTGAGAGACAAGTGCAACGTTACATCGCTGAACTGGAGCCAGAATTCAGCAAGGTTGAAGAAGACGTGAAGAGCGAGCGCAAAGCTGTAACAAAGAGAGGCTACAAGCCGAAACGCAAGCCATCTGCTAGCGTAAGTTGAACAACTAGCAACTATAGTGTCCCAAAAAGCTGAGCCCCGGGCGCATACCTGAGGCAGAGGCGGGTCCGAGGCTAACGAGACGTATATGACCATCCCCATTCCAGATGTCAAGAATTTTAACCTGAACAGTAAGATGCTTGATGAGCTGGAGGGCTCGCTCTCGGCAGACCGGCTTAGAACATATCTGACCGTAACTGGAGGCGACCGCGCCGATGCGGTCAGGCTCTACACGTGGAACACGGCCATCAGCGCCGCTTTCTATGGTCCGCTGCAGGCCTTGGAGGTTGCGCTCCGCAATGCAATGAACCGTGAACTGGCAGCCGTGTATGGACAGGCGTGGTATGATAACAGCAAGACCGGCCTCGACGGCGGTTGTCTCGCACGGATCGAGCAAACCAAACGGGACCTTCGTAAGGACAAATATCCCGACGATCCACCCCATCCACCCCAGGTGGTTGCTTCACTGTCCTTCGGCTTCTGGGTCTCTTTGCTGGGACCAGGGGGGCTCATTGACCGGAAGACCGGAACGAAGGCCAATTACGAAATGACGCTTTGGCGGCCTGCCCTCAGATCGGCGTTCCCACACGCAGCCAGACTTTCCAGTAAGAACGCCCACACGCCGCTGAACTTCCTTAGAACATTCAGGAACCGGATTGCGCATCACGAGCCGGTCTTCCCCCGGCATCTCGAACAAGACTACGCAAATATCTTGGAGATCACCTCTTGGATCACCCCTCATAAGCGGGAGTGGATCAAGGCCCACAGCAGAGTTCTCAAGGTTCTTGCCACACCTCGGGACTCCGTGGATCTGAAGTTCTGAACACTATGAACGATATGGAGTCAGCTGCAGTCTGGTTTGAGTCAATATGGGCCAGCTAGACCTGAAGACATACCATTCGTTTTCGTAGCCCCTCCGCTGCGGAGTATGGACAAATAGACTGATGAGTTTCTGCGGGTGCTCCTTTGCCGCCTCGTGTCCGGAAGTGTAGGGTCAACCCGTTAATTACTGACGATTGCGGATATGGCTGATTTTCGCTGAACTGCCATCTTGATTGCCGCTACATAGGTTACAGGTCCTGGCCCAAATTGGCTGTATGTACTGTGCTTGCACATCACCGGTGCTGAAGCTATATGAGTATTTCCTGATTCGCGCTGTGCGCCGGGTTGGCGTGCAGGCGCGCTTTGCTATGGAGTTTCCACAGGTTCTTTTATGAGTGCGCCGGACAGGTCGGCGACGCAAGGGTTCGGCGATATGGCGATGCGTTGGTTTTCAGTCAGTGTGCTTTCGAATTACGAAAAGCGGGTGGCCGAGCAGATCAAGGCGCTTGTGGTTCAGAAAGGCCTGGACAAGCAGATCAAACAGATTGTGGTACCGACTGAGACAGTGGCGGAATACCGCCGCGGCAAGCCGACCGATGTCGAACGCAGGCTGCTGCCCGGTTACATCATGATCAGGATGCAGATGACCGATGAGGGTTACCACCTGATTAAATCGGTAAACCGGGTTATGGGATTTCTCGGTCCCGAAGGTAAACCTTCGCCGATGCCGGATGTGGAAGTGGATGCGATCCTGCAGAGGGTCGAGAAAGGGGCGGAACAGCCGCGGACATTGATCATGTATGATGTCGGCGAAATGGTGAATGTCACCGACGGTCCCTTTGAAGGCTTTTCGGGAATGGTGGAGGAAGTGGATGCCGAAGCGGCGCGGCTGAAAGTGTCGGTTTCGATATTCGGCAGGGCAACGCCTGTGGATCTGGAATATTCCCAGGTCACGAAGCAGACGTGATGGCATTGAAGACTGAAGCGGGGAACCGATGGCAAAAAAATTAGCCGGAAAACTTAAACTTCAGGTTCCTGCGGGGCGGGCGCAGCCAGGTGCTCCGGTGGGGCCGGCGCTCGGTCAGCGCGGTTTGAACATTATGGAGTTCTGTAAGGCGTTCAACGCTCAGACCGAAGGTGTCGAGCCGGGGGCGCCCTGTCCGACGCTGATCACCTATTACCAGGATAAGTCCTTCACCATCACAGTGAAGACTCCGGCGGCTTCTTGGTTCCTGAAACAGGCGGCGGGCGTTGAATCGGGGTCGCAGACACCGGGTCGGGAGGCCATTGCCTCGGTGACCGTGGAACAGGTCCGCAGCATCGCCGAAGCCAAGCTGGCGGACCTCAATACCGGCAACATTGATGAGGCGATGAAGATCGTGCTCGGTTCGGCCCGTTCCATGGGCATTGAAGTGAAAGGCTGAGTGATGGCCAAGAGCGGAAAACGAATTCGTGCTGCGCGTGAAGCAGCTGCCGGCACAACCGGGGCGACGGTCGAACAGGCGGTGGCGTTGCTGAAGCAGAACGCACAGGTGAAATTTGATGAGACTGTCGAGGTGGCAATGAATCTCGGCGTCGACCCGCGGCATGCGGACCAGATGGTCAGGGGCACGGTGCGGCTGCCGAACGGAACCGGCAAGAAAGTGCGGGTGGCGGTGTTTGCACGTGATGCCAAGGCTGACGAGGCCAGGGAAGCCGGTGCCGATATCGTCGGCGCCGAGGATCTTATGGAGGCAGTGCAGCGCGGCGAGATCAATTTTGACCGCTGTATCGCCACCCCGGACATGATGCGGATTGTCGGGCGGCTCGGTAAGATTCTGGGGCCGCGCAACCTGATGCCAAATCCGCGTGTCGGGACCGTGACTCCGGATGTTGCCGAGGCTGTGGCCAATGCCAAGGGCGGCGAAGTGCAGTTCCGTGCGGAACGGGCCGGTATCGTGCATGCGGGTGTCGGCAAGGTGTCATTCGAGGAAGTGAAGCTGGCTGAGAATGTCAGAGCCTTTGTGGCTGCGGTGACTCAGGCGAAACCTTCCGGTGCGAAGGGAAAATATATTCAGAAAATCGCTGTCTGCTCCAGCATGGGGCCCGGCGTATCGGTCGACCTCGTGTCGGCGATGGGAAATTAGGAGATTCTTCCGCCTCAATGGTGAGGCGGGGAGTTCGGAGGGCGCATTCATGTGCCTTCCGGTCTGTCCGAGACGGCGGGTGCCGACTGGCTGGTTGGCCTGAGGTGTAAATCCTGCCTGAGACGGGAAAGCCATGCATCGTCCGGGGCCATGCCCCTGGCGTAACCGGTTGTCCCCGAATGTCTGGGATAGTTGGTCGGCCGATCAGGTCGGCTATGACGAGCCGGAAGGGATTTCCCTTCCATAAACTGGAGCGAGACACGTGGATCGAGCCCGAAAAGAACAGGTAGTCCAGGAACTTGGGCATATCTTCGAGAGCTCTGGCGTGGTTGTGGTATCGCACTATGCCGGTCTCACGGTCGCTGACATGGAGGATTTCCGGAATCGCATGCGCGAAGCCGGAGGTTCCGTGCGTGTCGCTAAGAACAGGCTCGCCAAAATCGCGCTGAAGGGCACGCGTTGCGAAGGCATCGCGGATTATCTGAACGGCATGACCGTTCTGGCCTATTCGGAGGACACAGTCAGTGCTGCGCGGGTAGTGGAGTCCTATGCCTCGGATAATTCCAGTCTGGTTATCCTCGGGGGTGCAATCGGGGATGTGCTGCTCGACAGAGAAGGCGTGAAAACGCTTTCGACGATGCCGTCGCGTGACGAGTTGCTGGGGATGATCGCCAGCTGCCTTTCGTCACCGGCTTCCGGTATCGCCGCGGCAGTCGGCTCTCCGGCGTCAAATATGGCGTCAATACTCAGCACGATTGAAGAGCGGAAAGCGGCTTAGCGGAAAGCGGAGTGCGGATCGGCCGGGACGTTATCCGGCCCGCAGGGCAAAGAATTGGAGTTAGGAAAATGGCGGATTTGAAAAAGCTTGCCGAACAAATTGTTGGTTTGACGCTGCTTGAAGCACAGGAGCTGAAGCAGATTTTGAAAGACGAGTATGGTATTGAGCCAGCCGCCGGAGCGGTGATGGTGGCCGGCGGCGGCGGTGCCGAAGCAGGCGGCGGCGAAGCCGAGGAACAGACCGAGTTTGACGTCATCCTGAAATCGCCCGGAAAACAGAAGGTTCCGGTGATCAAGGAAGTGCGGGCACTCACCGGGCTCGGGCTGAAAGAGGCAAAGGAATTCGTCGATGCCGGCGGTAAGGCGGTCAAGGAAGGCATCTCCAAGGAAGAGGCCGAAGAAGTCAAAGCCAAGCTGGAAGCGGTCGGGGCGGAAGTTGAGATCAAATAGACCGTAGTTTTTAAAATTGCCGGACCGGGGTTCCGGTCCGGCGCCTTCCACGCGGCTGCATATGCAGCCGCGTGGAAGGCGTGAACGGTGATTCGGGAGCAGGCTTTTGGCGGAGCCTGCAGGAATTGAACACCGTGTTCACAAGCTCCCGCGCACCGCTTTGCAGGCGGTGACCGCCGCGCGTTTGTTTTGGACAGGGAAGCTCACGCATGGACCAATCAGTTTCTACGGCACAGAGACGGCGACGCATCCGCCGCAAATACGGGCGCATTCGTGAAGCCGAGAAAATGCCCAATCTGATCGAGGTTCAGAAAAGTTCTTATGATCTGTTTCTGAATTCCGGCAGCGGCGGACCGCATGAGGACGGTGTCGGGCTGCGCGGTGTGTTCCAATCCGTGTTCCCGGTCACGGATTATAACGGCACGGCGACTCTCGCCTTTGAAAGCTATGAACTGGAGCCGCCGAAATATGATGTCGAGGAATGCCAGCAGCGCGACATGACTTACGCGGCGCCGCTGCGGGTAAAAATGCAGCTGCTGGTGTTTTCAATCAATGAGGAGACCGAAGAGCGCGTTTTGGATGATGTCAAGGAGCAGGATGTCTTCATGGGCGACATGCCGCTGATGACCGACAATGGCACATTCATCATCAAGGGCACCGAACGCGTCGTGGTGTCACAGATGCAGCGCTCGCCGGGGGTGTTTTTCGACAATGACAAGGGCAAGAGTCACTCTTCCGGAAAGATTCTGTTCTTCTGCCGCATCATTCCCTACCGCGGTTCATGGATCGATATCGAGTTTGATATCAAGGATATCGTCAATGTGCGCATCGACAAGCGCCGGAAACTTCCGGTCACCACGCTCCTCTATGCGCTCGGCTTGAGCCAGGATGATATTCTGGCGGCGCTGTATGAATTCGACACCTACCGATTGGCGGAAGACGGCACCCACTGGCGCACCGGCTATATGCTGGACAAATACAAGGTTCCGACCCTGCCATTTGACCTCGTCGATGCCGATACCGGGGAAATTGTCGCGGAAAAGGATGCCAAGGTCACGCAGAAGAAAGCCGAAGCCTGGAGCCGGCATTTTCAGGACAAGGAAATATTACGCCCATATGAGGATATCGTCGGCCGGTTTGTGGCCTGCGATCTGATTGACGAGAAAACCGGGCTGGTCTGGATTGAGGCCGGAAATCCATTGACCGAAGAGGCGCTGGATCTGTTGCTTGAAAACGGCGTTCAGGAAATTCCGGTCCTGTATATCGATGGCGCCAATGTCGGGCCGTATATCCGCAATACCATGGCGGTCGACAAATGCCGGGACCGGGTCAGCGCGCTGCTGGAGATTTACCGGATGCTGCGTCCGGGAGATCCGCCGACTGAAGAAGCGGCGGCGGAACTGTTCGCGCAGATGATCAGTGATCCCGACCGTTACGACCTGTCCGCGGTTGGGCGGGTGAAGATGAATAACCGGCTCAATCTCGATGCCGCGGATAGCGAACGCACGCTGCGGCTGGAAGACATTCTAGCCTGTGTTAGCGAATTGGTGCGGCTCCGCGACGGCAAGGGCGAAGTCGACGATATTGATCACCTCGGCAACCGCCGCGTCCGCTCGGTCGGTGAATTGATGGAGAACCAATACCGGATCGGCCTCACCCGCATGGCCCGCCTGATCAAGGAAAGGATGGCTTCAATCGAGGTCGGTGTCTCCATGCCGCAGGATCTGATCAATTCCAAACCAGCGGCTTCGGTTGTGCGCGAATTCTTCGGTTCGTCGCAGCTGTCGCAGTTCATGGATCAGACCAACCCCCTGTCGGAGGTGACGCATAAGCGGCGCCTTTCGGCTCTCGGCCCGGGCGGGCTTTCGCGCGAACGCGCCGGGTTTGAGGTTCGCGATGTCCACCCGACCCATTACGGCCGGATCTGCCCGGTGGAAACGCCCGAGGGCCCGAATATCGGACTGATCAACTCGCTCGCGACATTTGCCGTGGTGAACCAGTATGGCTTCATTGAAACGCCGTACAGAGAAGTTGTTGAGGGAACGGTCACGGACAGTGTCAGATATTTGAGTGCGGACCGGGAGTCCGGGCACACCATCGCTCAGGCCAATGCTGAGATTTCCGCCGATGGACAATTGATGGATGAGCTTGTTTCCACCCGTGAGGACGGTGAATTCAAGATGAGTCCGCGGGAAAATGTGGATCTGATCGATGTATCGCCGAAACAGCTGGTCTCGGTGGCCGCGTCGCTGATTCCGTTCCTGGAGAATGATGATGCGAACCGGGCCCTCATGGGTTCCAACATGCAGCGGCAGGCGGTGCCGCTCCTGCGCGCCGAGGCGCCGTTTGTCGGCACCGGCATTGAAACCGTTGTCGCCCGCGATTCCGGAGCCGCGTTCACCGCCCGCAGGGCAGGAGTGGTGGATCAGGTCGATGCGACCCGGATCGTCATCCGTGTCAGCGAAGAGTTGGAACTCGGTGATCCCGGGGTGGATATCTACCGGCTGCGCAAATTTCAGCGTTCCAACCAGAATACCTGCATCAATCAGCGCCCGCTGGTGAATGTGAATGACGTGGTTGAACGCGGCGATGTGATTGCCGACGGCCCGTCGACGGATCTCGGTGAATTGGCGCTGGGCCGTAATGTGCTGGTCGCTTTCATGCCGTGGAACGGCTACAATTTCGAGGATTCGGTGCTGATTTCGGAGCGTATCGCGCGCGACGATGTCTTTACCTCGATCCATATTGACGAATTCGAGATTGACGCCAGGGACACCAAGCTGGGACCCGAGGAAATCACCCGCGACATTCCCAATGTCGGCGAGGAGAATCTGGCCAATCTGGATGAGGCCGGAATCGTTTATATCGGTGCCAAGGTTGGACCGGGCAGCATATTGGTCGGCAAAATCACCCCGAAGGGTGAATCGCCGATGACCCCGGAGGAAAAACTGCTGCGGGCCATTTTCGGCGAAAAGGCATCCGATGTGCGCGACACATCATTGCGGCTGCCCGCCGGTGACTTCGGAACCGTGGTCGATGTGCGTGTCTTCAATCGCCATGGTGTCGAGAAGAGCGAGCGGGCGATTCAGAATGAGCGTGGAGAAATCATGCGCCTGACGCGCGACCGGGACGACGAACAGGAAATCCTGGAGCGCAACATTTACGGCCGCCTTGAGTCGCTGATACTGGGAAAAACGGCGCTGAAAGGTCCCAAGGGAATCAAAGCCGGCTCCAGGATAGACCGCGGGCTTCTGGACTCTCTGAGCCGGGGACAGTGGTGGCAATTGGCGCTTGACGATGAATCGGCCGCCAAAAAGCTGGAAGCGCTGCAGATTCAGTTCAAGGCGCAGAAAGAGGCGCTGTCAGCCCGGTTTGAGGACAAGGTGACGAAAATCCGGAGCGGCGATGATCTGCCGCCCGGCGTCATGAGCAAGGTCAAAGTCTATATCGCTGTGAAGCGCAAGCTTCAGCCCGGTGACAAGATCGCCGGCCGCCATGGCAATAAGGGCGTGATCTCGAAGGTGGTGCCGATGGAGGATATGCCGTTTCTTGCGGATGGCATGCCGGTGGATATCGTGTTGAACCCGCTCGGAGTTCCGTCGCGGATGAATGTCGGGCAAATTCTGGAGACTCATATGGGTTGGGCGGCGCGCGGGCTCGGCCTGTCCATAACCGAGGCTTTGAAATCCTTCGAGGATACCGAAAACGCCGCATCCGTGCGTAAGGAAATGAAGCGGGTATTCGGCGACGAGACCTATACCAAGGAGATTGCCGGCCTGAATGATCACGAGTTGATCGATGCCGCCCGCAATGTGGCTGCCGGCGTGCCGATCGCAACGCCGGTTTTCGACGGTGCGAAGGAAGCGGATGTCACCGAGGCGCTGAAGCTCGCGGATTTCGACATCTCCGGGCAGTCGGACCTCTATGACGGCCGCACCGGGGAGAAATTCGCCCGCCCGGTCACCGTTGGCATGAAATATCTGCTGAAGCTGCACCATTTGGTGGATGATAAAATCCATGCCCGCTCAACCGGTCCGTACAGCCTGGTGACGCAGCAGCCGCTCGGCGGCAAGGCGCAGTTCGGCGGCCAGCGTTTCGGGGAAATGGAAGTCTGGGCGCTCGAAGCCTATGGCGCCTCGCATATTCTGCAGGAAATGCTGACCGTCAAGGCCGATGATGTGACTGGGCGGACCAAGGCCTATGAATCCATTGTCAAGGGCGAGGATGGTTACGAGGCCGGCGTTCCCGAAAGCTTCAACGTGCTGGTGAAGGAAGTGCGGGGGCTGGCACTGAATTTGGATTTGATCCAGCGTGACAATGTCGAGCAGCCGGAACCTGTCGGGCCGGCGATCAGCGAAAGGAGAGACCACTGAAATGAATAGAGAAACTCCTCCCGCCGCTTTCCGGCAGGTCGAAAAGCCGGATTCTTTCAACGAGATCAGAATTTCCCTGGCCTCGCCGGAGCAGATTATTTCCTGGTCCTATGGCGAAATCCGCAAGCCGGAAACCATCAATTACAGGACGTTCAAGCCCGAGCGCGACGGTTTGTTCTGTGCCCGTATACTTGGCCCGGTCAAGGATTATGAATGTCTCTGCGGCAAATACAAGCGGATGAAGAACCGCGGTGTGACGTGCGAAAAATGCGGCGTTGAAGTGACGCTGCAGAAAGTGCGCCGCGAGCGCATGGGTCATATCGAACTGGCGGCTCCGGTTGCCCATATCTGGTTTCTGAAATCGCTTCCGAGCCGTATCGGGCTGATGCTCGACATGACGCTGAAGCAATTGGAACGCATCCTTTATTTCGAAAGCTTTGTGGTCACTGAGCCGGGATTGACACCTTTCGAATACGGCACTTTGTTGAGCGAGGAACAGCTGCTCGAAGCCCAGGACGAATATGGTACGGAAAGTTTCTCCACCGGAATCGGCGCTGAGGCGATCCGATCAATGCTGAGTCAGATCAATCTGCAGGAGGAAGCTGAGCAGCTGCGCACTGATCTGATGAACACCAGGGCCGAGTCGAAGCAGAAAAAGATCGTCAAACGGCTGAAACTGTTTGAACATTTCACTCAATCCGGTAATCGTCCGGAATGGATGATCATGACGGTTATCCCGGTCATTCCGCCGGAACTGCGACCGCTCGTTCCCCTCGATGGCGGTCGCTTCGCGACCTCGGATCTGAATGATCTCTACCGCCGGGTGATCAACCGCAATAACCGGCTGAAACGGTTGATCGAACTGCGTGCCCCGGACATCATTGTCCGCAATGAAAAACGCATGCTGCAGGAATCGGTGGATGCGCTTTTTGACAATGGCCGCAGGGGCAAGGCGATCACCGGCACCAATAAGCGGCCGTTGAAATCCCTCAGCGATATGCTGAAAGGCAAACAGGGCCGCTTCCGGCAGAACCTTCTCGGCAAGCGGGTCGATTTTTCCGGCCGTTCGGTGATCGTCACCGGTCCGGAATTGAAACTGCACCAGTGCGGATTGCCGAAGAAGATGGCATTGGAACTGTTCAAGCCGTTCGTTTTTTCGCGCCTGCAGCAGGAAGGAAAATCGACGACGGTCAAGAATTCCAAGAAAATTGTCGAATCCGAAGAACCCTATGTCTGGGATATCCTGGAGAGCGTTATCCGCGAACATCCGGTATTGCTGAACCGCGCGCCGACATTGCACCGTCTCGGAATTCAGGCATTTGAGCCGGTTCTGATCGAGGGTAAGGCCATTCAGTTGCATCCGCTTGTCTGTTCAGCATTCAATGCCGATTTTGACGGCGACCAGATGGCGGTGCATGTGCCGTTGTCACTTGAAGCGCAGCTCGAAGCGCGTGTGTTGATGATGTCCACCAACAACGTCCTGTCTCCGGCGAACGGGTCTCCGATCATCGTGCCGTCGCAGGATATGGTTCTCGGCCTGTATTATCTGAGCATGGAACGCCCGGGCATGAAAGGGGAATCCCGCAGCGGTGCGGAAAGCGATGACAAGCGGTACCGCAAAGTCTATTCCTCGATCGGCGAAATCGAACATGCCCTGCAGTCCGGCAATCTGCATCTGCATGCCAGGGTGAGAGCCCGGATCCGGCAGATCAATGAGGATGGCGAGGAGGAGCATCGGATTTTCGATACCACTCCCGGCCGGGTGATCATCGGAGCGCTGCTGCCGAAAAATGCCAAGACTCCGTTTGAACTCGTCAACCGGCGGCTGCGCAAACGCGAAGTGCAGGAAGTGATTGACACGGTATACCGCTATTGCGGGCAGAAGGAGTCGGTCATTTTCTGCGACCGGATTATGGATCTGGGTTTCCGTGAGGCGTGCAATGCCGGAATTTCCTTCGGTAAGGACGATATGATGATCCCGAAGGAAAAATGGAAACTGGTCGAAAAGACCCGCAGCCAGGTGAAGCGGAACCAGGAACTGCACTATGAGGGCGGCATCACCGAGCGCGAGCGATACAATAAGGTCATCGACGCCTGGACCGAATGTTCGGAAGCTGTGGCGCGCGAGATGATGGAGGAAATCTCCTTCACGCCGCGTGCCGGACGCAGGGTGAAAAACAATGGTGCCGGCGGTGAGCCGAATTCGATCTGGATGATGTCTGATTCCGGTGCCCGGGGTTCCGAAGCGCAGATGAAGCAGCTTGCCGGAATGCGGGGCCTGATGGCGAAACCTTCCGGCGAGATCATTGAGACCCCGATCATCTCGAACTTCAAGGAAGGCCTTGATGTGCTCGAATATTTCAATTCCACTCACGGGGCACGCAAAGGCTTGGCGGACACCGCCCTGAAGACCGCGAATTCCGGATACCTGACGCGTCGACTGGTCGATGTCGCGCAGGATTGTATCGTGCGTCAGGTGGATTGCGGCACTGATAACGGCATCACCATCCGTCCGGGCGAGCGCGACGGTTACACGGTGGCACCGTTGAGCGAAAGGCTGCTCGGCCGGGTGGCGGCGGAGGATGTGACGCATCCGGTGACCGGTGAGAAGCTGGTGGCGAAGAATCAGCTGATGGAGGAAAACACCGTTGAGGCGATTGAACGCGCCGGTGTGGTTTCGGTGTATGTCCGCTCGCCTTTGACCTGCGAGTCGGAAGAAGGCATCTGCAGCAAATGCTATGGCCGCGATCTGGCACGCGGAACGCCGGTGAATGTGGGTGAGGCGGTCGGAATCATCGCCGCGCAGTCGATCGGTGAGCCGGGGACGCAGTTGACCATGCGCACATTCCATATCGGTGGAATTGCGCAGGCGGAACGCCAATCCTCGGTAACGGCGAGCCATGACGGCAAAGTCAATCTCAAGGATGCCAATATTCTCGGTGCCAAAAATCCTCTGGATCCGGATACCGTTGGCATCATTGTCGGGCAGAGTTCCGAACTGGTCCTCACCGATCTGTCCGGTCGGCCAACCCGGCACCGGCTGCCGCATGGAGCCAGAATGTTGGTGAAACATGGGGCGAAGGTGAAAAAGGGTGCGAACCTGTTTGAATGGGATCCGTATTCGCTTCCGATCATCGCCGAAACCGATGGGGTTGCCGGATACCGGGATCTGAATGCCAATGAGGCGTTGAGCGAAAAGGCTGATGAAACCACCGGCATCATTGTCAAGACGGTGCAGCTTTGGCAGGCAAGCGATGCCAAGGAAAAGAAGGATCTGCGTCCGCGTATCGAGATCAAGCATGCGAAGGATGACTCCGAGCCGATTCAACTGCCCGGTGATCGGACCGCGGTGTATGATTTATCCGTCGGGGCTGTGCTGGCCGTCAGCGACGGGCAGCAGGTCAGGTCGGGCGAAGTCATCGCGCAGATTCCCCGCGAAGGGGCGATGACGAAAGACATCACCGGCGGCTTGCCGAGGGTGGCTGAGCTGTTCGAGGCGAGGCGGCCGAAAGACCATGCGATCATTGCTGAAATCGACGGCAGGGTCAGATTCTTCGAGAAGGACTATAAAAACAAACGCAAGATCGTCGTCGAACCGGATGCGGATGATGGTGAGGAAGAGCCGAGGACGTATCTGGTGCAGAAGGGGCGGCATATTGCGGTGCAGGATGGCTCCTATGTCCGCAAGGGTGATTATATTGTGGACGGCAATCCGGCGCCGCATGACATTCTGCGGGTTCTCGGTGTTGAGGAGTTGGCGAACTATCTGGTCAATGAAGTTCAGGATGTGTACCGGCTGCAGGGCGTCAAGATCAATGACAAGCATATCGAGGTGATAATCCGGCAGATGCTGCAGAAGCTGGAAATCCTTGATCCCGGTGAAACCACGCTCCTGAAAGATGAACAGGTTGACAAGGCGGAACTGGAGGAGGTGAACCGGCGCGCCGAAAGCAAAGGCCGTAAGCCGGCTACGGCACACCCGATCCTCCTCGGCATCACCAAAGCGGCGTTGCAGACCCGGTCATTCATCTCAGCGGCGTCATTCCAGGAAACGACGCGGGTTCTGACGGAAGCCGCGATCCAGGGGAAACGCGACAAGCTGATCGGGTTGAAGGAAAATGTCATCGTTGGACGCCTGATTCCGGCCGGAACCGGAGGTGCGGTGAATTCGATGCGTCAGATTGCCGAAGACCGCGATCAGGAGGCGCGCGAAAAAGCCGCATTGGCAAATCTTGAGCAGAGTGCGCAATTGCTGCCGCCGTCAGCCGATGATTATATCGGTATGGATCCGGAAGAGCTGAGCCAGCAGACATTCGGAACCGAGTGATTCAAGTGCGGCCGCCGATGCCGCAGAGTAGGCGGCAGGAGAGCTGTATTCATGCCGTGCCTGTCAGGTGCCAGCGGGCCGGATTCGGGCATGTCGCACGCACTGTGGATCGATTTACCTTGTTGACGGGAAGGCGAATCACTCGTATAGGCCGCGAGCCTTCCGGAGAACTTGCGTTCTCCTTGGTCAAAGCTGTGTACTGGTGAACAAGATCCCGGCCGCGGCCAGGATCCTCTGAAGCGGAGCCGCCGATCCGAAATGGGCGGCGTTTAGCCGTGTTCGCAGTGGGTTCCCCCGGCTGTGTCCGGGGGTTGGAGAATTTTGATAACCGGGGAGGCGGAATGCCGACCATTCAACAGCTGATCCGTAAGCCGCGCAAGGCCAAGGTGAAGCGCCAGAAATCGATACATCTGATGGGCTGTCCGCAGCGCCGGGGCGTCTGTACGCGCGTATATACGACAACCCCGAAGAAGCCGAATTCAGCGATGCGCAAAGTCGCCAAGGTGCGGCTGACCGGTGGCTATGAGGTGATTTCCTATATCCCCGGTGAATCACATAATCTGCAGGAACATTCGGTGGTGCTGATCCGTGGCGGACGGGTGAAGGATCTGCCGGGTGTCCGCTATCATATTCTACGCGGCGTCCGTGACACGGAGGGTGTGGCGGACCGTCGTCAGCGCCGCTCCAAATACGGCGCCAAACGGCCCAAATAAGGAGTCTGCTGATGCCACGGCGGCGGCGTGCCGAGAAGCGCGAAATTCTTCCCGACGCGAAGTTCGGTGACCAGACGGTGACGAAATTCATGAATAATCTCATGAAGGACGGCAAGAAGACGGTCGCCGAGGCGATCGTCTACAATGCGCTTGACCGGATCGAGGCGAAGATGCGCCGGACCCCGGTCGAGGTGTTTCATGAGGCTCTGGCGAATGTGAAACCGTCGATTGAGGTGCGTTCGCGCCGCGTCGGCGGTTCGACCTACCAGATTCCGGTGGAAGTGCGTCCCGAGCGGCGCGATGCCCTGGCAATCCGGTGGCTGATCTCTGCGGCGCGCAAGCGCGGTGAGTTCACCATGGAGGAACGTCTCGCCGGAGAGTTGATGGATGCGGTGAATCTGCGCGGCGGGGCTGTCAAGCGCCGCGAAGACACCCACAAGATGGCGGAGGCGAACAAAGCCTTCAGCCATTATCGCTGGTAGGACGGGAAAATGGCACGCGATTACCCTCTCCGGCGATACCGGAATTTCGGTATCATGGCGCATATCGATGCCGGAAAGACGACGACGACGGAACGCGTGCTTTACTATACCGGCAAGTCACACAGAATTGGCGAGGTGCATGACGGTGCCGCGACCATGGACTGGATGGAACAGGAGCAGGAGCGCGGCATAACCATCACCTCGGCGGCGACCACCACTTTCTGGGAGCGGACCGAGGACGGCGAGAATGCGCAGTCGGAAAAGCACCGTTTCAATATCATCGACACGCCGGGCCATGTTGACTTCACCATCGAGGTGGAAAGGTCGCTGGCGGTTCTGGATGGCGCGATCTGCGTCCTTGATGCCAATGCCGGTGTCGAACCGCAGACCGAAACGGTTTGGCGCCAGGCGGACCGGTACCGGGTTCCACGCATCGTGCTGGTCAACAAGATGGACAAGATCGGTGCGGATTTCTTCAACTGTGTGGAAATGATCCGCGACCGCACCGGCGCGGTGCCACTGCCGATTCAGATTCCAATCGGTGCGGAAGACCGGTTTGAGGGCATTGTTGATCTGTGCACGATGGAAGAGTGGACCTGGAAGGGAGAGGATCTCGGTGCCACATGGACGCGTCAGGAGGTGCGGCCGGAACTACGCCAATTGGCGGAAGAGTGGCGCGCGAAAATGGTGGAGCTCGCCGTTGAGCATGACGATGAGGCCATGGAGCTTTATCTCGAGGGTGAGGAGCCCGGCATCGAAAAGCTGCGCAGCCTGATCCGCAGCGCCACACTGAATCTGGACATTGTTCCTGTTCTCGCCGGTTCCGCCTTCAAGAATAAGGGCGTGCAGCCGATGCTGAACGCGGTGATTGATTTTCTGCCGGGTCCGCTGGATGTTCCCGCCTATCAGGGCTTTGCGCCGGGCGATGCGAGTGAGACGCGGAATATTGAGCGTAAGGCGGATGACGGGCAGCCGCTTTCGGCGCTGGCCTTCAAGATCATGAATGATCCGTTCGTCGGCTCACTCACTTTCATGCGCGTCTATTCGGGCTGCGTCCGCAAGGGCGATGCCATACTGAATTCGACCAAGGGCAAACGCGAACGTGTCGGCCGAATGATGATGATGCATTCCAACAACCGGGAAGAGACGGATGTGGCTTTTGCCGGCGATATCGTGGCTTTGGCCGGTCTCAAAACGACGACGACCGGTGATACGCTGTGTGCCGCTTCCTCGCCGGTTGTGCTGGAGACAATGACTTTCCCTGACCCGGTGATTGAAATTGCCGTTGAGCCGAAATCCAAGGCCGATCAGGAAAGAATGTCCCAGGCCCTGCAGCGGCTGGCGGCGGAAGACCCGTCATTCCGGGTTGAATCCGATCATGAGTCGGGTCAGACGATCATGAAGGGCATGGGCGAGCTGCATCTCGATATTCTGATAGACCGGATGAAACGTGAGTTCCGTGTCGAGGCCAATATCGGCAATCCGCAGGTGGCTTACCGTGAGACCGTATCGCATCAGGCCGAAATCGATTATACGCATAAGAAGCAGACCGGCGGTGCCGGTCAGTTCGCGCGGCTCAAGCTGCTGATTGAACCGGCAAAGCCGGGCGAGGGTTATAATTTCGAGTCAAAAATCGTCGGTGGTGCCATTCCGAAGGAATATATTCCGGGCGTGGAAAAGGGCATTTCCTCGGTCTGTGATTCCGGACCGCTGGCGGGTTTTCCGGTGATTGATTTCAATGTCAGCCTGCTTGACGGTGCTTATCACGATGTTGATTCCTCGGTGATGGCGTTCGAATTGGCGGCGCGGGCGGCGATGCGCGAAGGATTGCGTAAGGCCGGTGCCAAGCTGCTGGAACCGATCATGAAAGTCGAAGTTGTGACACCGGACGAATATACCGGTCCGGTGAATGGAGATCTCATCCGCCGGCGCGGGCAGGTGCAGGGTCAGGATACGAGAGGCAATGCCTCGGTCATCACCGCATTTGTGCCGCTGGCCAATATGTTTGGTTACATCAACAATCTCAGGTCGATGAGTTCAGGACGGGCAAGTTTCACCATGCAGTTTTCGCATTATGAGATGGTGCCTCAGAACATATCGGAAGAAATTCAATCGAAATACGCGTGAGCGCGGTTTCGGGCTGAAACACTGTAAGAAAGGAGTGAATCGATGGCGAAAGAAAAATTCGAACGCACGAAACCGCATGCAAATGTCGGCACGATCGGCCATGTCGATCATGGCAAGACGACATTGACCTCCGCAATCACCAAATATTACGGCGATTTCCAGTCATATGACTCGATCGACCGGGCACCGGAAGAGAAAGAGCGCGGCATCACCATCTCGACGGCGCATGTCGAATATGAGACCGGCGACCGCCATTACGCGCATGTCGACTGCCCCGGCCATGCCGACTATGTGAAAAACATGATCACCGGCGCGGCGCAGATGGATGGCGCCATCCTTGTCGTCAGCGCCGCTGACGGGCCGATGCCGCAGACACGCGAGCATATTCTTCTGGCCCGTCAGGTGGGTGTGCCGGCGCTGGTTGTCTATATGAATAAAGTCGACCAGGTTGATGATGAGGAACTGCTTGAACTGGTGGAGCTGGAAGTCCGCGAGCTTCTCAGCGACTATGATTTTCCCGGCGACGATATTCCGGTGATCATGGGCTCAGCCCTGATC
This sequence comes from Paracoccaceae bacterium, assembly GCA_026706985.1. Lineage (GTDB taxonomy): Bacteria > Pseudomonadota > Alphaproteobacteria > Rhodobacterales > Rhodobacteraceae > JAPOXR01. The sequence continues at coordinate 65,098 of JAPOXR010000016.1, read as the reverse complement.
GCGCTCGAAGGCGGTGACGAAAAACTCGGCAAGAACAGCATCGATGAGCTGATGCAGGCGGTGGACGGGCATATTCCCACTCCGGACCGTCCGGTTGACCAACCGTTTCTGATGCCGATCGAGGATGTGTTCTCGATTTCAGGCCGTGGCACGGTTGTCACCGGGAGAATTGAGCGCGGTGTGGTGACGGTCGGTGACGAAATTGAAATCGTCGGCATCCGTGACACCAGGAAAACCACCTGCACCGGCGTTGAGATGTTCCGTAAACTGCTCGACCGCGGTGAAGCCGGCGATAATGTCGGAACCCTGCTGCGCGGTGTCGACCGTACCTCTGTCGAGCGCGGTCAGGTGTTGTGTAAGCCGGGCTCGGTGACACCGCATACCGAATTCGAGGCGGAAGCCTATATTCTGACCAAGGAAGAGGGCGGGCGCCACACCCCGTTCTTCACCAATTACCGGCCGCAATTCTATTTCCGTACCACGGATGTGACCGGTACTGTGGATCTGCCGTCGGGAACCGAAATGGTGATGCCGGGTGACAATGTGAATTTCACCGTCAAACTGATCTCGCCGATTGCCATGGAGAACAAGCTCCGGTTTGCGATCCGCGAGGGTGGACGCACCGTCGGTGCCGGCATCGTTTCGAAGATAATCAAGTGACAGGGCGGCATGGCGGGTGAAGTGCCCGCCATCGCCTCCGGAGCGGCCCCATGATCCAAAGCCAGAAAATCCGCATAACGCTGAAAGCGTTCGATTACCGGGTGCTCGATGCGAGCACCGAGGAGATCTACCAGACCGCCAAGCGTACCGGCGCTGACGTGAGGGGGCCGATTCCACTTCCGAACAAGATTGAGAAATTCACCGTTCTGCGGGGCCCGCATGTCGACAAGAAGTCGCGGGAGCAGATGGAAATCCGGACGCATAAGCGGTTGCTGGATATCATCGACCCGACACCGCAGACCGTTGATGCACTGATGAAACTTGACCTGGCCGCTGGAGTCGCGGTCGAGATTAAGACCTAGAGAGGAATTCCGGAATGCGTTCTGGAGTCATTGCTAAAAAACTGGGTATGACACGGTTGTTTCTGGATGACGGCCGGCAGGTGCCGGTGACCGTGTTGCATCTGGATCATTTGCAAGTGGTAGCGCAGAGGACCGCGGACCGGGACGGCTACACCGCCGTGCAACTCGGTGCCGGGTCACGCAAACCCGTGCGCACATCCCGTGCCATGCGTGGTCATTTCGCGGTTGCCACGGTTTCGCCGAAGCGCAAGCTTGCCGAATTCCGGGTCAGCCCGGACAATCTCATTGATGTCGGCTGCGAAATCACCGCCGACCATTATGTGCCGGGCCAGCGCGTGGATGTTTCCGGCACATCGATCGGTAAAGGATTCGCCGGTGCCATGAAAAGGCATAATTTCGGCGGGCTCAGGGCCTCGCACGGGGTTTCGATCAGCCACCGTTCGCATGGATCCACCGGCCAGTGCCAGGACCCCGGCAAGGTCTTCAAGGGCAAGAAAATGGCCGGGCATATGGGGTCGGAGCGGGTGACGACGCAGAATCTCGAAATTGTGCGGACGGATGCCGAACGCGGCCTGATCATGGTCAAGGGATCGGTGCCGGGTTCCAGAGGCGGCTGGGTCACAATCCGGGACGCGATCAAGCGGGCGGTACCGGAAAATGCCTGTTTTCCGGCGGCGGTGCGCGGGGTTACGGCGCCGGTGGTCGAAGAAGCGGCTGCCGAAGGTGAGACACAGGGTGACGAAGCATGATCGTGTCTGTGGTTGCATTTGATGGAGCCGAGGCCGGCGAGGTGACGCTGCCGGCGGAACTGTTCGGCCTCGAGCCGCGTGCCGATATTCTGCATCGTGTCGTCCGCTGGCAGCGGGCCAAGGCCCGCCAGGGGACGCATAAGGTCAAGACGCGTTCCGAGACCAGCTATTCGGGGCGCAAGATTTATCGCCAGAAAGGCACCGGCAGTGCCCGCCACGGCGACCGTAATGCACCGATTTTCCGCAAGGGTGGTGTCTATAAGGGACCGGTTCCACGCAGCCATGCGCATGATTTACCGAAAAAGTTCCGCGCTCTGGGTCTGCGTCATGCCCTGTCGGCAAAGGCGCAGGCGGGCGAGTTGGTTCTGTTGAAGGAGGCCACGGTGGTTTCCTCCAGGACCGCTGATCTGGCCAGGGCATTGGCTGGATTCGATTGGGGACGGGCGCTCATTATCGATGGGGCGGAAGTGAATCCGGAATTTGCCCGCGCCGCCGCCAATATACAGGGTATCGACATTCTCCCCTGTCAGGGAGCCAATGTTTACGACATTCTGAAACGCGATACCCTTGTGGTCACGCAGGCCGGATTGGACGCTTTGCAGAAGAGGCTGTCATGAGCGCATTACCGCATCATTACGATATCATCAGGCGGCCCGTGATCACCGAGAAATCAACCCAGGCCTCGGCGGCGAATGCGGTCGTGTTCGAAGCCGCGATGGATGCCGATAAAGGTGCCATCAAAGAAGCGGTCGAAGCGCTGTTCAATGTCAAAGTGCAGTCTGTCAATGTGTTGATCGCTAAGGGTAAACGGGTGCGGTTCCGCGGCCGCCCGGGAAAACGCCGGGACAGCAAGAAGGCTTATGTCCGGCTTGTCGAAGGATACACCATCGACGTCACGGCGCAGCTGTGATGGTTGAGGCAGTGATCAGGGCTCCGGGGCAAGGCAGAGGGAAGGCAAAGACATGGCTTTGAAATCCTACAATCCGGTTACGCCAGGCCGCCGTGGACTTGTATTGGTTGACCGTTCGGCGCTGTGGAAAGGCGCACCGGTCAAGTCTCTGACCGAAGGGTTGCCGGCAAAGGGCGGGCGCAACAATTCCGGTCGAATCACGATGCGCCGGCGGGGTGGTCGGGCCAAGCGGCGCTACCGGATGATTGATTTCCGCCGCCGCAAAATGGATATCCCGGCGACGGTTGAGCGGATCGAATATGATCCCAACCGTTCCGCTTTTATCGCTTTGGTCCGCTATGAGGATGGCGAGTTGAGCTATATTCTGGCTCCGGCGAGGTTGGCGGTCGGCGACAAGGTGCTGTCCAGCGCCCGCGCCGACATCAAGCCCGGCAACGCCATGCCGTTCTCAGGCATGCCGATCGGCACGATCGTGCATAATATCGAATTGAAGCCGGGCAAGGGCGGGCAGATTGCACGCGCCGCCGGCACCTATGGTCAGTTTATCGGCCGCGACGGTGCCTATGCGCAGATCCGGCTTTCGTCGGGTGAGTTACGGGTTGTGCGCCAGGAATGCATGGCGACGATCGGGCCGGTCTCCAATCCGGATAATGCCAATATCAATCTCGGCAAAGCCGGGCGAAGCCGGCATCTCGGCAAGCGGCCGAGTGTGCGCGGTGTGGCCATGAACCCGGTCGATCACCCGCATGGTGGGGGTGAAGGTAAGGCGAGTGGCGGACGGCATCCGGTCACGCCCTGGGGCCGGCCGACCCGCGGCATGCGCACCCGGAAAAACAAATCCACCGATAAATTCATCATCCGCCGCCGGCATGCGCGGAAGAAAGGACGCTGATTATGCCGCGATCTGTATGGAAAGGACCGTTTGTCGATACCGATGTCCTGCGCAAAGCGGAACGCGCCCGTGCCTCCGGGCGCAAGGATGTGATCCGGATCTGGTCACGCCGTTCCACTATTCTGCCGCAATTCGTCGGTTTGACCTTTGGCGTGCATAATGGACGCAAATTCATTCCCGTATTCGTGACCGAGGACATGATTGGCCAGAAATTTGGTGAATACTCGCCGACCCGTATCTTCCATGGACATGCCGGCGACAAAAAAGCGAGGCGCAGCTGATCCATGGGTAAAGTCAAACGCATGCGGGTAACTCCGGCCGATGAAGCTATGGCAGTCAGCCGTATGCTCAGGGTGTCGCCGCAGAAACTCAATCTGGTGGCTGCGACGATCCGTGGAAAGCAAGTCAATCTGGCGGTTGCCGATCTTACATTTTCGCGCCGCAGGATCTCCGGCGAAGTCCTGAAATGCCTGATGTCGGCTGTTGCCAACGCGGAAAACAATCATGGGCTGGATGTCGACAGGTTGATGGTGTCCGAGGCCTATGTCGGCAAGAATCTGACGATGAAGCGGTTCAGGGCACGCGCCAGGGGCCGGGCGGCCCGGGTGTTGAAGCCGTTTTCCCAGCTGACGGTCAAGGTGCGCGAAATCGAGGAGATCGACTGATGGGCCAAAAGATCAATCCGGTCGGAATGCGCCTTCAGGTCAACCGGACCTGGGACAGCCGCTGGTATGCCGACAAGCGGGAATTCGGTGATCTGCTGCAGGAAGATCTCAAGATACGGAAGTTTATCCGCAAGGCCTGCGCCCAGGCCGGTGTCAGTCGGGTGGTGATCGAACGCCCGTACCGCAAATGCCGGGTCACGGTTCATACTGCCCGCCCGGGAGTGGTTATCGGCCGTAAGGGGGCGGATATCGAGTCGCTGCGCGCGCGGCTGGCGGAGATGACGGTTTCGGAAACCCATCTCAATATTGTCGAGGTGCGGAAACCGGAAATCGATGCCCAGCTGGTCGCTGAGTCGGTTGCGCAGCAGCTCGAAAGGCGGGTGTCGTTCCGCCGCGCGATAAAACGTGCGGTGCAGAATGCCATGCGTATGGGTGCTTTGGGCATCCGTATCAATGTCGCCGGCCGGCTGGGTGGAGTCGAAATCGCCCGTACCGAATGGTATCGGGAAGGCCGGGTACCGCTGCACACGTTGCGGGCCGACATCGATTATGCGACCTGTGTCGCCTCGACCCCCTATGGCGTTATCGGCGTCAAGGTCTGGATTTTCAAAGGCGAAATCATGGAGCATGATCCGGCCGCACGCGACCGTCGTGAACAGGAAATCCGCGATGGAACAGTTCCGCGTAAGCGGCAGAATTAATCGGAGCCGGTGAGATGCTGCAGCCGAAAAAATTCAAATACCGCAAACAGCATAAGGGGCGCATTCACGGCATGGCCAAGGGTGGCTCAAGCCTGAATTTCGGCTCTTTCGGACTCAAGGCGGTGCAGCCCGAACGGGTGACATCGCGGCAGATCGAAGCCGCGAGACGGGCGATGACCCGCCATATGAAACGCCAGGGCCGGGTCTGGATCCGTATCTTTCCGGATGTTCCGGTTTCCAAAAAACCCACCGAGGTCCGCATGGGTAAGGGCAAGGGTTCGGTTGAATACTGGGCCGCAAAGGTCAAACCCGGACGGGTCATGTTTGAGATTGATGGTGTGGCCGATGCCGTGGCAAGGGAAGCGCTGCGGCTGGCGGCGATGAAACTGCCGGTCAAGACACGCATTGTTGAACGTTCGGATTGGTGAAGTCCGGCGGCGAGTGAAGGGAATTGCAGCATAATGGACGCAGCTGAGCTTCGGGAAAAAACCGCCGACGAGCTGAAAAGCGAATTGGCGCGGCTGAAGAAGGAATCCTTCAATTTGAGATTCCAGGTCGCCAGCGGTGGTTTTTCGAATACCGCGCGCATGCGGGAAGTGCGGCGCGATACCGCGCGCGTGCTCACGGTATTGAATGAAAAAGAGCCGCCACAGCGTTCAGTTGACCGGGAAGATTAGGGATGCCGAAAAGAATATTGACAGGACGGGTGGTCAGCGACCGCAGGGATCGGACGGTCACGGTGCTGGTCGAACGCCGCTTCACCCATCCGGTGATGAAGAAAACTGTGCGTAAGTCAAAAAAATACACGGCGCATGACGCCGACAATGCCGCCAAAACGGGTGATATCGTCCGCATACGCGAATGTTCGCCGATTTCAAAAACCAAACGTTGGGAATTGCTCGCCGCCGATCAGGCTTGAATTCCCCGCTCGAACGAAACCATGGGGCTGAATTCAGTCCCCAAAGGTCAGGAGACGCCGAATGATCCAGATGCAGACAAATCTTGACGTCGCCGATAATTCAGGCGCACGCAAGATCCAGTGTATCAAGGTGCTCGGCGGCTCAAAGCGCCGCTTCGCATCGGTTGGCGATGTGATCATCGTATCTGTGAAGGAGGCGATTCCGCGCGGCCGGGTCAAGAAAGGCGATGTCCGTCGGGCGGTTATCGTCCGCACCGCCAAGGAGGTGCGCCGCGATGACGGAACCGCGATCCGTTTTGATAATAACGCCGCGGTGATTCTCAACAATAATGACGAGCCGGTGGGGACACGGATCTTCGGGCCGGTGGTGCGCGAGCTGCGCAGCCGGAAATTCATGAAGATCATTTCGCTGGCCCCGGAGGTGCTGTGATGGCGGCAAAACTGAAAAAGGGCGACCGCGTGGTTGTGATCGCCGGTAAAGATGCCGGTGTGAAGGGCGAGATATTGAGCCTTGATCCGACCCGGCGCCGGGCTGTCGTCAGCGGTGCCAACCGCGCCGTCCGGCATCTCAAACAGACCGCCAACCGCCAGGGCGGACGGACAAGTATTGAACTGCCGATCGACCTGTCCAATCTGATGATCGCGGATCCGGAGGATGACACCCCGAGCAGGGTCGGTTTCCGGTTTGAGGAGGGCAGGAAGATCCGCTTTGCCAAACGGTCCGGGAGGGCGATTGATGGCTGAATACAAACCGCGGCTGCAGCAGATCTATGTCGATGAAATCCGGCCGAATATGAAAGACAGGTTCGGATACCGCAATGAGATGATGATCCCGCGGCTGGAAAAAATCGTGCTCAATATGGGCGTCGGCGAAGGTGTTAAGGATTCGCGCAAAGCGGCGGCGGCGGTCGAGGATCTGACAGCCATCGCCGGGCAGAAGGCGGTGCCGACCAGGGCGCGGAAATCCATCGCCGCATTCAGATTGCGCGAAGGCATGACAATCGGTGCCAAGGTCACCCTGCGCGGCAGCCGGATGTATGAATTTCTTGACCGGCTGGTGACGGTCGCGATGCCGAGGGTGAGGGATTTCCGCGGATTGTCGACGAAATCCTTTGACGGCAACGGTAATTTTTCCATGGGTCTCAAGGAACATATCGTGTTTCCGGAGATCGATTATGATTCGGTGGATGAGGTACGCGGTCTTGATGTCGTGATCTGCACGACGGCTTCCACCGATGCAGAGGCTAAGAGCCTGCTGGAAGGTTTCCGCATGCCGTTCAGCAGCAGGTCCGGAGGAGCGCAATAGTGGCAAAGAAAGCAATGGTTGAGCGCGAACGCAGGCGCCAGCGAATGGTGAAACGTCACGCGGCAACGAGGGAAGCCATGAAAAAAACCCTTGCTGACCGAGAAGTCGGAATTGAGGAGCGTTTCAAACTCACGCTCAAGCTGGCGAAGATGCCGCGCAATTCATCTCCAACCCGGCTGCACAACCGCTGCCAGGTCACCGGGCGGCCGAAGGGGTATTACCGCAAACTGAAAATTTCGCGCATTGCGCTGCGTGAATTGGGCGGTTTCGGGCAGATTCCCGGCATGGTCAAGTCAAGCTGGTAGAGGGGGATTCCGATGTCTTTCAGCGATCCGGTCGGCGACATGCTGACACGCATCCGCAATGCGCAGACCCGCGGCCGGTCGACGGTCCGCGCGCCGGCGTCCAAACTGCGTGGCTGGGTTCTCAATGTTCTGGCCAATGAGGGGTATATCCGCGGTTACGAGTTTGTCGACTCCGGCGATGGCCGCCAGGAGATCGAGATCGGCCTCAAATATCTCGACGGTTCCCCCGCCATCCGCGAATTGAAACGTGTCTCCAGGCCTGGCCGCCGGGTGTATGCGAATGTCCGTAACCTGCCGTCGGTCCGTCAGGGGCTGGGGGTCGCCATCCTTTCGACGGCGCGCGGCGTGATGTCGGATGCGGATGCGCGCGATGCCAATGTCGGCGGCGAAGTGCTGTGCACGGTGTTTTAAGGAGTTCCGGGCGATGTCACGAATTGGAAAGATCCCGGTCGGGTTACCGGATGGCGTCTCGGCGAAGCTGAGTGGCCGCATGGTTGAGGTGAAAGGCCCCAGAGGTTCGCTGTGTTTCACCGCATCCGATCAGGTAAGCATCGAGATTGATGACAAATCCATCTCCGTTTCGCCACGCGGGAATTCGAAATTCGCCCGCCAGCAATGGGGAATGTCGCGATCCATGGTCGCCAATTGCATCGAAGGGGTAACCCGGGGATTCAGCAGGGAATTGGCGATTTCGGGAGTCGGTTACCGCGCCGATCTGCGCGGTTCGGACCTGCATCTGTCGCTAGGTCTCAGCCATGAGGTGAAATTTGAGCCGCGCGACGGGCTGACGATCACGGTGCCGAAGCAGACTCAGATCATCATTGAGGGCAATGACAAACAGAAGGTTGGGCAGCTGGCGGCGGAGATCCGCAATGTGCGGCCGCCGGAGCCTTTCAAAGGCAAGGGAATCCGCTATTCGGACGAAATCGTGGTCCGGAAAGTCGGTAAGAAGAAATAGGCGGTTCACATATGTCGAATAAGAAAGACCGGCTGTTCAAACGGCGCCAGATGCGGGTTCGCTACCGCCTGCGCCAATGCAGCCGTGGGCGGGTGCGGTTGTCGGTGCACCGTTCCAACCGCAATATCGCGGCACAGCTGATTGATGATCGGGAAGGCCACACACTGGCTGCCGCATCGTCGCTGGAATCGGAGCTCGGCATCGGGCGTGGCAGTAATCGTGAGGCGGCGAAGCGGGTTGGCGAACAAATCGCCAAACGCGCTGTCGATGCCGGGATATCGGAATGCTATCTGGACCGCGGAGGTTATCTGTTTCATGGCCGGGTCAAGGCTTTGGCGGATGCGGCGCGGGCCGGCGGGCTTAAATTTTAAAGGAGACACCGATGGCAAGAGCGGAAAACCGCAGGGGGCCAAGGTCTGAAGCTTCGGAGTTTCTGGACAAGCTCGTGGCAATCAACCGGGTTTCGAAAACCGTGAAGGGCGGCAAAAGATTCGGCTTTTCGGCCTTGGTGGTTGTGGGTGACCAGAAGGGACGCGTCGGATTCGGCAAGGGCAAAGCCAAGGAAGTGCCCGAGGCCATCCGCAAAGCCACGGAAAAGGCGAAACGCAGCCTGTTCCGGGTGCCGCTGCGCGAAGGACGGACGCTGCATCATGATGTGGAAGGCGCGCATGGCGCCGGCAAAGTGATCCTGCGCCCGGCGCCGCAGGGAACAGGAATAATCGCCGGTGGACCGATGCGGGCGGTGTTTGAAATGCTCGGCGTGCAGGATGTGGTGGCGAAGTCCATCGGCTCGCAGAATGCCTGCAACATGATCCGGGCGACGCTGGATGCGCTGTCGCAGGTTTCCAGCCCGCGTTGGGTAGCGCAGCGCCGTGGCAAGAAGGTGGCGGAAATTTTCCGCCGGCCGAGCGCCGAGGCGGCGCAGAGCTAGGAGTTCGACCATGGGTGCGAAGATTGTCGTCAAACAGATCGGTTCTCCGATCCGCAGACCGGAAAAGCAAAGGCGGATTTTGGCCGGATTGGGACTTGGTCGGATGAACCGCATGCGCGAGCTTGAAGATACGCCGGCAATCCGCGGTATGGTGCGCAAGATTCCGCATCTTGCCGTGATTGTCGAAGAGAAAAAGTGATCCGGCCTGTCCGGTGAAGGATATTGAGTGATGAGACTTCACGAATTGAGAGACAAGCCGGGCGCGACCCAGAAACGCAAACGGGTCGGGCGTGGCCCGGGTTCGGGGTCGGGCAAGACCGCGGGACGGGGCAATAAGGGCCAGAAATCGCGCTCCGGTGTCGCATTGGACGGTTTTGAAGGCGGGCAGATGCCGATTTATCAGCGCCTGCCGAAGCGGGGTTTCCGCAACCCCAATGTCAAGCGGCATGCGGTGATCAATATCGGACAGCTGCAGAGCTTTATTGATGCCGGCCGGTTGGACGCGTCGAAACCGATTGATGAGGCGGCATTGATAGCGAGTGGTCTGGTGAGGCGCCGGCGTGACGGTATCCGCCTGCTTGCCAAAGGCGAAATCACCGCCAAGGCGGAATTGATCGTCACCGGCGTGTCGAAACCGGCTGCGGCCAGGATAGAGGCCGTCGGCGGTTCGGTTCAGCTTGTTGGACGCGGAACAAAAAATATATTGAAGGATAGCGCCGAAGAATCCGGGTGAAACCCAAGGTGAGTTAAATCCTTGGCACCGGTGCGGCCGTGGAGGTGATGGATGGTCTCAGCCGCTGAACAAATGGCGGCGAATCTGAGCTGGAGCGCATTCGGTAAAGCCACTGAACTGCGCCGCCGGATTCTTTTCGCGCTCGGTCTGCTGATCGTGTACCGGATCGGCACCTTCATCCCGGTTCCCGGAATCGACACTTTGGCGCTGCGCGAATTTGTCGAGGCGGCATCAACCGGGCTCGGCGGCATGCTGAATATGTTCACCGGCGGCGCCATAGGCCGGATGGGCGTGTTTGCGCTCGGTATCATGCCCTATATTTCCTCCTCCATTATTGTGCAGCTGCTGGTGGCGATGTCGCCTCAGCTCTCGCAGCTGAAGAAAGAGGGTGCGCAGGGGCGCAAGAAAATCAATCAATACACCCGTTACGGAACCGTTTTCCTCGCCACATTCCAAGCCTATGGGCTGGCGGTCAGCCTGGAATCCGGTGGATTGGCGGTTGATCCCGGCTGGTTCTTCCGAATTTCCTGCGTTGTGACGCTGGTCGGAGGAACCATGTTCCTGATGTGGCTCGGCGAGCAGATCACCTCGCGTGGTATCGGCAACGGTATTTCGCTGATCATTTTCACCGGCATCATTGCCGAGATCCCGGCGGCATTGGCACAATTCTTCAGCCAGGGCCGGTCCGGCGCGTTGTCTCCGGCGGTGATCGTCGGGGTTATCCTCATGGTCGTGGTGGTGATCGGTTTCGTGGTCTATATGGAACGGTCGCTGCGCAAGATTCACATTCAGTATCCGCGCCGCCAGGTGGGGATGAAGGTTTTTGACGGCGGCTCGTCGCATCTGCCCCTCAAGATCAATCCCTCGGGAGTCATTCCGCCGATCTTCGCCTCCTCCCTGCTGTTGCTGCCGACCACGATTTCGACATTTTCCGGCAATTCAACCAGCCCCCTGATGTCGACGATACTGGCCTATTTTGGCCCCGGCCAACCGCTATACCTGCTGTTCTTTGTCACCATGATCATCTTCTTCGCCTATTTTTATACCGCGAATGTCTCATTCAAGACCGAGGATGTTGCCGATAATCTGAAGAATCAGAATGGCTTTGTGCCCGGAATCCGGCCGGGGCCGCGCACCGCCGAATATCTGGATTATGTGGTTAACCGTATTCTTGTGCTGGGTTCGGGTTATCTCGCCGCGGTCTGCCTGCTGCCGGAAATTCTGCGTGCGGAGCTGGCAATTCCATTTTATTTCGGCGGCACCTCGGTCCTGATCGTGGTTTCCGTGACCATGGATACGATCAATCAGGTGCAGTCGCATTTGCTGGCGCATCAATATGAGGGGCTGATCGAGAAGTCGCAACTGCGCGGCCGCAAGCGGCGCAAACGGTCCGAGAAATCCCGATGAATCTGATCCTGATGGGCCCCCCGGGCGCGGGGAAGGGCACTCAGGCGACGCGGCTCGTCAGTGAACGCGGCATGGTCCAGCTTTCGACCGGCGATATGCTGCGCCAGGCAGCCCGGTCCGGGAGCAAACTTGGCAGACGGGCCGCCGCGATCATGGAAACCGGCGCCTTCGTCCCCGATGAGGTGGTGATCGGCTTGATTGCCGAGCGGCTTTCCGGCGACCGCGGCGGCGGTTTCGTCTTCGATGGATTTCCGCGCACCCTGGCACAGGCGGATGCCCTGGAGAAGTTGCTCACCGATGCCGGGGCGGAACTTGCGGCGGTGATTGAGTTGGTGGTGGATCCTGACGAGTTGGTTGAGCGGATAACCGGCCGCATATCCTGCGGCAAATGCGGCGCAGTCTATCATTTGAAGACCAATCCACCGGCAAGACCGGATGCCTGCGACATCTGCGGCGCGGATGATTTCCGTCGCCGCGACGATGATTCCGAGGAGGCGCTGCGCACCCGCCTGATGGAATATTTCCGCAACACGGCTCCGCTGACGGGATATTACTACCGCGCCGGGCTGCTGCGTCGCGTGAATTGCGCCGGTGGGCCGGATGAAGTTGCGGCGCAGTTACACCATGAACTGGAAGCCGTTGTATCCGCATAGCCCCGATCCGGGTCAAGTTGATGGGTTGTGAAAAAATGTCTAAGTGTTGGAGAAAGTGTGTCCGGTGCAAGTCATCAAATGATGCCACTTTCTGGCGATAGTCCCAAGAATCGGCGGTTCCCAAGGTGTTCTCATTCATGCCGAATCGTCGCTCGGAAGCAGTCTTCGGCCGCTTGAGGCTAACCCGGGTAGTGGCTCTCAGAATTCGTAAGTTGTCCTCTGGCTGCTGTTTCATCGATATTTCGGGCAGAAGAGTGAGTCCTCATCCCGTGCGCAATGGCCAGATTCCATACCTCCGGAGACAAGGAAACCTGAGCAAGTCGCAGCATCGCTTCGGCACTTTTCCTTCCCGCAGTCAGTCAGTATACCGCATCAATTCCGCGCGTCGTGTTCGGCGATGCCGGCGAGTTCGACCGGCGGGCGGTCAGGAAAGTGGGCGATCAGCGACAGGCGGCCGCCCATCGCCTCCACCGTTCTGGACAGCGTGGACAGCATGAGGTCACTCCGCTTCTCCAGCCGGGAGATCGCATCCTGGCTTATGCCGAGCTCACGCGCTACGCTGGCTTGAGTAAGGGCGCGAGCCTTGCGCAACTCGCGCAACGTCATCTCCTCGGCAATCAATTCAGCGGCCATTTCCTCCACCTTGCGGCGTTCGTCAGAGTCAAGACCCGCGATCGCATCCTCAATATCCAGAACCATGAGCTTTCTCCTTTCTTATTTGCCGGCGAGGTCCGCAAGATGCCGGTCGAACCGCTCGTCTGCCTTGCGGATAAGTTTACGATAGAATCGCCTTCCGCTGCCACCTGACTTGTCGCCCGCTACCAGAAGCATTGCGCTGCGCACGGGATCAAACGCAAAGGCCACCCGCCATTCCCCGCCTGCCGCGCTAAACCGTATCTCCTTCATGTTCGCATGCCGCGAGCCGTTCAAAGTATCCACACGCGGGCGCCCGAGATTCGGGCCGAATTCACTAAGCAGCCGCGAATATGCAAAAATTGACCGGCGTACCTTCAGCGGCAATGCTGACAGTTCGGGTTCGAATTCCTCCACTATCTGGACTCGCCAACTCACGGCGGCAGAATAGGGTCGTCAAAATATGAAGTCAAAGACATAATTTCGTGCCTCGGCACGCTGCCAGATTTCAATCAAAGTTGTCGCGCAGCTCTCGACCGGATTGTCGTGCTGAAGGCTGCAAACCGGAGTAGATTGGAAAAAATAACCATTGCACTCTCACACATTTTCCCGGCGGAACACGGCGGTCGATGGCGGAGATAGGCTGTGTCGCCATGCGTCCCCGGGTCAAGAACCATTTTTCGGAAGGCGGTTATATCCGGATAGCGCCGGTTTCCTGCAGTGCCAGTTCCTCAAAAACGCGGTTGTGGGTGTTTCCACAGCGCACAAAACGTGCCCGCTCCGGTAATTGCCGGAGATTTCCCGCACCGACATAGCTGCAGGCGCTGCGCAGGCCTCCGAGCAGATCGCGGATGGTTTCATTGAGGTCGGGTTTCAGCGGCAGCAGCACCCTTCTGCCTTCGCTTGAACGGTAATTCTGCAGACCGCCGAAATGTTTCTCATTGGCGGTTTTGGAACTCATACCATAGAATTCCACGAATTGACGCTTATCGATGACCAATTCTCCGCTCTCTGACACTTCGTCACAGCGGAAATAGCGGTCAACAATCTTGCCGCCCCCTTCCAGGTGCCCGGCGAACATACCCCCGAGCATGACAAAATCGGCACCGGCCGCAAGCGCCTTCGCGACATCTCCGGGCGTGGTGCAACCGCCGTCAGCGATGATACGTCCCCCCGCTTCCCGGGCCGCATGCGCGCATTCGATGACGGTTGAGAATTGCGGGTAGCCGACGCCGGTCTTGACGCGGGTTTCACAGACGCTGCCGCCGCCGATACCGACTTTCACCAAATCGGCGCCCGCCGCGATCAGACAGCCGGTCTGTTCCGGCGTCACCACATTGCCGGCAATCAGAACCTTGTCGGGGAAAGTGTCGCGGAAGCGGCGGACGCAGTCGACGAACCGGTCGGTGTAGCCATTTGCGACATCCAGGCACACATAGGTCAAATGCGCGCCGGTCAGTTCCGCGGTTCTGGTGAATTTCTCCCAATCCTCGTCGCCGATGCCGATGGTCACAGCGGCAAAAGCCCGGCGTTCCGGATCGGCTGAAAAATATTCCGCCAGCTGCTCCGGCGCATGAAATTTTGTCAGGCAGGTGAAAATCCCGTGCCGTCGGAGGGCGTCGGCCATCTCAACCGTGCCGACACCATCCATGTTCGCCGCCATGATGGGAATTCCGGAAAAGCCGGCCCGGCGTGCCGGGAAATCGATACCGACATTCAATTCAACCTGTTTGCGGCTGGCAATCGGGCTCTTTCCCGGGACAATGAGAACATCATCATAGTCAAGCTTGATATCTTCACTGATCATGCTGCGCGTTTCCCCCGGTGATCATCCGCCACTCAACAGACAATCCGGTCGCCTGCGGATCACGGCCCCGCCAAACAACCACTTTCGCGCAAATATACCTGACTTTTCCCGCACCCGAACGACTGTCATCGATACTTCTCAACCGCAGTCTGTCGGGTGGAATCCGTCTGGTCTCCTTGCCAATACCGCATATCAGTAAGATCGGCCGCAAGTCAACTTGCACAACTGATCAAGGCAACGGGATTTTGGTACCCTAGGTGGCAAGAGGCCGACTGAAAACAGCTACGAAAAACGCCGACAGGTGCTTGACCATGCCGTGCAGGCCTGTTATCGGCATCGCCCTGTTGTTACGTCGCTTCGCTTATTCGAATTTTCGGCCATTCTTCACATCCGACCATCTTCGCAGAACCTCCGCCCGGCAGCAGACGGGTCTGCAATGGCAGGATGTGCGGCTGCGTTGAAACGGGTTTGCGGAGGCAGAGAAAGGAGCCTGACAATTGGCGCGAATTCAAGGCGTTAATCTTCCAACACGCAAGCGCGTCCCGATTGCTCTGACCAGCATTTACGGCATCGGACACGCGACGGCGCGTTCCATATGCGAATCCGTCGGTATTGATCAGGCCAAGCGCCTGAATGAATTGACCGATAGTGAAGTCCTGGTGCTGCGCGAGCATATCGACCGCAACCTCACGGTTGAAGGCGCCCTTCGCCGTGAAATCCAGATGAATGTCAAGCGAATGATGGATCTTGGCTGTTACCGCGGACTCCGGCATCGTCGTGGGCTGCCGACAAGAGGTCAGCGCACCCATACCAATGCGCGGACGCGGAAAGGCCCGGCCAAGCCAATCGCGGGCAAGAAGAAGTAACGGAGAGCAGAGTTGGCAGCAGACCGCCCCCGTCGGAAAGAACGGAAAAACATTGCGACCGGTGTGGCGCATGTGAATTCCTCATTCAACAATACCAAGATTCTCATCTCCGATGTTCAAGGCAATGCGATTGCCTGGTCATCGGCCGGAGCAATGGGTTTCAAGGGATCCCGTAAATCCACCCCATATGCCGCACAGTTGGCTGCGGAGGATGTGGCCCGCAAGGCCAGTGATCATGGCATCAGGACGCTCGAAGTCGAGGTTCAGGGCCCCGGATCAGGCCGTGAAAGCGCATTGCGCGCCTTGGCCGGTGCCGGATTTGTGATCACCGCTATCCGGGATGTCACTCCGATTGCCCATAATGGGTGCCGCCCACCGAAACGTCGCCGCGTTTGATAATGCTGCGCCGCAAGCCGGTGCAGGAATTTCAATCCCGGTTTTTCCGCCCCCCTGAGGGAGCAGGAAATGAATTTGGAGACAACGCAATGAACGTATTGAGCGCAAATGCAGCCAAGAATGCAGATTTCGCAGAAAATTGGGAAGGACTGATCAAGCCGGACAGGATCGATGTGAAAGCGGGGAAAGACCCCGGTCGGCAGGCGACCATCACTGTGGAACCGCTGGAACGGGGGTTCGGCCTGACACTCGGAAATTCGCTGCGGCGGGTGCTGTTGTCTTCGATCAAAGGGGCGGCGATCACCTCAGTGCTAATAGAAGGTGAAGTGCATGAATTCTCTTCGATCAAGGGTGTGCGCGAAGACATCACCGAAATTGTGCTCAACCTGAAAGATATCAGGCTCAGCGTCACCAACCCGGAGGGAAAATGCCGCCTTTCACTGAATGCCTCCGGGTCCGGCAAAGTCTGCGCCGGCGATATCGAAGGCAGAAGCGGTGTTACCATTCTGAATCCCGAACATATCATCTGCCATCTCGACAAAGGTGCCTCGCTCAGGATCGAATTGACAGCGGAACGGGGACGGGGATTTGTCGACGCCGAAGAACACCGGTTTGATGAGAATCTGGTCGGTCGTATCGCCGTGGACTCGATTTTTTCACCGGTGCGCCGGGTCGCCTACAAGGTGGAGCAGGCGCGCAAAGGCCAACGGCTGGACTACGATAAACTGGTGCTGAATATTGAGACCGACGGCTCGGTTTCGCCGCGGGATGCGCTCGGCATCGCAGCACGCATCATCGAGTCACAGATCAGCGAATTTGTCCATTTCAAGGAGCCGCAGATCGTTAAACCGGCCGACGAACCGGAACAGGCACGCCTTAACCCGCAATTCTTCCGCAAGGTGGAGGAGCTGGAACTGTCGGTCCGCGCCGCTAATTGTCTGAAGAATGACAATATCGTCTATATCGGTGATCTGGTGCTGAAATCGGAGCATGAAATGCTGAAAACGCCGAATTTCGGCCGTAAGTCGCTCGGCGAAATCAAGGCTGTTTTGGCGGAGATGGGGCTGTCGCTGGGAATGGAGAATCCCGATTGGCCGCCGGAGAATGTTGACGAACTCTCGAAACTGCATGAAGGAAGCTACTGATCAATTGACAGAGGCCGGGGTTGCCCATAGATGCGCCCGCAGGCCGATTGACAGTGCTCAGAGGAGTTAGAGCCATGCGCCATTCCGGCGGTTACCGTCGCCTCAACAGAACCAGCGAGCATCGCCGGGCGATGTTCGCCAATATGGCGGGCTCGTTGATTGAGCATGAGCAGATCGTAACGACGCTGCCGAAGGCGAAAGAATTGCGCTCGATTGTCGACAAGTTGATTACGCTCGGAAAGCGTGGAGATCTGCATGCGCGCCGGCTGGCGGCGTCACGCCTGAAACAGGACCGCCATGTCAGCAAGCTGTTTGATGTTCTGGGGCCGCGTTACGAAGCGCGTAATGGCGGTTACACACGCGTGCTCAAAGCCGGATTCAGATATGGTGACTCGGCACCGATGGCGGTTGTGGAATTGATTGAGCGGGATGTCGAGGCGAAGGGGGCTGACGACCGGGCGCGGGCGGAACAGGAACCGGCGCCGGAGAGTTGAGCCGCGGCCCGGCTGTCAATCGGGCAAAGCCATTGAAGTCTGACAGAAAACAACCGGCGGCGGGTGCGGAGTTGCGTCCACTCGCGGATCGTCTGCGTCCAGCCGGTTTTGCTGAATTTGTCGGGCAGTCGCACCTTTTCGGCAGCGGCGGTGCGCTCGGTCGGATGATCTCATCGGGCAGGGTCTCATCGACGATTCTGTGGGGACCGCCCGGGGTCGGCAAGACCACTGTCGCCAGGTTGCTGGCCGGTATTTCGGGACAGGAATTTGTTCAGACCAGCGCTGTTCTTGCCGGCGTGCGCGAATTGCGGGCGATTTTCGACAGAGCCGGCGAGCGCTTCAGAAATGGGCAGGGAACGCTGCTTTTCGTCGATGAAGTGCATCGGTTCAACCGCAGCCAGCAGGACGCTTTTCTACCCTTTATGGAAGACGGCACCATCACGCTGATCGGCGCCACCACCGAAAACCCATCCTTCGAACTCAATTCGGCGCTGCTGTCGAGAGCTTCCGTGTTGGTCCTGGAACGGCTGAATGCGGCCGAATTGGAGGAAATTCTGGAGCGCGTGGAAACATATCTTGGCGGTCGGCTTCCGGCTACACCGGAGGCACGCGGATATGTGATTGATCTGGCGGATGGAGATGCGAGGATTTTGATCAGCCTGGCGGAACAGTTGTGGCTGCACGGTCCGGCTCAGGCAATGGAGCGGCTGGAAGTGGAAGAGGTGCTTTCGCGGCGGGCGGCGCATTACGACAAGTCCGGAGACTGGCATTACAATCTGATTTCGGCGCTGCACAAATCGGTACGCAGTTCCGACCCGGACGCGTCACTTTATTGGCTTGCGCGGATGCTGAATGCCGGCGAGGATCCGCGTTTCGTGGCCCGCCGGGTAACCCGGATGGCGTCAGAGGATATCGGCCTCGCTGATCCGGGCGCATTGGCGCAATGTCTGGCGGCGTGGGAATGTTACGAACGGCTCGGCAGTCCTGAGGGCGAATTGGCGATTGCGCAGGCGGTCATCCATCTGGCATTGGCACCGAAATCCAACGCCGCCTACAAGGCATTCAGCTCCGCCAGAAAGGCCGCGGCCGCCAGCGGTTCGATGCCGCCTCCCAAGCACATACTGAATGCGCCGACACAGCTTATGAAACAGATCGGATATGGGGAAGACTACGCCTATGATCATGATTCGGAGGATGGATTTTCCGGACAGAACTGCTTTCCTGAATCTCTCCCGCGCGCCGAATATTATTTCCCGGTCGAGCGTGGATTCGAGCGTGAAATGCGGAAACGGCTTGCCTATTTCGCCCGCCTGAGGCGAAAACGTCAGCAGGCCTGAGCCACCCGCTTCGGCCGGTAACGGCGGAAACTGGAACATGACCGTGACTTTGCTGCAGATTGCCATCGGCGGCGCGGCGGGTGCCGTGGCCCGGTATTTGACTGACCGTCTGGCGGATCTTGTCTTCGGCACCCACTTCCCGGTCGGCACTCTGGCGGTGAATTTGATCGGCTGCCTCCTCATGGGGATCGCATTCTCCCTTCTGCCCGAACGGTCGTCCGGACCCGTCTGGCCGGCACCGTTCATCATGACCGGAGTGCTCGGTGGCTACACGACGATGTCAGCCTATGCCCTGGATGCCTGGACACTGGCGGGTTCCGGCCGCATCTGGGAAGCATTCCTCTATCTCACCGCAACCGTGATTCTCGCGATGGCGATGCTGTGCGCCGGAATTGCCTTCGGCCGTTGGATTGCCGGGTGAAAGGAATGCGGACGACTGAGGTAAAAGCCCGGGATTCAGGGCTTCGGCTGGACAGGTGGCTCAAATGCAGGTTCAAAGGGCTACCCCAATCACGCATTCAGAAGCTTTGCCGTGAGGGCCGGATACGGATCGACGGAAACCCTGCCGAGGCGTCGACACGGTTACGGGACGGGCAGGTCATTCAACTGCCGGAGATCCGGCAGGATCACTCTGACAGGCAACGGCGGGATGTGGCGGCAGATTTTCCTGAGCCGGAATGGCTGCGCCGATCAATTCTGTATTCTGACGAGCATGTCATCGGCTTCAACAAGCCGCAGGGAGTGGCGGTGCAGGGCGGACGCGGTCGGGTGCGGCATCTGGATGCGGTGGCGGAGCATTTTCTGTCCACAGAGAATGAAAGGCCGAGACTCGTGCACCGGCTGGACATGAACACTTCCGGCGTCGTGGTTATGGCCCGGACCCGCAAAGCCGCCGCCGGCCTTGCCCACGCCTTTCGTTCCGGCGCTGTGCGTAAACTGTATTGGGCAATCCTTCTGGGTTGTCCGGAGCCGCGATGCGGGCGCGTGGAGTTGGCACTTCAGCCTGCCAAAGGGCGGCAGGGGAGCATGATTTGTCTGCCCGGCGCCGAGGCTAAGAGCGCGGTTTCCGAATTCCAAGTGCTGGAGAATCTGGGTGACCGCGCTTCGCTTGTGGCACTGTCTCCGCTGACCGGGCGCAAACACCAGCTGCGTGCCCATATGGCGGCCATCGGGCATCCCGTACTCGGTGACCGAAGATATGGTGACCGTGCCCGGGAAGGCGGAATTCTCAGTGGCCCCCTTCAGTTGCATGCCCATATGCTGGCTTTCCGGCATCCGGTCTCGGAGACGGAGCTCCACCTGACAGCTCCGCTGCCATCGCATATGCGGGAAAAAATCCAGGCTCTCGGGCTGGGCGGAGCCACGCCGGAATGGGTACGGATCGTATCATGAATGAGTGGAATGTCAGACGAAACTGGGATCAGGTTTCGTTGCGCCGAAAGGGCGGCGGTTACGCAATCCTGCTTGACCGGAAACCGGCGAAGACTCCGGCAGGAAAAGAATTGTGGCTGCCGGCACGGCAACTCGCTGAAAGAGTGGCTGACGAATGGCGGCAGACCGGCAAGATCGATGCCGGGAACATGCCCTGGACCCGACGGGCCAATACGGCTCTCGATTGGGTGGAGCCGAACCGGCAGGAGGCGGTTGACGCCATTGCCGGATATACCGAATTTGAACTTGTCTGTTACCGCGCCACACAGCCGGAAGAGTTGGTGCGGCGGCAATGCGGGGCATGGGATCCGGTTCTTGACTGGGCAGGGCGGCGATTTGGCGGTGAACTGAAGGTCCACAGTGGCGTCATGCCGTTACCGCAGCCGGCGGATGCATTGCGCGGGCTGAATGCCCGGCTGCAGGAAATGCCGGCCTTTGAACTGGCCGGTTGCGGAGAGATGGTTACGCTTTCCGGATCACTGCTGCTCGCCTTGGCGGCGCTGGAGGGAAGTATCTCCGCCGAAAAAGCATGGCGGTCAGCCCGCATCGATGAAGAGTGGCAGGTTGAACATTGGGGTGTGGATGAGGAGCAACTGCGCATCGAAGATGAACACCGGAAGGAGTTTCTTGCCGCAGCTGAATTCGCTTCCCTGTCGCGGCAGTGATCAGCTTCCTTTCAGCGCGGCGGCGTGATGCTGTATGTGCCCGGGTATAAAGGACATGACAAAGAAATAGCTGTGGTCATAGCCGCTCCGGTGGTGAAAGCCGGCCTCCTGGCGGCTTGCGGCCAGGGCCGTTTCCAGAGCTTTCGGGCAAAGCAGATCAATAAACGGGTCCTTTGAACCCTGGTCGATCAGGATTTTGCCCGGATAACCGTGCCGGGCTACGAGATGCGATGCGTCATGCGCCTTCCAGGCATCCTCATTCCCGCCCAGGTATGCCTTGAATTGTTTCCGACCCCAGTCTGACTGCGTTGGATTTGCGATCGGCGCGAAGGCTGAAAGCGAACGGAAACGGTCCGGAAAAGTCATGCCGATGGTCAGGGCACCATGACCACCCATGGAGTGGCCGGTGATTCCCTGCGATCCGGGGTCAAGCGGAAAACGGTCGGCAAGCAATGCGGGCAATTCTTCGGAAACATAGTCCCACATCCGGAAATGACCGGACCAGGGGGTCTCGGTGGCATTGACGTAAAATCCGGCGCCCTGCCCGAGATCGTAATCCGAATGGTCAGCGACATCCTCACCTCTCGGCGAGGTATCGGGAAACACAAGAGCCATGCCGTGCCTGGATGCCCAATACTGGGCACCGGTCTTGATCATCGCGTTCTCATGTGTGCAGGTAAGGCCGGAAAGAAACCATAAAGACGGCACCCGCCCGTCCTTTGCCGCATCGGGAAGAAACAGCCCGAACGTCATCTCACAGCGGCAACACTCCGATTGGTGGGAGTAGACGCCCTGAGTTCCACCGAAGCATCGATGTTCAACCAGTGTTTTCACGCGATTCATCCTGCTTTTTCCGGAATTCCACTCTACAAAATGCCTGTTTCCGGTTCAAACGGCGATCCGCCGCGGAACTTATCAGCGAAAACCAAGTGGTTCGGATTCATGCCGCATTCCAGTTCTTGACGTAAGGAGTCCAGTTGCAATAAAGGCAAAGCAGCCGCCAGAGTTTCGGCGGGTGAAGTTCGATCATGCCCAAGCTGATTGGGAATAGAGATTCAAGATGGAGAACAAAATGAGCAAGACTCGCCTGATTGTCGCAGCTGCGGCAGCCAGCCTTGTCGGCGGTGCCGTTGCAGCCGGCACACTGGACGACGTAAAGGCTAAAGGATTTATCCAATGCGGTGTTTCCACCGGGTTGGTCGGATTTGCGAATCCGGATGCGGATGGCAACTGGAATGGGTTTGACGTTGATTACTGCCGGGCATTGGCCGGTGCGGTATTCGGCGATCCGGAAGCGGTGAAATTCACACCGACCACAGGTAAAACCCGTTTCACAGCACTGTCCTCCGGTGAAGTTGACGTGCTTGCGCGTAACACGACCTGGACATTTTCAAGGGACGCCGATCTGAAACTCACTTTTGTCGGTATCAACTACTATGACGGACAGGGTTTCATGACGCACGCATCCCTGGGTGTTGAGTCCGCGCATGATCTGGACGGCGCCACGATCTGCATCCAGACCGGCACGACAACCGAGTTGAACCTGGCTGACTTCTTCCGGGCCAACAATATGAGCTATGAGCCGGTGCCGATTGAAACCAATGCGGAAGCCCGCGAACAGTTCTTCGCCGAGGCCTGCGATGTGTATACGACTGACCGGTCCGGTCTGGCGGCGACGCGCGCAACCGCCGAAGATCCGGAAGCACTGATCGTGCTGCCGGAGATCATCTCGAAAGAGCCGCTCGGCCCGTTGGTCCGACATGGCGACGATGAATGGGCTGACATTGCCCGCTGGGTCCTGAATGCGCTGATTATCGCCGAAGAAAAGGGCATCACCGCGGCGAATGTCGACTCGATGGCCTCTTCGACCAATGATCCGGAAGTTGCACGTCTGCTTGGTGTTGAGGGTGAATACGGTGGCATGATCGGCCTTTCCGCCGACTGGGCCGCGAATGCCATCAGGGCACGCGGCAACTATGCCGAGATCTTCGACAACAATATCGGTCCGGATACCGCAATCGGCCTGTCGCGCGGTGTGAATGCGCTCTACACTGAAGGCGGAATCCTTTACGCACCTCCGTTTCGTTGATCAAACCTATACTCAGTCGGTGAAGCCTGTTTGACTTTGAGTTCTTAGACTTTGAGTTCCATGTCTTCACTGGTGACAAAAAATCCTTCCCGCCGCCTGCATCGGGCGGCGGGTTGGTGCCGACTGACCGCCGTCATCGGCAAAATGCCTGAAAACCCGTATGTCTGAAAAACGGAGCGCACCGAGTCGGCAGCCGTTTCGCATCGGCATGCTGCTCTATGACACGCGCTACCGCTCGCTCACCATTCAGGTGATTGCCCTGATGGGCTTTATGCTTCTGGTCGCCTGGCTGATCAGCAACACCATTCAGAACCTGAACAGCCTTGGCAAGGATGTCAGCTTTGACTTCCTGCGCCAGCCTTCCAGCTATGACATCAACCAGCATTTGCTCGAATATGATTCGCGTTCATCACATCTTCGGGCGTCGATGGTTGGACTGCTGAATACATTGCTGGTCGCCGTTCTCGGCTGCACACTGGCAACCGTTGTCGGTGTTTTGATCGGGGTGCTCAGATTGTCACGCAACTGGATCGTTGCCCGGTTGATGACGATCTATATTGAAGGTTTCCGCAATGTGCCGGTGCTTCTGTGGATCGTCTTCTTCATGGCGATCCTTATTGAGACGCTTCCCAGGCCGAGGGACTTCCGCGGCGATGATGCGACCGCATCCATGCTATTGGGAGATTCCGTGGCGCTGACCAATCGTGGGGTCTATGTGCCAGAGCCGTTGTTTTCAAACAGTCTCGGAGATGTGCCGATATTGGGCTGGTTCTCGATCAGCCTTGACTTGATCACTCTGCTCATTGTGCTTTTCGTCGGCATTACCGGTGCCGGAATGATCCGCCGGCGGGCTGAACGCAGGCAGGCGGAGACCGGTGTTCGGCCGGTGACCTGGCCGATCCGGCTGGGTTTGATTGCGATACCGCCGCTCGTCCTCTTGTATCTGCTCGGATTTCATCTCGGCTTTCCGGAGTTGAAGGGATTTAATTTCAGCGGCGGCATCTACATGCGGAATTCGATGATCGCCCTGTGGCTGGCGCTGTCATTTTACACCGCCGCCTTTATCGCCGAAAATGTCCGTGCCGGAATTATGGCGGTTTCCAAGGGGCAGACCGAAGCCGCCTATTCGCTGGGCTTGCGTCCCGGCATTACCATGAGTTTGGTGGTGTTACCGCAGGCTTTGCGTATCATCATCCCGCCACTGATTTCGCAATATCTGAATTTGACCAAGAATTCCTCACTGGCGATCGCGGTCGGTTATATGGATGTGACCGGCACGCTCGGTGGCATCACGCTGAACCAGACCGGGCGCGAATTGGAGACGATTTTGCTGTTGATGCTCTGCTACCTGGCGATTTCACTGAGCGTTTCGGCGATTCTCAATTGGTACAATAACCGCGTAAAGTTGAAAGAGCGCTGATATGGAAAGCGCAGCTTTTGTCCGAACAGAAATGGCCGCGGCCAGACCGCCGCCGAGTATGGATATGGGGCCGGTTGGATGGATGCGGCAGAATCTGTTCAGCAGTTGGCTGAACTCCATTCTCACCATTCTGGCGCTGCTGGGGATCTTTTTTGCCCTGGTCTCCGCCGCACCATGGTTGATTCAGTCATCCTGGACCGCGACTTCGCTGAATGGCTGCCGGGAAGCGATCGCGGAAGCCTATGGCGAGGGCACCCATGGCGCATGCTGGGCGGTTATCCGTGAGCGTTATCTGCAGATGTTTTACGGATTCTATCCCAGGGACAGTTACTGGCGGCCGAACCTGGCACTGGTAATGTTATTCGTGGCGCTGGCACCGGTATTGTTCACATCACTGCCGCGCAGAATGCTTTGGTTTTCGGCCGTCTATCCTTTTCTCGGGCTCTGGCTGCTCTGGGGCGGGTCATTCTGGATCGTCATCTCGATACTGTTCGGATTTTTTGTCGGCTATGCGGTCCTGACTATTCTGATGCGCATGTTTGGTCAGTTGGCGGGCGTGGTTGGCGGGGCTCTGGCAGCGGTCCTGTACTGGGTCATCCTGACCGGTACGGTGGCGGACCTGCTGCATGCGGTCATTCCGCTTGGTATCGAGCCCGTGGAAAGCGCCCGCTTCGGCGGTTTCATGCTGTCGACAACGATTGGCGTCACCGGCATTGCCTGTTCGCTGCCGATCGGAATCCTGCTGGCATTGGGACGCAAGTCAGATCTCCTGATCGTGAAGTCAATCTGTGTCGGCTTTATCGAATTCGTGCGCGGTGTCCCCTTGATCACATTGCTTTTTGTGGCCTCGACCCTGCTCAATATCTTCATGCCGCCGGGCACGAATTTTGATCTCATCCTCCGGGTTGTGATCATGGTCACCCTGTTCTCCTCCGCCTATATCGCTGAAGTTGTCCGCGGTGGCCTCGCATCGCTGCCGCGTGGCCAGTATGAGGCAGCCGATGCGCTCGGCCTGGATTACTGGAAATCGATGCGCCTGGTTGTTCTTCCACAGGCGCTCAAAGTTTCGATCCCCGGAATAGTCTCCACTTTTATCGGCCTGTTCAAAGACACGACATTGGTGTCCATTATCGGGCTGTTGGATCCTTTGGGACTCGCCAATGCCATCCGTGCGGATGCCAATTGGAACGGAATTGTCTGGGAACTCTACGTATTCATCGCGGCCCTGTTCTTCGTATTCTGCTTCGCCATGTCCCGATACTCAATGTATCTCGAGCGCAAGCTTCAGACAGGGCACAATTAAGGAAAGATAGATCATGGAAGCCGAAGCCGTGACCAGCAAGGAAGCATCATCAGACAGTATTGCCGTTCAGATTACCGGCATGAATAAATGGTATGGATCGTTCCAGGTGCTGATCGACATAAACCTCACGGTTTATGAAGGTGAGAGAATTGTCATTTGCGGCCCCTCGGGATCGGGAAAGTCAACTCTGATCCGGTGCATCAACCGGCTGGAGGAACATCAGGAAGGAACCATTATCGTCGAGGGCACGGAACTGTCGTCGGACCTTAAGAATATCGATCTGATACGTTCAGAGGTCGGCATGTGTTTCCAGCATTTCAACCTGTTTCCGCATCTCTCCATTCTCGACAATTGTACTTTGGCGCCGATCTGGGTGCGCAAGACACCACGCAAGGAAGCCGAAGAGACGGCAATGTATTTTCTTGAGAAAGTCAAAATTCCCGAGCAGGCGCTGAAATATCCTGGCCAGCTTTCCGGTGGACAGCAGCAGCGGGTGGCGATCGCCAGGTCGCTGTGCATGAAGCCGCGCATCATGCTGTTTGATGAACCCACCTCGGCGCTTGATCCGGAGATGATCAAGGAAGTCCTCGACACGATGATCGAGCTTGCCGAGGAGGGTATGACGATGCTCTGTGTAACCCATGAAATGGGGTTTGCGAGGCAGGTCGCCAACCGGGTCATTTTTATGGATGAAGGTCAGATCGTGGAACAGAATGAACCCGAGCCATTCTTTGGAAATCCGCAGAATGACCGCACCAAACTGTTCCTGAGCCAGATTCTCGGCCATTGACGGGCGGATGCCGTTCACCGAATGTCGCGCGGGACAGTGAAGTCAATCAATATCCCGGTTCCCGCAACCACCGCCCGCCAGTCTTCGGCTTCGAATTCACAAACTGTGACAGCTGCGGTGGGGTAACGGTTGAAACCGTCATGCGGCGGTGGCGAGGCAAGGCTGGAACGGGCGAATTCACCGATTCCCGGATTGTGGCCAATGATCATCAGAGGCGAAGCGCGTGCAGTCCGCATAATCGCGGATATGGCTGCCGCTCCGGCATGATATAGACCGCGTTCAAAGCGGATCTCCTCCGGTTCCGGCAGACTTCCACGCACCCGGCTCCAGGTTTCCCGGGTCCGCAGTGCCGATGAGCAGATGACTGAGCCAGGGTGATGTCCGCGCTCACCGAGCCAATTTCCTACGGTGAGTGCGGCGCGTTGTCCTCTTGGAGCCAAAGGACGGTCATGGTCGCTGAGATGCGGCGCGTCCCAGCTGGACTTGGCGTGGCGGAGAATGATCAGTTTCATGATGGCGCATGACGGCGGAGAAGCGCCCGTTGATGAAATTCGGATTGCGCTTCCGACCTTGGGTAGTTGGCGCTGACCGGACAGGCACGGCGAACGGCGCATCCGCGTTCGAGGCAGTCCCGCCCCGCCCCGCTTCCGATATAGGCGATGCATCCTTCGCTGTCATAGCCGGTCCCGTCGAGAACGGAGGCAGGGCAGGAATTCAGGCAAGGCTTGGCAGCGCAACCCGTGCAGGGTGGGTGCGCCGGCGGAGAGGGAAGCTCGATATGTGAGGTGAAGGCGAGGGCGCCGCGATAGGACACGAACAGCCCGGCGCTGTCATGCACGAGAAAGGCGACCGGTGAAGCCCAGCTCCGGCCGGTTCTTATCGCCCAGCTGTAGAATGGCAGCCAGGGCGGCCCGCCGAAAGGATAGAGTGCCTGTGCGGCGAATTCGTCCGCGAGCGCGTCAATCACCCGCCTCGACCAACGGTCGAGCGGATTTGGTTTTTCATCGGAGAATTCGGCAGCTTTGGTGGTGAATTCCCAGAAGCCGGGTTCAAACGGGCCGAGCATCAGGATGGTGCGGGTGCCGGCCGGGGCCTGATCGGATTCCTGTGGGTGAAAACCGCCATAGATCTGCAGAAAGCACGAATTGGCGGCCCGGTCGACAGATTGGTAGGCCGAAAGGTCCATTGCGGAATCAGGCCCGGATCAGACTGCCGGCACCATGGTCGGTAAAGAGTTCAAGCAGCACCGCATTCGGCACTTTGCCGTTGAGAATCACCGCCGCGCGCACCCCGCTCTGCACCGCTTTCACAGCGGTTTCGGTTTTCGGCAGCATGCCGCCCTGCAGCACCCCCGCCTGCGCCAACGCGTCAATCTCTTCAGGCGACAATTGCGTCAACAATTTTCCCTCGGCGTCCAGTACCCCGTCCACATCGGTCAATAGCAGCAGACGGTCGGCCTTGAGCGCCGCGGCAATGGCCCCGGCCGCGGTGTCACCATTGATATTCAGCGTTTCACCGTCTTTGCTGACGCCGAGCGGTGCCACGACGGGAATGAAGTTTCTCCCGGACAGCGCCTGCAACACCGAAATGTCCACGGTCTCGGGGACGCCGACAAAGCCGAGTTCGGGTGCCGCATAAGCGCAGACCATGAGCCCGGCATCCTTGCCCGAGAGACCGACGGCACGACCTCCCTGTCGATTGATGGCATGGACGATCTGCCTGTTGATTGACCCCGACAGGACCAATTCAACCACCTCAACCGTGTGACGGTTGGAGACACGTTTGCCGCCGATGAATTCCGAGGCCACGCCCAACCGGCCGAGCATGTCATTGATCATGGGGCCGCCGCCATGCACGATGACCGGGTTAACGCCGACCTGGTTCATGAGCACGACATCACGGGCAAAGGCGTCCAGTATCCTGCGCTCGCGAAGCGCATTGCCGCCGATCTTGATGACAATGACTGCGTCATCATAACGCTGCAGATAGGGCAATGCTTCAGACAGGGTGCGGGCGGTTCCGATCCAGTTCTTCTTCATATGCTCACGCTTCCGCATTGCTCAATCGGTCATATACGCTGCGGCTAGGAGTATCGCACCGAATTCCGGAAAAGTCATGCGATACCGGCGATGGCGGCCCGCAGCGTGGGGATGCCGGTCCCGGATGCCGCGGAGACACCGATCACCGAAGGCAGGGCGGCCGGATGATGGTTGATAGCGGTCCCTATCCCGGCATCGAGCCGTTCCGCGCCGGATTTGCTGACTTTGTCGAGTTTGGTCACAACCAGCTGGTAGGAAACCCCCGACTCATCAAGCATGGACATAAAACCGTCATCAATTGGCATCGGCCCCCTGCGCCCATCGATAAGCAGAAAGACACGCCGCAGGGATGGCCTGCCGCTGACATAGGATTGAGTCAGATCGGCGGCACGGCGCGCGGTGTTTTTTGACATTTTCGCATAACCGTAGCCGGGCAGGTCAGCGAGATAGTGGCTGTCGCCGAGGCTGAAGATATTGATCTCCCGCGTGCGGCCCGGCGTGTTTGAAGAGCGCGCCAGGTTGCGCCGCCCGGCAAGCGCATTGATCAGCGACGATTTTCCGACATTCGACCGCCCGGCGAAACACACTTCCGGCCGCTCCGGGGGCGGCAGATGCACGAGTGCCGGAGCGCTCAGCAGGAAACCGCACCGGTTCTCAAACAACCTGCGCCCGGCCGCCGCCTGTTCCTTCCCGGGTTGTTCCGCGAAATACGCCTCGATCATGGCGGGCAGCGGCCCCTCACCGGTGCTTATTTCTTGCGTTTGCGCTGCCGCGGCTTCCGCCCCTTCGGCGGCTCATCCGCGGCTTTCTTCTCCGGTGCCGGCGGCGGTTGCTTTTTGCCCGGGGCCACCTTGCGGAAACTCTCGGTGATGTTGCCGATGATGTCCGGGCGCACCCCTTGGCTGCGCATGATCGCATATTGTTGCATGAAAGTGATGCTGTTGTTGGCGATCCAGTAAATGATGAGACCGCTCGCGAACTGGCCGAGCATGAACATGAAGATCCAGGGCAGCCATGCGAACACGGCGGCCTGGGTCGGGTCTGTCGGCGCCGGGTTGAGTTTCTGCTGCAGCCACATGCTGATGCCGAGTAGTATCGGCAACACGCCCAGCGAGATAATCGAGACCAGTGATCCCGGATCCGGCGCGCCCCAGGGCAGGGCACCGAACAGGTTCAGAATCGAAGTCGGATCGGGGGCCGAGAGATCATGTATCCACCAGATGAATGGCGCATGGCGCATTTCAATGGTCACAAAAATCACCTTGTACAGGGAGAAGAAAATCGGGATCTGCGGCAATATGGGAAGGCAGCCGGCGGCCGGGTTGATTTTCCGGGTCTTGTAGAGCTCCATCATGCGCCGCTGGAGTTCCTTCTTGTCGTCGCCGACCTTCTCCTTGATTTTCTCCATTTCCGGCTGCAGCTCTTTCATCTTCGCCATGGAGACGTAGGATTTATAGGCGAGCGGGAAGAGCACCGCCTTAATGACGAAAGTCAGGCAGATGATGGACCAGCCCATATTGCCGACTTTGCCGTTGATCCAATGCAGCAGCATGAAGATCGGCTTGGTCAGAAAGAAGAACCAGCCCCAATCGATGGAATCCACGAACCGCTCGATGCCGAAATCCGCCTCATAGGATCTGATCCGATCCCACTCCTTGGCGCCGGCGAACAGCATTGTATCGATGCCGATCTGCGCCCGCGGCTGCAACTCCACCGTCGGCAGCCGGGTTTCGGCCTGGTAAATGTCGGCGGGCTCGGAATATTTGGTGACGGCGGTGAATTTCTGACCGGGGCTCGGGATCAGCGTCATCATCCAGTATTTGTCGGTGAAGCCGATCCAGCCATTGGATTCGATCCGCTGCTGGCTGAGATTCGCCTGTTCGCGGGAATCGAAAGGCAGATCCGGCACATCCGAATAGTCGATCTCCTCGAGTTGGCCATCGGCCATGCCGACAACGCCTTCATGCAGGATGAAGAAGCCGAGCGTGTCCGGTTCGCTGTGCCTGGCGATGACACCATAGGGAGCCAGACGGACCGTTGAGGAGCCGGAATTGGTCACGCTCTGGCTGATCGAAAACAGATACCCGTCATCAATCGAAATCGTGCGCCGGAAGACGAGACCGTTTTCATTGCTCCAGACCAGCGTTACCGGGCTGTCCGGCGTCAGCACCGAGCCGCTTTCAATCCGCCACGGGGTGGCGGCACCCGGGACATCGCGGAATTCGAGCGCACCCGCCGGTGCCCAGCCGAAAAGCGCATAATAAGGCCGCACCGAGCCTGCCGGTGCCAGCAGTCTGACGATCCCCGATTCCTGGCTCAGGGTTTCCCGGTATTGGCGCAGCGACAGATCATCGATGCGCCCCCCCAGCAGCGAAATCGATCCGATGAGATTTGGTGTCTCTATCGGAATTCGCGCCAACTCTTCGCTGCGGGCGGGTTCGGCACGGATGACAGCATCATCGCCCGAGGGTGGTGGTGCAGCGATACCGGGGGCCTGCGCAAGCGGTACCATCCCGTCCTCTGCCGCTTCCGGAGTGGGGGTTTCCACCGGCTGCTCCTCCGGTGGGAACAGCATGAACCAACCCAAAACCACGAGGAAGCTGAGCACGGTGGCAAGAATGAGGTTCTTGTTCTGATTGTCCATGATTGCCCGATTTCCGCCTCTATGGATTCACCCAACGATCAATCCGGTACATTATCCAACCCAAAGCCGCCCCAGGGGTGACAACGGGCAATCCGCTTCACCGTCAGCCATCCGCCCTTGATCCCGCCATGCCGTCGCAGCGACTGCATGGCGTATTCGGAGCAGGTCGGATGAAATCTGCAATGCATGCCCACGAACGGGCTGCCGACCAACCTGTACAAGCGGATCGGTAGTGACAACAGAAAGGCGAGCGGAGTCATCTGCCTCTGCACCGGGCCTTATGGGCAGTGTGTAACGCCGTTTCCAGGTCGTCGAGGAGCCTGCTGAAACGCCTGGTTTCGGTGACATCACGCAGGCCGATGAGCACGTAATCCCAGCCGCCACGACCATGTTTCGGCAGCATGATACGGGCCGCCTCCCGAAGGCGGCGTTTCGCATGGTTGCGTGCCACCGCATTGCCGATGCGGCGCGAGCAGGTGAAGCCGACCCGCATGCTGTCGTCGGTACCGGAACGCTTCCGGGCCTGCAAAAAGAAGCCCGGTGTGCGGCAATTCATCGCATTCGCCGCACGCAGAAAATCCTGTCTGCGCCTGAGAGGTTCAATCATATGACCGGCTTCTTTTGTTCAGTAAATCCAGTGCGGCCCGGTTTGCCACTCCTGTGCCGATTCCATCACGCGCTGAGAATCTTCCTGCCCTTGATCCGGCGGCGGTTCAGAATTTTTCTGCCCGCTTTGGTTGCCATCCTCGAGCGAAATCCGTGACGCCGCTTGCGTACCCGATTGCTTGGTTGAAACGTTCGTTTCATGAATCTGCTCCACGCGTAATGCCGGTGTGCCCAGCCAGTTGGGTGTGAACGCAGACCTATAGACGCATTCAGCCACAATGGTCAACGCATGCCGGTCACCAAATGACAGGAATTTGCGACGCGTCTGGCGCTGCCGCACAAAGTCATTTCAGCCATCACCGAGGCCGAGGCCACGACCTGCTGAATGCACCTGATTTGATCCGGCCAGTGGCTGATGGAATATCCGTTTATCCGAAGTGACGAGGTCCGGTCACCGCTGTTGCCATGCGGAAATGTCTTGCCAGCTGCAGGGCCAGCAACCTGGAGAAATAACGCGCCTGTGACAAATTGCCGCCGGTGAACCATAGTCCGGGCTGAGCGGTTTCAACCCACATATTCCGCAACTCTCCGATCCATGGACCCGGATCTCCCTTGGTGTTTGAGCCATAGCCCCAACACGGCCCGACATGACTTGCTGTCTCGGGACCCATGAACTTTGTGACCCAGTCAATCATGTTTCCGTATCCGGTGGCGTAAATAACCGCATCGGCACCGAGCGCATCGCCGTTTTTCAGATGCACGGCGCGCTCAC
This sequence comes from Paracoccaceae bacterium, assembly GCA_026706985.1. Taxonomy (GTDB): domain Bacteria; phylum Pseudomonadota; class Alphaproteobacteria; order Rhodobacterales; family Rhodobacteraceae; genus JAPOXR01. The sequence continues at coordinate 32,510 of JAPOXR010000016.1, read as the reverse complement.
TCAGATGGCTGATGCGGCAACCCGACTTCACGCCGATACGTCCATCCATGACCATCTCGGACGCGCCGACATCAATATAATACCCGGATGCTGTGCGCCGGTATTTCGTTCCCAACCCGGTGCCGTCTTCCGCAAAGTCGAGGGTGAATCCAGTGTCGGCGAGTCGTTGGTAATGGCTATGTCGGTCCTTGCGGATCTGATCCCATATGGCGCGGTGTTTCCTTTCCAGGACACGCAGCGGAACGGAAGCCTGCAGGATGTCGGCCCTTTCCGTCGATACGCCCTTTTCGACCGCCTCCACGGAATAGAGCGGTCCGAGGATCCGGTCACAGTAATCCCCCTGAAGCACGACAAGCGAAGATGAGCGCTGCAGCAGCGTCGGCCTGGCTCCGGCCGCAACGAGATCAGCCGCGATATCATGCGCGGAATTATTTGCCCCGACCACCACAACATCCTTGCCGGCAAAACACAGGCCGTGCCTGTATTCGCTTGAATGAAGCTGCGGGCCGGCAAAGATGTTTTGCCCCTCAAAGACCGGCACTTTCGGGAAACCGGACAGTCCCAATGCAATGACGATATGCGTTGGCCGAATTGTTTTAGGCTCGCCACCGTGCTTCAGCTGTGCTGTCCAAACCCGGCTGTCCTTGTCAAAAGCGGCTTGTTTCAGCGCGGTTTCGGTCCAGATTTCGAGATCCAGCTCTTCGGCATAGTTTTCCAACCAATCTCCCATCCGGTCTTTTGGCGTGAATACCGGCCAGTTTTCGGGAAACGGTTTGAAGGGCATATGGTTGTACCAGACCGGGTCGTGCAGAATCAGGCTGTCGTAACGGAAGCGCCACTGATCACCCACACGGGGGTGTTTGTCGACAATCAGATATGGAACGCCGAGATCGGACAGTTGTGCGCCGAGGGCGAGACCACCCTGTCCCCCGCCAACGACGAGCACGAAAGGTTCAGCTGCAGCTCCGGCGACCCCGGCCGGGATTGTTAAATCGTCCAGTTGCGTGAACAGCGTTTCGCAATTATCGCCCGAAACGCGTACATAACCGCGCCCCTTGCCGTCGGATGTTTCGAAGCTGAAGAAACCTTCGTGATCGCTCGGATTCCCCTCGAATACCGCGTTTCGAAAACCCGACCGGGGGCCGAATTCCACGCCGAGATCGGCAATGGCGCCGCTCCCTTCAACTGTCCGCAATGTCCAGCCGAAAGCCAGGTAGTCTCGCCAGAATGCGTCCTTGATAAAGAGCCGCGCGATCTGCGGCCGATCCCCGTTGACAATCGTTTCCGAAAACCGTCGCAGCCAGGAATTCGCTGTCATCGGCCTCAGTATACCCGTTCCAAATACTCTGTGAGAATCTCGATGTCGGGCGGTCTGACCAGGCCAGGCTCCGAGGGAAGCGCCACTTTGCCATCTTGAATAGTGATGACACTGCCGCAAAGCCTGGTTCGCAACGCGTTTTCATTTACGTCGACTTCGCAGACCGAGGCTTGGCCTATTGCGGCACTGATCGAAAGGGCTGCCAGCTGACCGATAGCGGTACCCATGAAATGCGGCCATATCAACACGTCCTCCGGAACCGCATCCGCGAGATCAAGTGCTCCCGAGACGCCGCCCCACTTGGCGACATCCGGCTGCAATACGCGCATCCCGGCGCGTGTCATGGTCAGGAAATGGTCGATGGAGTAGATATTCTCGCCACCTGCCAGCGGGATACGTGTGGCCTTGGCCAGTTCCTCCCAAGCTGCAATCGGTGCATCCGCGGGCAACGCCTCCTCGGCGAAAAAGGGGTCGAAACCTTCAATTGCCTGCAGCGAGGATTTTGCTTCCGCAAGAGTCCATGACTGATTGCTGTCCACCATGATACGCGAACCCCGCGGGCATAACATGGCGGCACGCCGCACGATTTCAACGCTGTCATGCTCTGCGAATCCGACCTTGAGTTTGAAATATGTCTGCCCGAGATCCGCATGATGCGGGATCAGCGTCTCGAGGTCCTCGGCATTGATCGATGTCGCATAGGACAGCGCCGAAGGCTCGGAAAGTTTCATGAACGCCGCAAATGAAATCCCCGTATGCCGCAAGGTCAGATCCCACAGAGCGGCGTCGATACCGGCGAGAATATGCTCAAACACCTGCGCCTGGCCGACATGCAGGAAGAATATGGAGAGCTCAGCCCGCAGGGCATCCAGCACTTCACGCGGGTCCGTGTAGGTGAAATCTTTGAGATGGGCGGCGATTACATCATCGATGATATGTGCCTTGTGCAGATTGGCGCGCGGCGGAAAATTCGCCCATACTTCACCCCAGCCGAAACACCCCGATCTGTCATTGATCCGGACAAGCAGGGCGGGCCGCGTCGGCATTGTGCCGAGTGCCATCTTCGGAGATACGCCGCCTGACGCCCGGATCGGGAACACCTCGACATCCGCGATCTGTATGGTGTCTCGAAAACGCACGTCAGTCAGATAATTCGGCCGGGTGTTCCGCGGATTGAAAAGCCGCACCTTCCGGCCGGAAGTGTGAATCCGCATCGCCGGGCGGCATGGTTCCAGTCCGCCCGATCGCCGCCGATGGGCGGAGGACCGCCGCAGGCACCGGCTTCCGGTTCAAATTGACTTTGTACACACATGGTTCATCCGGACTTCTTCTGCATGACTTCCCGGGCCGCATCCGCAATCGCCGGTGCGTCGAGACCGAATTTGCGCATGAGATATGGCGTTGTCCCGCCTTCGCAGAAGCGGTCCCGCACGCCGACACGCCTGAAGGGAATTCCAACGCCTTCATCCGCCAGGATTTCGGCAACGGCGGACCCCAACCCGCCGATGACATTGTGGTTTTCCGCCGTGACAATGGCACCGGTGGCTGCGGCACAGCTGAGGATCAGGTTGGAATCGATTGGTTTGAGCGAGGCCATGTCGACGATGCGTGCCGAGATCCCGTCGCCCGCCAATTCCATACCTGCCTTCAACGCTTCAGCGACGCAGAGGCCGGCGGCGATGATGGTCAGGTCGCTCCCCTGGCACCGGATCACACCCTTCCCGATCCGCAGTTCTTTTGCGGTGAACGCCGCCGGCGTTTTCTCCGGCCGCTTCATCCGCAGATAGACAGGGCCTTCCCAATCCAATGCCATTTTGACCATCGCCGCGTGGTATTCAGGTCCCGATGGCTCGAATATCGCCATGTTGGGCACCGCGCGCAGGATCGCAACATCCTCGATCGCCTGGTGCGACACGCCGAGCAAGGTCGCCACGCCGGGCAGAAATCCGACAATCTTCACCGGTAGGTTGGGATAGGCTGCCTGCATGGTGATCTGGTCAAGCACCCGCTTGGTGACGAAGGCGCAGAAGGAGTGGCAAAAGGGAATTTCGCCGGAACGGGCCATTCCGCCCGCCATCCCGATCATGTTCGCCTCGGCGATGCCGACATTGTGAAAGCGTTCGGGCAGTTCGTCGCGGAAGCGGTCGGTCTCGGTAGGCGGCACCAAATCGGCGCAGAGCGCGACAATCCGCGGATCAGCCAGCGCCGCCTCGACCAAGGCATCGCCGTAAGTCCGTGGCAGCGGTTTGAATGAGCGGTTGATGAAGTCCGCGGCTTCCAGTCGGGTAAGGGCTTCGTTCACAGCTGCGCTTCCAATTCAGTGCGCGCAGCATCGGCGACCGCCGGTGGGAAGCGCAGTTGGTGGAACATCAATCCCTCAAGGCAGCCCACGCCCTTTCCCATCAGCGTATTGGCTTTGATAAAGCTCGGCTTGCCCGCGGTTGCGCGTGCGGTGTCATAGGCTGCGAGCAAGGCACCGATGTCATTGCCGTCGACCTCCTGGCAGGCAAACCCGAAGCTCTCCATCTTGTCCATCAGTGGTTCCAGCGACATCACGAGATTCATCGGCCCCTCCGACTGCACAAAATTGTAATCGACGATCAGACACAGGTTATCGAGGCCCTCGGCTCCGGCGAGCATCGCGGCTTCCCAGATCTGGCCTTCCTGCATCTCGCCATCGCCCATGATGACGAAAAAGCGGCTTGCACGGTTCCGGCGCTTGGCAGCCATGGCGCAGCCGATGGCCACTGACAGGCCCTGTCCAAGTGACCCGCAGGTTGCCTCAACAAACTTTCCCATGCGCTCTGAAGAGTTGATCTCCAGGCGTGAGCCGTCGGTGACATAGGTCTTGAGATCGGCGACCGGGAAGAAGCCGCGTTCGGCCAGTGCCGCATAGAAGATCGCGGTGTTATGCGCCGTGGTCAGAAACACCCGGTCCCTTTCCGGCCAAGCCGGATCTGCCGGGTTCATCCTGACTTCGAAAAAGTAGAGGGAGGTGAAAATGTCCGCCGCACCCAACCCTTGCTGCACGTAACCCTGGCCAGACGGTGCGACCATGTTCACGACATGCAATCGAAGCCGTGTCGCGACCGCCTCCAGTTCGGCAAGATTGTGTTTCGCTCTCATCCGGTTCTCATGCTATGTTTCGAAGGTATGGACCTTTGTGCCTATGGTTGACGACGATGGCTAGCATGAATCTTCAGGCGATGAAACGCACGGCAGTTCCCCTCCACGCTGAGGTTGCCGAGGTTTTACGGCACGAGATCCTGTCGGGTGATCTTCCACCAGGGACAAGATTACCGGCACTGCGCGAGTTGACAGAACAGCTTGGTGTGGCACGCATGACCGTCGTTCAGGCGATGAATACGCTGGCAGAAGAGGGGTTGATCGAGAAATACTCGGGCAAGGGAACCTTCGTCAAAGAAGTCAAACGCCCAAAGCGGCATACGCTGCACATGAAGGCGGACATTTCACAGCTCTATGCCATGGTGGAGCAGCTGGAGGTATCGGTGCGTCAAAGGGATGCGGTAATTGAAAAGGCTGTGGATGGGCGCGTTTTTCGTGTCATGAGCCGCATTCATGCACGGTCGGGTAAGCCTTTCTGTCAGGTCGATATCAAGCTTGACGACCGGATTTTTGAGCGGGCACCCGCACGTTTCGCACGCGAGATCGTGGTTTCGGTTTTCCGGGACCTGGGAGTCACGGTCGCAAGAGCCCGGCAGAAGATGACGATTTCATACGCCGATTTCGCAATGGCACAGGCTTTGGGAATTAAGGTCAATTCCGCGGTTTTCCGGGTCCAGCGTGAATTCCTCGATGCGGACGGACAATTGATCTATTCGGCCACGCTGTCCTATCCCGGTGACCTCCTGGCTTTCGAAATGGAGTTCTCGACCGGCGCAGTGTGAGAAAAGTGCACTTGACTCTCAGATGGTCACGTAGAAAGGTATATACATCTAGATCATTGATAGCTGGTATCGGGTGTTACGAAACATGGAGGGCTGCACAATGAAGCTTATCAAACTGGCTGCCGCAGGCTTGGCGGCACTTGGCCTCACTGCGGGCGCAGCGCTCGCGGAATGGCCTGAAAAACCGATCACCTATGTTGTGTCTTTCGGTGCAGGTGGAAACGCCGACATCGTCGCGCGGATGAATGCCGAGGTGCTGAGCGAAGCGCTTGGTGTCCCGGTCAATGTTGTCAACAAGCCGGGTGGCGCGCATATTCCGGCCACGATGAGCGTGCTGGAGGCGCCGGCTGACGGTTACACCCTGTTCAACTGGTCGCCGCCGAGTTTCATGGTTGTCCCGTTGACCCGTGAGACGCCTTACGAGCCGCTTGAGGATTTTATCCCCCTGTTTGCGGGAATCTCGGCATCCAATGCGCTGTATGTGCGATCGGACAGCCCGTATACCACCTTTGAGGAATTCATTGAGGGCGCGAAGGCCGGCAAGCTGACCATGGGTGTCAACAATTTGGGAGCACCGCCCAATCTGTCGGCCGTGCAACTGGCATCTGAGTTCGGACTGGAATTCAAAACGGTTGCGCTGAAAACCGTGCCGGCCACTTTGGCGGGGCTAATCGGCGGCCAGGTTGACGTGGCCGTGGGACAGGTAGCGTCCATCCATGCCTATGACGGTGAAATCCGCCCGCTCATAATTCTCGATAACAACCGCAAGCCCTATTACGGGACAGACCTGCCGGGTGTGCGTACCGTGGGCGAGGCTTTTCCGGGCAAAGAGGCCGGAACATGGGTGCATGGCGGATTGGCCGTGAAATCCGGCACGCCGCAGGAGATCGTCGACAAGCTGTTGGCGGCGTCTGAATCCATGGGCACTGAGGCGTTTATTTCACGGGTGCCGAAGGCTGTCAGCTACGACTGGACTCACGGGGTCGAGGAGACCACCGCATTGATCCAGTCCGGCATCGACCTCTATTCGCCTCTGCTCGACGGGTTGGGCCTTCTTCACAAGTAAGGTCTGTTCCAGAACAAGGAACGGAAATTCGCGGATAATCCCTTGGCTCAGCGTGAGTGCGTGACTTCGCGCTGGGCCAGGGTCAGGTCGGAAATTGCAGGATTCCATGTGCATCGTCAGCCAGGTTGACCGGCCTCCCTGTCGGCAGCGTGTCCCGGGGTCGCCACGATCAAATGCTGACAATTCCTTTCTCCTCATGCACTGCATGCGGCCGTGCATGTGTCATTGAGGCGGAGCCCTGCGTGGTTTTCGAATTTCCTTGGCTTCCGCGGATATCATGGCCCGGACCGGGCGGTCAGGAACACGCTGCAAAGGGTTCTGTGAATAATCATCGGCAGGGATGGCGCGCGGACGGCTGGAGCGCCGGCGACCTGAGCGCACTTGCCGGTTTCGCCTAAGGTCTGTTAGAGGATGCGGAGCAAAAGGTCTGCAGGGCGATGACTCCGGCTGCCGGGGACCTCCCGGCGCGGGTCAACATACGCGGCATCCCGTTTCGCATGCATTGAAGATGTTAAGCCAACGAACTGCCAATCTGATCTTCATTGTGATCATACTCGCGGCCTGCGCCTATTTTGCCTGGGAGGCCGAGGGTTTTTCGACTTCCGGCCTGCTCGCCAGTTCCGGTTTACCTTCAAAGTTCTTTCCGCAACTGCTGCTCGGCATCATGGCCGTCTGCGCGGCTTTCATCGGCTATCTCTACCTGGTGCGCGGTGCGGCGGGGGGTGACGCAGGCGGGACCGTGTTTGAAAACAAAACCGAGGCGCGGCAGGGCATTCTGATGCTGCCCGTGGCAGCGGCTTGCTACGTTATATGGCGATCATTCGGCTTTTTGCCGATGGCGATTGTAATGGGGCCACTCAGCCTGTTGGCGATGGGCGTCCGTGCACCATGGTTCTATGTGATCGTCTTGGCGATGACCGCATTGGTCGCGCTCACCTTTACCTATGGCCTCGGCATTCAGTTGATTTGATGCGCAATGTTTGATGCCGCCGCACTCATATCCGCCTTCGGCCTGCTCGCGGACCCGCTGACAATGCTCCTGCTTGTTGTCGGCATCCTGTTGGGTTTGGTCATCGGGATTTTGCCGGGTCTCGGGCCACCAATCGCCATCGCCCTGGCACTTCCTTTCACCTTCCATTTGGACACGGTGGCGTCCATGGTCCTGCTGCTCGGAATTTACTCTGCGGCGATTTACGGGGGATCGATCTCGGCAATCGCGGTAGGCATTCCCGGCACCGGTGCAGCGATTGCCACCGTTCTCGACGGGCATAACATGTTCAAATCCGGGCGCGGCGGAGAGGCGCTGGGCTTTTCGCTCACCGGTTCGATCATCGGCGGATTGTTCAGTGCCGCATGCCTTGCCCTGATCGCGCCGCTGTTGGCCGATCTGGCGGTGAAATTCGGGCCGCGTGAATATCTCGCGATTTCCGTGTTCGGCCTGATCGTTGTTGTCCGCGTGGCCGGGCAGAGCCTGCCGAAAGGTTTGCTGATCGGTGCCCTGGGAATCTTCCTGACCACCTGGGGGCTGGACGAGTTGAACGGGACCGAGAGATACACTTTCGGGAGCTACAATCTATATGAGGGTCTGCCGCTGGTGCCTTTCCTGGTGGGCCTGTTTGCGATGTCGGAAGTTCTGATCGGCGCGGAACGCGTGGCGCGGCGGATTGAGTTTTCGACTGACAGCCTGGTGGTCAAACTGCCCGGCCTCAAGACCCTGGCAGGCATGAAGGATTTGATCCTGCGTTCATCGGTCATCGGCACGGTCATCGGCATCATTCCGGGAGAGGGTGCGGCGGTGGGTGCATTCTTTGCCTATTCCGAGGCCAAGCGGCGGTCGAAAACACCGGAGGCGTACGGCACCGGAATTCCTGAAGGGATTGTTGCGCCCGAGACAGCGAACAACGCCACGGTCGGTGGCGCGCTTGTTCCGACATTGACACTTGGTGTGCCCGGCTCGCCTGCCGCCGCAGTGCTGCTGGGCGCGCTCCTGATCCAGGGGTTGACTCCCGGGCCGAAGCTGTTCTCGGAAGAGCCTGACCTTATGTATGCGATCTTTACGGGTCTCTTTCTGATCAACATTCTGATGATGGTCATCGGCCTTGTCGCCATCCGCTTTGCCGCCCAGCTCATCCGGGTCCCGACCGCCGTGATCGTGCCGACAGTGATGCTTCTCAGCTTTGTCGGTATCTATTCGGTCTCGAATTCTTTCTTCAATGTCGGCGTTTTGCTCGGCGCAGGCATACTGGGTTATGTCACACGCAAGCTGGGTTACTCGATCGCACCACTGTCCATCGGTTTCGTGCTGGGTCCGATCCTTGAAAATTCCCTGCGCCAGTCGCTCACCATCGCGGACGGGTCCGTGACCGAGTTTTTCGACACCCCGATCGGTCTCACGATCTATGCTGCACTCCTGCTGACCATATTCTGGGGGCCGGTCACTTCGCGTATCAAGCGTCGGATGGGCAAGTGACAATGCGCCCGAACATTCTGATCATCTATCCCGACCAGATGCGCTATGACGCGATGGGCTGTTCGGGCAATCCGGTCATCCGCACGCCCAATATCGACAAATTGTCTAAGGAAGGCGTGCATTTCAGCGAAGCCTATGCCAGCTATCCCATCTGCTGCCCGTTCCGCGCTTCGGTCCTGACCGGTAAATACGCGCAGGGACACGGGATGATCCAGAACCACTTTCCCCTGCGCGCCGGCCAGGGGTTCCTGGCTGAATTCCTGAAGGATGCGGGTTACCAGACCGGTTATATCGGCAAGTGGCATCTGGAAGGCGGGCCGAAACCGGGCTTCGTTCCTCCGGATCGGCGCTTTGGCTTCGAACATTTCATTGGCTTCAATCGAGGCCATGATTACCGCTCCTCCATCTATTTTGATGATACGGGGCAAGCCTATCATTCGACGCGATACGAGCCGGATTACCAAACCGACCAGTTCCTGGATTTCATCAACTCCGCAGCGAAGGTCGACAGGCCCTTCTTCGGCTATCTGAGTTACGGCCCGCCGCATTTCCCAATGGACATGCCGGCGCATTTGCGTCGGATTTACCGGCCGGAGGAGGTTCCACTACCGCCCGGTGTGCCAAATCCTGAACTGCAGGCCAAGGTGCAGAGACATCGCAACGAGGTGCTCTGCGGGGGCGATCCCCGCGCAGGGCACAAGAGTCACGCTGCCCACGGGAACAAGCCGACAGGGGAAGTCGAAACCGAGGCGGAAATCCGCGGGTTCATCGCCGAGTATTACGGCATGATCCACAATATCGACCACAATCTAGGCCGCATTGTGGATCATCTCGAAGCTATCGGAATCGCCGAGGAAACCATGGTTATCTTTCTCAGCGACCACGGGGATATGTTTGGACAGCATGGCAGCTTTTGCGGCATCAAGAACCAGGCCTACCGCGCCGCGATGCAGGTGCCGCTTATCATTCGCTACCCGGCGCGGTTCAAGCCGCACCGCACCGGCGCCATGGTGGATGTCGGCGTTGATATGATGGCGACAATCCTTGATCTGCTTGACATCAGGATGCCTGAAGGCCGGAACAGCCAAAGCTACCTGCCGGTTCTCGATGGCGTGACGAGCGAACACCGGGATACGATCTGGTACCAGGTATTCACGCAGACCGGCGGCAATCCCGGCGAGTATGCGCCCTTCGCCGAGCGTGGTATCCGCACCAGGGACTGGCTTTACATGCGCCGCAGGGACCATCGCGCGATGCTTTTTGACCTGCGCACTGATCCCGATGAGCAGAACAACCTGGTGAATGATCCAGCGCATTTTGCCCGCATGGATGCATTGGACGCCCGGCTTGCCGCCCATATGGAAGCGACCGGCGATGACTGGGACATGGTTGCCGATTTCCCTCCGCCCGATTGGGTAACCCATTCCGAAGCGAAGACGCATCTGGAGAAAATTCTGCTTCCCAACGCCATCCGGGTGTCGTGAGCGTGTCAATGCTCTTGACCGGTGAGCGCCAATTCGACTCCGCACCCTTTGACAGCATCAGCTATGATTTGTGCACGCGCCGCGGAGACGTGGTGGTCATGAGCGCCGATCTGAGCAAATACTGCCAGGTCGTGCGGGTGAAGAAAGAGTTGCCGGAGCAGCATCTTGATGTCGGTATGGCCGAACAGAACCTGCTCGCTGTGGCTGCAGGTGTCGCCAAGGGCGGACTTGTACCTGTAGCGACCTGCTTTGCCTGCTACATCACGCGTCGTGCCTACGACCAGTTATTGATCTGCATGGGAACGGGATCCGGGGCCGGCACGAATGTGGAAACCGGTGGACTGACAAACATTGCGATCGGGTTCACACCCGGCATCACCAACCCGGCGCGAATCCACCACCAGGCAGCCGAGGATCTCGGAATGGTGCGTGCAATCCCCAACGCAACCGTAATCGACCCGGTGGATCCGACGGATTTCCGCGCCGCTCTCGATATTGCGGTGGATTTGCCGGGTCTTACCTACATCAGGGGTCACCGGGGCAACACACCGCTTATCCTGGATCCGGACAAATTCACCTTCGAGTTGGGGAAGACCTATACGCTTAAGGCCGGCAAAGGCATCGGCATCATCGCCAGCGGTCATGGCACACAATGGGCACTCGAAACATCGGAACTGCTGTCCGAACGCGGCGTTGATCATTCGCTCCTGCATGTGCCGACGATCAAGCCTGTTAATGAGAAGGAGGTTTCCGACTTCGCATTCGCGCACGACCAGATCGTCACAATTGAGAATCATCAGATTGTTACCGGGCTTGGATCACTGGTGGCCGAAATTGTTTCCGACACCGGGGGCGGGCCACGCATCACGCGTATCGGCCTGGCCAACAGGTGGGCTCCGGGTGGAACGCTCGCGTATATTCGGGCACAGCTGGGCCTGGACGCCGAAGTGTTGGCGTCGCGGCTGGCTGGGCTGGCGTCATGAGACGCAATCAATCTGTCAATGATCTTGCAGTCATCGCTGCCAGGATCCGCCGGCATGTGCTGGAAATCTGTCGCCAACGCGGCGGCTATGCGGCGCAAGGTGTCGCGCTCGCGGATATCGCCGCAGTCCTGTATTTTGACGAACTGCGTCCCGATGCCGACGGCTGGTTTAAGGATCGCTTTGTTTTGTCAAACGGCCATGATGCGATCATGGTTTATGGCGCGCTGGCAGAAACCGGCCACTACGGAATGGATGTGTTGAAGACCTACAATGCCGATGGCACATCGGTGGATCAAAGCCCGATAGAAGGTCAGCTTGGTTTCGAAATCACCGCCGGATCGCTGGGCCAGGGTCCGAGCCAGTCAGCGGGACTTGCCTGGTCGCTCAGGCGGCAAGGGTTGGATGAGCGGGTCTATTGTCTTTTCTCCGATGGTGAACTGCAGGAGGGAAATGTCTGGGAAGCGGCGATGTTCGCGGGTCACCAGAAGCTCGATAATCTCTGCTTCATCATCGACAACAACGACATGCAGGCTTCGGGCCAGGTAGCCGACGTCCTCGCCGTTGAACCGGTGCCGGAAAAGTTCGAGGCTTTCGGCTTCAAGTCACGGCGCATCAACGGGACGGGCATCACGGAACTTCTGGACGCATTTGAAGAGGCGCGCGCAACCAAGGGCAGACCTTATGCGATGATTTGCGACACGCGGCTCTGGGCCGGCATCAATTGTCTGCAGAAAGCCTTGCCGATGGCGCATTACACTGCGCGGACGGCCGTGGATTGGGATGAAGGATTGACCGAGATCGGGGCGACATTGATGGAATTGGAAGCAAAGAGACGTGAATGAATCACCGCTTGCGGGCAAAACCGCCGTTGTCACAGGGGCAGGGCGTGGAATCGGCAAATCCATTGCCTTGACTTTCGCAAGGACGGGTGCCGATCTCGCCATTTGTGCCCGGTCGAAACTCGAAATCGCGGAAACTGGAAGTGCGGTCGAGCTGCTGGGTCGGCGCTGCCATGCCTCCTCCGTTGATCTGGCGAATCCAGAGCAGGTTGAGGCATTTTGCCATGCGGTTTTGCGTGAGTTCGGGGGCGTTGATATTCTCGTCAATAATGCCGGTGCCTATATTGAGCGGGGTGCTTTCGCCGACTCGGATCCGGAGCTGTGGTGGAGAACCGTGGAGGTCAATCTCCGCGGTCCGTATCTGCTGACCCGGAAACTGATCGAAGCGATCAGACCGGGCGGCAAGATCATCAATCTCACTTCGGGCAAGGGTTTCAGCGCCGGTGCCGACAGCACCGCCTATCACGTATCCAAGGCGGCACTGAACATGATGACCGAGGGTCTCGCCAACGAGCTTTGGCCCCGGCAGATCGATGTTAACAGCCTGGTGCCCGGGCCAACCGCGACCCTGACCAATGCCGGGCCTAGCCAGAAATGTTCGCCGGAAGCAATCCTTGCCGCAGGACGCGATGCCCTGCCAAAGGGGCTGCCTGCATGGGAGCGCGTCAAGCACCCGGATGAAGTCGCGGATTTGGCTCTGCAATTGGCATCATATCCGGTCGGTGGACCAACGGGGCAGATCTTCTCGCTCGCCCGGCGCCCCTTGTGACATGCAGGTAATGTGCACCCACCCGAATATTTTCACAGGATTTGTCTGGAGCGCCGATCCTGTTTGATCTGCAGACAAGCCGCAAAGGCTGGATGACTGTCACTGATCATAAATTTTTGAATTTCTGAACCGGCAGGCGCGAGAGATATCCAATTCCCGGTATGCGACAAGCAGGTTTCAGATCCGGCGATGATCAAGCCGAATTTCCGCGGATATCCACCAGGCCATGGACCCGGGGTTTTACGGTGCCGGCCATTTGTCTATCATGCGCCAATTCTCGCCGGGATTCGATGATGACAGGTGGCAGGCAGAACCCATTCACTCCGCAGGCCTGCTGCACGCCATCACGATCGTCACGCGGCCAGGCCACCGGCAAGCCCGACAGGATCGCCGCCCAATCACCGGAAGATGTTGAAACCATGCGGGTGCCGGGCGAAGTGGCGTTTCAGGGTACGGATTTGCCGCAGATCCACGATGAAGGCGAAAGTCCCCTCCGCAGGAACCGCCTGAAAACGTTCAGGATATGCACGACGACTGTCACGAACCGTCAATTCCTCAACTTCGTTGAGACAACCGGGTTTGTCACAGAGGCGGAGCGCATCGGATGGTCCTTCGTTTTCCGGTCCGAAGTTCCGGAATGCCTGGGGCCGACACAAGCCGTTGCAGGTGCTGAATGGTGGCATAAGATCGATGGTGCAAACTGGAAAGACATCAATGGCCCGGATACGATGGGCGAGGCATGGTTACCGAACCATCCCGTTGTCCATGTGTCCTGGAACGATGCCGCCGCCTATGCTGATTGGGCAGGGGGACGGTTGCCGACCGAGCGGGAATGGGAGCATGCCGCCCGCGGCGGTTGTGGCGATGTGCGCTTTCCATGGGGGGACGCGGAGCCCGACGATATCGGGCATTTCCCCTGCAATATCTGGCAGGGCCGGTTTCCCGACCACAACACATGTGCAGACGGATGGAAGACAACCGCCCCGGCGCGGTCCTTCCATCCGAACGGGTTTGGCTTGTACAACATGTCAGGAAATGTCTGGGAATGGACGTCGGATCTGTACCGGGTACGGTCTTTGAAGAAACATGTTCGGCAGAGGCTGGCCCGAATGCGTGGCTTCCGACTTCTCAAGGGCGGTTCGTTCCTTTGCCACCGCAGCTATTGCTATCGCTACAGGATTGCTTCGCGCGTGGGAAACTCACCGGACGGTTCGGCAACGCATCAAGGCTTTCGGATCGTTTGGGACTCCTAGATGGTCATGATGACTTGGCTGAACAACGCCGTTTTGCTTCGCTGGACCGGCACCGTGACGGCACAGCAACAGATCAGCCGCACCTTGTGGAACAGGGGGATGTTTCGCGGATATCGTTGATCCTGTCGTCAGGGTTTCTCGTCAGCCGCCGGGATAGGAGTTTTGCCCTTCACTGAGGTGCCTCGATCGATGTCTTCCGCCGTATTCCCGCAAAGCTTTGCCTGAATGGAGACCGGGTTGCCCAGGCAGTCACATTCATCATTCGCTATGAGTGGATACCGGCACTTTCCGACATTGTTCCCATAACATTCGCATTGTTCCGCTTCGGTGGTCATGTCATGGTGGCGTTCGGATTTTGGTCGGGAATGCGCCGGAAGCAGGAAAGCATGGCTAATCGAAAGCTTGATCTGAAGCGGATGGTTCCATTGTTGGTGATTGTGGTGGTGGCGATTGTCGCCTTCATTGCCTTCCGCGATTATCTGTCCTGGCAGGCGCTGGCGGATAATCGCGGGTCGTTGCTGGCCTGGCGTGACAGTAATTTTGCCCTGGTGTCGCTGATATTTGTGGCCGCCTATATCGTCATTGTCGCGTTTTCACTGCCGGGCGCGACCGCGGCGACATTGGCCGGCGGGTTCCTGTTCGGACTTTTTCCGGGTGTTCTCTACAATGTCGCATCAGCGACCATCGGCGCAGTTATCATCTTTCTGGCGGCCCGGATGGGGCTTGGCGATTACCTATCTTCAAAAATTGACTCCGGATCAGGCGCGGTCAAACGCATGTCGGACGGGCTGCGGGAGAATGAAATCAGCGTGCTGTTCCTGTTACGTCTGGTTCCTGCGGTACCATTTTTCGCTGCCAATCTGATACCGGCGCTGGTTGGTGTGAAGTTGCGGAACTTCGTGTTGACCACGGCGGTCGGTATTATCCCCGGAACCACGGTATACACATGGGTCGGAACCGGATTGGGAGAGGTTCTGGCAACCGGCCAGACACCGAATCTCGGCATCATCTGGCAATGGAATATTCTCGGCCCGATTCTCGGATTGTGCGTGCTGGCGGCGCTGCCGATCCTGCTGAAAGCCGTTCGGCGCAAATAGAAGGCGGTATTCAATGCGGATAAAAACAGATCTCTGCGTGATCGGAGCGGGTTCGGGAGGCCTGTCAGTCGCGGCCGGAGCGGTGCAGATTGGTGCCAGGGTCGTCCTGCTTGAAGGCGGCAGGATGGGGGGAGACTGCCTGAATTACGGCTGCGTTCCGTCGAAAGCATTGATTGCCGCCGGCAAACACGCGCACGCCATGAAGACCGGCGCGGCGTTCGGCGTGGCTCCGGTTGAACCGGTGGTGGATTTCGCCAAAGCGAAGGATCATGTCCATTCGGTGATCAGGAAAATTGAGCCGCATGACAGTGTCGAGCGGTTCGAATCCCTCGGCGTTCGGGTCATTCAGGAGTTCGGGAGCTTTATTTCCCCCTCCGAGGTGCAGGCGGGAGATACCGTAATCGAGGCAAGGCGGTTTGTCGTCGCAACCGGTTCTTCACCTTTTGTGCCGCCGATCCCGGGTCTCGACAGCGTGCCCTACGAGACCAATGAAACCATTTTTGACAGCAGGGAACGCCCCGAGCATCTGCTCATCATCGGTGGCGGACCAATCGGCATGGAAATGGCGCAGGCGCACAGCCGGTTGGGAAGTAAGGTCACTGTGTTGGAAGGGCTGAAGGCGCTGGGACGAAGCCATCCGGATCATGCCGCGATCGTGCTGCAGCAATTGCGGAGCGAGGGAATAACCATCATCGAAGATGCGATGGCCACGAAGATCGAGGGTGAGAAGGGGGCGGTCACGATCACGACCGCTGATGAAAAGGTCATTCAAGGGACAGATCTGCTTGTTGCGGTGGGCAGGAAATCCAATCTGGAAAAGCTTGATCTCGAAGCCGCGGGTATCGAACGGCACCGCACCGGCATCAAGGTTGATGCCTCGCTCAAAACCACAAACCGCCGGGTCTATGCGATCGGGGATGTGGCGGGTGCGGCGCAATTCACCCATGTGGCCGGCTATCACGCATCCGTTATCGTGAAATCCGCCTTGTTCGGTCTCCCGTCAAAAGCGCGCCAAGATCACATTCCTTCGGCTACTTATACCGATCCCGAAATCGCCGAGGTGGGACTGACCGAAGAGGCTGCGCGGAAAAAATATGGCGGCAAGGTTGAGGTGGTCAGTTTCGATTACGGCGAGAATGACAGGGCACTGGCGGAAGGGCTGCCGGTCGGACAGGTGCGGGTGGTTGTCGCCGGATCGAAGCCGGTTGGTGCATCCATCGTCGGAGCGCAGGCGGGTGAAATGATTCACCTGTGGTCGATGGCGATTGCGAACGGCCTGAAAATGTCGGCCTTTGCCAATATGATTGCGCCTTACCCGACGCTCGGTGAGGCAAACAAGCGCGCCGCGGGTGCCTTCTTTTCCAAGCGCCTGTTCAATAATCCCACGGTCGAAAGAATTGTGCGCTTTGTTCAGAGGTTCTGATTAACCGGGATGCAGAGTATCCCGGCCGCTTCAGCGCCGCCGTTCCACTGAGCAATTTTCTTGCCCGCCCTGTCCCCCGGCGTTATAGGGGCGTGCGCTGGTAGCTCAGTGGATAGAGTACTTGACTACGAATCAAGGGGTCGGGGGTTCGAATCCCTCTCAGCGCGCCATCCTGCCTGCACAGAATTGGTCCCGAGCGGCGGTGTCCCTATGCCACCGACGGCACGTTGATGAGCAAGCGGGGAATCCGGCTCAGAAGCCGAAGCCGGCATATTTTTTCTTGAACGCCGAAACCCTGCCGCCGGTATCAATGAGATGCATGCCGCCACCGGTCCAGGCGGGGTGCACGGTCGGATCGATATCAAGCGTGAGTTGATCGCCTTCCTTGCCATAAGTCGATTTCATCCTGAGGATGTCGCCATTGGTCAGTTTGACGTCAATTTCGTGGTAGTCGGGATGAATGTCATTCTTCATGATGATTCCCCTTTCGCAGCAGCTTTCCGGCGCGGCCGGTAATTGGTTTTCTCCGCGATCCGGGCCGATTTTCCGCGCCTTGAGCGCAGGTAATAGAGCTTGGCGCGACGCACCCGGCCCCGACGGATGATGAAAATCGATTCAATATTCGCCGAGTGCAACGGGAAGACCCGCTCCACACCCTCACCGAATGAAATTTTCCTGACCGTGAACGAACCGCTGATACCCGCTCCGCCTTTGCGGGCGATGCAGACGCCCTCATAATTCTGGATTCGCGTACGGGTGCCCTCAGTCACCCGGTATCCGACCCTGATCGTGTCCCCGGCCTTAAAGTCCGGGATATCCGGGCTGAGCGCTTCAAGCTGTTCAGCCTCCAGCTGCGCAATCATGTTCATCGCTCTGTCTCCCTGTCGTCGAGCTCTTGAGAGTGATCATCAAGGCTCCGGCTGTGTTTGTCACCGGCACTGTATTTTTGCCAGAGGTCCGGCCTCCGCGAACGGGTGATCCGTTCCGCTTCCGATTTCCGCCACGCGGCGATCTCCGCATGGTTGCCCGACAGCAGCGTTTCCGGCACCGGTATTCCCTGCCAGACGCGCGGTCGGGTGAATTGCGGATACTCCAGCAAAGATTCCGAGTGGGATTCCTCAATTGCCGACGATTCATTTCCAAGAACGCGCGGTATAAGCCGCACAACCGCGTCAATCAAGACAAAGGCGGCAAATTCACCACCCGATAACACAAAATCACCGATAGAAATCTCCCGCAGGCGGTATTTCCGCAGAACACGCTCATCCACACCTTCAAAGCGACCGCACAGGAGGGTCATGCCACGCGTTCGGGCTAAGGATTCGATATGTGACTGCTGCAATGGCTGACCGCGTGGTGTCAGATAGATCATCGGCCATTCCTCCGACCCGGCGGGATTGCCGGCAGATGCGGCATCCAGCGCATGCGCAACGACCGAGGGCCGGAATACCATGCCGGGGCCACCGCCCACGGGTCTGTCATCGACCGACCGATGCGCACCTTCACCGAATTCGCGGAGATCGATGGTGTCGAGCTTCCACAAATTGGAGCGCAATGCGCGCCCCGACAAGGAGCAGTCGAGCGGACCGGGGAAAAGTTCAGGGAAGAGCGTGATGATCTTGACCCGCCAAGGCTCATCATTTCCCTTTTCAGCGTCTGAGATCATTGCCTGAACCGCGGCTTTGATCGGCGAATTCAACCACTGCCCGGCCTTGTCCTATATCTATGTCCGGAACCGCTTCCCGGGTGAAGGGAATCAATTCAGTTCCATTTGCGGATTCGATTTCCAGAAGATCGCCGGCTCCGTAATTTTCCACCGATCGAATTTCTCCGCGGTGGCTGCCGAATTGATCGTATACCGATAACCCGATGATATCCGCGTGGTAGAATTCATCCTCCCCGGTTTCGGGAAACCGTGCCCGGTCAGCAAACAGCCTAGTTCCTTTCAGCTGTTCCGCTTCCTCACGGGATTGCAGGTTCTTCACCTCAGCGATCAGGAAATTCTTCCGGTTGCCGAAAATCCGGATATCGAAATGCCGGGCATTATCCTGCGTAGACAGAGTGCCATAATCCGCGATTGCTTCCGGAATCTCGCAGTGACTCCGCAGCCGGACCTGTCCGCTGACGCCGAAAGCACCCAATATCGTGCCGACGCAGATCAGGCTGCCCATCCGGCCGACCGCGGCAGACCAAACCGACTATCCGTTCAAGCCGCGGGAGCTTCCTCCGCCTCGGCATTGCGCGGTTTTGCCTTCTGCGGATTGTTACGTGTCTTGGGCGCGAGCACTCCGGCGGCTTCGAGCATGCGGGAAACTCTATCGGTGGGTTTGGCACCGAGTTCCAGCCAGTGATTGACCCGCTCCATATTCATCCGGACCCGGTCTTCGCTGTCCTTGGGTAGAAGTGGCTGGTAGGTGCCGAGTTTTTCAATGAAGCGCCCGTCGCGCGGCATCCTCGAATCGGCTGCCACAATCCTGAAAAAGGGGCGTTTTTTGGACCCTCCCCGGGCAAGACGAATTTTCATAGCCATGTTTGTTGCTCCTTCGGTGCATGTGATCGCCTGGCTGACAGGCATTCAATTCTGGAATTGGCGATGGTGCCGGATGACTTCCTTGATGATGAAATTTATGAATGTCTTTGCGAATTCCGGGTCGACGCCGGCTGAAATCGCCAGACGCTGCAGCCGTTCGACCTGTCTGGCCTCCCGTTCGGGGTCGGAGGGTGGCATCCCGTGTTCGGCTTTCAGCTTGCCGACGGCTTTCGTATGTTCAAATCGCTCTCCCAGAGCAAAAATCAGGATCGTGTCCAACCGGTCTATCGAAGCCCTGTGCTCCGCCAGAATTTCCTCTACGCCGCGCTCATCCTGTTTCATGTCGATTACCGCATCTCTCATCCGGCCCCGCAAAGCCGTGACCCGGCTACCTGTCACTCTTCGGCGCCAGGAGCCCCTGCAATTGCCGCATCTGTTCCATGCTCGGCTGCCCCCCGGGAAGTCCGGATTTTCCCAGCATAGATCCCAGCCCACCCGGCAATCCGGCATTGGACAGCATTGCGCCTATACCGCCGAAACCACCCTTTGAATAGGATTTCGCGACTTTCGCCATCTGCGCATGCGCCTTCATGAGTCGGTTCACATCCGACACCTGTACGCCGGCCCCGGCGGCAATCCGTCTGCGCCGGCTGGCCTGCAGAATCGAGGGCTTAACGCGTTCTCTGCGTGTCATCGAATTGATGATTGCGATCTGTGAATTGACAAAGCCGTCACCGAGGCCCGCCTCACCGACCCGGGAACTGAGCGCCTTCATTCCCGGCATATGCGACAGCATGGATTCCATACCGCCCATTTTCTGCACGGATTCGAGCTGGGTGCGCATATCGTTGAGATTGAAAAACCCCTTCTGCATTCGCCTTGCGGCACGCGCCGCGGTTTCCGATTCGAGCGTTTCCGCCGCCTTTTCAACGAGCGAAACGATGTCGCCCATTCCGAGAATTCGGCCTGCAATCCGCTCCGGGTCAAAACGCTCGATATTTTCCAGCTTCTCGCCGGTGCCGACGAACCGTATCGGTTTGCCGGTAACAGCACGCATGCTGAGGGCGGCACCGCCCCTGCCATCACCCTCCATCCGGGTCAGGATTACGCCGGAAACACCGACCTGCGCATCAAACTCCTGCGCCGTATTGACCGCATCCTGGCCGGTCAAACCGTCGAGAACGAGCAGTGTTTCCCTCGGCGCGGCGATGTTGCGTATATCCACAACTTCACGCATGAGTTCCTGATCGACATGAAGCCGTCCAGCCGTATCCAGAATCAGGACGTCGTAACCGCCGATTTCAGCCCGCCGGACCGCACGTTCGGTGATCTCGGTTGCCGACTGGCCGGGGCTGATCGGGAGCGTATCAATCTGCGCCTGCTCGCCCAAAACGCGCAATTGCTCCATGGCGGCCGGCCTTCTGGTGTCGAGCGAGGCCATCAGGACCATTTTGCTCTCCCGGTTGGTCAGCCATTGGGCGAGTTTCGCCGAAGAGGTTGTTTTGCCGGATCCCTGCAGACCGACCATCAGAATTGCCGACGGTGGGCTGTCGATACGGAAATCCTCGAACTCATTCTCCTCGCCCTGGAGAAGTTTGATCAACTCGTCGTGAACGATTTTGATGACCAGATCACCCGGGGCCACCGACCGCATCACCGCCTGGCCCGTGGCCTTCCGGCTGACGGTCCGGATGAAGGATCTTGCGATCGGCAAGGCGACATCGGCTTCCAGCAGCGCCACCCGAACTTCCCGCATGGCGACTGAAACATCCTGCTCTGTCAGGGCGCCACGGCGGCGCAATCCACCGAAAACGTCGGAAAGACGGTCAGACAGATTGTCGAACATAACATTCCACTCCCTGTTCCGTTGCCTCAGCACCATCCGGGTGTCAGCACGACCAATCGCACCCGCGGGCGAATCTCGCTGACGGATGTTGGTCCCAGCATCTGCCGATGGACCGGAGCGTTCCGGAACTCAAAGACGATGCCGCCTCACCTAATGCCAGCCCAATGCTGCGTCAATATCAAACCCGCCGCCGGGGTTCAGCCTCCGAGGATCTCGGTGACACGCGCCGCATTGTCCGGTGCCGGCGTGCCATCCATCGAGTGAATGTTGTTTTCGAAACCGACCCGAACCTTGCCGCCGAGCGCAAGCATCCGGCGCAGGATCACGGTTTCCCCGCTGCCGAATGCACAGATGGCGATGTCCGATTCCGGCAGCAGGTCGGAGGCAAATCCAAGAAGCGGAGCGAGGTCGGCGGGCCGGGCCGGGCGCATACCCTCATAGGCACCCATGACCAGCAACGCCTGAAGCGCATCCGACGGTATGGTTCCAATGTCGATCGAATGTCTGAGCAGACGGATATCGTCCCGGTCATAGAGAATATGCTGGATGGCGGTGCCGGCTTCCGCTGCCGCATGATAGGAATGCCGCGCCGACGGCAATTCGCCATCGGAGAGCATTTCCCGGATCGCCACCGAGGCGGCCACCGGCGACAATCGGCACAGAAGATCCCTTTGCACCGTCGGCGCAAAGAGACCGGCACTTTCGGTGGTAATCTGAACCGGCATTTGCGGCACCTCTCTCTGCATCTCCCGCAGAAGCTCCCGGTAGCGGCCGTGATCGAGGCTGTGACTGCCATCATCATTGCGGATATGGGCATGCAGTGCCCCGGCTCCGGCATCGAAACAGGCGCTGGCGGTGGCAACCGTCTCCGCAATCGAAATCGGCAGCCGCGGATGGTCCGCCTTGCTTCGCCTGGCTCCGTTCGGAGCCACCATCAGCTGCGGCAGAAGAAAACTCACTTGCGTGTGCCGAGGGCGACGTCGAGGGCGGTACCGAGCTTTGAGAGCAACTCGTCGATCTGCCCTTCGCTGATTATGAATGCGGGGGCGAGAAGCACATGGTCGCCGGATCGTCCATCCACGGTGCCTGCCATCGGGTAGCAGATCAGCCCGGCTTCCAAAGCCGCCTGTTTGATCCGGCCGGCAATGCCGCGCGAGGCGTCGAAGGGAAGCTTGGTTTGCCTGTCCTGTACCAATTCGATCGCCATGAACAGCCCGCGCCCGCGAATGTCGCCGACATGCGGGTGTTGGCCGAATTCACGATCCAGTCCCGCCTTGAGATAGGCACCGCGCCGCCGCACCTCTTCGAGAAGACCGCGTTTCAGGATGGCGTTCACCACTGCGAGGGCTGTCGCCGCGGCAACCGGATGGCCCATATAGGTGTGGCCATGCTGGAAGAAGCCCGAACCCCGGGCGATGGCATCATGGATATGCCCCTCGCAGAGCATGGCACCGATCGGCTGATAGCCGGCACCCAGCCCCTTGGCGAGGGTGATGATGTCAGGCTTCAGCGCTTCCTGTTCGACCGCGAACAAACTGCCTGTCCGTCCCATCCCGCACATCACTTCGTCGGCGATCAGCAACACGCCATACCGGTCGCAGATTTCCCGGATGCGCTGAAAATATCCTGCAGTCGGCGGCACGGCGCCAAGGGTGGCTCCGACAACCGGCTCGGCGATGAATGCCATGACCGTGTCCGGACCGAGACGGCGGATTTCCGCTTCAAGCTCGTCGGCGACGCGCATGCTGTATTGCTGTTCCAACTCACCCTCGAGCATCCCCCGGTATTGGAAACAGGGGGAGATATGGAAGGTCCGCAGCAACAGCGGTGAAAACGGTCTGCGGCGCCAGCGATTTCCACCGGCGGCCAACGCACCGAGGGTGTTGCCGTGAAAACTCTGGCGGCGGGCGATGATGTTGCGCCGTTCCGGCTGCCCGGTTTCGACAAAATACTGGCGCGCCAGTTTCACCGCCGCCTCGACCGCCTCCGAGCCGCCGCTGACGAAATAGACCCGGTCGATTCCACCCGGTGCCAGCCTCGCCAGAAGCCCGGCCAGTTCCTCGGCCGGCTCAGAGGTCAGAAATCCGGTATGGGCAAAGGCCACCCGGTCCAGCTGATGGTGGACCGCGGAGCGGATTTCCGGGTCGGAGTGGCCAAGGCTTGACACCGCAGCCCCGCCTGAACCGTCAAGATACCGCTTGCCCGCGGTATCATACAGATAGACACCTTCGCCACGGGCAACGGTCGGCGGTTGAATCCGGGAGTTGCGTCCGAAAACATGCGACATAAGGGAAATCTGATTTCACTGCAGGCTGTGACGCGAACGGGGTCAGCGCAGGACAGCGTCCTGCCGTCGGCGACCGCGCTGGAGCCAACCGATCAGGAAAAGCAACAGCAGTGCCGGCACATAAAAGACTTCCTTGGCCATCCGGTCAGCCAGGACGTCGATATGCAGAACCTCCCAGTCAAAATCTATCCCTCTCTTTTCGGCAAATTGGCCAAAATTCACCCGATCGACAAACACCCGCCCATCATCGCCGCTGTAGAAAGCAATTCCGGCATGCCGATCCAGCCTGGTGGCGCCGTCACCATCCGCCCGGTCACCAAGCGGAAGCTCAATGGTGGTTTCCACCAGCTGGCCTGTGGCGAAATCCTCGCCCGACATCCGAACCCGCAGCCCTGCCTGGTCCGGCGCCGTATCCGCCAGCATCACCAACTCGCTGGGCGCGACCCGGTCATAGGGGTCCGAGATCATGTCGAGCCAGAATCCCGGCCGGAAAAGGGTGAAGGCGATCAACAGAAGGGCGATGCTTTCCCAGATCCGGGATCTGGAGAAAAACCAGCCCTGCGTCGCCGCGGCAAACAGCATCATGGCGACAACGGAGATCAGGAATACAAACACCGCCTTCGTGAAAGTGACATCGATCAGCAGCAGTTCGGTGTTGAAAATGAACAGGAATGGCAGGATCGCCGTGCGCACATCATAAGAAAATCCGATCACGCCGGTCTTGATCGGATCTCCCTTCGAGATCGCGGCGGCAGCGAATGCCGCAAGTCCGACAGGCGGTGTGTCATCGGCAAGGATGCCGAAATAAAACACGAACATATGCACCGCTATCAGCGGCACGATCAATCCGGATTTTGCGCCGACAGCGACTATCACCGGCGCCATCAGCGAGGTTATGACGATATAGGTGGCCGTTGTCGGCAACCCCATTCCCAGCACCAGGGAAAAAAGTGCGACGAAAATCAGCATCAGCAACAGGTTTCCGGCTGAAATCACTTCGATGAACTCGCCGATTACCTGGTGGGCGCCGGTCAGCGAGACCGTGCCGACAATGATGCCGGCGGTGCCGGTGGCCACAGCTATTCCGATCATGTTGCGCGAGCCGGCGACCATTCCGTCAAGCAGTTCCCGCCAGCCTTGGCGGACTGCCTGGCCGGCCCGGTTGTCTCCACGGAAGAATGCCTTGGCCTGATGCTGCGTCAGCATCACGAAAATCATTGCCAGTGTCGCCCAGAATGCCGACAGGCCGGGTGATTTGCGCTCGATCATCAGGTTCCAGATAAGCACAACCACCGGCAACACGAAATAGGCGCCGGTCTTGGCCACCGGGCCCGGCTGCGGCAGTTCCGAAAACGGCGCGTTTGGATCGTCAACCGTCAGGTCGGGATAACTCGCCGCCCATTTGATGAGAATTGCGTAGGCGATCAGGAACAGCACAGCCATGCCGAGCAGCGAAAAATCTCCAAGAACCGGTTTCAGCCAGCCAAGTCCGAAATAGGTGACGAGGCAAAGGCCGCAGAAAACCGCCACCCCGAGTGCGAATCCCGCCAGTTTCTGTGCCAGAGGCCGCACCGGACCCGAACGGGGTAATCCCTTGAGGTCGAGTTTCTCGGCCTCGAGATGCACGATGTAGACAAGGGCGATGTAGGAAATGACCGCCGGAAGGAAGGCATGTTTGATCACTTCCAGATAGGGAATTCCGACATATTCAACCATGAGGAACGCCGCCGCCCCCATGACCGGCGGCGTAAGCTGGCCATTGGTCGAGGAAGCGACTTCAACGGCACCGGCCTTCTCCGAAGAGAAACCGACCTTCTTCATCAGCGGGATCGTGAAGGTTCCGGTGGTCACCGTATTGGCGATTGAAGAGCCGGAAATCAGCCCGGTGGCAGCCGATGCGACGACCGCCGCCTTCGCCGGCCCGCCGGTGAGGTGGCCCATCAGCGCAAAGGCGAGCTTGATGAAATAATTTCCGGCACCGGCCTTTTCGAGCAGCGAGCCGAACAGGACAAACAGGAACACCATCGAGGCCGACACACCGAGCGCCAACCCGAACACGCCTTCGGTCTGCATCCAGAAATGCCACATCGCCTTGCCGAAACTGGCACCCTTCCACTGCATCGCATCGGGGAAGAATTCAGCGTCACCGAAAAAAACGTAGAGCAGAAAGACTCCGGCGACCACGACCATCGGCAGGCCAAGGGCGCGGTAAGTCGCGACCAGCACCATGCTCAACCCGAGAGCCGAGGCGATGAGATCGGATGTCGTCGGCAATCCGGACCGATCGGCGATCGCCGCCGAATTGGCAATCAGATACAGGGTCGCGAACAGCGAGACGGCGATCAACAGCCAGTCATACCAGGGAATTCGGTCACGCGGTGAGGATTTGAACAGCGGAAAAGCCAGGACTGCCAGAGTCAATCCGAATGCCAGATGCAGGACGCGCTCAGTGTCGGAAGTGACATAGAGCCAACCCGTTCCCAGGAACTGGGCTAACAGCGCCGGTAATGGCGAGGCGTTGAAGACCTGCAGAATCGCCCAGAGCAAAGCAACGCCGAAGATACATGCACCCTGCCAACCCGGAGGATTGCGGGCGCCGACATCAAGGTCGGCGGCAAATGCACCGGCATCCTCGACCGGATTCTGTCTGCTGTTGGTGCCGGCCATCTGTCAACAAAATCCCTTTAATTGGAGCGGGGCACGGGCCCCGCTCCCTCAATATTCCGGATTACATAAGGCCGAGTTCTTCAAAGGCCTTGATTGCGCCCGGATGCAGAGGTGCCGACAAGGAGTCCTTGACCATTTCCTCTGCTTTCAGATTGGCGAAAGCCGGATGCAGACGACGGAAATCATCGAGATTGGCGAGCACCGCCTTGGCCACGATATAGACCACCTCATCGGGAACATCGGCTGACGTCACGAAGGTGGCGCCGACGCCGAAGGTCTGCACATCCTCGTCATTACCAGGGTACATACCGCCGGGGATGACGGCTTTACGATAGTAGGGACGCTCGGCGACCAGCGCATCAATCTCCGGCGCTATCGCAGAAACGATTTTGGCATCGCAGGAGGCGATGGTCTCATGCGTCAGTGCGGAAGGATGACCCACGAGCCAGAAATACCCGTCGATCTTGTTGTCGCACAATGCACCGCCGGTCTCGGCCGATTTCATCTTCGCCGCCAAAGCCAGATCATCGCGGCTCCAGCCCATCGCTGCCTCGATGACTTCCCAGGTTCCGAGCGTGCCCGATCCGTCATTGCCGATATTGAACCGTTTGCCGACCACATCGGTGATGTTGTCGATGCCGCTGTCCCTTCTGGCAAGAATGGTGACCGGTTCGGGATGCACCGAAAACACCGCACGCAATCCTTCGAACTGGTTATCGGCGAATTTCGAAGTTCCGTTGAAGGCATGATACTGCCAGTCGGATTGGGCGACGCCGAATTCAAGCTCGCCGCCCTTGATGGTGTTGATGTTGTAAATCGAACCACCGGTTGACTCCACCGAACAGCGGATGCCATGCTCCTTACGGTCCTTATTGACCAGTCGGCAGATGGCACCGCCGGTCGGATAGTAGACGCCTGTCACACCGCCGGTGCCGATTGAAATAAATTGCTGTTGGGCGGCAGCGGGCAAAGCCTGCGTCACCAGCACCGCGGCCGATGCAGCTGCAAGAAATGTTCGGACTTTCATGATTTTCTCCCTTTCTCACTTTGTTGCCGGCCGCTGATCAAATGGCGACCTCAGCATAAGCGAGACTACTTTGAAGATCGTCAATCGACAAGCCCGTGTACCTTGTATGTTTCTGAGAATCAGAAGGGAACCGGGAGGAATTTTAATCCATTCCGGTGGGAAACCTCCGTTCGGGCTGTGCCCTCTCTCCGTTTTCCCCGCACGGATGACCGCCAGCTCAGAATCTCATATGTATGTGATCAGGGACAGCCGTTGAACCGGCGTCTGCGCTTGCGAACGGGGTCAAGCGTATCCAACAGATCCCGCTTTCCGCGGCCCCGGGGGGCACCATTCCAGCCCTGGCGAGGCCAGCTGCCAATTCCGAAGGATTTGCGTTTCGATGGTCGCACTGCTCTCACGCAGCCCATGCGACCTGGTCCGCCACGTACTGCGCGAACGGCCCGATATCCTGGTCGATGCTGGCGCTTTCAAGTGCCGCCAAGTAGAGATTGCGATCCTGTAACCGGATAATGGTCCAAGGATAGCCGCCGGATGCCAGCATCGAGTTCATGACAAAGCGCGCCATGCGTCCGTTGCCATCAGGATATGGATGGACATAGCCGAACAGCCAGTGCCCGAGCACGGCACGAACGGAAGGCTCGGTTTCTGCTTCCAGCAAGTCGAACAAGGCCGGCATGGCATCCCGCACCGCCTCCCAGCGTGGCGGCACGTGCCGCGACCCCCGCAGATACACAGCGTGGTTGCGGTAACCTGCCAAAGCAGATGCCGTGACCAGGCCGGCTGCAACGCAAGGTTGAAACATCTCACGATACCAGTCACGGTGGGCCTTGCGGACCATGGCACCGGCTGCGCCTCCTTCGATAATCCCGCTTACCGCCATACGCACAAGCCGGAACGCCTGCCAGTAACCGCGTGCGGCAAGCGCATCGCGGTTTTGCCGGTCGCCTGCATGATTGTCCGGATCCCAATTGCCAGTGCGCACGCGGTCGATCATCTCCGGTGTTACTTGGTAGCCCTCAATTGACAGCGAGTGATAGGCATCGTTCCGATAGATGTCGTCTACAACAGACAAGTAGGCTCCGGGGTTCTCGGGCAGGCCGGGGGCGTCGGGAAACACTGCGAGCACGGGCTCCCGCATCGTCTTCCACAGCCATTGCAGACGATCGACAATTGGTGCCTGTGGCCGGGCAGAAGGGGCAAAGGCCCGCTCCGGCTCGAACGGGTCGGATTCGCGGACATCGTGGCCGGCGCGTTTCATGACGCCCAGAATCTCGTCGGCCATACCACCCCTGCCGATACGGCGAAAGGCACCGGCCAGCCGCCCGGCGATCACAGAATGGCCGCCATCAAGCAGCCGTGCGAGCACATCAGCCGCATCGCGGACCCCCGAGAGCGCAACCTGCGCCTCTGCCGGGTGCCGGACAAAGCACTCCTGCGGAACGCGCACCAGTGCCGCCTCGGGCACGAGCAGCCGTAACCCGCCCACCACCGTCAGGTCGGTATCCGGCGGCAAGCTCTGTTGCCTGAGGTCGTAGATTGACGTGCCAAACAGCAGTTTGACGCTGTTGTTGGTGCCCTTGGGCGTATGGACAATGACCTGCCGGGGGATGACGGTGTGTTCCGCGTGGAGCAGTAAGGACTGTTCGGCGGACAGGTGCCAATCCGGGCCGAACCGGGTGTTGCAATAGGCGGCACAAAACTCCCAGAAAGAAGCGAACCAAGGTGTCGTGTCGCCGGGATCCGCATCCGGGCTGCAGGAGACCAGCCATCCCTTCATCGCTTCTCGAAGAAAACCGTTCCTGACGAGGCGCTCGCGGTGAACGCGCGTCAACTCGCCGGAGCGGAAAACCCGCCGGCCACGGGTTTGGAGCGTCCGGAGCCGCGCCAGCGACACGGCGAGTTTCTCATTGAGTGTGGCCATACCGGACTATCCTGCGGTTCAACAAGCTTGACCTGACGTATCAATACAAGTTTATTCTGCCACACTTTGTCAAGTCAAATATGCTGTATATAAACAAGTAAATTTTGATGCAGTTACACGCGTATCTTCTGCACAGCAATGCTCTCAGGAAGCGCGGACTTCAACGGCCGTTCATATGTGTGCGGCAAAAAATAAGGCACCACGTCCGGCATGTCACTGATTCAACCATGCCCGTATCCCGTAACTATAGTTACCGCGCGGCTTTTGAACATGAGGCGGCGGAAACCGCGGAGGGGCTTGCACGTTAAGGCAGGTCGTAACTGGGATTCAAATCTACCGCGGTGAGGCCAGTCTTTTGACGCGATTGTCGGGGTTGTTCTTGCCTTTGTCAGCCTGGTTGACGCTGGCCGCTACCTTGATCGAGCCATGCCCTGAACCCTTACCTGGACAGGATACAATTCTCGAGCTCGCCCAGGCACTGGAACCGGGTGCCATTCACGACGGCCGACGCCGAATGGTGCCAGTGCCCGAAGAACCAGGTGTCCGGGCAGTGCACTTCGAACATCGAGTTAAACGTTTGGACTGTCCGCGACAGCGGGCGGAACAGCCTAACGTTCGGAAACACCGCTTCGATTGCCGCTGACGGAGCATCATGCGTCACCATGATCCGGGGCTTTACTGCGGCGTAGCGGTCTACGATTCCGTTCAGTTCCGTGATTGAGCATTCCTCGTCCGCCCACCAATCCAGCCCTTCGGTGCGCAGGTGTCGGTCGACCGAATACGCGCCACCCACGAACATGATGTCCCAGGCCGGATCATGGTGCCCGTCCGGGATCCAACCCGGCATCATGCGGCAGATTTCCGGGTCGTCGTGGTTGCCACGGATAAAACCGCAGGTGCCCATATTTTCCCGGAAGAAATCCTGCGTATCAGCCGCCGTGCCAGGGTCAAAAAATCCGTGTCCGAAATCGCCGATCTGTACGACAGCTACGCCCCTGCCCAGCACACGCCGGGCGAAGGTCTGGAAAGGCGAAAACTTCCCATGGATGTCGCCCACGAGCACAAGCCTCCTGATGTCGGCAAACTTGATCACGAGTCCCGATCAGGCTCTACGGCCGGACTCGCGGCCAGCATGGTGGCAAGGTCGTCTTGGATCCCGAAAATTCGGCCCGCAATCCAGGGATTGTGCGGAGACACGAATTCCTCAAGGCAGTCAGCGTCGCTGTTGGTCTGGATGATGCCTGTTCCACGCGCAGCCAAACTGACTGCAGCGTGCAGTGCAATGTCGTGGCGGCGCACATCCCGAGGATCCCGTTCATCTGCATTTCAACCCTGGTTTTCATCGCCATTCCTTCCTGAATGGTCGGCAAGTGTTTCGCCAAGGGCATAAATCCCCCGAGACGCAAACTCCATGACCATTTCCAGGACGCTCGTCCCGGCCTGCCGCAAGCGGTGCCCTGCGAGACGATTCCCAATCCAGCGATGCGGGTCTTGCCGCCATAAACTACCTAATCCCCGCCAAATTTAAGACAGTTTTGCAGGACATTGCGGGTCGCCCTGTATTGGCTGTTTACTCACGACCTACCCATCTTCTCCAGGCCGGACAGCCTTCTTGATTGTCCACCCAGCCCCACTGGCCGGCGAACAGGCGGCGGAAGGCGGTTATTGTTCCGCAGCGACCGCCGGTTATCGTGTCCGGCTTTCGGGAAGCTGTGCCGGGTGACCGGTTGCGGGCGGCCCCCACAGGGCCCGCTGCCGCGCAGCGTTAGGTGTGAGATGGGTATTTTGAAACAGCTTCCCGACGGCGAGGGAAGCGGCTAAAGCCTGTCGGATGCTTTCCCTCAGCCAACCCGCACGCGGCCATGCGGCAATGCTTGCCTTTTCGCTCGGCGTTGCCGGCTCCTTCAGCCTCGGCGGTCTGGCGGCGAACGAAATCGATCCGGTGGTGATAACCGCCGCACGCTTTGCGGCGACAGCTCCACTGATGGCGGTGATTGCTGCGGTCGGCCCGGGATTCAGAAAACAGGATGCGGCCGCACCTTGGAGATACATCATCCCGGGAGCGTTGATGGCGGTGTATTTCGTCCTGATGTTCGAGGGGCTGAAAACCGCCACCGCGGTTTCAACCAGCGCGGTTTTCACACTGACACCGGTTATGTCGGGTATTTTCGGATGGATCCTGCTGCGTCAGGTCACGACACCGCGGATGGCCATGGCGCTGGCCGTGGGCGCAGCCGGTGCGCTGTGGGTGATATTCCGCGCCGACCTGGAGGCCTTGCTGGCATTTCGGGTCAGCCGGGGCGAAGCCGTGTTCTTTGTCGGCTGTATCGCACACGCGCTGTACACACCGATCGTACGTAAGTTCAACCGCGGCGAATCGCCGGCTGTTTTTGTTTTCGGAATGGCCTTCTCCGGGGCGGTCCTACTCAATCTCTACGGCTGGGATGCGATCACAGAGACAGATTGGGCGAATTTGCCACCCATAGTGTGGGTGACGCTTGCCTATTTGACGCTGATTTCGACAACCCTGACTTTTCTGGCGGTGAATTATGCAGCCCTTCGCCTGCCCGCCGCCAAAGTCATGGCATATACATACCTTACACCTTCCTGGGTCATCCTGTGGGAATGGGGACTCGGCCACGGCTTTCCCAGCCCCGCCATACTCGCCGGTGTGGCGGCGACGATCGTGGCGCTGTTGATTCTTCTGCATCAAGAGAAAGGCTGACCCGCTGGAAGTTACAACCCTGTCTTCAACGCGAGCGAAGCAAACAATTCCTCTTCACTCCAAAGTGCGATGGGTGCCAAATCCGCAGGCATATCAATGTATCGGATGTCTTCATTATGCCGATGAACGGACCAATTCGTCGGCCAGGACGCCGGAGATATTCGGTTCGATCCCTATGGAAAGGATGCGCGTCCGGGGTAATGCCATCGCCAAGCCCGTACATTGAAGCACTACAGTCCCAAGGGGCGCCGCGTCTCATCTGTGATCAGCACCGCCCTTTGATTTTCCTCTCGGTAAGAAGTATTACTATAAGTATGAGAATCGCAATATACATCCCCGATGATATCTTCGAACGCGCCGAGAGACTGACTTCGGAGGGACGGCGGTCCCGGAGCGAAGTATATACGGCTGCGCTCGACGAGTATCTCGCGCGCCGGGATAACGGTGAGGTCACCGATGCAATGAACCGGGTGTGTGAGGAGGTCGGCGGGAACGATGATGCCTTTCTCGCCGCCGCCGGGCGGCGGGTGCTCGCCAATACCGAATGGTAATCTCACAGGGCGACGTCTTCTGGACCTCGATGCCGCCGCCGACCGGATCAGGGCCGGGGTTCAGGCGGCCGGTCGTTGTTGTTCAGAGCAATGCGTTGAACCGAAGCCGGCTGGCTACAGTGGTCTGTGTGCCGTTGACAAGTAATCTCCGGTGGGAAGACGCGCCGGGAAACGTGCGGTTGAGCACTGTGATGACGGGTCTGCCCAAGGATTCGGTTGCGAACGTAACACAGATCATTGCACTCGACCGCACTCTCCTCAATGAACAAACAGGCCGGATTTCTTCATCTAAGAGCTTGACCTAAAAGTTGAGTGGCCGCCCCGGATGTGGCATTTCCATGCTGAT